>NZ_JBOHHT010000095.1:0-43225 GCF_050725655.1 Sphingopyxis sp. | reverse complement strand
CCCACCCCAACCCCTCCCCTGAAGGGGAGGGGCTTTTGCATGAGCGTAACACCCGCTAAGCGCTCCATCATGACCACGCGCTCGCCCCTCGCCCCCGCCGCCTTTCCCGCCCTCCCCGAAATCGCCGGGGTCACGCGCCGCGTCGCGCGCGCGCAGTACAAGAATTGGGACCGCTGCGACCTGACCTATGTCGAACTCGCGCCCGGCACCACGGTCGCGGGCGTGTTCACGCGCAACGTGTGCTGCTCATCCGAAGTCGAGCTTGGCCGCGAACAAGTGAAGGGCGGCAAGGGCCGCGCGCTGATCGTCAACGCCGGCAACAGCAATGCCTTCACCGGCTATCGCGGGCGTGAGGCGGTCGAACAGATCATGGCGCAGGTCGCGGTCCACCTCGGCTGCGACGCGAACGAGGTCTTCGTCAGCTCGACCGGCGTCATCGGCGTGCCGCTGCCCAAGGACAAGGCGCGCGCCGGGGTCGACGCCGCGCTCAACGCACAGCCCTGCTCGTGGGAGGCGGCCGCCGGCACGATCGGCACAACCGACACCTTCGCCAAGGGCTCGGCCGCGAGCGCGATCGTCGGCGGCAAGACCGTTCAGGTAGCGGGAATCGTCAAGGGGTCGGGCATGATCGCCCCCGACATGGCGACGATGCTCGGCTATATCTTCACCGACGCCGCGATCGCGCCCGCGCTGCTGCAGGAGATGCTGAGCGAGGCGACAGGCGGAAGCTTCAACAGCATCACCGTCGACAGCGACACCTCGACCAGCGACACCGTGCTGCTCTTCGCAACCGGACAGGCAGGCAACGCCACGCTCACCACGCGTGACGATCCGGGCGCCGACGCGCTCTACGCGGCGATCCGCGAGGTCGCGCTCGACCTCGCGCAGCAGGTCGTGCGCGACGGTGAGGGCGCGTCGAAGTTCATCGAGATACAAGTGACCGGCGCCATCAGCGACAACAGCGCCAAGCGCGTCGCGCTCGCGATCGCCAATTCGCCGCTGGTGAAGACCGCGATCGCGGGCGAGGACGCGAACTGGGGCCGCGTCGTGATGGCTGTAGGAAAAGCGGGCGAACCCGCCGACCGCGACAAGCTCGCGATCCGCTTCGGCGATCATTGGGTAGCGAAGGACGGGCTACCCGTCGATAGCTATGACGAGGCGCCGGTCGCGGCGCATCTCAAAGGTCAGGACGTCCGCATCGGCGCCGACCTGGGGCTGGGCGAAGGTGTGGCGACCGTTTGGACGTGCGACTTGACCCATGGCTATATCAGCATCAACGCCGATTACCGGAGCTGATCCTTTTACGTCGTCACCCCGGACTTGATCCGGGGTCCATGGCCCACATCTGAGAGGTCCGCATGGATCCCGGATCAAGTCCGGGATGACGAAAAGAGACTAAAGTGCGTCTTCGAGCCAGCCCTTGAGCGCGCTCTTCGGCGCCGCGCCGACCTTGGTGTCGGCGATCTCGCCATTCTTGAACAGGATCATCGTCGGGATGCCGCGCACGCCATATTTGCCGGGCGCGTCGGGATTTTCGTCGATGTTGATCTTGGCGATCACGACCTTGCCCGCGAGTTCGTCCGAGATTTCCTCGAGCGACGGGCCGATCATCTTGCACGGACCGCACCATTCGGCCCAGAAATCGACGAGTACGGGGGTGTCGCTGTCGAGCACGTCCGACTGGAAGCTGGCGTCGGTGATGGCTTTGGTACCCATAGTCTGAACTCCTGAAATTCTGTTGTCCCCAAGCTAAGGCGTCGGCGCGTCCGGCTCAAGGGGTGGGCCCGGCAAATTCGCCTTGGTTGCGGGCAAGCCCGGCTTGTGCGCGTCGAGCAGGTCATCGCCCGGCACGATCAGCCGAGGTCCTGCGGTATAGAGCAAAGCCGTTGCGACGCGCCGGCCGGGAAAGATCACCTTCAGCGCATCGCGATAGGCCGCCATCTGCCGCAGATAGGCGGGCGCGACATCGGCAGCACGCGCCGGCACATGCCGCCCGGTCTTATAGTCGATCACCGTTACCGTGTCGGGCGTGACGAGCAGCCGGTCGACGATTCCCGCCACGACCACGCCGTCAACGACCGCCGACAGCGGCACTTCGCCCAGCGAACCGGGACCGAAAAGCGCGGCGTGCGCCGGATCCTCGATCACCGCGAGCACCTCGTCGACCATCGCCGCGCGCGCGGACTCGTCGAGCGCCGCCGCCTGTACCGAGAGCCAGTGCAACGCGGCAGCCCGCCGACGCTCGGCCAGAACCGGCGGCAAGCGCTCGAACAAAGCGTGGAGCAGCAAACCGCGCTCGACCGCGACCACACGCTCGCCCCCCTGCGGCGGCGACGCGACATCGTCCTCACCCAGCGCCGACGGCGCGAGCGGCCGCGGCGGGCGCGCCTCTTCGGGCGCGGATCGCCGCGCCCAGGGCGGCACGACAACCGGCGGCGCCACTTGCCGAGCCTTGTCCTTCGGCGGACGCGCCCATTTCTTCGGCTGCACCGCATAAACGCGCTTGCGCCCCCAACGCGGCCCGGCATCCTGCCAATCGGCACCCATGTCAGCCATCACCGCATCGACCGCGCCATGCCAATTATTGTCGGGCAGCGTGCGGTCGACGGTCTTGGTGATCCCGGTGACGACCAGCAATTCCTCGGCGCGCGTCATCGCGACATAGAGCAATCGCCAATGCTCCTGGCGCTCGGCCGCTTCCTTGTCGTCATGCGCTTTGGCGATCGCACCGTGCCGTTCGTCCTTGCCCAGCCCGAACACCGGCAATTTCTCCCACTCGCCCATCGACAGGTCGAAGCTCACGCGTCGCGGCCGCGGATCGTCGGTCGCATCGGCGAGGATGACGATCGGCGCCTGCAGCCCCTTGGACCCGTGCACCGTCATCACCCGCACAACGTCGCTGCGCGCCTCGGTCTGGCGTTTGATCTCGGCCGTGCTGGCGGCGATGTGGGCGAGGAAGCCAAGCAGCGACGGCACTTCCCGCTGTGCGAAGGCGAGCGCTTGTCCGAGCAATTCGTCTATCGGATCGCGGGCTTCGCGGCCCAACCGGCGGTACAGTTTGCGCCGCCCGTCGAGCGACCCCGACAAGATAGCGTCCAGGAAACGGAAGGGCGTGGTGAAGTCGGCCATGCCGAGCAATCCGCGCAGCGCCGCCATCGTTTCGGGCGGCGCGTCGCTTTCGCGCGCGCGAAGCTGCTCCCACAAGGTGCGGCCCTTGCGGGCATGGGCAAAACCGAACAGATCGTCCTGCGTCCAGCCGAACAGCGGCGAGACCAGCAAGCCGGCCAGGTTGAGGTCGTCGAGCGGCTGCACCGCGAAGCGCATCGCCGCGAGCAGATCCTGCACCGCGAGCGACTGCGTCAGCGAAAAACGATCGACCCCCGCGACCGGCACGTGCCGCGATTGCAGCCGCGCGACGATCCGCGCCGCGAGGTCGCGACGGCGACGGACGAGGATCAATATATCGCCCGGCGCGACGCTCCGCCCGTCCTTGCCATGTTCGATCCAGTCCTGCACCTCGTCGGCAATCGCGCGCGACAGACGCAGGCTCGCGGGATCGCTCGCCGCCACGGAGGATTCGCCCGATCCGGCATCTTCCTCGCCGTCCTCGCGGTCGCTCTCGTCGTCGGCGGCCGCATCGAGCGCTTTCCCGACCGGCAGCGGCTCCCACAGCTCGACGCGGCCCGCGCGGTCGCGGTTGAAATCGGCGGGGATGTGCGGTGGCTCGTCGCTTTCCAGCCCCATCAGTTCGGGCGCGCCCGCCGCGATCCACGCATCGACGACGTCGAGCACGGCGGGGCTCGACCGGTAGTTGGTGTCGAGATCGACATCCTCGAACGGCCTGCCGCCCGCCATCGCCCGCTCGCCAAAGCGGATCCGCGCGGCCTCGAACGCCGCGGGTTCGGTGCCCTGAAAGCCGAAGATCGCCTGCTTGCGGTCGCCGACGGTGAACATCGTGCGGACGCGGTCGTCCTTGGCGCCCAGTCCGGCAAAAAATTCCGCCGCGAGCGACAGGATAATTGCCCATTGCCGCGCGTTCGTGTCCTGCGCCTCGTCGACCAATATATGATCGGTGCGCTGGTCGAGCTTGAAGCGCACCCAGTCGCCGAAATCGCCGGTGGCAAGCAGGTGGCCGGCGATGCTGATCAGGTCGTCGAAATCGGCATAGCCCTTGTCGCGCTTGGCGAGGGCATAGGCTTCGGCAAAGCGGCTGCCGAGATCCCACGCCGCCGCCAGATCGTCGGCGACCTGCATCGCGGTGGCGATTGCCAAAAGATCGCCGGTGGCGGCAACGATTCGTTCCGCGGCACCAAGGCAGCCGCGCATCGCGCCCTTTTCCTTGGTGTAGTCGGCGCGCAGATCGCCCGTCCCGGTAACGAAGCAGCCGCGCACCGCGGCCAGCATCGCCGCGCGCCCATGCGAATCCGCGCGGCGCCAGTCGTCCATGATATCGGCCCGCCCGTCGCCGGTCTTGGTCGCCCAGTCGCGGCCACTGAGGGCCACGGCCGCGATATCGGCATCGGCGACGGCGCCATCCGCAATCGCCGCCGCCCGCCAGTCGGCGGGGTCGCCCTGCGGCAGGTCGAGCGCCGTCCGCAGGTCGGTCGCCCGTGGCGCAAGCCGCGGCGCATTCGCCGCCGTAAAACTGCTGGCGCAGCGCGCGAGGAAGGCGATGGCGGCATCCTGCCCCAACCGCCGCGACAGCATCGCGGCGATGCTTCGCATGCGATCGCCGTCGCCCCCCGGTTGCGACAGGAGCTTGCCCAGCACCTCGCGTTGCAGCGCGCGCGCCTCGCTATCTTCGAGCGCGCGGAACCCCGGCAATATCCGGGCCTCGAGCGGGAAGCTGGCGAGCAAGGTCTGGCAAAAGCTGTGGATCGTCTGGACGCGAACGGCGCCGCCGGGGCTGTCGATGACCGTCGCGAACAGCGATCGCGCCCGCTCGATCAGCGCCGGGACGCCATGATCATAGCCGATGAGTTCAAGGTCCAATCCCAAAGCCCGGAGTTCGGTGCGCAGGTCGCCGTCGTCCATCCGCACCCACATCGCGAGCCGCTCGTGGATGCGATGCGCCATTTCGGCAGCTCCCGCCTTGGTGAAGGTGATGCAAAGGATCGCTTCGGGCGACACGCCTTCCAGCATCAGGCGCAGGACGCGCGCCGACAGCACCTGCGTCTTGCCCGTCCCCGCCGACGCGCCCAGCCAGACATGATCGTCGGGCTGCGCCGCGGCACGCTGCCCTATATCGAGCATTTTGAGCTGCTTGTCGGGGTCGATCATGCCGCCCCCACTTCGGTCGCGCGATCGTCGGCGTCACCCCGTCCGAACCATTCGTCGCGGCGCATCAAATGGTCGAAATCGGCATAGCGCTTGCCCGTATCGCCCGGAACAAACGGCTCCTGGCCCAACAGGTAACGCGCTATCAGGTCGCCGAATACTTCGCGCGCGCGCTCGACGACCGCGCCCGCCGTCGCGGGTTTGGGTTTTTGCCCGCGGATGGCCTTGACCGCGCCATCAACCTCTTTTTTCCGGTCGCGCTTCAGTTCCCAATATTCGAACGCGTCGACGATTTCGGGCGCGAGGTCGCCGAGCCCCGCGTCCTGCGCCAGCAAGCCCAGAAGGCCAAGCTGGCTGTTGAGCCCGTCGCCCGTCGATTTGCCCGACGGCGCCGCACCCGTCTTGTAATCGACGATCGCCAAGGTGCCATCGGCGGTCTGGTCGACACGGTCGGCGGTCCCGTGGAGCAGGATGCCATCGACGACCTGTTCGCCGCGCACCTCATTCGCCACCGGCCAGCGTTCGTCGCGCGACGCCCAAACGCGCTCCGCCGCCCAGCGCAGCGACGGCTCGATCCGCGGCAACCAGAAAGCGCTGGCCAGTGAATCGAGCGCCGGGTCTGACCGCAGTGCCGCCAGTTCGATATCGAACGCGGCTTCGGTCAGCCCGGCCGTCTGCCAGTCCTGCAGGAATTTATGGACGCGAATGCCGAACCACTTCGCGTCGGGGCCGCTGCTCAGCGGATCGAGCTCGCTCAGCCGCAATATCTTTGCCGCATAAAAGGCAAAGGGATCGCGCGCGAGTTGATCGACCCCGGTCACGCTGATCCGGCCCGGCCGTGCCGCGAGCGGCGGCGCCGGTTGCGGTTTTTCGGCCGGCGCGCTGACGCCCGGCGGCACGTCGAGCATCCCCGCAAGCGCCATCACCGATTGCTCGCCCAGCCGCGCCTCGGGCAATTCGCCCGCGAGCGCCGCGAGCCGCAGCCAGAAGCGCGACGCGACCGCCGGATCGCCGCCGCTGCGCTGTGCGCGTGTCACGACCACCTCGCGCGCCGCGAACGCCCCCGCAAAATCATGCGCCGCCGCGCCCTGCTGGCGTTCGGGCGCCGCGAGTCCGAGCATCCGGCGGATACCGGGCGCGAGCCACGGGTCGGGGCTCTGCTGCTGCGGCCAGCGGCCTTCGTCGAGCCCGCCGAGGATCATCACATCGGCGCGCTGGAGCCGCGCTTCGAGCAGTCCCCAGATGAACAGGCGCGGGTGCCCGCCATAGGGCGGCCGCACGCTCTCGCTCGACAAGAGGTCGGTGAGCATCGCCGGAAAGTCGGCGGGCGCGACGAGCGCCGGGCCGTCGCCCTTCGCGAGCGCCCAGCGGTCGAACAATTCGGACAGCGCGCGCCCGGCATGGCCCGTCCACGCCCCCTCGCCGGTCAGCCAGCCGAGCGCCGCCTGCAACGCGCCGAGCAGGACCGAAGGCGGCGCGGGAACGCCCGCCGCGAAGGGCGCAAGCGTGGTGCCCAGTCCGGCGGCGACATCCGCCCACCAGTCGCCGATCGCCTCTGCTTCGGCATGGCCGCGCGCTTTCGAAGCGGCGGCGCGTTCGGCGATCCGCGCGGTCACTCCGTCCCAGCCGGGCACCAGTCCCGGCCCGCGCAGCACAAGGTCGAGCCGCCGTACCTGATCGAGCCAGCCGAGCCGCGCTTCGCCCGCACGCACGAGCGGATGCCCGAGCAGCGCGACGAGCCGCACCGGATCGAATGCCGCAGCGAATTCGGCGAGCGCAAGCAGCAGCGCGCCCGGCGGCGTCTGCCCGAGCGGCTGCCCCGCGCTGTCGTCGACCGAAATATTCCAACGCGCGAGCGCCGCCGCGACGCGCGTCGCGAGCGCGCGGTCGGGGGTCACCAGCGCGGCAGTGCGCGTGGGCGTTTCGAGCGCGTGGCGCATCATCAGCGCGATCCCCTGCGCCTCCTGCCCGTCGTCGGCGAACACCCCCGCGCTGACACCGGCGATGCCGGGGTTCAGATCGCCCGCCTGTTGCCAGCGTGTCGTATAGGCGGCGGGCGCGAAGAGCAGCGAGGTGAAGGGCGCGCGCGCATCGGGGCCGTCGAAGGGCGAGGTCGCGTCCCAGGGCCGCACCTCGTCGCGCGACATACCCATGCGCCCGAGCAACAGCTTCAGATGATATTGCGGGTGCGTCTCCAGCGGGCGCTCGTGGGGCTTATCAGGATCGGCTTTCACCGGGCCGAGCGCATCCCACTCCTCGCCGGCCATGCCAATGTCCAGACCCGGCAGCACGACCATGCCTTGAGGCAGATCAGCGACGGTGCGCAGCAGCCGCGCGATCGCGGGCGCCGCCGTGGTGACACCGGCCGCCACCACGAAGCGCGCGGGCGGTGCGACGCGCCATCCCTTGGTCACGCGACTCAGCAGACGGTTGCGGCGATCGGCGCGGTCAATATGCCCCGTCGCCGCGAGCAGCTTTGGCCACTGATCGACGAGCAGCGACAATCGCCGCCACGATGCCTGCCAATGCCCGGCAAGGTCGCCGAGTGCGCTTTCGATATCGGCGAGCCGCGACGGCGCTATCTCTTCATAATGGAGCTGATCGATCACGCGCCCCAGCCCCTCGGCAAGTTGGAACGCCGCGGCGCCCGCGATCGGCTCCTCGCCTGCCGGATTATGCTTCTCGATCAGCCCCGCGAGCATCAGCCGCCGCTTCAGCGCATCGATCGCGGGCGGGATGGCTTCGGCCTCGTCGATCGGGTCCAGCGCGAGCGCGACGCTTTCATCGAGGTCGGCATCGCCGATCACCGCGAGCCGCGGCATCAGCAAACCGGTGCCCCCCGCGCGCACGAAAGCCGCCTGCACCGCGGTCCGCGCCCGATTGCTCGGCAGCACGATCAAGCCCTGCGCCAGCCCCAGCGCACCATCGGCATAGCGGGCGATCAATCCGGCGGCGAACGCATCGGCGAAGGCCCGCTGGACGGGAATGGAAAATACGGTGGGTTTGGCGTCAGCCATCCGTCAGCGCGGCTTCGGTCGGCGCGATGCTCGCCGGGGTGCCGACGTCGAACCACTGCCCCATGTGCGACAGGCCATAAAGCCGCCCCGCCGCGATCGCGCGATCCCAGAGGATGTTGGTCGAAAATGCTCCCTCGGGCGCATCATCGAGCAGCCGCGGCGAAATAAGCTGGATGCCGGTGTAGACGAAGGGCGCGATCCGCCCCGGCTTGCGGCGCGACAGCTTGCCATCGCCGTCCATATGGAAATCGCCGCGGCCGCCATGCCCCGTCGCGCTCGCCTGCCGGATCAGCAGCAGCAACGCGTCCATCCTGTCGCCGTCCCAGTGGCGCGCGAGATGGCGGATGCTGTCCTGCGGCCCGTCGGTCCAGATATTGTCGCTGTTGACGATCAGGATCGGGTCGCCGCGAAGCCGCGGCAGCGCCTTCACCATCCCGCCGCCGGTTTCGAGCAGCAGGTCGCGCTCGTCCGAAATCGCGATGCTGAAGTTGCGCTTCTGCGACGCCAGATGCGCTTCGAGCGCGTCGGCGAGATAATGGACGTTGACGACGACATGCTCGACGCCCGCCGCCTCGATGCGGTCGAGGCTATGGTCGATCAGCGCCTTGCCGGCGACGCGCACCAGCGGCTTGGGCCGCGTCGCGGTGAGCGGGCGCATGCGCTTGCCGATCCCGGCCGCCATCACCATCGCGCTTTCGATTTTCGTCGTCACTGCCCCATTGCCTTCCAAATCGCCGCCCGTTTCGAAGCGGGGACATTGGCGTCGAACCATTGCCGAACGGGGACAAGCGCCGGATGCGCGAGATCGCGTTCGAGCAGCCCCCACATGCGCGGCTGGAAGCTCTTGTAATGCGGCTTGTTGTCGCGCTTCCACAAGCGGACGAAAACGCCGAGGATGCGCGTGTTGCGCTGCGCCGCGAGCGCCCAATAGGCGCTTTCGACGTCCTGCCCCGTCGCCGACTGATAGCGCGCGAGCATCGCCGCCTCGACCGCCGGGCTCACGTCGCGCCGCGCGTCTTCGAGCACCGAGGCGAGATCATACGCCGGGTGCCCAACGAGCGCGTCCTGGAAATCGAGGAGGCCATAATGGGCGATGCCCCCCTTGCCGGGCACCAGCATGATATTTTCGGCATGATAGTCGCGCAGCACCGTGACGCGCGGCAGGCCGTCATGCTCGACCGGCGTCAGCACCTCGGCCCATGCGGCGCGAAACGCGTCGCGGTCGACCTCGATGTCGAAAGCCGGGCAATACCAGTCGCTGAACAGCATCACCTCGTCGAGCCATTGATCGAGCCCATGCACCGGCAGCCCGTCCATCGGTGGCCGCGCGTGGAGGTGGACAAGCAGGTCGGTCACCCCGGCATAATAACCGGCCTCGGTATGCGGCGCCTCATCGACCGTTTCGCGCAGCCGCACGTCGCCGAAATCATCGATCAGCAGCAGGCCCCGCTCCAGATCGCGCGCGAGGATCGTCGGCGCGGTCAGCCCCTGTTCGCACAGAAATTCGGCGACCGCGATGAACGGGCGCGGGTCCTCGTGCGGCGGCGGGGCGTCCATCAACACCGCCTGCCGGTCGCCGTCGACGATCCGGAAATAGCGGCGGAAAGACGCATCGCCGGCGAGCGGCAAAATCTGGGCGTCGCCCCAGCCATGCGCTGCAAGGAACGCCGGGGCATGGGCGGGAGGAATCATCGGAGCGGCCATCTTGCCCCCCAAGCGGGCGGCACCGACGCTGTCAAGACGCGCGCGTCGCCCTCACCCGAAATCGTGAGCAGCAGCGCGTCCGGCCAGCCTTCGCTGCCCAGCCGTTCGGGCCATTCGATCAGCAGTGCGCCGTCATAGAGATAGTCATCGAGCCCCAACTCGATCAGCTCATCCTCGTCCTCGATGCGATAGAGATCGACATGCGCGACGGCCAAATCGACCTCGGGCGGCGCATAGGGCTGGACGATTGCAAAAGTCGGACTGGGCGCCTCGCCCGCTAGCCCGCGCGCTTTCAGCATCGCGCGCGCCAGCGTCGTCTTGCCCGCGCCAAGGTCGCCCGAGAGTAACACGACGTCGCCCGCGATCAGCGCCGTCCCGATCGCAGCGCCAATCCGCTCGGCCTCATCCAAGCCATAGTTGCAGGTAAAAACCGTCATGCGCCGCGCGGCAGACTGATCCGCACGAGCGTGCCCTGACCTTGCTCGCTCACCACTTCCATCGTCCCGCCATGCGCCGCGACGAGATGGCGCGCGAG
The DNA here is from genome assembly GCF_050725655.1 of Sphingopyxis sp. Taxonomy (GTDB): domain Bacteria; phylum Pseudomonadota; class Alphaproteobacteria; order Sphingomonadales; family Sphingomonadaceae; genus Sphingopyxis. The sequence continues at coordinate 32,692 of NZ_JBOHHT010000095.1, read as the reverse complement.
CGCAAGGCCGATGCCGCCGGTCGCGGTCCCCGCCTGCTGCCCCTTGGCGACCGCAGCCGCCGCCGCGGGCATGCCGGGCCCATTATCGGACACGATGATATCGACGCCGCGCGCATCGCCATCAGCGTGGAGCAGCACGCGCGCGCCCGATTTGCGCGACGGCGCGGTGAAACGCACCGCATTGTCGAGCAGCCCCGCGACGAGGCGTGACAGCCGCGGCGCGTCGCCGTCGATGCTCCCGAGGTTCGCCGAAATATTGCCCACGAGTTCGACCTTCTCGCCGTCGGCAAAGGGCTTGGCGTCGGCGAGCGCGCCTTCGAGCAGCGCGCGGATATCGACCGGCGCGCGTTCGACCGCGAGCGTCCCCGCCTCGCCCTGCGCGAGGTCGAGCACATTGTCGATCTGGCGTCCGAGCACGCCGACCGAATCCATGATCGCATCGATATAGGCGCGCTGCTGATCGCCGAGCTTGCCGGCATAGCCCGCCTGCAGCATCTCGCCGAAGCCGCCGATCGAGGTCAGCGGCGTGCGCAATTCATAACTCATCCGCGACAGGAACGCGGTCTTCGCCTTGTCGGCGGCTTCGAGTGCCTCGTTGCGTTCGCGCAGCGCCCCTTCCATCTTCCGGCTCGCCGTGATGTCGAGCATGATGAGCAGCGCATTGCCGTCGGGCAGCGGGATCGACGCGAAATCGAAATGGCGCCCGTCGGCGAAGCGAACCTCGCCGACGCGCTGTTGCCGTTCCAGCGTCGCGGCACGGATCACTTCCTGCACGATGCTGATCTGGTTCGGTTTGGCGAGCCGGTCGGCGAGCCCGCCCATCAGCGCATCGACGCGCGGATGTGCCGCAAGCGTCGGCTCATCGATTCCCCACAGGCGGCGGAAACGCTGGTTCCACAGATGCAACCGCCCGTCGGGCGCGAAGACCGCCACGGCCTCGAACAGATTGTCGAAGGTCGCGGTACGCACGCGCAGCAGCGTGTCGCGCGCACCCGCAAGCTGCACCTGCTCGGTCTTGTCCTCGGCGATCAGCAGCAGGCCGCCATCGGGGGTCGGCTGCGCAACGACGTGGAGGTGCGTGCCATCGCGCAGCAGCCAATCCTCTTCGCTCGCGCCGGGCTGCGCGAACCAGTCGACATGCGCCTGCCGCCATTCGGGATAGTTGCGAACCTCGGGCGTCCGCCCGCGTTCGCGCCAGGCATCGAGCAGCCGCGCGAACGGCAACGCCTCGGCGACATCCTCGGACTCGATACCGAACAGCCGGCGGAACGGCAGGTTGGCGAAATTGAGCCCCTGATCGGGACCGAATTGCGCAACCGCCGCCGACAGGCGGTCGAGCAGCTCGCGCTGGGTATCGACGAAGCGGCGGTGCGCGCCGCGCTCGGTTTCAAGTTCCTGGATGTCGATCGCATAGCCCGCGATCCCGATCACGCGGCCGCCTTGCGGCGCCAGCGGCACGTCGACGACGCGCATGATGCGGCGCTCGCCCTCGATCGTCACCGGAATCGTGCGAACCTGCGCCGAACCCGCAATGCGCGCTTCGTCGGCGGCTTCGGCGGCACTCACGCCGGCCACGGTCTCGCACAGTTCAATCCCGCCATCGATCACCGCGACCGCGCTCTTCGCCTCGACCGCACGGACATAGGCGGTGTTGACGAGCGCGAGATGGAGATCGATGTCGCGGAACCACATCGGGAAGGGCGCCGCCTCGATCAGCCCCGACAAGGCTTCGAACGCCGCCAACGCCTCGTCGCGCTCGCTGCGCGCATGCGCCAGCGCCCGTTGCCCATCGGTCGCGTCGCTCAGCCACAGCAGCACGCCGCCCGGCCCGCCGACCGCGTTCGGCGCCGCGGCGCCGTGGATGATGATCGCCCGGTTGCCACCCTCGGGCTTCAGGCTCAGCGTAAAGGGCTTCGCGCCGCGCTGCGCGCCGAGAATTGCCTGCCGCAACGCATCATGGCCCGCCGCGTCCAGCCCGCTGCCCAGCCCGCGCAGCTCGTCGAAATTGCGCGGTCCGCGCTCGAGCCCCAACCAGCGGCCGAGCCGCTCGCTCGCCTCGATCCGCCAGTCGGCGCGGACAATGACGGGAAGCTGCGGCGACGCTTCGACAAGGCTTGCGAGCCTTTCGGCCTGCCCCGCAACGAACGCCGAGCGCCGCTGCATCGCGATCCCGCGCACCGTCGCCCAAAATCCGGCAAGCAGCCAGAGTGCGGCGAACAGACCGAGGGCGAACAAAAAGGTTGGGGAAAGCGATCCGCTCATCCCGCTTCAATCTTCCACGCTTCGGCTGTCTTCGGTGCCATTCTCGCCAGCCCTAAAGGCGATGGAGTCATGTTTCAATCGCATGTCATACGGATCGGCGCGCCGCATCGTCCGATGGGCGCGCCGTCCACAGCTTTTATCGTTGCGGAGAGGGCCCGGCCCTCATCCGGTCAATAACGATAATGATCGGGCTTGAACGGCCCTTCGACCGGAACGCCGATATAATCGGCCTGCTTCTGGCTCAGCTGGCTCAGCTTCACGCCCAGCTTGTCGAGATGCAGCGCCGCGACCTTTTCATCCAGATGCTTGGGCAGAACATAGACGTCGTTCTGATACTGCTCGCTGCGCGTCCACAGCTCGATCTGCGCGAGCGTCTGGTTGGTGAAGCTCGCCGACATCACGAAGCTCGGGTGGCCCGTCGCGTTGCCGAGGTTCACGAGGCGGCCCTTCGACAGGATGATGATCTGCTTGCCGTCGGGGAATTCGACCAGGTCGACCTGCGGCTTCACTTCGGTCCACTTGTAATTGGCGAGCGCCGCGATCTGGATCTCGCTGTCGAAGTGGCCGATGTTGCAGACGATCGCCATATTCTTCATGCCCGCCATATGCTCGGCGGTGATCACGTCGGCGTTGCCGGTCGCGGTGACGAAGATGTCCGACCGCTTGACGGCTTCGTCCATCGTCACGACCTCGAAGCCCTCCATCGCCGCCTGCAGCGCGCAGATCGGATCGATTTCGGTAACGAGGACGCGCGCGCCGCCGTTGCGGAGCGACTGCGCCGAGCCCTTGCCGACGTCGCCGAAGCCGGCAACCGTCGCAACCTTGCCGGCGAGCATCACGTCGGTGCCGCGGCGGATCGCGTCGACGAGCGATTCCTTGCAGCCATAAAGATTGTCGAACTTCGACTTGGTGACGCTGTCGTTGACGTTGATCGCGGGGAAGGGCAGCTCGCCCTTCTTGGCGATGTGGTACAGGCGGTGGACGCCGGTCGTCGTTTCTTCGGACACGCCCTTGATCGCCTTGACCGTCTTGGTCAGGTAGCCGGGGTTCGCCGCGACAAACGCCTTCAGCGCGCGCTGCATCTCGATCTCTTCTTCATTCTCGGGTGCCGGCATTTCCTGTCCGGCCTCGAGCTTCGCGCCCCACAGCGCGAACATCGTGGCGTCGCCGCCATCGTCGAGGATCAGGTTGCAGGTCGTGCCGTCTTCGACACCCCAGTCGAAAATGCGGCCGACATAGTCCCAATAATCGGCGAGGCTTTCGCCCTTCACCGCGAACACCGGCACGCCCGTCGCCGCGATCGCGGCGGCGGCATGATCCTGCGTCGAGAAGATGTTGCACGTCGCCCAGCGGACGTCGGCGCCGAGCGCGGTCAGCGTCTCGATCAGCACCGCGGTCTGGATCGTCATGTGGAGCGAGCCGACGATGCGCGCGCCCTTCAGCGGCTGCGCCGCGCCGAACTCGCTGCGCAGCGCCATCAGGCCCGGCATTTCGGTTTCGGCGATGTTGATTTCCTTGCGACCGAAATCGGCAAGCTTGATGTCGGCAACGACATAATCACGGGTATCGGCGGCGAGAGTGGCCACGTTCAGTCTCCTGTAGGCGAGTTCGGCCGCAGGCGAGCGGCCACGAAAATATGAGGTAATTATCTTGCGCGCCCTATCCGAAAGCGCACCGCCGATCAAATATAAACTTTTCTTTATATCGCAATATCGGCACCGCCCGGCCGGATGCCGGACGCACGAATCGCGGGCGCGAAATGCACCGGCCTGCGAAAATAATTTTTAGCGGACGCAATTATGACGGTCGTAGCCACGATTTTGTGACAACGAGTCCAGATCGCCAAGATTCTGAAAATCTTGACTTATAGAACTCCTTGCGGATAGCATAATTCGTCTTTGTGACACGAGTATTACAACACCCTCGAAATATTGACTTTCCTGCCGATGCGCGAGAAAATCATCCAAAGTTTTCGGAGGGATACAAAAATGAAAAAAATTCTACTGCCGCTCGTTGTATTGGCTTTCGCAAGTCCCGCTGCGGCGCAATCCATTGTCGTCGTCACCGCGCCGCAGGCCGGTGAGTCAGAGATTCTGCCGGTGGCCTATGCCGAGCTCAAGGCCGGAGAAAACCAGGCAGCTGTCGAAAAGCTGACCGGCGAAACCACCCTCCACGCTCGCGATCCGTCGCGGCTGATCAATCTTGGCACCGCTTACGCTCGTCTGGGTCGCACCGTCGATGCCGCCGCGGCCTATGGCAACGCGATCGGCAGCCCGATCCGTTACGATCTCGAACTTGCCGATGGTCGCTATGTCGATTCGCGCTGGGCCGCGCGCACCGCGCTCGCCAACCTTAATCGGGGCCGCCCGTTGCTCGCGCTCAAGTAAACCGTCGCCCCCGCGAAGGCGGGGGCCGTCCGAAATGTAACGCAAGGTCGATAACGGCCCCTGCCTTCGCAGGGGGCGACGGATATTCCTACGCCTCGCCGCCTTCCGTCGTCAGCAAGCGGGCGTCCACTCCCGCTTCGGCGAACGCCGCCTGCCACCTTTCGGCGGGCGGCGTTTCGAACAACAGGCCGTCGCTGCCCGGCGTGACATGCCAGCCGTGGCGAACCATCTCGCCTTCGAGCTGCCCCGGCGACCATCCGGCATAACCGAGCGCCACCAGCCAGCGCGACGGACCGCGCCCTTCGCCGATCGCGCGCAAGATGTCGTGCGAGCTCGACACCATCCAGCGATCGCCGACCTGCACCGCCTCCTGCCCGCCCCAGTCGAGGCTGTGGAGGACGAAGCCGCGCGACGGCTCGACCGGTCCGCCGAGAAACACCGGCTGGTCGAGCGGCACCTCGTGCGCGATTTCGAGCTGGTCGAGCACCGCACCGACGGTCATGCCGTCGATCGGATCGTCGATGCCGATCCCCATCGCGCCCTCTTCGTCATGGCTGATCATCGCGATCACCGAATGTTCGAAACGGGGATCGCCGATGCCCGGCAGCGCAAGCAGCAGCTGGCCGGTGAACCAGGTGGGGTCTGTGCTCATAAGCGGCACCATGCCGCGTCGTGGCGGCGCGGTCCAGCTTTTCGATCAACCGCCGCGCCGCGCTTGACTTGGCGACCGACGCACCCGATGTCACCGCCATCAAAATCCCCTCGAGTGAAAGGATGCCGACCATGACGATCCAGACCGGAGACAAGCTGCCCGACGCCACCTTCGTAAAGGTCACCGAAAGCGGCCCCGAACAGGTCAACACCGCCGATTATTTCAAGGGCCGCCGCGTCGCGCTCTTCTCGGTCCCCGGCGCCTTCACCCCGACGTGCTCGGCCAAGCATCTGCCGGGCTATGTCGACAAGGCCGGCGAGCTGATGGCGAAGGGGGTCGACGAAATCGTCTGCACCGCGGTCAACGACGCCTTCGTCATGGGCGCCTGGGGCAAGAGCGGCAATGCCGAGGGCAGCGTCACGATGCTCGCCGACGGCAATGGCGACTTCGCCGAAGCCGTCGGCCTCACCATGGACGGCAAGGCGTTCGGCATGGGCAAGCGCGGCCAGCGTTTCTCGATGATCGTCAACGACGGCGTCGTCGAACAGCTCAACGTCGAGGCCCCCGGCGAATTCAAGGTGTCGAGCGCCGACCATATGCTCGAGCAGCTGTAAGCTCTGGATCCTCCCTGCGGCGCAGCCGTGGGGAGGTGGCAGCGCGAAGCGCTGACGGAGGGGCGGATGGCGCGACGTCGCAGCCCCTCCACCACCGCCTGCGGCGGCGGTCCCCCTCCCCATCGCTTCGCGACAGGGAGGATCAGCCCGCCACCCCTTCCCTTTTGTCACATTTTCATGCAACAGCGTCGCGATGACATCCAACTCATCGCAAGAAACCACCGACCCCACCGCACTCGTCGACGACATCATCGCCGAGCTTCAAACGCGCTTCCGCACGTCGGTCACCAATCTTAAATCCGCCATCGCCGCCTATGTCCACGACCGCACGCTGCCGCCAGCCGACGCCGCGGCGACGGGGCTGTTCGACTATCCGGCGATCCGCCTCGTCACAACCGGCGAACAGCGCGAGGGACAAAAGGGGCATAATCTCTCCTTCGGCCGTTTCGAACGCGCGGGCACCTTCGAAACTACGGTGACGCGCCCCGACCTGTTCGCCGATTATCTGCGCGACCAGCTCATGCTCCTGGCGCGCCATTACGACATCACGCTCGAAGTCACGCGGACCGGACAGCAGATCCCCTTCCCCTATGTGCTCGACGCCAGCGACGGATCGGACATGGGCGGAGTGACCCCGCTCGAACTCGCGCGCCACTTCCCGACCACCGAACTCGCCGACATCGGCGACGAACTTGCCGATGGCCTGTTCGGGCAAGACCCCGCGGCATCGCAGCCGCTGGCGCTGTTCGACGCGCTGCGCACCGATTTCAGCCTCGCGCGCCTCCGCCACTACACCGGCACCGCGCCCGAGCATTTCCAGCGCTATATCCTGTTCACCAACTATCACCGTTATGTCGACGAATTCGTCGCCTGGGCGGGCGCGCAGGTCGGCCAAGGCCGCTACACCGCGCTCGCGGGCGCCGCAGGGCTTTACGTCGACCAGCCGGGCGTCAACGCCAGCGCGCTCGTCGCCGACAGCGCGTGGCGGCGGCACCAGATGCCCGCCTATCACCTCATCGCCCCCGATGGCGGCGGAATCACGCTCGTCAACATCGGCGTCGGTCCGTCGAACGCCAAGACGATCTGCGACCATCTCGCAGTGCTGCGTCCCGAGGCGTGGCTGATGATCGGCCATTGCGGCGGGCTGCGCCCCAGCCAGCGCATCGGCGACTATGTGCTCGCGCATGCGTACCTGCGCGACGATCATATCCTCGACGCGGTGCTGCCGGTCGCCATCCCGATCCCGCCGATCGCCGAAGTGCAGGTCGCGCTCGCGACCGCCGCAGAAACGGTGTCCGGTGCCACGGGCGCCGACCTCAAGAAACGCATGCGTACCGGCACCGTCGTCACCACCGACGACCGCAATTGGGAATTGCGCTACACCGACAGCGCGCTGCGCTTCTCGCAGTCGCGTGCGATCGGCATCGACATGGAAAGTGCCACCATCGCCGCGCAAGGCTACCGCTTCCGCGTGCCTTACGGGACGCTGCTTTGCGTCAGCGACAAGCCGCTCCACGGCGAACTCAAACTGCCCGGACAGGCAAATCGCTTCTACGAGGAAGCGATCGCCGCGCACCTCCAGATCGGCATCCGCGCGTGCGAGACGATGCGCGACGAGGGTGCCAAGCTCCATAGCCGCAAGCTCCGCGCGTTCAACGAACCACCGTTCCGTTGATTGTGCTGTCGCGCTCGATTGCGGGCCGCGCCGCCATCGTCACCGGCGCGGCAAGCGGCATGGGCCGCGCGACCGCACTGCTGCTGGCATCCGAAGGTGCAAAAGTCGCGGTCACCGACCTCGACCTCCCCGCCTGTGAAGCGGTAGCGGCCGAAGCCGGCTCGAACGCCAAAGCCTTCGCGCTCGACGTCGCCGACAGCGAGGCGATCAAGCGCATGGTCGCCAAGATCGCCTCGCATTTCGGCGGCATCGACATCCTCATCAACAACGCCGGCGTCTCCAGCTTCTGCCCGCTCGACGCCGAAGACGAATATGAAGCGATCTGGCACCGCGCGATCTCGGTGATGCTGAGCGCGCACCAACGCATGGTCCGCGCCGCGCTGCCCTGGCTCCGCCAAAGCGACGCCGCGCGCATTGTCAACATCGCTTCGACCGAGGGGCTCGGCGCAACGCCGGGTGATACGCCCTACATCGCCGCAAAATCGGGCGTGGTCGGATTGACGCGCGGCCTTGCCGTCGACCTCGGCAAGGACAGTATCACGGTGAACTGCATCTGCCCCGGACCGATTCGCACGGGCATGACCGACAAGGTGGCCGAGGAAGACAAGGCGGTGTTCGCAAAGCGCCGCACCGCACTCCGCCGCTATGGCGAGCCCGAAGAGGTCGCGCACATCACGCTCAGCCTCGTACTTCCGGCCGCGAGCTACATCACCGGCGCGGTGATCCCGGTCGACGGCGGGTTGATGGCGCGGAATGCCTGAAATGATCCTCCCTGCCGCGATGCGGAGGTAGGGGGCCGGCGAAGCTGTCGTGGAGGGACCGCGCCATGGCCCCTCGGTCAGCGGCTGCGCCGCTGCCCCCGCCCATGGCGTCCTGCCACCGGGAGGATCGACCTCAAACCGCTTCGTTCACCCGATACCGATCCGCCACATCGCGCTTCGACAAGTTTGGCCCCATCGCGAGCCGCGCGGCGTAATAATCCTTCCACTGGCCTTCATCTGCGAGCGGCGGGATCGTCACTTCCTCGCCGCGATCCAGCCCGTGCAGCGCCGCGTCGACAAGATCGCCAGCGCCCATCACCATTTCCGCAGGGAAGGCATCGACATCCTTGCCCGAGCGTTCCCATATCTCGGTGCGCGTAGCGCCGGGGAGGACCGCCTGGACGTGGAAGCCCTTTTCGCGGCCGGTTGTCGCGAGCGGCAGGCTGAGGTTGAGCAGGAACGCCTTCGACCCGCTGTACACGCCCTCGAACGTTTCGGGAGCAAGCGCGAGGACCGAGGCGATATTGACGATCGCGCCCTTGCCGCGTGCACCGAACGCCTTGCCCGCCGCAATCGCGAGGCGCGCAGCGGCGGTGATGTTGAGCGCGATGATGGTCTCGATTTCCGCAGGGCTATTTTCCAGCGTGCCGCCGCTCAGCGACATGCCGGCATTGTTCACGAACAGCGTGATCGCCGCGTCGTCGATCAGCCGCTGCTCGATCCGCGTCACATCGTCGCTCCTGGTCAGGTCGGCGGCGATCACGTCGACCGCGACGCCGGTTTCGGCGCGAAGCTTCGCGGCGAGTTCTTCCATCTGAGCACCGTTACGCGCGACGAGGATCAGGTCGTGCCCGCGCTTGGCGAGGCGGTCGGCATAGACGGCGCCAAGGCCGGTCGAAGCGCCCGTGATCAGGGCCGTTCCATTGGGGATAGTCATATCAAATGCTCCTTGCAGGCGGCCCGGGAGCGAGTCGCTTGCAAAACGATAGTGACTGCCTCATATGACTTCAATGAGTAGCGACGAAAATAATCTGGGCACCTGCCCCGTCGACCGCGGGCTGATGCGCGTCGGCGACCGCTGGAGCATGTTGGTGCTCCGCGATATCGAGCGCGGGCTGACGCGGTACGAGCAATTGCGCACCAGCCTCGGCATCGCGCCGAACATCCTGTCGCGGCGCTTGGCGGCGCTTGCCGATGCGGGACTGATCGCGAAAAGGCGCTACAGCCAGCGCCCGCCGCGCGACGAATATCTGCTCACCGATGCGGGGCGCGACTTCCTGCCGATCCTGATGGCGATCGGCGCGTGGGGGCGCAAATATAACGGCGCCGGCGCCCTCAGCCGCCACATCGACGACGGAACGGGCGAGGTCGTGCGCCCGGTGGTGGTCGACGCCAACACCGGCGCCCCGATCGGCTCGCGACCGCTGCGCTTCGAATATCCGGAATGACGCCCGTCCTCAGCTCCGATTTCGAACCGGGGCGCGGTAGCCCAGCGCCTGAGCCGCATCGCCGACGATATCCCAGATCGCGGCGGCCTCTTCGTCGGTCAGATTCTCGCGCCAGCGGTCAACGCGGACCCTATGGTCCGGTCGCGAATAGCTCCGCGAGGTCCAGGCTTCGATAAAGTCCTTGTTGTTGCTATTCTGGACCCGCTTCGCCCATTGCGCGAGATGCGGGGCATTGGCGGCGGGATCGATTCCGACAGCCTCGCATATCCGGGCCGAAAACCGCGCCGGATCGGCGATCATATCCTCGAACCGGACAAGCGTGGCGCAATGTTCGACCTGCGCATATCCCGCGCGATTGAGAAAACCCCAATGATGCGCGCATCGCGCGATCAAGGGCTCCGCAAGCCAGTCCCTCCAGTCGGGCGGCCTCGGATGATGTCCCCATTGCTTCGCGATTCCGACGCGGAGCGAACACACGGCGTCGAGCGGGTTCCGCACAATCCAGAACAACCGGGCGCCGGGCGCCGCTTCCAGAAAGCGATCGAGCGGAAAAGACAGGCCCGGCCTTGCCGGATGAAGGTTACTTTCGCGTGGCACTTTGAACGCCCGCGGCGTGCTGTAGTCGGCCGCCAACACCGCCTCGAACGCCGGTTCGCTTTGATAGATGTAGCGATCGAGGCCGTCGAACAGCTCGCCGAAGATCGAGGTGCCGCTTCGACCGCAACCGAGGATCATCACCGGCGGTGCGCTTGTCATGCGTCCAGCCTATCGCCCGGCCGCGCCGTTCGCAATGCCGCCCCCGATGGCTGTTCTGCTCGCGGCGACACGGCTAAATATACATGCCCTCGCGCAGATTGATCCCATGCTCGGTCCATGCCTTGAGCGCGCAGAGCATCTGGGCCCACCCCTGGCAATTGCCGTAGGAGGCACCGAGCGCACCCTGATTTTCGCGCCAGCCTTCCTCGGCGATCTCGACCAAAGTGCGCCCGTCGTCGAGCCCCTTGAAGCTCATCGTCACCCGCGTCCGGTAATCGGCGTCCTTGTGCTCGCCGCCTTCCACATTGGGCGGCTCGCCCTCGTTCGCCTGCCATTCGAGGACGATTTTCTCGTCCTGCACCACCTCGATCACCCAGACCGGAAAGGCGCCGGGAAAGTCGTGAAAGTCCCATTCGACCGTGGCGCCGGTTTCGAGCCGGCCCTTGGCGCCGCCCGTGGTGAAATAATTCGACAGCTTCGCGGGGTCCGCGACCGCTTCGAACACTTCGTGCACCGGCTTCGCGATCCGCGCCGCGACCCTGAATTTCAGTTCCATGTCCATTCTCCGCTTGAGTCGCACTCTTTTATGTTATATTTATATAACATGTCAATTCACGACCAGTTCGACGCGACGTTCAAGGCGCTCGCCTCGCCGATCCGGCGCCAGATTCTGGACGATCTGAAGGACCAGCCGCTGACGACCGGCGCGCTATGCGGCCATTTTGCCGACATCGACCGCTGCACGGTGATGCAACATCTGAAGGTGCTGGAGGATGCGGGGCTGGTGATCGCCGAGCGCCGCGGCCGCGAGCGCTGGAACCACCTCAACGCGGTGCCGATCCAGGACATCCACGACCGCTGGATCGGTCCGTACGCCGCCGCCGCGAGCGCGCGGCTCGCACGCTTCAAACAGTCGGTCGAAACCCAATAAAAAAGGCCGAGGCGTCGCCGCCCCGGCCTTTCTGCTTGTCGTCGATCGCCCGGCTCACCAACCCTGCGGCTTGCCCTTGTTCTGCTGGTCGAGCCACGTCTTCAGCGGCGCGAAATAATCGGCCATCGCCTTGCCCGACATTTCGCGGCTGCCGGTAAAGGCTTGCAGCGCATCGGGCCACGGCTTCGACGCGCCCATTTCGAGCATCGCGTTCAGCTTCGCGCCGACGTCCTTGTTGCCATAGAAGGAACAGCGATGGAGCGGCCCCTTCCACCCGGCCTGCTTGCACGCAGCCTGATAGAATTGGAACTGCAGCACGCGCGCGAGGAAATAGCGGGTGTAGGGCGTGTTGCCCGGGATATGGAACTTCGCACCCGCGTCGAACGCATTCGCCGGCCGCGCGCCCGGCGGGACGATGCCCTGATATTGGGTGCGCAGTTCGGTCCATTTCTTGTTGTAGTCGGCGGGCTGGATCGAACCGTCGAAGACGCCCCAGCGCCAGCGGTCGACGAGCAGGCCGAAGGGCAGGAAGGCGACCTTATCCATCGCCTGACGGAGCAGCAGGCCGACGTCCTTGTCGGCGCTCGGCACCTTCGCCTTGTCGAGCAGACCGATGTCGACGAGATATTGCGGCGTGATCGACAGCGCGACGAAATCGCCGATCGCTTCATGAAAGCCGTCGTTCGCGCCGTTGAGGTACAGGAACGGCTGCTTGTTATAGGCGCGCTGATAGTAGTTGTGGCCGAGTTCGTGGTGGATCGTGATGAAGTCGTCGGCATTCACCTTGATGCACATCTTGATGCGAATATCATCCTTGTTGTCGATGTCCCACGCCGAGGCGTGGCAGACGACTTCACGGTCGGCGGGCTTCAGGAACTGGCTACGCTTCCAGAAGGTTTCGGGCAGCGGCGCCATTCCGAGCGACGAATAGAAATTCTCGCCCGCCTTGACCATGTCGAGCGGCGCCTTGCCCTGTGCGGTGAGCAGGTCGCCGATGTCATAGCCGAGGTCGCCGGTGCCCGCGGGCGCGACGAGCGGGTAAATATTGCCCCATTCCTGCGCCCACATATTGCCGAGCAGGTCGGCGCGGATCGGGCCGGTCTTGGGCTGCACCGCGTCGCCATATTTCTCGTTCAATTTCAAGCGCACATAGGTGTGGAGCGCCACGTAAAGCGGCTTCATGTCGTTCCAGATCTGCTCGGTGACCTTGGCGAACTCTTCGGGCGGCATGTCGTAACCCGAACGCCACATCGCGCCGGTGTCGGCGAAGCCAAGCTCCTTCGCGCCCGCGTTCGCGATGCCGACCATCTTGGCATAATCGTCCTTCATCGGCGCGCCGACCTTGTCGTGCCAGCTCGTCCACATCTCGGCGAATTGCGCCGGCGTGTTCTGGACGTTGCCCATCTCGGCCTCGATATCCGAGCCCGAGATTTCCTTGCCGTTCAGCGTGCCGCGGCCCTTGCCATATTGCGACTGCAGGTCGGTCGCGATCGTGTTGAGTTCGGTCGCCGCTCCGGGCGTCGTCGGCGCGGGCAGGACGATGCCGGTGCGCAGGATATCGAGCTTGCGCCTGGTGTCGGCGCTGAGTCCCGCGACATCCTTATATTTCGCGGCTTCGAGCGCATATTTGACCGACTTTTCGGTGCCGACGGCGTTGATCCGCGACGCCATCGCATCGGTATCTTCGGTCAGGTAGGTGCTGTTGACCCAGTTCACCTGGCTCGCCTCGACCGTATAGTCGAACAGGTCCTTTTCGACCGTGGCGATGAAGGCGTCGGCGTCGGCCGCCGTGGGAGCGGCCTGGGCAAAGGCGGGGGTCGCCACCGCGAGCGACAGGGCAAGCGACAGCGTCGAAATCATTGCTTTCATGGGGTGCGTCCTCTGGAATGTTATCGCAGCGCTCTGCGGCGCATCGCGACAGCTAGGCGCTTCCCGCGAGTCCGGTCAAGCGGTCAGGAACGCGGCGATAGCCTCGCCCAACTCGGGTTGGGTGACGCTCGACATGTGCGTGCCGGGGATCGTCGCGAGCCGTGCGTCGGCGAGCGCCGCGACGAGCTCGGGTGCCGAGCCATTGTCCTGATCGTCGGCGCCGCACACGAGCAGCGTCGGCATGGTAATCGCCGCGAGCATTTCGGGCGTCGTGTCGGTGAAGCTGTCGAGCAGATGCCCCGCGGCGATGCGATCGACCTTCATCGTTTTCATGAACTGGATCGACAGCCATGTGTCGTCGCCGCGCTTTGCCGTCTCATATTCGGCGATGACGCGTTTGAAGAATTGCCCGCGTTTTTGCCATCCCGCGAGCCCTGCGAGCCCCATGCCGCCCAAAATCAGGCGGCGCGGCTTCATGCCTGCGACCACCGCGCGCACGCTGGTCCGCGCGCCGAGCGAAAAGCCGCCGAGATCGAAATCGGCAAGACCCAGATGCGCGACCAGATCTTCAAGGTCGCGCACGAGCACGTCGGGCGGATAATATTCCTCCTCGTGCGGAGCGTCGCTCGACCCGTGGACGCGCAGATCGGGCATGATCACGCGATAGCCTTCGGATGCCACGCGCGCGGCGGTGCCGAACTTGATCCAGTTGACCTCGCCGCTCGAAAACAGGCCGTGAAGCAGCAACAACGGACGCCCTTCGCCTGCCTCTGGGCCCATCTCACGCCACGCCAGTTGCACGCGGTCGCGTGCCTCGAAATATTGGGGTTCGATCGTCATGCGCCGCGCTATGCGCCCTTCGCGCCCGGTTCGGCAAGCGCCGATCAGCGCGGGCGCAGGCCCTTTTGTTCCATGCGCCACTTCGCCATTTCGATGCGGTCCTGCCCGAAGAAGGGCTCGCCATCGAACACCAGCGTCGGCACTCCCCAATGACCGGCGATTTCGAGCGCGACCTGATTGGCGGCGATCTCGTTATCAAGCACCTCGGCCTCGCTCACCGCCTCGGCATCGAGTTCGCCGAGGTCGAGCCCGACGCGGCGCGCGGCGTCCGCCAGATGGTCGCCGAGGTGCCAGTCCTGCGCACCGCCCCAGATGAGCTGCGCTGCTTCATGGGCGAAGGCGAGGCTCTTGCCGCGCCGCGATGCCGCCTGCCCGAGCCGCGTCAGGCGATAGATATAGGGCTGCTCGGCCGCGATCGCGCGTGTCGCCATGTCCTGCACGATCGGGTCGGGACGCGGGGGGCCAAAGGGAATGCCGTGGAACTGCGCGACGCGGATCATGTCGCGTACCGTATAGCTCAGCCAGTTGGGATGGTTGCGCTCGAAGAAGTCGGGCTGACGGATCGCGAGCGGATAGACGGGACGCAGGTTGATCGTCACGTCGTGGCTGGCGGCGAGCGCGCGATAACGGCCGATAGCGAGGTAGCTATACGGCGAGCGGAAGGACCAGAAGAGGTCGGCGATCAAAGTCATGACGTCATCCTGCCTAAAAACACGCCAGGTGCAAGCAGTGTAAAGAAAATTTACACCAGATTCGAGATTGTTGGCTGCAAAATCGGGATCTTGAATATAGTAGCAATTGCTATTATATCCTAGGATATGAGTGAAACGATCGGATTCTTGCTGAACGACACCGCGCGCCTGTTCCGGCGTTCGTTCAACGCGCGCACGCGCGACAGCGGCATCACCGCACTGCAATGGCGGCTCATCACCTACCTCAAACGCCACGAGGGCGTCCGCCAGGGACCGCTCGCCGAGCTGATCGAAGTCGAGCCGATCACGCTGTCGCGCATGGTCGACCGGCTGGTCGAGGCCGGGCTGGTCGAACGCCGCGCCGATCCCGCCGACCGCCGCGCCTGGAAGCTGTACCTGACGCCGCGTGCGGGCGAGTTGCTGAACGGGATGCGTCCCATTGCCGACGCGCTGACTGCCGAAGCGGTCGAAGGATTGAGTGCCGCCGAAGTCGACCAGCTGGTCGGCCTTGTCGAGCGCGTCCGCGCCAATTTGTCCCGCCGCATTTGCCAAAAAGAAAAAGAGACCGCCTGATGGACCAGCTCTCCCCATCCCGCCACGCCAAAAACCCCAGGGCCGAAAACGCGACCCCGCCCAAGGCGGCGCCGAAGGCCGACCCCTCGCCGAACCCGTCACTCGAAGCCGAGGCCGCACCCAAGGCAAGCTGGCGCACGCGCATCCTGATGTTCGGCCTGCCCGCACTGCTGATCGCGGGCGGTGCCGGCTGGTGGCTGACGAGCGGCGGATCGGTGTCGACCGACAATGCCTATGTCCAGATGGACAAGGTGTCGGTCGCGGCCGAGGTCGGCGGGCGGATCACCGAAGTCGCGGTGCGCGACGGCCAGCAGGTCGCGGCCGGGCAATTGCTCTTTCGCATCGATGGCGAACCCTATGCGCTGACCGTCGCGCAGGCGACCGCGGCGATCGATGCCGCCGAAGTCGAGGTCGGCAATCTGTCGGCGAGCGCGAACACGTCAAGCGTCGACATCGCCGCGGCGCGCGAGGACGTCAAATTTGCCGAGATCACCTTCCAGCGTCAGGCGGCGCTGATGGAGCAAGGCTTTACGACCAAGGCCGCCTATGATGCGGCGCGCCATGCGGTCGCCCAAGCGCGCGAGAGTGTGCGCCAGACCGAAGCCGCCGCCACCGAAGCACGCACCAAACTTGCCGCCGGCCCTTCGAGCGGCATCAACCCGCAGGTCGAGGCGGCGCGCGTCCAGCGCTCGCAGGCACAGGTGAACATGGGCCGCACGACGGTTCGCGCGCCAAGCGCCGGCCGTATCGCGCAGTCGGACCGGCTGCAGGTCGGCCAGATGATGGTCGCGGGGCTTCCCGCGGTCACACTGGTCGATACGGCGCATCCGTGGGTCGAGGCCAATTTCAAGGAAACCGACCTTGCCGACATGCGCGTCGGCCAGCGCGCGGAAATCAGCTTCGACGCCTATCCGGGGGTGAAGGTGCGCGGTCATGTGCTGACGATCGGCGCGGGCACGGGCAGCGAATTTTCGGTGCTGCCCGCGCAGAATGCGACCGGCAACTGGGTCAAGGTGACGCAGCGCGTTCCGGTGCGCATCGCCTTCGACGAAAAACCCGCGCGCGACATGATCGCGGGGCTGTCGGCCGACGTCCGGGTGTTTACGAAGTAGTTCGGATGCGGAGTTGGCACGCCCAATATCTTCAAACCCCTCCCCTGAAGGGGAGGGCAGCGAGACTTGCGAACTTGTTCGCTAGTCGCAGCGGTTGGGGGCTATCGGCTTTGCGCAACCTTGATAGCCCCCACCCCAACCCCTCCCCTGAAGGGGAGGGGCTTTAGCTGATGGCGAGCCGCTCCCTCCCCCGCCGCTCCCCCGCCGCGGCGCTCCCTGACGACGACAGCGTCCCGCTGCACGAACGCGTACGTTATCGCGGGCTGCTGACGGTCGCGGTGATGGGCGCGTCGATCATGCAGATCCTCGACACGACGATCGCCAATGTCGCGATCCCGCACATGCAGTCGGCGCTCGGCGCGACGAGCGAGACGGTGACGTGGGTGCTGACGAGCTATATCCTCGCCTCGGCGGTCGCGATGCCGATCACCGGCTGGCTCGCCGACCGTATCGGGCGCCGCGAATTGTTCATGGCCGCGGTTGTCGGCTTCATTATCGCCTCGATGGCGTGCGGCGCCGCGCAGACGCTCGAACAGATGGTCGCCTTCCGCTTCCTGCAAGGCGTCAGCGCGGCCTTTATCGGGCCGCTGTCGCAGTCGGTGATGCTCGACATCAACCCGCCCGAACGCCACGCACGCGCGATGTCGATCTGGGGCATGGGGATCATGATCGGTCCGATCCTCGGCCCGATATTGGGCGGCTGGCTGACCGAAAGCGTCAACTGGCGCTGGGTCTTTTACGTCAATCTGCCCGTCGGGCTGATCACGCTCGCGATGATGTGGGCGCTGCTGCCCAAGACGCGGAGCGTCACGCGGCGCTTCGACCTGTTCGGTTTCTCGATGCTCGCGCTCGGGCTTGCCGCATTGCAACTGATGCTCGACCGCGGCGCGCATCTCGACTGGTTCGACAGCATCGAAATCTGGATCGAACTGGGCGTCGCCGTCTCCTGCCTGTGGATGTTCATCGTCCATATGTTCACCGCGCGCGCGCCCTTGTTCAGCCGCCTGATGCTCGCCGACCGCAACCTCGTCACCGCGATGGGGTTCATGGTCGTGATCGGCGTGGTGATGTTCGCGTCGATGGCGCTGCTGCCGCCGATGCTGCAGAATCTGTTCGGCTGGCCGGTGATCGACACCGGCGTCGCGCTTGCGCTGCGCGGCGTCGGCATCCTCGCCAGCATGTGGGTCGCGGGGCAATTGCTCGGCAAGATCGACGCGCGCTGGCTGGTCGGGACCGGTTTGCTGACCGCCGCCTATTCGCTGTGGCAGATGAGCCACTGGTCGCTGATGATGGGGATGCAGCCGGTGATCATCAGCGGGCTGGTGCAGGGCCTCGGCATGGGGCTGATCTTCATTCCATTGAACACCATGGCGTTCGCGACGATCCAGCCGCAGTATCGCACCGACGGATCGAGCCTGCTCAACCTGTTCCGCAGCCTCGGCGCCTCGGTCGGCATCTCGATCGTCACCACATTGCTCGGTTCGAACATCCAGACGAGCCACGAGGATCTGGCGGCGCACGTCACCAACAGCTCGGTGAGCCTGCTCGACCCGTCGACCGCCGACCGCTTCGGCATCGCAGGCGACACGGCGATGGCGATGGTCAATGCCGAGATCAACCGGCAGGCGGCGATGGTCGCCTATATCGACGATTTTTGGGCCATGATGTGGGTGACGCTGGCGTCGGTGCCGCTGGTGCTGCTGCTACGCCCGCCGAGGCCGGGCGGGCCGAAGGCGTCGGCCGCCGATATGGGGCACTGACGGCTCAGGCGCCGCGTCGCTCCGTTGCAAAGCGCATGAACTCCATCGGATCGGGACTGTCGTCGAAGGTCGGCACGCCTTCGGCAATTATGATCCAACCGCGCTTTCGCTTCACCCAGATATGCGCGAACGGTTCGAGCTCCGACGGATCGTCGAGCGTGCCGGCGCGGACGATCGTCATCGCGGGATAGACTGTGTTCGCATTGCACACGCGACTGAAACAGTCGGGGCAATGCTGGTTGATCGTAGTTCCGCCAGACGGGCGCTCGGTCGAATAGGTCACGCTCCGCCCGGTCAGTGTCAACGCGTCGGTCGATACGATCAACTGATCGGCAAAGGCGCTCGCGGTCGATTTCTGGCAATCGAGGCAGTGGCAGCAATAGTTGAGCAGCGGCCCGTCCTGCTCGAAACGGTAGCGAAGCTGGCCGCAGCGACAGCCGCCGGTGATTTCCCTCGCCATATCAGCGGAAGAAGCAGTTGGTGCCCGCGAACAGCGCGTCGATCTTCGCCGCATCGCCCGGCGCCGCGAACATGCCGCCGATGACCTTGTCGCCGCTGCCGATGCTGAATTCCTCGCCAAGCGTGCTGTCCTCGAGGTCGACGATCGACACCGATTCCGCCGCCTTGGCGCGCGTCGTGCCGATGCCGATCCCGCTCATCGTCGAATAGGTCGCGGCGCCGGGTTCGTTGCCGAGGAACCAGCCGGCGAATTTACCGTTCTGGAAATTGAGCGTCATCGCGTCGTAGCGGGTGAATTCCATCGAACCCGCGCCGCATTCGGCGTTGGTGCTGCGGTCGTCCTCCTTGCCCGCGACATTGGCGAGCGCGGTTTCGGCCTGTACGCGCGGGACGCCGAAAGCGAGCAGGCTGGTCTTGCCGCTGGTCTTGTCGACGAAGCGCAGCCCCTCGCCGTCGAGGCTGACCGCGGTGGTCGCGACGTTCGGCCCGTCGGCCTTCGCCTCGGGCACCGCCGGCGCGACCGGGTCGGCGTCGACCGGCGCCTTGTCGGCGGCGGGTTTGCATGCGGCGAGCAGACCGATCATCGCGAGGGTCGTGAACTTGCGCATGCCTATCTCCTGTTCCGAACGATCAGCCCCATCGCCATAACCACTAACGCACCCAAGGCGGCAAGCGCCATATCCTTTTGCGCGTCCCATATGTCGCCCTGCTGCCCATTGTAGCGGTCGGCGGTTTCGCCCGCCGCGACGATGGTGAGCAGCCATTCGAAGATTTCGTAAAAGCACGAGATGGCCAAGACCCAACCAAGCACGGTTAACGCCGCGCCGCGCGCGCCGAGTCCGCCCCAGCGCCGCGCGATTTCGGCGACGGGGATCACCGAAAGCGCCCCGAAAGCAAAATGGACGAGGCGGTCATAATGATTGCGCGTCCAGCCGAAGGCGTCGGAGACGCTCGTCCCGGTCAGCGTGCGCCCCCAATCGTCATAGGGGACATTGCTGTAGGCATAGCGCCCGCCGAGAGTGTGGAGCGCCATGAAGAGCGCGATGCACGCGACCGACGCGGTCGACAGCGGCCAGCGGCGCAGCAGCCAGGGCGACGCGACGAGCAGCAGCATCGTCGGGATATGCTGGAGCAGCGCGACTTCGGGATAGGGCTGGTCGATCTGCGCGAGGAGCAGCAGCGCAAGGAGCAGGCCGATCAGCGGCCTTTGCGCGTTGGGACGCGCCGAACCGGCCGTCATCGACCGAAATCCGCGAGGACGGAAATGGCCGAAAACTGCCTAACTTCACTCGCAAATGCATGTATCTGGCGCAAAGTCGGGGCTTTCATCATGCCGATGACCTAGTGCAGCAAGATATTGTAGGACAGCGATTTTCGATGCCGTCACCAGCGCAGCGACATGCAGCTGAGCCCCGCGTCGATATGCGCGATCTGGTCGGTCGGCAGCGGTCGGATTGCGATGCCGCGTGCCGCGAGCAGTGCGTGCGTCGCGGGCCAGCGGTCGCCGACGAGGACGGTGTCGCGGATGCGCAGGATATTCGCCGCGGGCGCTTCGCCCGGCGGCGTCGTCACGACCTCCAGCCCGGCGAACTGCGGACAATCGGCGAGCGCGGGGACGGCGAGGATCGTGCGCGCGTCGATCAGCCCGCAGCCTGTCTTGAAATGAAGGACGCCCGGCGGCGTTTCGGCGATCTCGGCGCGGTAGCCGAGCTTGCCGAGCAGGCCGGCGAGCTCCTCCGCGCCGATGCGGTCGGTGCGCGCCGAGAGGCCGATGATCACACGGTCGGCAAGCCGCAAGATGTCACCGCCATCGGCGTATCCCGGGCCGGTCATTTCGAGGAGGCGGCCGTGGTGCGCGGCCAGCGGCTCGCGGATATGCCCGACCTCGCCCGCGCGGCTCGGAGCGCCGGGGCGGAGCAGAATCGCGCCCTTGGGAAAGGTCAGCGCGACGTCTTCGGTGAACAGCGCGTCGGGGAAGTCATCGAGCGGCGGCAGCACCTCGACCGAAAGGCCGAGTTCGCGAAGGGTCGCGACATAGGCTTCATGCTCGGCGACGAGGCCATAGAAATCGGGATCGGGGCCGCCTTCGGCGCGGATACCCTTCACCGCCGCACGGGCGGGGGCGCGGCAGAGGGCATGGGTAAAGGCATAGGGGCTGGTCATTTCAGCGGCATAGCTCGAATGCCGTCAAATCGCCATGGGATCCTCCCTGTGCCCAAGGCATGGGGAGGTGGCAGCCTCGAAGAGGCTGACGGAGGGGATTTGGTGCGACATCGCGGCCCCTCCACCATTCGCTTCGCGAACGGTCCCCTCCCCATCGCTTCGCGACAGGGAGGATCTGGACTTAGCCCTTCTTCAGATGCCGCCGGCCGAGCAGTTCGGCGATCTGCACTGCGTTCAGCGCCGCGCCCTTGCGCAGGTTGTCGCTGACGCACCAGAGGTTGAGGCCGTTGTCGACCGTCGGGTCTTCGCGGACGCGGCTGACGAAGGTCGCAAAGTCGCCGACGCATTCGACGGGGGTGATATAACCGCCGTCCTCGCGCTTGTCGTGGAGCACGACGCCGGGCGCCTCGCGCAGGATGCGCTGCGCGTCCTCGGCCGACAGCTCATTTTCCATCTCGATGTTGATCGCTTCCGAATGGCCGACGAAGACGGGCACACGAACGCAGGTCGCGGTGACCTTGATCTTGGGATCGAGGATCTTCTTGGTCTCGACGACCATCTTCCACTCTTCCTTGGTCGAGCCGTCGTCGAGGAAGCTGTCGATGTGCGGGATGACGTTGAAGGCGATCTGCTTGGTGAACAGCTGAATGTCCTTTTCGTCGCCGACGAAGATCTGGCGCGTCTGGTTCCACAATTCGTCCATGCCCGCCTTGCCGGCGCCCGACACCGACTGATAGGTCGAAACGACGACGCGCTTGATCTTCGCGGCGTCGTGCAGCGGCTTCAACGCGACGACCATCTGCGCCGTCGAGCAGTTGGGGTTCGCGATGATGTTGCGCTTCGTATAACCGTCGATCGCGTCGGGGTTCACTTCGGGCACGATCAGCGGCACGTCGGGGTCCATCCGGTAGAGCGACGAGTTGTCGATCACGACGCAGCCCGCCGCCGCGGCCTTGGGTGCGTGGATCTTGGTCGCTTCGCTGCCGATCGCAAAGATCGCCATGTCCCAGCCGGTCCAGTCGAAATTGTCGATATTCTGGCATTTGGCGGTCTTGCCGGTGTCGCCGAGTTCGACGTCGAGGCCCTGGCTGCGCGACGAGGCGACCAGCGCCAGTTCGTCGATGGGGAATTCGCGTTCGAACAGGATGGCGAGCACTTCGCGCCCGACATTGCCCGTCGCGCCAGCGACAACGATACGATAACCCATTCACTCACTCCTCAGTGCAAGAAACCCGGTAAAATAGCGTCAGACTTTCCAGCGGAAATGGCCGGTCAGTCTGTGGTCGAACAGCGCATCCTCCTCGCGCGAGCCGCCGCCGATATTGTGGAGGACAAGCGGCACGCCGGTCGTATCCTTGCGGTCGGACACGATGCCGGTGTGCGGCAAGCGCCCGCCGACCAATGCGGTGAAAATATCGCCCGGCCGCCAGTCGGCCGGATTGTCGGTAACAGGTAACGACGCGCCCTGCCGCCGCCAGAAGGTCGCCAGATTGGGAACGCGGCGATGGTCGATGTTGCGGTCGGGGCGCCCTAGTCCCCAGTTTTTCGGATAGGCCGTAAAGTTGGCGCGCATGTCGGCGTTTACAAGAGCCTGCAGGTCTTGTCCCAGCGCATCGCGGAAGGCGCGGATCACAACATCGGTGCACACGCCCTTCGCGCGGTCGACGTCGCCGCCGGGGAAAGCGAGCACCGTGTAGGCGGGATCGTAGCGCAGCGTGACGCCGACCTGCTTCCGCGCTGCCACGACCAGCCGTTGCGCATTGGTGGCCGCCATCGCCTCGCCCGACGCGCCAACCATGCCAAAAAGATAGGCAGGCACCGCGCCGATGAAGGCGCGCCGTGTCGGCTGGAATGACTGGAACTGCTGCATCGAATTCGCTTTGCCCAAATAAAAACGACCGGTTCTGCGCTTTGGCGGAACCGGTCGTTTTGGAAAGCTGTTTTCGCTTGGGGTTGGGAAAGCTCCCTTAGCCCTCGCTGGCTTCCGGCCGGTAATCGCGGCGCTCCGCAATACGCGCCGATTTACCAGTGCGGCCACGAAGATAGTAAAGCTTCGCACGACGCACGGCACCCTTGCGGATGACGGTAATGCTGTCGAGGTTGGGCGAATAGAGCGGGAACACGCGCTCGACACCTTCGCCGAACGACATTTTGCGCACGGTGAAGTTGGAGCCCATGCCCTTGTTCGAGCGTGCAATGCACACGCCTTCGAAGTTCTGGACGCGGGTGCGTTCGCCTTCGACGACCTTCACGCCGACTTTCAGCGTATCGCCGGGACGGAAGGTCGGAATGGTCTTTGCCGCTTTGGCAATTTCTTCGGCTTCAATCGTCTGGATGAGGTTCATGCCTCTAGTCCTTTTCTTTTCGCCGCGCGCCAGAGGCAGGTCGGGCCCGAGCATCGACATGACGCTCCCAAAGGTCCGGCCTGCGTAACCGTGTATGATCTTCCGCCTGTTGTTTCCGCCAGGCAGCGATCTTCGCATGATCCCCCGATCGCAGCACTTCGGGGATCGTGCGCCCTTCCCATTTTACGGGCCGGGTATAGTGCGGATATTCGAGCAAACCGTTTTCGAACGATTCGTCGTCACCGCTTGAAGCCGCGCCCATTACGCCGGGAAGCAGCCGAATGCAAGCGTCGAGCAGCAACAGAGCGCCCATCTCGCCTCCCGACAGGATGATGTCGCCTATCGACACCTCTTCGATGGGCCGCGCGTCGAAAATGCGTTCGTCGAAGCCCTCGAAGCGGCCGCAGAGAATGATCGCGCCGGGGCCGGCCGCGAGCTGGCGCACGCGCGCCTGCGTGATCGGCGCGCCGCGCGGGGTCATCGCGAGAATCGGGAGGTCCGGATGCGCGGCCGTCGCATGATCGATCGCGCTCGCCAGCACATCGGCTTTCAGCACCATCCCCGCGCCGCCGCCCGCGGGCGTGTCGTCGACGGTGCGATGCTTGTCGGTCGCAAAGTCGCGGATCTGCACCGGCGCGCAATTCCATGTCCCGCTTTCGAGCGCGCGCCCCGCCATACTGTGCCCCAGCGGACCGGGAAACATGTCGGGGTAAAGCGTCAGGGGGACGGCGGTGAAACTCATGGCAGCGGCTCCCATAGCTCTTCGGGAAGCAGGTGGCGATCCTTCTCCATTTCGGCGTGCAGCCATTCGCGGAACCGTTCGATCTTGCGTACCCCGACCCGGTTTTCGCGATGGACGAGATAATGCGCGGTCCCCGGCTGATAGAGCGCGTCGAATGGCCTGACGAGCCGCCCGGCGTCGAGTTCGGCGCGCCAGAGCAAGGGCGTCATCAGCGCGATGCCATAGCCCCCCTGCACTGCGCTCGCTTCCTGGAACTGGCTGTCGAGTTCGATGCCGCGACGTTGCGGCAACGGGCCGCTCACCACGCCCGCAGCGGCGAACCAGCCCGCCCACCACGGGTCATTGGGTGCCAGCCGGTCGACACGCAGCAGGTCGGCAGGCGTCTCGATGCTGTTCAGTTCCAGAAAGGCGGGTGCGCAGATCGGCGTGACATGGCTGCGGTAGAGGAAGTCTGCGCGCAGGCCGGCCCAGCTTCCGCGGCCGACGCGGATCGCGACATCGACGTTGGTGGCATTGAAATCGACGAGCTCGTTGTTCAGCAACATGCGGACAGCAAGGTCGGGATAGGCGAGCTGGAAACTGCCGATACGCGCGCTAAGCCAGGTGCCGCCAAAGGTCGCCATGGTGCTGATCGTCAGCACATCGGCTTCGTCGCTGCCGAGCGCGGCGAAGGCGTCGCCCATCGACGAAAAGGCATTGCTGATCGCGGGCAGCAGCCGTTGCCCGGTCTCCGACAAGCGCACGCGGCCCTTTTCACGCACGAAGAGCGCGCGGCCGAGCCGGTCTTCCAATTGGCGGACCTGATAGCTGACCGCGGCCTGCGTCAGCCCCAGCTCCTCGGCGGCGCGCGAGAAATTCTGCAGACGACCGGCGGCTTCGAAGGTGCGGACGGCGGCGAGGGGCGGAAGCTTGGACATGGCACCTTATAAGGTCAGCTTATAATATGGTCTACGCCTTTTGTTGGCGGCGCGATGCGGAGAGGTGCATCTAGGCAACACCCAAGCGAAAGGAGATGAACGATGAAAGACGAGCAGTTCATGCGCGCCTGGAATGACGGTCATGATCATTTCAGCGCCGATATAGCCCGCGGGCTCCACTGGCTCGCGACCCCGTTCCGGCGTCTCGGCGAATGGATCGCCTTGCCGAGTGCGCCCGGCGAAGACAGCGTCTTCACCCGCGCCGCCGCGCGCTGCGGCGTGACCCCAAAGCGCCGGGCGCGATAAGTCACCCCGCCCCCTCTCAAGGCCCAGGGCGAAACGGGGCGGGGTCGTCCCTTGCTAACGGCCCCGCCTCGTCGACACCCATCCCCTCGACGTCAGTGCGCGTCGGGCGGCACGACGCGGAAACGCAGCGCCTGGATCGCGGCAGGTGTCGTCGGCGCGAGCAGTAAGACCCCGTCGAGCTTGCCCTTCGCGCAGTTGAGGCGGAAGGCGGTCGACATCGCCCCGGTCGGCGTGAGCGGTTCGTCGGTCGGGCATTCGCCGACCTCGGCCTTCAATTTCGCAAATTCGGCCTTCCAGTTGTCGGCCGAGCGGTCGAGCAGGAAGTTCATCGCGAGCTTGCCCTGCAGCGGACCAAGATCGCCCGCGGCATAAGCCGCCTTTGCCGCCGCATAGGCGTCCGCCACCGCCGGCGACACCGGCACCGCGCGCGTTTCGAGCAGCCCCGCCTTGTCCATCACGACCGCGGTGTCCCATGCGGGACCCGACGGGCCGGCATAGGTGCGGTTCGACAGCGCGAAGATCCCGACGCCATGGTCGGGCATCAGCATCACATGGCTGCCATAACCCGGATAGCCGCCGCCGTGCGCGAGCGTCAGGCCAAGGTCGCAATCCTGCGCGACGCGCCAGCCCATGCCGTAAGCGCTCGACAGCTTGCACGCGTCGGCGCCGCTCGCCCCGGTGCGGTTCGTCACCGAGGTGAAGTTCAGGCCCTGCGCGACCTCGCGCACCGTCGACCGCCTGACCGGGCCATTGTCCGCATCGTCGCGCGCGGGCCAGGCCGAGAGCAGGAAGGCGACCCATTTGGCATAATCGTTGGCGCTGACCTGCAGCCCGCCCATCGCGTTGAACGCGCCGTCGACCATCTCGGGCTCGGCGGTCCAGCGTTCGTTTTCCCAGCGATAGCCGAGCGCGTAGCGCGCCTTGGGCGCTTTCGGCGCGTCAAAGCCGCTGCTCGTCATGCCGAGCGGGGTCAGGATCGTCTGCTGGACATAGGCCGTGTACGGCATGCCTGAAGCATTGCTGACGATCCGGCCGAGCAGCGCATAGCCGAAGTTCGAATATTCATGGCCACTCTGCGGCACGCGGCTAAACGGCACGCCCGCCGCGACCATCCTGGTGAACTCGTCCTGCGGCAGCACCTGCTGGCGGTCGCCCCACGGATCGTCGGTGACGAAGCCACCGACATGCTGAAGCAGGTCGCGCACCCGGATGCGCGGGCTGTCCCTGGTCGGATAGGTCCAGCCCTTCATCTCGGGCACATGTTGTTCGGCAAGGTCGTCGAGGCGAAGCTTGCCGTCGTCGCGCAGCTTCAGGATCGACAGCGCAGTGAACGCCTTGGTCATCGAGGCGATACGAAACAGGCTGTCGGGGGTGACGGCGCGCTTGTCGGTGATGTTCTGGACGCCGATGCCCTTCACATAGGCGAGCTTGCCGTCCTTGACGACGCCATAGACCACCCCGGGAACATGCTGTTCGGCCTGGAATTTGGCGAAGAGCGCGTCGATTTCGGGGGCAAGCTGGTCGAGGGCCTTGGGTGCCGTTTCCTGCGCCGTGGCGGGGAGCGCGCCTGTGAGCATGAGAGCGAAAGTAAAACCCGATTTCCAACGCATGACAGTCTCCCCGGTGATGTGCGACGGGGCTATCAGAATGACCGGTCAGGACAATCGGCTATTCGACGAACGCCGCATTCACGGTGACGCCGTCGTCGTTCCACGCCGGCACGGCCTGCGCGGTCATCGGAACCATGAAGCGCTTGCGGTCGGGTTTCTCGATTTCGAGGATGTCGCCCGCACCGAAATTCTCGATCGCGGCGACGTGGCCGATGGCCGCGCCGTCAGTCGACACGCACGGCAGGCCGAGCAGGTCGTGATGGTAATATTCGCCCTCGCCCAAGGGCGGCAGCGATGAGCGCGGAACGGTAAGGATGGTGCCGCGCAGCGCCTCGGCGCCGCTGCGGTCGGTGACTTCGGCAAAGGTCGCGACCGCGCCCTGGTTCGCCGGGCGCACCGATTTCAGGGTCAGCTTGCGATCGCCTGCCTCAAAAACGGAAAAGGCACGGAGAGCCTCCGCGCCTTCGCCAAACAGTTTGAGACGCACCTCGCCCCGTACCCCGTGCGCGCCGGCGATGGCGGCGAGGGTGACGGGGCGATTCGCGTCGGCCAAGACTTAACCTTCGGCCTTTTCTTCGCCGGCTTCTTCAGCGGGCGCTTCTTCGGCAGCCGGAGCTTCTTCGGCTTCGGCAGCGACCGGGCCGCCTTCGGCGACTTCTTCAGCGATCGCGGTCGCGTCTTCAGCAGTCGCGTCGGCCGGGGTTTCGTCGGCGACGGCTTCGGCAACGGCTTCGGCGGTCGCTTCGCTCTTCACCGAACCGGTTGCATCCGATTCTGCGGCTTCAGGAGCCGCGGGCGAT
This sequence comes from Sphingopyxis sp., assembly GCF_050725655.1. GTDB lineage: Bacteria > Pseudomonadota > Alphaproteobacteria > Sphingomonadales > Sphingomonadaceae > Sphingopyxis. The sequence continues at coordinate 5,018 of NZ_JBOHHT010000095.1, read as the reverse complement.
TCAGCAGCTTCGGGAGCGGCAGCTTCTTCGGCCACGACTTCTTCAGCGGCAGCTTCTTCAGCCGGAGCGGCTTCTTCGACCACTTCGGGTTCGGGTGCCGGAGCGGCGGCAGCAGCGGCTGCGGCTTCTTCGGCGTCAGCCAGCTTCTGCGCCTTTTCTTCGGCGCGTTCCTTGGCCTTCTCGCCCGGGACCGCCTTGTTGGGGTTGTTGCGCGCGGCGCGTTCCTGGACACCCGCGGCGTCGAGGAAGCGGGCGACACGGTCGCTCGGCTGGGCGCCGACGCTCAGCCAATGCTTCGCACGATCGGCGTCGAGCTTGATGCGCTCGGGATTGTCCTTGGCGAGCAGCGGGTTGTAGCTGCCGATGCGTTCGATGAAGCGGCCGTCGCGCGGGCTGCGCGAATCGGCGACGACGATCTTGTAATAGGGACGCTTTTTCGAACCGCCGCGTGCGAGGCGAATGGAGGTAGCCATGATATTTTCCTTTTACCTGTAAACTGAAATTCGGGTGTAATTACTTCTTTTTATTCATCAAATTAGCGAGTTCTGGCGGGATTGATCCGCCTCCACCGAGACCGGGGAGGCCACCGCCGCCCATTCCGGGGAGGCCGCCGCCCTTGCCGAACAGCGCGCCGAGGCCCTTGAGCCCGCCCATCTTGCGGATCTTCTTCATCGCGGTCGCCATTTCCTGGTGCATCTTGAGCACCTTGTTGACCTGCTGAACCGTGGTTCCCGACCCGTTGGCGATGCGAATCTTGCGCTTCGCGGTCAGGATTTCGGGCTTCGCGCGTTCCTTGGGGGTCATCGACCCCATGATCGCGTCGAAGTGGATGAGCATCTTGTCGTCGGCACCGCCCTGCGCCGCCGCGACCTGCGCCTTCTTGATGCCCGGGATCATGCCCGCAAGCGCACCGAGGCCACCCATGCGGCGCATCTGGTTGAGCTGGGTCCTGAGGTCGTTGAGGTCGAAGAGGCCCTTGGCCATCTTCGCCGCCATCGCCTCGGCCTCTTCGGCCTGGATCGTTTCGGCGGCGCGCTCGACGAGGCTGACGACGTCGCCCATGCCGAGGATGCGGCCCGCGATGCGCGACGGCTGGAACAGTTCGAGCCCGTCGAGCTTTTCGCCCGTGCCCGCGAATTTGATCGGCTTGCCGGTGACCGCGCGCATCGAGAGCGCGGCACCGCCGCGCGCGTCGCCGTCCATGCGGGTGAGCACGACGCCGGTGAGCGGCACCTGATCGGTGAAGCGCTGCGCGACCTGCACCGCATCCTGACCGGTCAGGCTGTCGACGACGAGCAAGGTTTCGGCCGGGTTCGCCGTGCGCGACACCGCCTGCATCTCGTCCATCAGCTGCTGGTCGACGTGGAGGCGGCCCGCGGTATCGAGCATCAGGACGTCATAGCCCTGCAGCTTTGCCGCCTGCAGCGCGCGCTGGGCGATCTCGACCGGGCCCTGCCCCGCGACGATCGGCAGCGTCGCGACATCGATCTGGGTGCCGAGGACGGCAAGCTGCTCCTGCGCGGCGGGGCGATTGACGTCGAGCGACGCCATCAGCACCTTCTTGCGCTCTTTTTCCTTGAGCCGCTTCGCGATCTTCGCGGTCGTCGTCGTCTTGCCCGAGCCCTGCAGGCCGACCATCATGATGACCGCGGGCGGGGTGACGGCGAGCTCGAGCTCGGCGGTTTCGGAGCCGAGCATTTCGGTCAGCGCGTCGCTGACGATCTTGACGACCTGCTGCCCCGGCGTGACCGAGCGCAGGACATTCTGGCCGATCGCGAGTTCGGTGACCTGGTCGACGAAGGTGCGCACGACGGGCAGCGCGACGTCGGCTTCGAGCAGGGCGATTCGCACTTCGCGCATCGCGGCGCGCACGTCGTCTTCGGTCAGCGCACCGCGGCCGCGGAGCTTCCCGAAAACATCGCCCAGGCGGCTGCTCAGACTATCGAACACAGTCCAAAATCCTTGTTTATGACGCCCGCAACGCAAAACACGCCGGTGAGCGAAACCTCGCCAACCAGCGGTATCCGTGGACAGTGTTTCCGTCGCGGATGTCGATATGCCCGAACGCAAGATGCGCGCGGACGCGGCCGCCTTTACGCAAAAGCGGCGCCGAAAGCAAGCGGCGGCCGTCCTGCGCGCGCGAACGGCGCGGCGGCGGCGCGCTTAACCCAAATTTCACCGCTTTGCCCCCATTAAGCCAGCCAGGGTGGGAAAAATTCATATGACATCGACGCCGAAGCCATTCGACCGCAGCGAGGGCGCCAAACGCGACATCATAGCGGGCGGCATCGTTGTCGCCGCGATCCTGCTGTTCGTGGGGACGGGCAGCAATGTGATGCAGGCGGCCGTCCGCGCGCTGATCGGCATCGGCGGCGGCCCCGATCGCGCGCTGGCGACTGCGGTCATCCTCAATGTCGCGCTGATCCTCTTCGGCTGGCGCCGCTACAAGGATCTCAACCGCGAAATCCTTGAGCGTACCGAGGCCGAGCAACGCGCGCGCTACCTTGCCGATACCGACCCGCTGACCGGATTCCTCAATCGCCGGGCCCTGCTCGCGACCGGGCAGCGGCAAATTGCAAGCGCGATCGCCGAGAAGCGCCAGGTCGCGCTGTTCCTGCTCGACCTCGACCATTTCAAGACCGTCAACGACATCCACGGCCATGCCGCGGGCGACCGCGTGCTGCAGGTCGCCGCCGAGCGGATCTCGGCCGTGCTGCCGCCCAATGCCACCAAGGCGCGGCTCGGCGGCGACGAGTTCGTCGCGATGCTGGTGTTCGAGCCCGCGACGCGGGCCGACATCGACGCGCTGGCCGCCGAACTCGTCATGGCGCTGGACAATTCGGTCACGCACGACGCGCAGCAGATCCGGGTCGGCGCGTCGCTCGGCATATCGCTCGCCAGCGACGCCAGCGTAACGATGGAAACGATGGTCCGTCAGGCCGACATCGCGATGTACAATTGCAAGGACGAGGGCCGGAACCGCTTCTGCTGGTTCGAGGCCGGAATGGAGATGGCGGTGCAGGTCCGCAACCAGATCGAAACCGGCATTCGCGACGGCATGCCGCGCGGCGAATTCGTCCCGCATTTCGAACCGCAGGTCGACATCGCCAGCGGGCGCCTGATCGGCTTTGAAATGCTGATGCGCTGGGAGTCGCCCGAATATGGCATGATCCCGCCCGAACGCTTCATCCCGGTCGCCGAGGAAAGCGGCCTGATCGGCGAATTGTCGCTGCAGGTGATCCGCGAAGCGATGGAAATCGCCAAGCGCTGGGATCCGTCGATCATGCTAGCGGTCAATATCTCGCCGCAGCAATTGAAGGATCCGTGGTTCAGCCAGAAGCTGACCAAGCTGCTCGTCGAGGTCGGTTTTCCCGCCGCGCAGCTCGAGGTCGAGATTACCGAAAGCTCGCTGTTCGAGAATCTGCCGCTGGTACGATCGATCGTCACCAGCCTCAAGAATCAGGGCGTCTCGCTCAGCCTCGACGATTTCGGCACCGGCTACAGCTCGCTGTCGCACCTGCGCGCGCTGCCGTTCGACCGCATAAAGATCGACCGCAGCTTTGTCGCCGCGATGCGCGGCAGCCCCGACGCGCAGGCGATCGTCGTCGCGATCGTGCGGCTGGGCGAAAGCCTGGCGATGCCGATCACCGCTGAAGGGGTCGAGGACGAGGCGACCGCGATCGAACTGACCCGCCTCGGCTGTTCCAAGGGGCAGGGCTGGTATTTCGGCCGCGCCTCGTCGGCGGCCGATACCGAACGGCTGCTCGCCGAGCGCGGCCTGCTACGCGCGCCGATGGTGCCGCCCGCCGGCCCCGATGCCAGCGAAGACGCACCGCTGCGCAAGACGGCCTGATCCCGCCGCATCGCTAGACTTCGCGCCCGTGCGCCCTTACATGCGCGGACTATGGCAGACCGCTTCACCAAGATGCACGGCCTCGGCAACGACTTTGTCGTGATCGACGCGCGCGAGCATGGCGTCGAGATGACGCCGGCGCGCGCGCATGCGATCGCCGACCGGCGTCACGGCATCGGGTGCGACCAGCTGATCCTGCTCGAGCCATCCACAAGCGCCGACGTGAAGATGCGCATCTTTAACGCCGACGGCGGCGAGGTCGAGGCGTGCGGCAATGCGACGCGCTGTGTCGCGACGCTGATCGGCCAGCCCGCGGTCATCGAAACGCTGGGCGGCATGCTGCGCGTCACCCCCGCCGATGGCGGCGCCGAAGTGACGCTGGGCGAGCCCGAATTCGACTGGGAGCATATCCCGCTCGCGATGCCGATGGACACGCGCGACATGCCCGTCGCGTGGGACGAGCTGGAGCACGGCGCCGGGGTCAATGTCGGCAATCCGCATATCGTCTTTTTCGTGCCCGAGGCCGATGCCGTCGCGCTCGACGAGCTGGGACCGCGGATCGAAACCGACCCGCTGTTCCCCGAGCGCGTCAACGTCAATGTCGCGAGCCTCGACGGCGAGAACCAGCTGCAACTGCGCGTATGGGAACGCGGCGTGGGCCTCACGCAGGCGTGCGGCACGGGCGCCTGCGCGACCGCGGTTGCTGCGATCCGCGCTGGCCTCGTGCAATCGCCGGTGACGGTATCGCTGCCCGGCGGCGACCTGGTGATCCGTTGGGCACCGGGCGAGCCGATCGTGATGAGCGGCGCCGCGACGCGCGTCTATGAGGGCGAGACCGACTGGGCGCAGTTCGGATGAGCGCTCCCCTCGCCGACCCGGTCGAGGTCGTCAATTTCGGTTGCCGGCTGAACATCGCCGAGGGCGAAGGGGTTCGTGCGGCCGCGCGCGCCGCGGGTGCGCGCGATACGATCATCTTCAACAGCTGCGCGGTGACCGACGAAGCGGTGCGGCAGGCGCGGCAGGCAGTACGGCGCGCGCTGCGCGAACGGCCGGGCGCCGAGGTCGTGGTCACCGGGTGCGCGGCCGAACTCGAACGCGATACCTTTGCCGCGATGGGTGCGCGGGTGGTGCGTAACGATGCCAAGGGGCTTGCGCAGAGCTATGG
>NZ_JBOHHT010000094.1:0-7826 GCF_050725655.1 Sphingopyxis sp. | reverse complement strand
GCTCTGGACCCCGGCCTTCGCCGGGGAACAGCTACATGTTCGAAAGGGACAGTCACCGATCAAGTCCGGGGTGACGAGGTTAGGTAAGCGGGGTCCATGCTTCACTTTCAGGCAGCGGCGCAAAGATCGCGTCGATCCAGTCGTCGGTGACGGCTTCGGGGGTCGGCGGATCCCATTTTGGACTGTTATCCTTGTCGATAATCAGCGCGCGGACGCCCTCGAGGAAATCGTGCATCTGGACGACGCGGCTGCCGATCGCATATTCCTGCGTCATCTGCGCCGCAAAGTCGTGCATCTCGCCGCCTTCCTTGAGCTGGCGCAGCGCGACCTTGCACGTCTGCGGCGATTTGGTGCGCAGTGCTCCCAGTTCCTTTTCGGTCCACTCGCCGCCGTCGGCGTCGAGCGCGGCGATGATATCCTCATAGACATCGCTCGCGAACAGCCGGTTGATCTTGTCGATATGCTGAGTAACCGGCGCGGGCGGCGCGGTGACCGACAGCTCACCCAAAATGCCGCCGATGCGGTCGGGGTGCGCAGCGATGCGCTCCTTCGTCTCGGGGAGCTTTTCGGATGGCAGATAATGGGTTGCGAGGCCGAGCGCGAGACATTCGGCGCCGTCGAGCCGCGCGCCGGTGAGCGCAAGAAAGGCGCCAACGCGGCCTTCCAATCGCGGCAAATACCAGCCGCCGCCGACGTCGGGGAACAGGCCGATCCCCGTTTCGGGCATCGCGAAGCGTGTATGTTCGGTCGCGACGCGATATTTCGCCGGCTGCGAAATGCCGACCCCGCCGCCCATCGTGATCCCGTCCATGAAGGCAACGACGGGCTTCGCATAGGTGAAGAGCAAATGGTTGAGGCGATATTCGGTGTGAAAGAAGGCACGCGCCTCTTTCCCGTCCTTCACTCCGCTTTCCGCCAGCATGCGGATGTCGCCGCCGGCGCAGAAACCACGGCCTTCGCTATGGTCGATGATGACGGCTTCGACCGCATCGTCCTCGCGCCATGTGATGAGCGCATCGATCATCGCGTCGCACATCGCGAGATTGAGCGCGTGGATCGCCTTGGGGCGGTTGAGCGACAGCCGGCCGGCGCGGCCGTCAATACTGATCAGGACATCCTCGGTCATTGGCGCAGCAGGTCCCTTCCGACGATCATCCGCATCACCTGGTTGGTGCCTTCGAGGATCGAATGGACGCGCAGGTCGCGCCAGAAACGTTCGATCGGATAGTCTTTCAGATAGCCATAGCCGCCGAACAATTGCAGCGCGTCGTCGACGATCTTGCTGCCGTTGTCGGTCGCGAGCCGCTTGGCCATAGCCGAGAAGCGCGACTTGTCGGGCGCGTTCGCGGTGACCTTCGCCGCCGCCATATAGAGCAGCGCCCGCGCGGCTTCGAGGTCGGTCGCCATGTCGGCGAGCATGAACTGGGTGTTCTGGAAATCGGCGATCGGCGACCCGAACTGCTGGCGATCCTTGGTGTAAGCGACCGCCTCGTCGAGACAGCGTTGCGCGCCGCCGAGCGAGCAGGCGCCGATGTTGAGCCGCCCGCCGTCGAGTCCCGCCATCGCAAAGCGGAAACCGTCACCCTCGGCGCCGACGCGATTTTCGACCGGTACATGCACGTTGTCGAAGATCACCTGCGCGGTCGGCGAGGCGTTCCAGCCGAGCTTGCGCTCCTTGGCGCCGAAGCTGACGCCCGGCATGTCCTTTTCGATGACGAGGCAGGAAATGCCCTTCGGCCCCGGCGCGCCGGTGCGGACCATCGTCACATAGATGTCGTTGACCCCGGCGCCCGAAATGAATTGCTTGGTGCCGTTGACGACATAATGGTCGCCCTCGAGTTTTGCTGTGGTCTTGAGCGCCGCGGCGTCAGACCCCGAACCGGGCTCGGTCAGGCAATAGCTCGCGATCGTGTCCATCGTGACAAGGTCGGGCAAGAATTTCGCCTTCACCTCGGCATTGCCGAAGGTGTCGATCATCCAGCTCGACATATTGTGGATCGAGATGAAGGCGCTTGTCGCGGGGCAACCATAGGACATCGCCTCCATGATCAGCGCGGCTTCCAATCGGCCAAGCCCGATGCCGCCCGCTTCCTCGCTCACGTAAATCGCGGCGAAGCCGAGTTCGGCAGCCTGCTTGATCACGTCGCGCGGAAAATGCTGCTTCTCGTCCCATTCGGCCGCGTGCGGCGTGATCGCATCGGCGGTGAATTTGCGCGCCATGTCCTGGATCGCAAGCTGGTCGTCGGTAAGCTGGAATTGATCGGTCATGTCTGTGTCTCGATGATGGCTTCGGCTTCGATTTCGACTTTCCACTCGGGGCGGATCAGTGCGGGTATGACAAGCATCGTCGATGCCGGGCGAATATCCCCGAACACCGTGCCGTGCGCGCGGCCGACAAGATCGGCGTCGGCGGCATCGGTGATGTACATGCGCGTGCGCACCACATCGGCGGGGCTGCCGCCGAGCGCCGCGAGCGCGTCCAAAATGATCGTCAGGCAGCGCGCCGCTTGGACGCCCGCGTCGCCGACGGTCGAAGACCCGTCGGCCTCGATCGGCGCGCAGCCCGCGACGTCGATCCGGTCGCCCACCCGAACCGCCCGGCTATAGCCATAGATCGGTTCGAACGGGGATGCCGAGCTATGGTTGCGGCGACCGGAGTCAACCACAGCTGATCCGCTCGATCTTCATCGCATCGTCATAAGAGACGGTCAGCCGGTCGGGGCGGAAGTCCATGGTGACCGCGGTGCGCGGCGGCACCCAGCGCAGCGTCGTCGCGCCGCTGCCCTTGAGCAGCTGGCCGCCGACCTCGCCGGTCGCGGTCTGGCCGACGAGCGACTGCACGCTATCGGCGTTGCACACGGCTTCGGTAGGCGGCGTGGGGGTCGATTCGACGGGCGGCCGCTCTTGCGTACAAGCGGCGAGCGGCAGAACGGCTGCAATTGCTAAAAGGCGAATATCCATCTTTCGTCTCCCTTTCCTATCCTTCAAGTGCAGCGCGTATAGCGCATCGGACCCGCGGCGGCACCCTCGCCCTCGTCGCGGCGGATCAGCACTTTGCCGCCATCGGCGAGGTCGAGCTGCATCCGGCGATCCCATTCGACGCCCTCGCCGCTGAATTTATAATCTGCGACGATGCGACCGGCGCCACTCTCGCGAACGCGCGCCAGCTCGCCGTGCGATTCGTAGAAGCGCAGGTTCGTCCCATCGATCGTCAGCGCGGTGAGGTCGCTACCCTTCTTCGCCTTGCAATCGGCGACCTTGAGCGCCCAGCGGCCGCGGATCGCGGGCGGGATCGTCTTGCCGTCAGACGCGGTTGCGGGTTCGGGCTTCGCGGCCGTTTCTTCGGTCGCATCGGGCATGTCCGCATCGACCTTCGCCTCGGGCGTTTCGCCGGGCGCGGGGCGCGCGGCCTTTTGCAGCGGCGAGATCGCCGCGCTGTCTTCGGGCTGGGACTTGTCCTCGCCGCCGCTGCACGCGGCGAGCAGCAGCAAACTGGCGGGAAGCATCAGGCGGGTCATCGACAATCTCCTTCGAAATGAGAATGCCCAGTGCGGCGCGCAGGTTTCATTCGCCATCCCCTTGGCCGAGCACCTTCGCGCGAAACACCGCGGTCGCGAGATCGGTCTGGTTGTAGCGATACCAGCGCGGCGCGGGGATGCCGGCAGCCCAAGCCAGCGCTTCGGTGAGTGTGCCGTTCGCGACGGTGGTGTCGGGCATTTCCTTGCCGATCGGGTCGGCATAAGCGGTGTCGGCGCTGACGACGGTCCAGCCGGCCTTGCGCAATGCACGAACGAGGCCGCCGATATAGAGCGCGGCCAAGTCGGTTTCGTGGAGCAACAGCATCTGCACCGGCTGGCGGCCGGTCGTCTTCTGCATCATCGCGCCGGCGAAACCGGCTGCCTCGACATGCCATGTCACATAGAGGTCGCCGAGCGCCTTGCCGTCGATCGCCTTCCCCGCCTGCACCGCCTCGCGGGTCAGGCTTTCGAGGTGCCAGTCGGACGATTCGGCGGTGACATAGCCGTTGCGGAGGCCGCGTGCGGCGAGCCCGGCGCGCAAGGCGTCGCGCTTCGCCTTGTCCTTTCCGCCCTCGTCGAGGAAGGGAAAGCGGAACCAGGGGCGATAGCCGGGGCGGCCCTTGAGCCAGACCTCGGCCGCGTCGATGTCGGCGAGATAGGCGTCGGCGGTCATCGCGCTCAGATGCGGATGGCTGTTGCTGTGGTTGGCGATGACATGGCCCGCGCCGACATAGGCGGCGATACGCTCTTCGCCGCCGACGCCATCGCCGTGCCCGATCGCGCTGGGGTTGACGAAGAAGACCGCCTGCGGGGCCTTGGCCTTTTCCAGCTCGGCGATGATGTGCTTCGTCCGCTCATCGGGCGTGAAGAAAGCGCCGCGAGCGCGTGGGGCGTCGTCGAAGCTGAGCGCGATCCGCTTCTGCGCATGCGCGGGCATCGCGCCGAGCAGGAGGAGGATCGCGAGCCAGAGCCTCATTCGGCGGCCGCCACGATCTCGATCTCGACCAGCCAATCGCTTTCGAGCGTCTGGGCGACGATCGCGGTGGTCGGGATGCGCCGTGTACCGAGCGCCTTGAGCCGGGCGGCGGCATTAGCCTCCGCATAGCTTGCATCGCGCAAATAGCTGGTCAGCCGGACGATATTGGCAGTGCTCATATCGGCGCTGGCCAGGATCGCGCGGAGATTGTTCCACACGCAATCAAGCTGTTCCTCCAGCGTGGCGGGCGCGGAGAAATCAGGTCTCAAACCCATCGTGCCGCTCACGAACAGCAGCCGCCCCGCCCCGCGAACCTCCATCGCATGCACCCAATCGCCGCCGGTCGCGTATACGCCCTCGGTCGGATTATGGGGGATCATCTCCATCCGGGTCAGCCCATCGTCGGGATGACGAAGGCGTTACCCCCTTCGGACGAACCGTCGGGCCAGCGCTGGGTGATCGTCTTGACCTTGGTCCAGAATTTCACGCCTTCCATGCCGTGCTGGTTGGTGTCGCCGAATGCCGAGCGTTTCCAGCCGCCGAAGCTGTGATAGGCGACGGGCACCGGGATCGGCACGTTGATGCCGACCATGCCGACATTGACGCGCGCCGCGAATTCGCGCGCGGCGTGGCCGTTGCGCGTGAAGATCGCGACGCCATTGCCGTACTGGTGCTTCGACGGCAGTTCGAGCGCGGTTTCGAAATCGGGGGCGCGGACGATCTGCAGCACGGGGCCGAAGATTTCTTCCTTGTACGATTCCATGTCGGTGGTGACATGGTCGAACAAAGTCGGGCCGATGAAGAAGCCCTTCTCATGCCCCTGCAGGCTGAAGCCGCGGCCATCGACGACGAGCTCGGCGCCTTCGTCGGCGCATTTCTGGATCCAGCCTTCGACCTTTTCCTTGTGCGCCTGCGTCACGACGGGGCCGTAATGCGCCTCGGCATCGGTCGACACGCCGACGCGCAGCGCCGCGATCGCGGGGATCAGTTTCTCGCGCAGGCGATTCGCGGTGTCTTCGCCGACGGGGACGACGACCGGCAGCGCCATGCAGCGCTCGCCCGCCGAGCCGAAGGCCGCGCCGGTCAGATCATTGACGACCTGGTCGAGATCGGCGTCGGGCATGACGATGCCATGGTTCTTCGCGCCGCCCATCGCTTGAACGCGCTTGCCGTTGGCGACGCCGCGATTGTAGACATAATGCGCGATATCCGACGAGCCGACGAAGCTGACCGCGCCGATATCGGGATGGTCGAGGATCGCATCGACCATTTCCTTGTCGCCGTGAACGACCTGGCAGATGCCTTCGGGCAGGCCCGCTTCGAGGAACAGCTCGGCGAAGCGCACGGGGACCGACGGATCGCGCTCGCTCGGCTTGATGATGAAGGCGTTGCCGGTGGCGATCGCGACGCCGCTCATCCACAGCGGGATCATCGCGGGGAAGTTGAACGGCGTGATGCCCGCCCCGATGCCGATCGGCTGGCGCATCGAATAAACGTCGATGCCGGGCCCGGCGCCTTGGGTATATTCGCCCTTGAGCACATGCGGGATGCCGCAGCAGAATTCGATGACTTCGAGCCCGCGCTGGATGTCGCCCTTCGAATCGGCGATCACCTTGCCATGTTCGCTCGACAGCATGTGCGCGAGGCTGTCCATATTCGCTTCGACGAGGCGCTTGAACTCGAACATCACGCGCGCGCGTCGCTGCGGGTTCGTCGCGGCCCAGGCGGGCTGCGCCTTCTTCGCCGCGGCGACCGCGCGGTCGAGCAACGCCGCGTCGCCGAGCGCGACCTGCGCCTGGACGCCGCCGCTGTTGGGGTCGAAGACGTCGCCTTGGCGGGCGCTGCCGCCGGCACCGCCGACGATGTGATGGTCGATCTGTCGCATGTCCGAGTCTCCCGTAAAATCTTGCGGCTGCCACAGACCAGTTACGGTGCGATTGCAAGGGATAGACTTGCAGGGCGATACTGCATATTTGCAGGTCATGGATTGGGATAGGCTGCAATATTTCCTGTTCGTCGCGCGTCACGGCACCCTCGCGCGCGCCAGCGCGGCGTTGGCGGTCGATGCGACGACGGTGAGCCGACGCGTAAGCGCCTTGGAAGCTGCGCTTGGCCAGACACTCTTCGAACGCGCGCCAACGGGTTTCGTTCTGACCGCGGCCGGCCGGGCGCTCGTCCCGCACGCCGAAGCGATGGCGGCGGCGGCGGCGCGCATCCATATGGCCCCCGGCGGCGGGTCGGCACTGTCGGGGCAGTTGCGGGTGAGCGTGTCCGAAGGGTTCGGCAACAGCTTTATCGCGCCGCGCCTTGCGACCTTCGTCGCGGCGCATCCCGAGCTTGAGATCGACCTTGTCGCCTCGTCGGGCTTCCTCAACCCATCGCGGCGCGAGGCCGATATGGCGGTGCTGCTGGCGCGGCCGCGCAAGGGCCCGCTGATCACGCGCAAGCTGTCGGATTACAGCCTTGGCATTTATGCGCCCGCCGGCCGGCCCGACTGGCAGGAGGCGGTCGCGGCCGCGCCGCTGTCGCGCACGGGGATTCCGGTGATCGGTTATATGCCCGACATCCTCTACGCCCCCGAACTCGATTATCTGGGCGAGATCGAGCCGGGGCTGCGCGCGACCGTCCGCTCCTCGTCGATCCTTGCGCAGCGGCGGATGATCGCGGGCGGCGCGGGGGTCGGCGTGCTCCCCTGCTTCCTCGCGGCGGGCGATCCCGGACTGGTGCGCGTGCGGCCCGAGCAGACGGTGGCGCGCGCCTTCTGGCTCGCGCTCCACCGCGACGTCGCGCCGCAGCCGCGCATCCGCGCCTTTATCGACTGGCTCGACGCCGAAGTGCGCGAGAGCCGGGGGTTGCTGGTTCCGGCCTAGGTCGGACGCCAGTCGGAGCCGATCAGGCCGCCATCGCCGAACAGGCGTTCCATCGCGTCCGTACCGGCCGCAGCCTCGCGCAGCTTGTCGGCGAGCGGGTCGTCGATCGGATGGTCGCTACGCAGGAAGGCGATCCATGCGGCGATCGCCGCTTCGAGCGAGGGACAGCGCTGCCCGCGCGCCTGATGCCAAGCGAGCGTTTCGAGCCAGCGTTGCGGGATTTTCTGGCTACCATCCGTCGCGATCTGGATCAGCCGGTGGTTCAGCGCGGGGTTGGCGAAACGGTCGAGCAGGGCCGCGGCATAGGCAGTGAGGTCCTGCCCAGGTGCGGCGTGGATCGTCGGGACGGCTTCCTCGCGCATCAGCCGCTCGATCACTGGCCGGATCGCCGGGTCGGCGATAGCCTGATGGACAAACGCGTGCCCTGCCCCAAGTCCGATATAGGCGAGCGCCGAATGCGCG
>NZ_JBOHHT010000093.1:0-3381 GCF_050725655.1 Sphingopyxis sp. | reverse complement strand
TGCAAAATTGCAGAATGCCGCTAAGCCCATTATGACGCACAAGACATCATGTATGACTGGAACGACCTCAAAGCCTTTCTCGCGGTAGCGGAGACCGGCAGTACGCTATCGGCTGCGCAGGCGCTGCGCGTCAGTCAGACGACCGTCGCCCGGCGCATCGCCGCGCTTGAGGAGGCAACGGGCGTCATCCTCTTCGAACGGCGGCAGGCGGGTTATGCGCTGACCCCGGTCGGCGAGGCGATGATGGCGAGCGCCGTCGCCGTGCGCGATGCCGCCGACCGTTTCGGCGAAGCAGCAGGCGCCCGCTCGCGCGACGCGGGCGGCACGGTCAGTCTGACGACGATGGAAATCTTCGCGGTGACCATCCTGCCGCCGATCCTGCGCGACCTGCGCGCCGCGCATCCCGGCATCCACATCCATCTCGATACGACGGACGAACCGCGCGACCTTGCCGCCGGCGCCGCGGACATCGCGATCCGCAGCAGCAAGCAGCCCGCCGGCGCGGGCCTTGTCGGGCGGCGCATCGCCGACAATCCCTGGACCGTCTATTGCAGCCGGTCCTACGCCGATCTTCACGGCATCCCGCACAGCCGCGAGGAGCTTGCCACCCACCCCTTCATCGGCGGCGGCGGCGCGGTCTGGGAGCCCTATCTGGCGTGGCTGCGGCAATATCGGCTCGAGGATTCGGTGGTGATGCAATATGATTCGGGGTCGGGCCTGCTCGCGGGCGTGCGCTCGGGCATGGGGCTCACCATCCTGCCCGGCTTCATCGCCGAGCGCGAACCCGACCTGATCCGCTGCATTCCGCCGAAGACCGAAGACACCACGGGTCTGTGGCTCTTGACCCACGAACGGCTACGCCACGTTCCCCGCGTGCGGCTGGTCCTCGATTTTCTTGCTAGGGAATTGGGTAAGCTGGCGCGGGGATAGCACGCCCTTTGGACAGACCAATCCTATAGGCGGTCTCTAAGCCAATGCAGTGCTCCGAACACGGCAAGGATAAGTCCGACAAACAGCACCATCCATGCGGCGCCTTCAAATATCGCGGTCGCGTACAGACCGAAGACTCTCCACCGAAACGTTTTGGCTAGCCCGATCAAACCGATCTTGCGGTAAAAGAGAAACCCATCTCCCGCTCTATCGACCGAAAAAGCGCATAGAGGCAGGATGGGTATCCATAACGCCGAGAAAAAATAGAGCTTTATCATTCCTTGCGGAATATCAGGGTCGCTGAGCCACCCGTATAAGCCGACACCAAATCCATTGAGCCGCCAAAGGGTTGGAGCGTTGCGAACGCGCTTTGATGACCTTATGAACGGGTTCGGGCTCTCAGCATCGTCAAGGTCATATTGTTCGGCCAGTGATAGTTCGTCATATAAAGCGTCATCGACTGTGGGCGCTCCAATAATTATCGCGCCCGTCCGCTCAAGGGCGGCTCTTTCTCTCGGCGTTAGCAGTAGCTTCTCATTCTCCATTGTGGCCCCTCCCCCGGCGGGGGCTTTGCTCAAAATATTGGATCGGACAACAACCGCAAAAAAAGCTGCCGTCCTAAAAAAGGATGACTGTGGTCCAAGCTGGTGGATGGACCCCGCAACCGCCCTCATCCACCCGCTCATATCGCTATCGCGTCGCTCGCAGGTTAAGGACACAAAGGATTCAATTTCGCGCTGCGTATTGACGTCCTTTTTGTCTTTAGGCGCGCGTCTCGACGCTCCCCGATGCGATTCCAGTGTTAAGTTAGGCGAAATTCCGACATTTCTTATCTCTTATCGCGGCATCAGGCGAGCGCGCGCTCGACCGCGGCATCGACGTGCAGCGCCAGCGTGTCGAACAGCGGCACCGCGCTATCCGCTTCGCCGATCAGCAGCATGATTTCGGTGCAGCCGAGGACGATCGCCTCGGCGCCGTCGGCGATCAGCGAGGCGATGATCCGCCGATATTCGGCGCGCGATGCGTCGCGAACCACGCCCTGGACCAGTTCGTCGTAAATGATGCGGTGGACGATCGCGCGATCGGCGTCGCCGGGGATCATCGCCTCGATTCCCGCCTCCGCCATCCGCGCCGTATAGAAGGGCTTTTCCATCGTGAAGGCGGTGCCGAGCAGCCCGACGCGCGAAAAGCCTGCCGCCTGGACGGCCGCGATGGCGGGGTCGGCGATGTGGAGAAGCGGCACCCGGGTCGCCGCCTCGACCGCCTCGGCGCACAGGTGCATCGTATTCGCACAGATCAAGAGCAGTTCGGCTCCCCCCGCCGTCAAGGATCGCGCGGCGTCCGCCATCTGCCCGTCGAGCACGTCCCAGTCGCCGCTCGCCTGCAATTCGGCGATGGGCGCGAAATCGAGCGACAGCAACAGGATGCGCGCCGAATGTAGCCCGCCGAGCCGCGCCCGCACGCCTTCGTTGAGCAGCCGGTAATATTGCGCCGAGCTTTTCCAGCTCAAGCCGCCGATCAGGCCGATTGTCTTCATCATATCCGTCCGTTCCGAAAACGCTGTCCTACAATATTGCGCCGATCTAGCCTGCCCGGCGATGACGCGCGACGCAGCTTTTTCTCCAATCCCCATATCTGTGCTCCCCGGCGAAAGCCGGGGCCCAGCTATCGCAAGCAAGCGCGGGACGTCTGGACCCTGGCTTTCGCCGGGGCGCAGCGGGTGGGCGGATCTCGTCAACGCCTTGCACGGTCATTTCCGAATAAAGTTACGCAGTTTTCCGCCGTTTCAAAGACGCGCCGCCTTTCCTTCTTTCGTCACCCCGGACTTGATCCGGGGCCCAGCTTCTGCCGGTGCGTCTTATGGATCCCGGATCAAGTCCGGGACGACGAACGGGAAGGCAAAACGTGAATCGCGTGTAAAGTTGCGCAGAATTCCGCCACTTCTCCAAAGCGCTTCACCGCAGCTTCGCACACCCCAGCGCCGCCGCATCGATCGCGGTCGCAGCGCCGCGCAGCCGGTAGGTGTCGGCGATCGCGCCGCCGGTCGCGGTGCCGCTTTCGGCGCTCATGCTCGGCGCCGATCGCATCGCGGCGACGATCGCGGCGTCCATTCGCGGGTCGCTGGCCCAGCCGTGCGCGCCGTTGCCGGTCAGGATGAAGCGGCGGCCGCCGATCGTCAGGCGCAGCTCGCGCCCGGGCGCGCGCTCTTTCGACAGGCGGACATAGAATTGCCCGCGGATGCGCGACTTCGGCCAATAACCGACGCTCGCATAGGCTTTGACCTTCGGCGTGCCGATCGTCGCCGAGGGCGCGGCGAGGGCGTAGCAGCGCGGGGGCCCGGGATCGCGAAACGCGCCCCAGCCGTCGAAAATGCCGAGCGCGGTGGGGCTGGCGGCAAGCGCCGCCACGGGCATCGCCGCCACGATCAGGAAAAGGGAGGCCCAGCGCCGC
>NZ_JBOHHT010000092.1:0-9879 GCF_050725655.1 Sphingopyxis sp. | reverse complement strand
AACCTTGCGCAAGGCCGATGGCCCCCACCCCCAACCCCTCCCCTGAAGAGGAGGGGCTTTAGTTGAGCACGCACGGCGAGCTCCTCCTCGCGCTCGACGCGGGCACGACGGGTGCCCGCGCCATGCTGGTCGATCCGGCGGGTGCGGTGCTGGGTGTCGACAAAAGGCCGATCGCGAGCCACTTCCCTGCCCCGGGCTTCGTCGAGCAGGATGCGGGCGCGGTTTGGGACATTTGCCGCGCGGTGATCGACGGCGCGCTGGTCGCGGCGGGGCGCAGCATATCCGATGTCGCCGCGATCGGGGTGACGACGCAGCGTGCGAGCGTCGTGCTGTGGGACCGCGCGACCGGCGAGCCGGTCGCGCCGATGCTCGTGTGGAGCGACCTGCGCGGGATGGACGAATATAAGGCATTGCGTGCGGCGGGGTTCACCGGATGGCCGCAAGTGCCGTCGGCGAAGCTGCCCGCGGCGATTGCGCTGTCGGGGCGCGATCCCCGGGATTTACAGTGGGGCACGCTCGATAGCTGGCTGACCTTCAAGCTCAGCGGCGCGCATGTCACCGATGCGTCGGCCGCGTGGCTGACCGGCTATTATGATTATGCGAACGGGAGCGGATGGGATGCGGCGTTGCTCGCGCACCAGCGCCTGCCCGCAAACCTGTTTCCAGCGCAGGTCGAAAGCTGGGGCGCGATCGCGGAGAGCAATCCCGCAATACTCGGCGCGCAGGTGCCGATCACCGCATTGATTGCCGATCAGGCGGCGGCGATGGTCGCACATGGCGCGCTGGGACGCGGCGACTGGAAAGCGACCTACGGCACGTCGGGGGTGCTGATGGCGGGAACGGGCGATGTCCCCGAGACGATCCATAACAGCATGCCCGCCGAGGCGCTGGCCTTTGCGGGCGACAAGCCGCGCTTTTGCGTCGAGGGGATGGTGATTACCACCGGATCACTGGTCGAATGGCTTTGCGGCGGGCTGGGCCTGTTCGCCTCGCCCGCGGCGATGGAAGCGGCGGCGGCTTCGGTGGCCGACGCCGGGAAGGTCGTGGTGCGGCCGTCGCTCGCGGGCATGGGGGCGCCGCACGGGCTATTCGACGCGCGCGGGCTGATCGCGGGGCTGAGCTTTGCGGATGGGCCGGGACAGGTCGCGCGCGGGGCGCTGCAGGGGATCGCGTTTCGGTTCCGCGAGATCGCCGAGGTGATTGCGGCGGCGCTGCCGGTCCCCGAGGCGCTGCCGGTCGCGGGCGGGCTGTCGGCGAGCGACACGTTGCTGCAGTTGCAGGCCGATGCGTTGCAGCGGCCGGTGCGGCGCCACGCGGTGCGCGAGGCGAGCGCCTATGGCGCGGCGCTGGCGGCGGGGATGGGGGTGGGGCTGTTCGGCGAGACCGATCTGAAGCGGCTGGCGCGCTATGATGCCGAGTTTTTGCCAGAGGTGAGCCGCGATGAGGCCGATGCGGCGTTTGCGCGCTGGCAGGCCGCGGTGGCGGTGTGACGGGGCGGCAACGACCAAATCAAGCCCCTCCCCTTCAGGGGAGGGGTCGGGGGTGGGGGCTCGAAACCTTGTGCGAGGCCGATGCCCCCCACCCCAACCCCTCCCCTGAAGGGGAGGGGCTTTTAAGTGCTGGCCACTTCCCTCCACAATCCGCGCACGATATCGCGCATCCGCTGCGCCTCGTCCCAGCGGTTCGTCAGCTCGCTGCCGTCGGGCGCAGTGATCGCGTAGGGCGGCGGCCCAAGTTCGCACATGAAGGTCAGCGCGTCGTCGCCCCGCGCCTGTTCGAGCCAGAGTTCGAAGCCGCGGCGCCACCAGGCGATATGCTGGTCGAGCCAGCCCGCGTGCTGCGGCGCATCGAGCGCGACCTGCACCTGATGCGTCGTCGAGACGCGGCCGTGGAAATTTTGGCTCCCCTGCAGGATCGTCTCGATCGCTGCGAGCTGGTCTTCGCGAAGCGGCAGCTCCATCTCGCCAGCGACCGGATAGTGCGACAGGTCGGCGGTGAGCGGCAGGCCGGGGCGTTCCTCGAGCAATTGCAGCGTGAAGAGCAGGTCGTTGGTGAGGCGGCCGCGGTGGGTTTCGAACCAGACGGGGAGCGGCGCATCCTTTGCCGCGGCGGCGAGGCTGTCGATCAGGCCGAGCGCGGCGCGAAAGTCGGCGGTCGGGCCGGCGATCTGGACATTGAGATGGTGCGCGCCGAGGCGGTGCGCCTCGCCGATCCAGTGGCGAAGCTGGTCGGCGTCGGCGACGAGCGCCTGCCCTTCCCATGCGAGGCCGAGCGGGTTCATGGCGCGCGCGACGCCATCGGTGCGCGCGGTGCGCGCGAGATTGACGCCGACGCCGTCAAAGCCCGCCGCGACGACTTCACCGAGCGCTTCGTCGAGGCGGTTTTCGATGTCGAAGCCGGGGCATTTGTCGAGGCCCCAGACCGATTGAAGAACGAGCAATTCGGGCATGACGCTTCCTTTTCAGACAACGCTGTCATATCGTGCCGGGGGAGGGTGTCAATTGGCTTCGTTCAGCCGTCACCCCGGACTTGATCCGGGGCCTGCCTTCCTTCTCCGCAAGACAAGGCGGGTCCCGGGTCAAGCCCGGGATGACGAATAAAATGAGATCGTGAGAGGATGAGATGATCACCGAAGCCCCCGTCCCGCCGGCCGTTCCGACCGTGTCGCAGGCGTACCGCCGCTATGCGCTGACGGTGCTGCTGATCATCTATATCCTGAACTTCCTCGACCGGCAGATCGTCTCGATTTTGGCCGAGCCGATCAAGAACGAGCTGCGCCTTGCCGACTGGCAGCTGGGGGTGATGACCGGCCTCGCCTTTGCGCTTTTCTATACGGTGCTCGGCATTCCGATCGCGCGCTATGCAGAGACCGGCGACCGGCCGCGGATCATCGCGGTGGCGGCGGGGCTGTGGAGCGTCTTCACCGTCACATGCGGCTTTGCGCAGAATTTTGTGCAGCTTGTGCTGTGCCGCATCGGGGTCGGGATCGGCGAGGCGGGGTGTACGCCGCCCGCGCACTCGCTGATCACCGACTATACGCCGAAGGAAAAGCGCGCCTCGGCGCTCGCCTTTTATTCGCTTGGCATCCCGCTTGGCGGGCTGCTCGGGCTGGCGCTCGGCGGGCTGATCGCCGATGCTTGGGGATGGCGGACGGCATTCCTGTTCGCGGGCGCTCCGGGCGTGCTGATAGCGATCGTCGCGTGGACGACATTGAAGGAACCGCGGCGGCAGATGAATGCCGATCTTGCCACGCTGAAGGCATCGCGCCCCGATTTCAAGACCGCAATGGCCGAGATCCGCGGCAAGCGCACCTTCTGGCTGATTGCCTTTGCCGCGGCGATCAAGGCGTTCATCGGCTATGGCGCCGCGGCCTTCCTCGCGCCTTTCTTCTTTCGCAACCATGCCGCGGAACTGACCGTCATCGCCGACGATTTCGGGCTGGGGCTGACGGGGTTTCTGGGGGTCGCGCTCGGCATCGTGCTTGGGCTGACCGGCGCGGTGGGGACGTGGATGGGCGGACAGCTCGCCGACAAATATGGCGCGCGCGATCTGCGCGCTTATGTGGCGATCCCGGCGGTTTCGACCTTGCTCGGCATCCCTTTCTATATCGCGGGGCTGATGGCGGATTCGGCGGTGTTCGCGCTGATCATGTTCGCCTTTCCGCCGGTGCTGAACACGCTCTGGTACGGGCCGGGCTTTGCCGCGGTGCAGGGTCTGGTGCGGCCGCAAACGCGCGCAACGGCGGTGGCGGTGCTGCTGTTCATCATCAACCTGCTCGGCCTCGGCCTCGGCCCGCTCGGGGTCGGCGTGGTCAGCGATTTCCTCTCGGGACCGATGGGGCTAGGGTCGGCAGAGGGCGTGCGCTGGTCGCTGATGATCTTCATCCTGTTCGGCGCGCTCGCATCGGCGCTGTTCTGGATGGCGCGCAGTTCGATCCGTGAGGAGATGGTCAGTTGAGTATCGCGAGCATCGCCCTGCCCCGCATTTTCCGCATCGGCGGCGGAGCGTCGAAGGAGTTGCCCGCGGTGCTGGCGGCGCTGGGGCTATCGCGGCCGCTGATCGTGACCGACGGCTGGCTGGTGAGCAGCGGGCGCGTCGCCGAATTGACCGACGGGCTGACGGCGGCGGGGATCGCGGCGCGGGTGTTCGCCGATACGGTGCCCGACCCGACGGTCGCGTCGGTCGATGCGGGGGTCGCGTATCTGCTGGAAGGCGAGCATGACTGCGTCGTCGGCTTCGGCGGCGGCAGCCCGCTCGACAGCGCGAAGGCGATTGCGGTGCTAGGCGAGTTTGGCGGCGCGATGGCCGATTACAAGGCGCCGCATGTGCAGGACGCGCCGGGGCTGCCGGTGATCGCGATCCCGACGACCGCGGGCACGGGGTCGGAGGCGACGCGCTTCACGATCATCACCGACGAGACGACCGACGAGAAGATGCTGTGCCCGGGGCTGGCGTACCTGCCGGTCGCGGCGCTTGTCGATTATGCGCTGACCTTTACCAAGCCGGTGCGGCTGACCGCCGATACCGGGATCGACTCGCTGACGCATGCGATCGAGGCTTATGTGTCGAAGCGCGCGAACCCGTTCAGCGACGGCATGGCTTTGCTCGCGATGCGGGCGATCGCGCCGAATTTGCGGCGCGTGTGCAGCGACCCGATGGATGCGGCGGCGCGCGAGGCGATGATGCTGGGCGCGACGCAGGCGGGGATTGCCTTTTCGAACAGCTCGGTCGCGCTGGTCCACGGGATGAGCCGGCCGATCGGCGCGCATTTCCATGTCCCGCACGGGCTGTCGAACGCGATGCTGCTGCCCGCGGTGACCGCCTGGTCGGCGCCCGCCGCGCTGCACCGCTATGGGGATTGCGCCCGGGCGATGGGGGTCGCCGACGAGGCCGAGGGCGATCAGGCGGCGGTGGCGCGGCTGCTCGATGAACTGGCGGCGCTGAACCGCGAGCTTGAGGTGCCGGGGCCGGCGGCGTGGGGCATCGACGCGGCGCGCTGGGACGCGCTGGTGCCGACGATGTGCGCGCAGGCGGCGGCGTCGGGCTCGCCGGCGAACAATCCAAGAGTACCCGATGCGGAGGAGATGGCGATGCTTTATGCGGCGGTTTGGGCGGGGTGACACTCAAGATGGAAATCCGCCGCTATCGGGCATCCGACTTCGACGGGGTAAAATCGCTTTGGGACGAGGCGTTTCCGGGCGACCCGCCGTGGAATCGTGCCGAAGCGGCGATACCAGCCAAGCTCGCGTTTCAGCCCGACCTGTTCCTCGTGGCGGCAGAAGACAGCCAGGTGATCGGGTCGGTCATGGCCGGGTATGACGGGCATCGCGGCTGGCTTTATTCGGTTGCGGTTCGGAAGGGATGTGAACGCGGAGGCGTAGGGACGGCGCTGGTCCACGAAGCTGAGCGATCACTCCGCGCACTTGGATGCGAAAAGATAAATCTTCAGGTGCGCGCATCGAACGAGGAGGTTGTCCAATTCTATGCGGGGCTGGGATATGCGATCGAGGATCGTATCAGCCTTGGGCGTCGCCTTTAACCAAGGCGGCGATCATTTGCTTGGCGCTGCCTTTACCGGATTTCGTGGGTGGGCAACGAGCGGAAGGTCCAGCCATGCGTGCCCCTGTTCGGACCACACGGCCTGTTCGGGCATCGGGAAGTCCCGATCGGCGAACGCGCCCGCCGCCACCCCGATCAGGTGCGGAAGGCGATCAGGCTCCCACCAGAGCGACGACCCACATTCGAGGCAGAAATGGAAAGAGACATCGCGGCCGCTGGCCGAAGGCCGCGTGAAGGCTTTCGCCTCACCCGCCGTCACCGCGACCCGGTCGCGCGGAAAAAAGGCGGCCACGCTGAAAAGCGATCCGGTTCGCCTTTGGCAATCGAAGCAATGGCAGAGCGAAACCTTGGAAGGTTCGCCGGTGCAGCGCAGGACGAGCTTACCGCAATGACAGGAGGCATGTCGTTCCATCGGGAATGACTATCATCTCTGACCGGGCAAATCACCCCATGCTTCGAATCTGTTCATCGCCCCGCAACCCACACCCTGCTTAAGCGCGCTCGCCTCGTCCCCTTCTCTCCTACGTCTCAAACGTGGGGGCGGGGCATCCTTCACCAGCCGTATCCCCGCGAAGGCGGGGATCCATCTTCTGCTGGTTCCATTTTCCGCCGACCGGAGATGGGCCCCCGCCTTCGCGGGGTACGCAGACCTATTGCGAAAGGTTAGACCGCCAGCGGCCCGTGGTTCATCTTCGGCAGCACATGGCGCGCGAAGAGGTCGGCTTCGGCGGCGTGCGGGTAGCCTGAGAGGATGAAGGCTTCGATGCCCATGTCCTGATAGCGGGTCAGCTTTGCCAGCACCTGGTCGGGGTCGCCGACGATCGCGGCGCCGCAGCCCGAGCGGGCGCGGCCGACGCCGGTCCAGAGATTATCCTCGACATAGCCGTCGTCCGACGCGGCCTCGCGCAAAGCGACCTGCGCGTTGACGCCGAAGCTTTGCGAATCGAGCGACCTGGCCTTGATCTCGGCGCCCTTCGCGGCGTCGAGTTTCGAGAGCAGGCGGTCGGCGGCGGTGCGCGCTTCGGCCTCGGTATCGCGCACGATCATGTGCGCGCGGTAGCCGAATTTGAGGGTGCGGCCATAGGCGGCGGCGCGCTTGGTCATGTCGGCGATGATTTCGCGAACGACCTCTTCGCGGTCGGGCCACATCAGGAAGACGTCGCAGCCCTTTGCGGCGGCGTCGCGCGCGGCGGGCGAGAGGCCGCCGAAATAGAGCGGCGGCGCCTTGCCCGACACCGTGCCGACGCGCGCGGGTGCAACCTGCAGCTTCCAGAACTCGCCGTCATGGTCGAGCGCTTCGCCGTTGAGCAGGGTCTTCAATATGTGCATCGCCTCGACCGTGCGGCGGTAGCGCGGTTCGGAGTCCATCGTCTCGCCCGGCATGTCGGAGGAGATGATGTTGATCGTCAGGCGGCCGCCGAGGATGCGGTCGATCGTCGCGATCTGGCGCGCGAGCTGCGGCGGCCAGCTCTCGCCGATGCGCACCGCCATCAGCAGGCGGATATTCCTGACCATCGTCGCGATCGCGGCGGCGAAGGCGGTGGTGTCGATACCGAGCGCATAACCCGAGGGGAGCAGGATGTTGTCGAAGCCGAGACTATCCGCCTGCATCACGATGTCGCGGCAATGCTCCCAGCTCGATTTGAGCATCGGGTCGGGAACGCCGAGGAATTCATAGTCGTCGTCGCAGAGCGCCGAAAACCAGCTGACTTCGCACGTGCGGTCGGTCATGGCAGTGTCTCCCCCATCGAAGTTTGCAGCACCGCGTACCATTCGGCGCGCGTCCAGCGCGGCTTCAGGGCCTGCGGAATTTCCTTGATGCGTTCGACATTCTGGGTGCCGACGATCGGGATCGGGCGCGCCGGATGCGCCATCACCCAGCTGTAGGTCGCGGCGGCGCGCGAGACGCCGTACTCGGCGGCCTTCGCATCGAGCAGTCCGGCGACTGCGCGCGTGCGCTCGTCGGCCGGATCGCCAAGCCGGCCGCCACCGAGCGGCGACCAGGCGAGGAAGCTCATGCCCTCGGCCACCGACTGGTCGAAGATACCGTCGAAGAGCGGGGCGAGGTGGAGCGGCGAAAATTCGCTCTGGTGGCTGATCACCGGAACGGGGAGGAATTTGGCGAGCGCCGCGGTCTGCGCGGGCGTGAAGTTAGAAACGCCGATCGCGCCGATCTTGCCCGCACGGTACGCGTCCTCGAGCGTCCGTGCGATTTCCTGCGGGTGGGTGAGGAGGTCGGGGCGGTGAATCTGCCACAGCTCGACATGGTCGGTGCGCAGGCGCTGGAGCGATATATCGATTGCCGAGGTCAGATAGGCGGCGCTGCTGTCGTAGGGAACGCCGAGGATGATCCCACCCTTGGTCGCGAGGATCATCTTGTCGCGAAGGTCCGGGGCTTCGGCGAACACGTCGCCGAGCAAAGACTCGGCCGAGCCGAAGCCGCCCGGCGTGTCGCAGCCATAGATGTCGGCGGTGTCGAACAATGTGACGCCGGCTTCGAACGCCGCGTCGATGCGCGCGCGGGCGGTCGCCACGTCGACACCGGCGAAGCGCCACATGCCCCAGGCGATGGGCGAAACCTCATGACCGGCGAGGGTCACATGGGCGGGAGCGGGAAGAAAATCTGACATCGCTGTCATATACTCCATAAGTCGGGATGGGGGAAGAGGGTTTCGTAAGCGGAGCTAAAGCTGGTTTGGATCAGCCTTACGTGTTCCCCGGCGAAAGCCGGGGTCCATTCTACGGCAGGAGATGGGCCCCGGCTTTCGCCGGGGTGCACATAGCTTTGGGGGTTATGCCATCTCGCCCTCCCTGTCAGTGCGCGAGCACCGGCGCGGCCTCGCCATCCTCCTCCTCATCGACCGCGACGATGCGCGGCAGGATGAGGTGGATGGCGGCGAGCGCGACGAGGTAGGTGACGGCGCAGACGAGGAACATCGGGAGGTATCCCCTGCCCGTGTCGAGCGACCAGCCCGCGAACTCGATCATCGCCATGCCCGAGAGGTTGCCGGCAAAGGCGCCGATGCCGATCGCCGAGCCGACGATGCGCGCGGGGAAGACGTCAGTGGTGAGGCCGAAGAGGTTGGTCGAGAAGCCCTGGTGCGCGAAGAGTGCGAGGCCGAGAATCATCGCCGCGGTCCATGCGCTGTCGACCCCGACGAGCAAGGGCACGGGAAGGATGAGCAGCGCGTAGATCAGCATCGTCGTCTTGCGCGCCGCGTTCACGGTCCAGCCGCGGCGACCCATCAGGTACGACGGCAGATAACCGCCGGTGATGCCGCCGATCGCCGCCATGAAATAGACGAAGGCGACCGGAAGCCCGAGCGTGCCCTGCGTCAGCCCGAAGACGCGGTGGAACAGGTCGGGCATGAAGAAGAGCAGGAACCACCAGACCTGATCGGTCAGCGCTTTCCCGAGGATCACCGCCCATTGGCGGCGGTCGCGCAGCAGGCTGCTCCACGCGATCTTCGGCGCCGCGGCGTCGCGCGCGGCGTTCGGCTGTTCGGGAATGCGGACCATCAGCCAGACGACGACCCAGACGAGCCCGAGCCCGCCCGCGATCAGGAAGGTCGCCTGCCACCCCCACATCAGCGCCATAACGGGGATGAGCAAAGGCGTCAGGATCGCGCCGACGTTGGGCGCGATGCCGCCGAGGCCGAGGACGAAACTTCGCTCCTTGGCGTTGAAATAGGTCGCGGCGGTCTTCACCGCGGCGGGGGTGCCGATCGACTCCGCGGCGCCGAGCACGGCGCGCGAGGTCACGAAACCCGCGACGGTCGAAGCGAAGGCATGCGCCATGCCCGCAAGGCTCCAGACGCCGACGCCGATCGCGAAGCCCCAGCGCAGTCCGACCTTGTCGATAAACCAGCCGGTGCCGAGGAAGGCGAGCGCGGCGGCGAACTGGAAGGCCGAAGCCATATGGCTGTAATCGCGGTCGGACCAGTCGAACTCGAGCTGGAGCGTCGGCTTCAGCAGCGCGAGGATCTGGCGGTCGACATAGTTGAGGACGATCGCGATGAAGACGAGCCCCACCACAAGCCAGCGGCGTTTGTCGGCGATTTGCGCCACATGTCTCTCCCCGAATCTATCTGCCTTGCCGATAAGATAACGTTGTCATATCGGAATGGACAGAGTTTTTTCGGACGCTGGCTGCTTTTCTTCCGGCGCCTTTGGGGTGGTGAGCTGCCATAAGCCCTCCCCCCTCCCGCAAGCGGGAGGGGCAGCGAGGCTTGCCAGCTTGCTGGCTAGCCGCAGCGGGGTGGGCCATAGCAACGTCGCTGCCCACCCCCGACCCCTCCCGCCTGCGGGAGGGGAGAAGAA
>NZ_JBOHHT010000091.1:0-123902 GCF_050725655.1 Sphingopyxis sp. | reverse complement strand
CCCCCCCCCCCCCCCACGACCGGCAGCCGATGATGTCCCCGCACATTGCCGCAGCATCACCGTCCCCGATCCCGCCTGCGACGTCGCATGGGAAACCAGGCGACGCCGCTTCTTTGGTCAAGAAAAGGATCCGCGATGAACGATACCGGCGTCATCGACACGTTCCTGTCGGTCTTTTCGACCTACATCGATAGCGGCTTCGGGCTGCTCGGCGGCGAGGTCGGTTTCCTCTCCTCGACGCTCATCGTGATCGATGTGACGATCGCGGCGCTTTTCTGGGCGTGGGGCGCCGACGAGGATGTGCTTCAGCGGCTGATCAAGAAGACGCTCTACATCGGCTTCTTTGCCTTCATCATCGGCAATTTTGCTGCGCTCGCGGCGATCCTGCTCGAGAGCTTTGCCGGTATTGGTCTCAAGGCAAGCGGCGGAGCGATGGCGATCGGCGACTTCATGCGCCCCGGCTTCGTTGCCGAAACGGGACTCGACGCCGCACAGCCTCTGCTCGATGCGACCGCCGATCTTGTCGGTCCGGTCGGCCTCTTCACCAACTTCGTCCAGATCATGGTGCTGCTGATCGCCTGGGTGATCGTGATCCTCGCCTTCTTCATCCTCGCGGTGCAGATCTTCGTGACGATTTTGGAATTCAAGCTCGTGACGCTCGCGGGCTTCATCCTGCTGCCCTTCGCCTTTTTCGGGCGCACTGCCTTCATGGCCGAGCGCGTCCTCGGTCACGTCATATCCTCCGGCATCAAGGTGCTCGTCCTGGCGGTCATCACCGGGATCGGCACCACCCTGTTCAGCCGCTTCATGGAAGCCGATCTCGGCCCCGAGCCCGACATCGAACAGGTGATGGCGATCGCGCTCGGCGCGCTCACGCTGCTGGGCCTCGGCATCTTCGGGCCTTCGATCGCCAACGGGATTGTCGCCGGTGGGCCGCAGCTGGGAGCAGGGGCAGCCGCGGGAACGGCAGTCGCCGCAGGAGCGACGCTGGCGGCCGGTGCGGCTGGCGCTACCCTCGCGGTGGGCGCTGCCAGCACGGCTGCCGGCCGCGCCGTCCTCGGCGGGTCGCGCGCCGCGGGCGGCGCGTCGGCATCCTATGCCAAGGGAGCGGCGGGGAAGACAGGCGCGGCGGCCTTCGGTTCGGGAATGGCCGAAGTCGCGCGTTCGGCCGCAAGCGGTGCAGGCGCCCCTGCGGGTCGCGCGGCGGACAAGATCAAGCAGAGCTTTGCTGCCGGCAAGGCAGCGGTCGCGGGTCCCGCCCCGGCACCCAGTGCGCCTTCGGGCGCTGGTGCCGATGCGCCGCCTGCATGGGCCGCCGCCATGCGCCGCCGCCAAATGATGACGCAAGGCGCGACGATCGCGTCGCACACCCTGAAGGGCGGCGACAGCCATGGCGCCGGCGGCGCCCCCGACATCCGCGAAAAGGAGTGATCGCATGTTCCGACGACCTTCGAACCGCTACGGCGTCTCGCCCGAGCCGGTGACCCCCTATCAACGCGCCGCGCAGGTCTGGGACGACCGGATCGGGTCGGCGCGCGTGCAGGCGAAAAACTGGCGGCTCGCCTTCTTCGGATGCCTGGCTCTTTCGGGCGGCCTTGCCGGCGGGCTCGTCTGGCAATCGGCGCGCGGCACGATCACGCCGTGGATCGTCGAAGTCGATAAGCTGGGTGAGGCGCGCGCCGTATCGCCGGCCGATGCCGACTATCGCCCGACCGATCCGCAGATCGCATTCCATCTGGCGCGCTTCATCGAGCATGTCCGGTCGATCCCGGCCGATCCGATCGTTCTCCGCGCCGATTGGCTCGCTGCCTATGATTTTGCGAGCGACAGCGGGGCGCAGGCGCTTAATGACTATGCCCGCAACAACGATCCCTTCGTCGAGGTCGGCAAGACCCAGGTCGCCGTCGACGTCTCGAGCGTGATCCGCGCCTCGAAGGACAGCTTCCGCATCGCCTGGACCGAGCGCCGCTATCAGGACGGCAGCCTCCTCGAAACATCGCGCTGGTCGGCGATCGTCACCGTCACGATCCAGCCGCCGCGTACGCCGGACGCGCTTCGAGCGAACCCGCTCGGACTGTTTGTCACCGCTATAAATTGGTCAAAGGAACTCAGCCAATGAACCATTTTCGTCGTTCCTCGGGCGCGCTCGTCGCCGCTCTATCGCTTGTCGCCAGCGCATCCGCGAGCGAGGCCGGTGATCCGCGCACCCGCGTAGGGCGCGCCAATGCCGAGGCCCGGGTCCAGCCCGACAAGCTCGGCTACCGCAATGCCATCCAGCAATATGCCTGGGGCGAGGGCGCACTCTATCAGGTCTACGCCGCGCCAGGGCAAATCACCGATATCGTGCTGCAGGAAGGCGAGCAACTGGTCGGACCTGGACCAGTCGCTGCCGGCGACACCGCGCGCTGGATCATCGGCGACACGATTAGTGGCAGCGGCATTTCGCGGCGCGTCCATATCTTGGTGAAGCCAACGCGCGCCGACATTTCCACCAATTTGATCATCAACACTGACCGGCGAACCTATCATGTCGAGCTGCGCGCGACGGCCGCTACCTATATGGCGTCGGTCTCCTGGACCTATCCCGCCGACGAACTGATTGCGCTACGGGCCGCGGAAGCGGCGGCCGAACGCGCTGCGCCCGTTGCGTCCGGCATCGATCTCGCCGCGCTTGACTTTCGCTACCATATCTCGGGCGACAAGCCCGGCTGGCGCCCCGAGCGCGTGTTCGACGACGGGCGCCAGATTTTTATAGAATTTGCCGAGAGCATTGCCACCGGCGACATGCCGCCGCTCTTCATCCTCGGTGAGAAGGACAAGGCCGAACTCGTCAATTATCGCGTTCAGGGGCGCTATATGATCGTCGACCGCCTGTTTGCGCGCGCCGAGCTGCGCCTTGGCGCCGGCCGCGCAGCGCAGCACGTCCGGATCGAGCGCGAGGCGTCGCACCGGAGCCGGTGGTGAGCGGCGCGGTTCCGGCCGAACCGGCGAACCCCGTCGATCGCGGCGAGGAGTCGCCTGTGGCGCCGCCGAGCGCCGACGGGTTTCGGCTCGGCGCCAAGCCGCCGCGGGTCATGCGTCTGTCGCGCAAGGCGCTCGCCGGCGTGGGAGCCGTTGCCGCCTTTGGTATCGGTGGCGCGCTCCTCTGGGCCCTCCAGCCGACATCGCCTAAAGATCCGGAGAATCTCTACAGCGCCGACAGCCGCCATCGGCCCGACGCTCTATCCAGCGCGCCCGCTGGATATGACAAGGTGCCGAAGCTCGGACCGCCGCTTCCCGGTGATTTGGGGCGGCCGATCGTCGCCGCTCAAAGGGAGGGTGAAGTCGTGCCCGTTCCGCCGATTGGCGCCCCTCCGTCCGCCGTTCGCGATCCGGCCGACGAAGCAAGGGAGCGGGCAACGCGGGAGCGCGAAGCGGCACGATCGAGCCGCCTGTTCCTCGCAAGCGGCGGTGTCGCCGAAAGGGCTATTGCTTCGGCAACTCACGTTCCCGCCCCGCCATCCGGTGGGCCAGCGCCTGGCACGCCCGTGTCAGAACGCCGTGCATTCCTTGTTGGCGGCGCGCAGGCGGCGCCCGAAAGCAACGAGCGCATTCGGTCTGCGAGCTCGCGCAATATCCTGCAGGCCGGCAGCATCATACCCGCGGCGCTGATCACCGGAATCCGGTCCGACCTGCCGGGGCAAGTGACGGCGCAGGTTACCCAAAATGTCTATGACAGCCCGACGGGCCGTATCCTCCTCATCCCCCAAGGATCGCGCCTGATCGGCGACTATGACAGTGCCATAACCACCGGCCAGAACCGCGTCCTGCTTGCCTGGGACCGGCTGATCCTTCCCGGCGGGCGATCGATCCAGCTTGCTCGCCAGCCCGGATCGGACGCGGCCGGTATGGCGGGTCTCTCCGATCGGACAAACTATCACTGGGGACAGGTGTTCCGCGCTGCGCTCGTCTCGACATTGCTCGGCATCGGCGCCGAACTTGGCGACAGCGGCGATGACCGGATCGCGCGGGCAATCCGGGAAGGAAGTCAGGACTCCATCGGCCAGACAGGACGAAGCCTCGTCGAGCGGCAGGCCGCGATCGCTCCGACGCTGACGATCCGCCCGGGCTATCAGTTCAGAGTGATTGTGACGCGGGATTTGATTTTCGAAACGGTCGCCGGAGGGCTTGGCTGATGAGCAAGCTGCGACTGGGGCCGATCGTCGAGGAAAAGCCGGTCAAGATCACGATCGAGCTGTCCGGCAAGCTCCATGCGGACCTTGTCGACTATGCCGCCGCGCATGCGAAGGAGAATGGATTGGGAGCACCCTTGCCGATCGAACGTCTAGCCCCACCGATCCTGGAGCGTTTCATCGCCGCCGACCGAGGGTTTTCGAAAGTACGCCGGCGCAGTTGAGAGATGGGAGCTTCAGGCAGCGATCTGGATATTCTCCACTTTCGTTGCACCCTCATGGAGTAGTCGCTCGATCTCGTCCGATGTGCGCTTCACGGCCAGTTTCAGCGCCTCATCGATGTGAATATAGTCCTGTGTGACATTCTGCGACGCGTGGCCCAGCATGGCGCGGATCGTGAGTTCCGAAAAGCCGAGGTCTCCAGCGACGCTTCCGAAGGTATGGCGCAACGTATGCGGTGTGACCCCGACGATGCCGGCGAGTTTGCAGACGCGTTGCAGGCAGTCGCTAACCGCCGTGAATGGCCCCATGCTGACGTCCGACGGAAACACGTGCGGGTTGCCGACTGTAATGGGCTGGCTCTCGATGATCCTGATCGCGGCGGCGCCGATCGCTCTCACTTGCGCGCCCCCCTTCGTGTCAGGAAAAGCTACATATCCGCCCGCTGCGCTAATCCACGCTCGTTGCATCGCCTGCGCTTCCTGACGGCGATAACCTGTCAGAAGCAACGTACGCAGGATAGCAAGCGCTACAGGGTTTTCGCCGTTACACTCCGCATAAGCGATTGCCTTCCCGATCATTTCGATCTCTGCAACGCTGAGGCGCCGGGTCTTCTTGTTACTGGCAAGTTTTCTCGCGCCTTGGGTGGGATGGACAGCGATCAGGCCCTTATGCTTCGCATGGCCAATAATGGCTTGGAGCGTTCCGACACATCGTCCCGCGACACCGGCTCCACCCGTCGCCGTGCCTCCACGTCCCCCGGTTCGAGGCTTGGCGGTCTTTCCGTTCTTCACGTCGGTTTGCATCTGCTCGACGTCGGCGATTGTCAGATGTTTTACGATGCGTTTGCCGAGAAGCGGTTTGATGTGCGTTTTGATGCGGCTCTCGTCCATGTCGAGAGACGAGGCTTTGATCGGAAGATTCTTGCGACCAAGAATATTGCCCGCACGTGCTTCGGCCAGATACCAATCGCACATTTCCGCAACCGTCATGCCCTGACGGACCTGTCGGGCCTCGTCCGCCGGGTCACCGCCGCGGATGACGTCTCCCAACTTCAGCATGGCGATATCCCGCGCCTGATCCACGGTCAGCGGACCAAAGCGGCCTATGTTGAGGCACCGCTTGATCTGCTCGGCATTGCGGTACTGTACCACGAACGTCTTGAGACCGGACGGCAAGACACGCACGCCAAAACCTTTGAGCTCGGTGTCCCAATGCACGATCTGCTTTTTCGCGGGCGGCGCCAGGCCGTCGACTGCGCGCTTTGTGAGTTTGCAGGTTGGCACGTCTTCGCTCCGTTGGTGAGAATCTTCATTTGATGAGCCGTTCTCACCAAATACTCTCCAGCGCGTTTCCAATTGCGCGCAACCGCAGGATAGCGTGTCGTAAGCTAAATATCAATATTCATTGATTAAAGTGTGCCATGGCGTAGGAAAAGAAAGCTTCGAAAACTACCAGACTGAAGTTGCCAAGGTTGGGGTCGAGGGTTCGAATCCCTTCGCCCGCTCCAGCTTCTCAAAGAATCTGCAATTTGACTCCCTTCGGCGAAGGGGGCTCGTGCGTGGGTGTCGCGCCGGTCGGGGCGCGGGCTCAGCCTGCCGAGAAGGTCAGCGAGACCAGGGCAAAGACGAAGAGAAGAGCCACGGCAGTGAACAACGCCGTCAACGCCGTGAACAGGATCGCGCTCGACGGCCGCCGCGCATAAAGCTCGTTGGCAGCGCGCGCGGTCGCCGCGGCGGCCCCATCGTCCGCCTCCTCGTCGGGGCCTGCCTTGAGCAGCGCAGCGCTGATCGCGCTCGCGGGGACGGGCGCCAGAAACTCGCACCCGAAGAGCCTGCCGTCGTGGCGAACGACGCGTGCGGGGGCGGCGCCGAGTTCCGGCAAGACCAGCAGGAACGTCTCGCCGATGGAAAAGCCCGCGCCGGTCTCGATCAGCAGGCCGGTCCGCGACAGGTTGCGGATGATCACGGCGGATTCGGCCGTGGCCGTGCGCGCCGCGACATCGAGCCGGAGGGTGCGGCGGCTCGTTCGCCTGCGATCGGTCGTTTCGACGGGATCCGCGATATGGGCCAGCAAGGATCTCACCACCGTCTCCTTTGGTGAACCATTATCGCCCGGCAACCCTTAATATTGCATTTTCGCCGTAGTTTTCGGGTGCGCCGGTCGAGCGGAATCGGCCCCGCTAAGATCGTCTCGGACCCACTTAACGCCGCGCGGAGCGCAGGGCCGATTCGCCGCCCGGTCGGCGCCTTTGCATGCGACGAACCGTGTTAAATTGTGGTTCCAATTGGGACGGGAGCATGCCTTTCGCGGCGGGCGGCCCGAGGAAAGAGATCGGGTTATGCCCTTGAACATGCGATATATTTAGTTCCCCAGAGCGCGCGCGGACGATCGACTGTTAAGCCCAAATTAGCGATGACTAAAAATGTGTTAACGCGCTTGCGGAGTCCCGGGAATCCATGTTTCCTAAGGGGTGGGGAAGGTCCGAGTCGCTCGGACAGTGGGTCGCACTGAAATTGGTGGAAATTTTGCTGTGCCGTTTTTGCGGCAGGGCGAGGTGCGTTCGAGGGAAATTGACATGGATGCTTTCGACAATCCGGCGCGGAATGGAATCACCGGTCCCGAACGCGACGGCGCATCGAACGAGCAAGCGAGCCGGGCCGTACCGGGCGGCGAGTTTCTCGCCGCGGCGGCGAACGTGACCGCCGCCGCATCGATCATACCGCTGGCGATCCAGGCTATCCTCGTTCCCGATGCAAGCGGCCGCATCATCCTGCCCGCGGGCGCGTCGATCGACGACATTACGATTTCGGGCACCGACCTTGTCATCACCTTGCCGAATGGTCAGGTGTTCATCATTCCCGGCGGTGCGGTCGACGTTCCGTCGATCGTCGTCGATGGCGATACGGTGCCTGCGAGCACGGTAGCGCAGCTGCTGGAGAATCTCGGCGAGCTGAACCCAGAAGCCGGTGTCCGAAGCTCGGGCGGCAATTTCGCCGATCCCGAAGGCCCGATTCAGGATGCCTATGCGCTCGGCGATCTGCTGCCCTATACGCAGCTTGCATTTCCGCAGCCCGAAGAGCGCGAACTGCTGCCGGCCGTTTCCGACGAAGAACCGACGATCGTCATCGTGACCCCCGATCAGCCCGCCGGGATCGCGGCAGCGACCGCGAGCGTCAACGAAGCCGGTCTTCCCGCGCGTGGTAACGAGCCTGCGGGCAGCAACAGCGCGGCGAACAGCGAAACGACGACGGGTTCGATCGTCTATGACGCCGGCGACGGGCTCGACACGCTGACGATCAACGGCACCGCCATCACGGCGGTCGGCCAGGTCGTCACGACGCCGCTCGGCCAGCTTACGATCACCAGCCTGACGCCGGGCAATGTCGGATACAGCTACACGCTGACCGACAACACCAATGCGAACAACAATCTGACCGACCCGTTTACCGTCGTCGTCACCGACAACGACGGCGACACCGCGACCGCGACGCTGACCGTCTCGGTCGTCGATGACGTGCCGACCGCGCGGGGTGATACTGATCAGGTCGCCGCGGGCAGCTTTGCGCCCGAGACGGGTAACGTCCTGACCGGCACGGGCACGACGAGCGGCGCGGCGGGCGCCGACACGCCGGGCGCCGATGGCGCGAGCCTGACGGGGATCCGCGGCGCGGGCAGCGAAGGTGGCTTTTCGGCGCCGGGCACGGTGCAGGGCCAATACGGCACGCTGACGATCAATGCCCAGGGCGGCTATACCTTTGTCCGGAATCCGGGCACCCCCGGCGGCGTCAACGACGTCTTCAGCTACCAGATTACCGACGGTGACGGCGATACATCGACGGCGACCCTTACCATCGGTATCGCCGACGCGCCGACCGTCATCACTTTCGTCCCGGGCGATGGCGAAGGTGATGGCGGTACGGTCGTTTATGAGGCCGACCTCGGCCCGCGCGAAGGCGAAACCCCGGGTTCAGCCTTTGCCGGCGGCGAAGGCGGCGGCGACACATCGACCAGCGGCACGATCACTTTCACGGCAGTCGACGGCGTCGGCAGCGTGTCGATCGGCGGCGTCGCGGTGACCCCCGGATCGCTGCCGCAGACGATTTCGAGCGACGCGACGGGGACGCTTGTCGTCACCGGCTATAGCTTCGATCCCGCGACCGGCGAGGGCTCGATCACCTATGCCTATACGCTGATCGACAACACACTCGACGGCGATGGTTCGACGGTCAGCTTCGACCTGGTCATCACCGATGTCGACGGCGACGCCGCGACGGACACGCTCGACATCGATATCGTCGACGATGTGCCGACCGCGCGTGCAGACAATGACAGCGTGTCCGAGGATGGGCCGACGGTGGCCGACGGCAATGTGCTGACCGGCAGCGGCGGCGAAGATGCCAATGGCGTCGATGGCGTCGGCGACGTGCAGGGCGCCGACGGCGCGACCGTCACCGCGGTCGCGGGCGGCGTGGTCGGCGCGGCGCTGGCAGGAGCCTATGGTGCGCTGACGCTGAACAGCGACGGCAGCTACAGCTACGTCCTCAACAACGAAGCGCAGGCGGTGCAGGGCCTCGCGGCGGGCGAAACGCTAACCGAGACTTTCACCTACACGATCACCGACGGCGACGGCGACACCTCGACGACGACGCTGACGATCACGATCAACGGCGCCGACGACGGTGTCACGATCAATGGCATCAACACCGAAGGCGGCGACCTGACGGTCGATGAGGATGATCTGGCCGACGGTTCGTCGCCCGACGCGGCGGCGCTGACGCAGGCCGGCAGCCTCTCGATTTCGACCCCCGACGGGCTTGGCAATGTGACGATCGGCGGCACGCAGGTCGTGACGAACGGCGTGTTCACCGCGGGCACCGCGGCGAGTCCGCTCGGGACCGTCAACATCACGGGCTTCACGCCGGTGATCGGCGCCGATGGATCGGTGATCGGCGGGACCTTCACTTATAATTATGTGCTTTCGGACAACACGCCGACGCACAGCAGTCAGGGCGAGGACTTCGTCGGCGACAGCTTTGCGGTGATCGTCACCGACAGCGACGGTTCGACCGGCACCGACAGTATCGACGTGCGCATCATCGACGATGTCCCGACCGCGCGCGACGATGTCGACAGCGTGACCGAGGATAGCGGAAACGGCGACAATCCGCCGGCTGCCGATGGCAATGTTTTGACGGGCTTGGGTGGCGGCGACGCCAACGCGACCGACGGGGTCGCCGACACTCAAGGCGCCGATGGTGCGACGGTCACAGCCGTCGCAGGCGGCGCGCTGGGCGAGGCTTTTGCCGGCACCTATGGCGCGCTGACGCTCAATGCCGACGGCAGCTACACCTATGTGCTGAACAATCAGGCGCAGCCGGTACAGGGCCTTTCGGCCGGCGAAACGCTGACCGAGACTTTCACCTACACGATCACCGATGGCGACGGCGACACCGCGGCCGCGACGCTGACGATCACGATCAACGGTGCCAACGATGGCGTCACGATCACCGGCCTCGACGCCGCGGGCGCCGAGCTGTTCGTCGACGAGGACGATCTGCCGGTGCGTCCCGGCGAACCTGCGGGTTCGGACACGACGCCCGACAGCCTGACCGACAGCGACAGTTTCACCGTATCGACTCCCGATGGCATGGGCACGGTGGTGCTGAACAGCTTCAACGGCGTGCCGCTCGGCGTGCCGCTGACGCTCGTCGTCGCGAACGGCACGTTCACGCCGCAGTCGGTTATGAGCGCCTATGGCACGCTCAATGTCACCGGCTTCACCGCGGTGACCGGCGCCGACGGTTCGGTGATCGGCGGGACGTTCACCTATAGCTATACGCTGAACGATAATCGCACCGACCATCCGGCGGCGGGTGAAGACGATCGCAACGACAGCGTCGGCGTGACCGTCACCGACATCGACGGGTCGACCGCGAGCGCGACGATCGACATCCGTATCACCGACGACGTGCCCGCCGCATCGGCCGAGGCGAACCAGAATGTCGCCGAGGGCGCGACGGTCACCGGCACGCTCGACTTCGTCCAGGGCGCCGACGGCGCGACCGTTACCCAGATCGACGGCACGGCGCTCGTCTTCGGCGGCGACGGCTTCTCGCAGGGCATCGATATCGGCCACGGCACGATCAAGGTGAAGGCCGACGGCAGCTACAGCTTTACCGCCGACGCCTCGGTGCCCGGCACCGGCAGCGCCGCCGCGACCTACACCGTCACCGATGGCGACGGTGATACAGCGACCGCGCCGATCAGCTTCACGATCACCGACGCCAATGTGCCGACCGCGGGCACGACGCTTGCGTCGGTCGATGACGATGCGCTCGCTGGCGGCAATCCCGCCAGCACGACCGGCGATCTGGCCGATCCGAACAGCGACGGCGACAATAATCAGGCGACCTTCAGCGGCCTGCTCAACCTTAATTTCGGTGGCGACGGCGCGGGTTCGGTGAACTTTGCCGCGATCAGCGGCCAGTTTGTGACCGTCGGCCAGGAATCGGTCCAGGTTGTGTGGAACCCCGGCACCAACACGCTGACCGGCACCGGCCCGCGCGGCGTCCTGTTCACCGTCGAAGTCACCAACCCCGCGACCGGTGCCTATAAGGTGACGCTGGTCGACAATGTCCTGCACACGCCGGGCGGCGACGAGAATGACGCCACGGCGACGCTGGGCTTCACGGTAACCGACGGCGACGGCTCGACCGCGAACGGATCGCTGCAGATCACCTTCGACGACGATGCGCCGACGGTGGCCGCGAATATCGCGCAGCCGGTGCTGACGGTCGATGAATCGACGCTCGGCACCGACGCTTCGTTCAGCTTTGCTTCGGTCTTTACCCCGACCTTTGGCGCCGATGGCGCCGCGACGACCAATTCGACCACCTATGCGCTCGGCATCGCGGCCGGATCGACGGGTCTTGTCGACACGCTGACGAACCAGGCGGTCGTGCTCAGCGTCGTCGGCGGCGTGATCCAGGGCCATACCGCGACCTCGAATGAACTGGTCTTCACGGTCAGCGTCGCGACGAACGGCACCGTCACGCTCGACCAGATTCGCGCGGTGGTCCACACCCCGGACAGCGGCCCCGATCAGCCGACGAGCCCGCTGGCGGACAATCTGATCACGCTGACCGCGACGGTTACCGATGCTGACGGCGACACGGCGACCGCCACCGCCAATATCGGCCAGAATCTGGTATTCGAAGACGATGCGCCGGTGGCGAATGACGATACGGCCGGCCTGACCGAAGGTGGCCCGATCTCGGTCACCTTCGACGTCGATACCAACGACACCGACGGTGCCGACGGTTTCGGCAGCCGCATTTTTACCAGCCTTACGGGCACCTATGGTACGATCACGATTAACGGCGACGGCACCCAGACCTATACGCTGAGCGCCGCCGGCCAGGCCGCGATCAACGCGCTGGCGCCCGGGGCGACGCTGACCGACACCTTCACCTACACGCTGACCGACAAGGACGGCGACAGCGACCCCGCGATGCTGACCGTCACGCTGACCGGCACCGACGACGGCGTGACGATCACCAATTTGATACCCGAGGCGCAGGGCGGCGATGTCTCGGTCGACGAGGACGACCTGCCCGCGGGTTCGGATACGGCGAAGGAACCGCTCACCCAGACCGGCACCTTCAACATCTCGGCACCCGATGGCGTCGCGAACCTCACGATCCATGGCGTACAGGTCATCAACAACGGCGTGTTCACGCCGGCGACGATTCCTACCCCGCTCGGCAACACGCTGAATATCACGGCCTATAATGCGGCAACTGGCGAGATCAGCTATAGCTACACGCTGGCTGCCGCCGAGGCCCATGCGACGGGCGCCGACGAGAACAGCCTGTTCGAGAATTTTGTCGTCACCCTGACCGACGTCGACAACGATACGACCGGCAGCACGCTGTCGGTGAACATCGTCGACGATGTCCCGACCGCGCGGCCCGATGCCGACATCGTCGTCGCCGAAGATGCCGCCGCGGTCGGAGGAAACCTGCTGACCAATGACACGCGCGGCGCCGATGGCGCGAGCGTGACGTCGGTTACGATCGGCATGACGACCACCGCCGTCAATGCGGTCGGAACGACGACGATTACCACGGCGAACGGCGTCTACACCTTCACCGCGGCCGGCGCATGGACCTTCGACCCGAACCCGGTGAGCAACGCCGCGGCGGTCAACGCGGGCTTCAGCTATACGATCACCGACGGCGACGGCGACATCTCGACCTCGACGCAGGCGATCAGTTTGACCGACGGCGCCAACCCGTCCGCAGGCGGGCCGATCACGCTGGCGTTCGACGACCAGAATCTGTCCGACGGTTCGACCCCCGCGGGCCCCGATTCGGCCAGCGGCTCGATCGCCTTCACGCCGGGTTCGGACGCGATCGCGTCGATCGTCTTTGCCGCCAGCGTCGCCAGCCTTGGCGGCGGCCTGACCTGGGTCCGTGTTTCGGACACGCAGATCACCGGTTCGGACGGCGCGCGGCTGGTCGTCACCCTCGACCTCGTGCGCAGCGGCAACAGCGCGAACGTCACCGCGACGCTCAACGATAATTACGACAGCCACCCAGGGCTCGATGTCGACGATCTCGTCAACCTCGGCTCGGTGGGAATCGTCGCGACCGACACCGACGGCGACACCGCAACCGGCACGTTCAATGTCACCGTCTCGGACGACCTGCCGACCGCGCGCCCCGACACCGATTCGGTGACCGAAGACACCGCGAGCGTCGCGACCGGAAACGTCGTGACCGGCGTCGGAACCACCAACGCGCCGGGAAGCGCCGATACGCAGGGCGCCGATGGCGCGGCGGTGACCGGCGTCGTGGCGGGCACGTCGGCAGTCCCGGTGGCGGGCAATGTGGGTTCGGTGCTCGCCGGGACCTATGGCTCACTGACGCTGAACGCCAATGGCGGTTACACCTATACGCTGAACAACGGCAATGCGACGGTGCAAGCGCTGGGTGTCAATGAGACGCTGACCGAAACCTATACATACACCATCACCGACGGCGATGGCGATCGGTCGACGACGACGCTGACGATCAAGATC
This sequence comes from Sphingopyxis sp., assembly GCF_050725655.1. Taxonomy (GTDB): domain Bacteria; phylum Pseudomonadota; class Alphaproteobacteria; order Sphingomonadales; family Sphingomonadaceae; genus Sphingopyxis. The sequence goes on along the minus strand of NZ_JBOHHT010000091.1, from coordinate 110,426 downwards.
AACGGCTCGAACGACCTGCCCACGATCGGATCGGCGACGACCGCCGTGTCGGACGAAGGCTTGGCGGGCGGTTTCCCCGATTCGACGGGCACCGTCGATACGACCAACCTCACCGTCCGGACCGGAACGATCACGGCGACCGACCCCGATGGCGATGCTCTGACGTTTTCGCTCGGCACGCCGGCGACGGCGCTGTCTTCGGGCGGTCAGCCGATCGTGTGGGACACGACCAATCCGCAGCTTCTGCTGGGCAGGGTCGGGACCGAAACGATCATCAGCGTTGCGATCAACAACAGCGGCAACTTCACGGTTTCGCTGCTGGGTCCGATCGATCATCCGAACATAACGCTGGAAGACGCGCTGTCGTTGGTGGTGCCCGTCAGCGTCAACGACGGCACGACGACAGTTACCAACGCAACGGCGCTCACCGTCGGCCTCGAAGATGACTCGCCGATCGCGATCGCTCCGCTCAGCGCGGCGCTGATCAATGCCCCCGGCTCGTCGGTGTATCAATCGCTCGACACCGACAATGACGTCGACAATAATTATGGCGGCGACGGTCCGGGAAGCGTGATCTTTACCGCGGCGACGATTGCCGCGCTCCAGACCCAGAATCTGACCGCGGGCGGTCTGGCGCTGAACTACGTGATCTCGGCCGGCGGCACCGTCCTGACCGCTGAAAAGCCGAACGGCGACGACGTGTTTATCATCCGCCTGCAACCGGCGGGTCACGCCGACCAGTATCAGGTCCAGATGGTCCAGAAGCTCGATTCGACCCAGACGGTCGATTTCAACGGCGGCGGTTACGACTTCGTTGGTGGCAACACCTCGTGGATCGGCTTCGTGAAGCCCGGCGACAACAACAGCTCTGACGTGCTGATCACGCCGATGACGAATAATGCCGATGGCGGTACGATGAACGCGAACGCCAACAACACGGGTGTTTCGGCTGGCAACAGCGTCGGGCCGACCGAAGCCGTCCGCGTCGATTTCGTGATCGATCTCACCGGGAATCCGGCGAACGGAGATTATGGTACGCTGGCGAACCAGAACCACGCCTTCGATTCGCATTATAATGCGAACGGCGCGTCGGCGCTGTTCACCAACATCAACTCCAGCAGCAGCGTCCGGCTCGTCGCCCGCGACGACAACGACACCGATAACGACGTCGGCGACGGTGTGAAGGATACGATCACCAAGGTCGCGATCAGTTTCAATAACGCGACGCTGACCGTGACGGCCAACGGCACCTATAATGTCGGCGGCCAGAACTTCACCGTGACCTTTGCCAACGGCGAAGCGACTGTCGCCGGGGTTGTGGCGAATACCGTCGTCGCCGGCTTTACTGCGGATGGATATAACAGCATCGAATTCCACCATGCCGGTGGCGATACGTTCAAGATCGGCGACTTCGGTGCGGTCGTGCAGACCGAAAACCCGGTAAACTTCAATGTACCGGTCACGATCGTCGACGGCGATGGCGACACCGCGCAGGCGTCGCTGGCGATCACCACGGCATCGCCGTTGCTGGTCATCGGGTCGGCGACGGGCGACATCGCCGACGAACCCACCGACCACGTCGTCGCCAACCCGCAGGGTCAGGTTGACGGTGCGATCCAGGGCAGCAATTTCGACGATACGCTGGTCGGTGACCCGGGCTCGGTGACGATCACCGAAGGGCAGCAGGCGAATGTCGTGCTCGTGCTCGACAGTTCGGGCAGCATGACGACGCAGATCGCATTCGGCGGCGGCACGATCTCGCGGATGCAGGCGCTCAAGAACGGCGTGAACGCGCTGATCGACAGCCTGTCGCAATCGGGCGCGCAGGACGTGCGCATCACGGTGATCGATTTCGATAACAGCGGCTCCAATTTGGGGACGTTCAACCTGATCGTGAATGGTGTGGTGCAGGCCGCGCAGGTCACGTCGGCGAAGGCGGCCGTGAATGGCATGATGGCGTCCGGCGGCACCAACTATGAAGACGGCCTTCAGGATGCGTTGAGCTGGATCAACGGCGGCAACGGAATTGCGGGCGCCGACGTGAACAAAGTGGTGTTCGTTTCCGACGGCCTCCCGACCCTCTGGAATACTGGCGGCAACGGGAGCGATTCCGATGCTACCAACGTCCAAAATGCGATGAACCAGGTGCTCGGGTCCGATGGAACCAATGAGCCGCAGCAGATATTGGCGACCGGCTATTCGATCGATTCGGTCGGGGTCAACGTCAATGCGACGCTGCTCGCCCGGCTGAGCGATGTGGAGGACGGCGTTGCATCGGGCGGCACAGGCAGCGCGACCAACGCCGACTCGGCCGAAGAGTTGGCCGCGGTTCTGCAGGTTCTTGGCGGCTCGACCGACCTTGCGGCGGCGGGGAATGATGTGATCAACGGCGGCAATGGCGCCGACGTGATTTTTGGCGACGTCATGTTCACGGACGCGTTGGCGACCCAGCTTGGCGTAAACCTGGCACCCGGATCGGGCTGGGCCGTGTTCCAGACGCTGGAGGGCCGGGTCACCGCCGAGTCGCTCGATCCGGCAGGAAATGGCGCGGACTGGAATCGCCAGGACACGATCGCCTATATCCGTGCCAACCATGGCCTGCTGGCTCAGGAAAGTGGCCGGACCAACGGTAACGATACCATCAACGGCGGCGCCGGCAACGACATCATCTACGGCCAAGAGGGTAATGACACGATCGACGGCGGCGACGGCGACGATTTCATCAGCGGCGGGTCGGGCGTCGGCACGATCACCGGAGGGATCGGCAACGACACCATCATCGCAAGCACGGGCAACGGCAGCATCGTCAACGCCGGCACGGGTGCCGACCGGGTGACAATCAACGCGGGCGCGCTGACCTCGACCAACTGGTCGATCAACCTTGGCAGCGACAGTGCCGCCGACAAGATCATATTCAATCACAACAATGTGAGCGATACGCAGCAAACGGTAGCGACCGTAAGCAGTTTTGCCGTTGCGGCGGACAAGGTCAGCATTTCGGTCAACGGCGCGTCGGCGAGCGATGGCGCCTTTGTAACGGTCACCGCGACCCAGACGGATATCGCCGCCGGCACCGAGGTGATCGAACTGGTCAACGCCGCATGGGTCACCGCCTCGCTCGGCAACGACGGCAACGGCAGCACGATCGAAGGCTTCATCCAGGCCGCCACCGACGACATTCCCAACGGAACCTACACCTTCATCGTTTATTCCAGCACGACCGGTACGGCCGATGCCGGCATCTATTCGGTGACGATCACCGACAATACCAACCCCGGCAATGGCGGTATGGTGGTCGAGCATATCATGACGTTGAGCGGCGTCGGTTATGGCACCCTCTCCGCCGCCAATTTCGTCGGGACGGCCGACCCGATCATTCTCGACCTCGATGGCGACGGATATGCCTTCGGTGCGACCGCGGCGTTCGATATCAACGCCGATGGGGCGGCCGATCGGGTGGCGTGGAACTCGTCGAACGATGGCATTCTCGCAGTCGACCTCGATGGTAACGGCATGATCGACAGCGGGACCGAGATTTTCACCCCGCGCTTCGCAGGCGGCAATTTTGTCAACGGCGTCGAAGCGCTCGCCTCGCTCGACGACAATGGCGACGGCGTCATCGATGCGGCCGACGCGGCTTTTGCCGACCTGCTGGTCTGGCAGGACGCCAACGCCGACGGCGTCAGCGATGCGGGCGAGCTTTCGAGCCTTGCCGATCAGGGGATCGCCTCGATCGCGACGGGCGCAACCCTCGCTGACGAGCAGGTCGATGGCCAGGCGGTGACCGCGCGCGGCGGCTTCACCCGCGATGACGGAACGCGCGGCGATTATATCGAAGTTCAGCTCGACGCACAGCTCGGCACCCGCACACCGGCGCGCGAGGCGGAAGACGTCCAGCGCGCCGCGGGCAACCAGGCGCTGACCAGCTCGCTGGTCGCCGCGTCGCTGATCGTCGGGATTCACGACGCGCAGCCGGACAGCGGCGCGTCGCCGATGGTTGCGGCGAAGGGCGAGCCGAGTATCGACCAGGCAGACGGCGGCGTTGCGGCGGCTGCCGTCGATGTCTCGGCACTGGCGACACCTGCGAGCGCCGCCAGCGACGGCCCCGCGGAAACGCCGAAAACAGCCGCGCCCGACACGTCGGCTACGTTGCATTCCGACGAAGCGAGCCCCGCCGCGATCGACGGTGCGCAGGACAGCGGCTGGCGCAGCGAAACCACCGACAATGCCGACGCCGACAACTCCGATTCGCTGGCCGACATGATCGCGGATCGCGGTTCGTTCGATCCGGGCGTGATGGACGGCCTGCTGTCGCTGGCGGCCGCGCCGGCCGAGGCGGCCCTCGCCGGTTCCGATGCCGCGGCGCAGGATCCGGCGGCGGTCGCGGTGCTTGCCGAGGTTCTGGAAAGCGGCGGTAGCACGGTCGATCAGCTGATCCACGCCGTCACGGGCGGCCCCGAACCGGTACAGATCGCGGGCGGCGAGGCGCCCGCTTTCGATCTGGCGCGGTTCCTTGATCAACAGATCGCGCCCGACGTGGTGTTCCCGACCAGCCAGCCGTTGGAAGCGGATCTTCACAATATGGCGGCGGCCTGATCGAGAAAATTTCGGACCAGTGACAGAGAATAACGGGAGGGCGATACGAAAATGGCACATCAACCGGGAAAATGGATGGCAGCGGCAATTGCCGCGCTGGCCTTCGCCCAGCCTGGCAGCGCACAGGCGCAGGCTCTTGCCGATCTGCCGATCGACCAGGTGCGGACCGAGGTCCAGACCCGCTACGACGCGGCGCTGGCGCTGACCACCGATCGATCGATCGTCGCCGCCAACAGCAACACCTATACCTGGGCATCCGAAGCCAAGGCGCAGTGCGGAATTGCCAAGGGCTTTCTGAAATCGAACACCAAGGACGCCGAAAGCCTGCGCCGTTGCGATTTTGCCTATGGCATGATGACCAAGCGGCCGCAGCCGACCCCGGATGCGCCGCTTGTGCCGCCGGCACCGCCGACCGAAAATTGCCCGCCCGAGGTTGCCTCGACCTTCTATTTCGACTGGAATTCGACCGTCGCGCCCGCCGATGCGGGCCAGTCGGCCGCTTTCATGGCCGAAAACCGCACGCGGTGCGGCTGGCGGACCTTCACCGTCGTCGGACACACCGACCGGTCGGGCCCCGACGCCTATAACGAAGGTCTGGCGCTGCGCCGCGCACGCGTGATCGCCGACATGATGGGGGCTGCGGGTATTCCGGCAGATGCCATTGCGGTGTCGGGCATGGGTGAGCGCAAGCCGCGCGTCCAGACCGTGGACGGCCAGCGCACGCCGGAGAACCGGCGCGTCGAAGTTGAAGTGAACGGGACGGGGGGACAGTGATGAAACCGCAATATAAGCTCGCCGGCTTTGCCTCGGCCATCGCCATATCCTTTTTCGCCAGTTCGGCCTTTGCCGAGCCGACCAGCATGCAGAATGTCATGGCGGTCGCGATCGATTCCAATCCGCAGATCAACCAGGCGGAAATGAACAAGCAGGCGATCGAGTTCGAACTCGAGCAGGCCAAGGGCCTGTATCTGCCGCGCGTATCGCTCGAATTGTCGGCGGGGGTCCGCCGGCTCGAAAATGCGACGCGCCGCAACCTCGGCATCGCCAACGACGAACTCTATCCGCTCGAAGCGGGGATCCGGGCCGAGCAGACGCTGATCGATTTCGGCCGGCGCCACGGCGAAAAGCTTCGCCAGGCGGCGCGCGTCGATGGCGCTGCGCTGCGCGTGGTCGAGCGGTCCGAGTTCATTGCGCTGCAATCGGCGCGGCAATATCTCGACGTCCTGCTGCAACAGCGCGTCGTCGCCGCCGCCGAAGACAATATGACCTTTCACAACAGTCTGGTGTCCGACCTGTCGAGCGGCGTGACCGCCGGGTCGATCAGCGTCGCCGACCTCCAGCAGGCGCAGGAGCGCGCCAAGGCGGCAAGCGTGCGCGTGTCCGAAGCCAGGGAAGCGCTGCAAAATGCAAAAATCGAGTTGCTCGCGCTGAGCGGGCTCGAAGTCGAAGACGTGCAGGTGCCGCCCGCGATGGCTGAAAAACTGCCCGTCAGCCTGAGCGAAGCGATCGGCCTGACCCGGTCGCGGCACCCCAAGGTGCTCGAAGCGCAGGCCGATGTCGATGCGGCCAATGCCGAGGCGAAGAAGGAAAAGGGCGATATTTTCCCGACGATCGGCCTCGAATTTTCGGGCCGGGTCGGCGAAGATATCGACGCCTTCCGCGGCGAGACGACAGACCTCTTGGGCCGCGTCGTCCTCCGCTGGGATATTTTCAACGGCGGGATCAACCAGGCGAAATATCAGGAGATGATCCGCCGCGCGAGCGAGAGCCGCTTCCGTCTGCATGAAACCGAACGCAATGCCGAGGCCGACACGCGCCGTGCGTGGAACAGCCGCGAAACGCAGACCGCGGTGTTCCGCGACCTCGTCGATCAGAGCAAGTCGACCGACGAACTCCTGATTTCGTACCGCGAGCAATTCTCGGTCGGTCGCCGTTCGCTGCTCGACGTCCTCGATGCGCAAAACACGCGTTTCAACGTCCAGGTGCGTGCCGAAACCGCGCGTTTCTCGGAGATGTTCGCGGTCTATCAGGTGCTGGCATCGACCAACAGCTTGCTCGAAGCGTTCAACCTGACCGCACCCGAAGCGCGCCGCGTCTATGCGCGCGAGAAGGTTGGTTACGGCCCGCCGGCTCCCGCCGAACTCCAGCGTCGCCATTACCCGCAATGATGCCAGTGGATTGATTCCAAGTAGAAAATTTGAATATGGTGCAGAATCAATCCTCCATATCGCGTATCGGTAAAGAGGCGCCGGGCGATCCGCTGATCGCCTGCATCCTCTTTGTCGCGCAGCATTTCGGCCAGAATTTCCAGCGCGGCGCACTCTCGGCGCTCGCGCGCGATGAAAGGGGGTTCCTTCCCTTTCACCAGGCCGAAGCCGCGCTCGACCTCTGCTTCATCAACAATGAGCGACTCTACGCGCGCAAGGTGAGAAACCTTGCGCGCGACCTGCCGGCGATCATCCGCCGCAACGACGGATCGTGCGCGGTGCTGATCGAGGCGAAGGACGACCAATGTCTCGTCTGGGAACCCGGTGCCGACGCGCCAGTCTGGGCGGACGAAACGTCGGTCGAGGAAAGCTACGCCGGGCAGGCGGTGGCGGTTGCTGCCGACCCGACCGCGATCCGCGCCGAGGAACGGCCGTGGGACGAGCAGGCAAAGCGCCACTGGTTCTGGAGCGAGGTCCGACGGATGCGCCGCTCCTTCTATCCGGTGCTCGGTGCGGCGCTGATGATCAACCTGCTCGGCTTTGCGCTGCCGCTCTTCACGATGAACGTCTATGACCGCGTCATCCCGAACAAGGCGGTGTCGAGCCTCTGGGTCCTCGCCGTCGGGGCCCTGCTCGCCTTTGCGGTCGAATTTACGCTGCGCCTCGCACGGTCGACCTTGCTCGACGATCTCGGCCGCGAACTCGACGTCAAGCTGTCCGAAAAAATCTTTTCGAAGGTGCTGAACATGCCGCTGGCCGACCGCCGCGGCAGCACCGGGATGCTCGCGCGGCGCGTGTCCGAATTCGAATCGGTCCGCGATTTCTTCGCCTCGACGACGATCGTCCTGCTCGTCGATATCGTCTTCCTGTTCCTGTTCCTGATCATGATCGCGGTGCTCGCGGGATGGCTTGCGCTCGTGCCGCTGACGATCATCGTCGCGATGGGCGTCGCCGGCTATTTCCTGCAGCGGCGAATGGTGCAGGCGTCGCTCGACAATCAGGCCGACATGAGCATCCAGCATGCGATGCTCGTCGAGGCGATCGGCGGGGCCGAGACGGTCAAGAGCTGCGCCGCCGAGGGGCAGGTGCTGGGGCAGTGGCGCCGGATGGTCGACACCAGCGCGCGGACGCAGGCGACGATGCGCCGGACGGGCGCCGCTGCGATCAATCTCGCGACGCTCGGCCAGCAATTTTCCAGCCTCGCGCTCGTCGTCGGCGGCTTCTATCTGTTCGACGAGGGCAAGATTTCGATGGGCGCGATCATCGCGATCGTCATGCTCGCGGGCCGCTCGATGGCGCCCGTGGGACAGCTCGCCCTGCTGATGACGCGCGGGCGTCAGGCGCTGACGACGATGGCGAGCATCCAGCAGATGATCGAGGCCGACGACGAGCGTCGCATGGGCAGCAGCGCGCTGAACCTCACGATCGACACGGGCAATATCTCGGTCGAGGGGCTGTCGTTCACCTATCCGGGCGCGGCGGCGCCGTCGCTCACCGACATCGACCTCAAGATCGAGGCGGGGGAGCGGATCGCGATTGTCGGGCGCGTCGCGTCGGGCAAGTCGACGCTCGGGCGGCTGCTCTGCGGCCTCTATGCGCCCGAGGCGGGTAATATCTTCATCGACGGGCTCGACAGCCGCCAGCATTCGCCGATCTATCTGCGTTCGCAATTCCGTTTCGTCGGGCAGGATTCGGTGCTGTTTAGCGGCTCGATCAAACAGAATATGCAGTTTTGCGCGCCCTCGGCCACCGATGCCGAATTGCTCGCCACGCTGCAGTCGATCGGCGCTGACCGCTTCATGGGCCGCGACGAAACCGGGCTCGACCGCGGCACCGGCGAACGCGGCGGGCAGCTGTCGGGCGGCCAGCGCGGTTTCCTGACCATCGCGCGTGCGCTCGCATCGCCCTCGCGGCTGCTCTTCCTCGACGAACCCACGGGCGCGATGGATACGCAGAGCGAACGGCTTTTCATCCAGGCGCTCGATAAGGCCGTCGCCAAATCGCAGACGGTGATCATCGCCACCCACCGCGAAGCCATCCTGCAGATGTGCGATCGCATTATCGTCATCGACGGCGGACGGATCGTCGCCGACGGCCCGCGCGCCGACGTGCTCGCGCGATCGACCAAGGAACCGGCATCATGATCCCTGAGCTTAACATCGGGCACGACGGCGCCGCAACGGCCGACGCGCCCTGGGCCGAGGCCAGGCAGGGGCCGCCCAAAAGCCTGAAGCTGATCCTGCTAGGTCTCGCGCTGTGCGCGGCCGCGATCCTGTTCGCTTCGTCGAACGACCGGCTCTCGCGCTTTGTCGAAGGCGTCGTCGCGAGCTGGACTGCCGACCCCGCCGAAACCGCCAAGGCTGCGAAGAAGAATGCGATCGCAAAGTTGATCACCGAAACCGAAACCAATTCCATCGTCCCGACCGCCGAAGGCGCCGACGCCGTCGCGCGCAACGCGCTGCTCCCGGTCTCGACGCTTCCGGTCGAGGCGGCGCGGCCGTTCCTGATGCCGACGATCTCGCTGGCGCAGGCGACCAATGCGCAGCGCTGCCTGACGCAGGCGATCTATTATGAGGCCGCGACCGAGTCCGACGCGGGCAAGGCCGCGGTCGCGCAGGTCATCCTCAACCGCATGAAGCACCCCGCCTATCCGAACACCGTGTGCGGCGTGATCTATCAGGGCAGCTCGCGTCCGGGTTGCCAGTTCAGCTTTGCCTGCGACGGATCGATGCGCCGCCCGCCGGTGCCCGCGCTGTGGCGCCGTTCGGCCGAGATCGCGCGCGCCGCGCTGTCGGGCCATGTCGAGGTGAGCGTCGGCATGGCGACGCATTATCACGCCAATTATGTGCTGCCGCGCTGGGCGCCGAAGCTCACCAAGATCGAGCAGATCGGCGCGCATATCTTCTATCGCTGGCCGGGCTCGTGGGGGAAGCCGGGGGCTTTCTCCGACGCCTATGCCGGCGCCGAATGGATTCCGGCGTTCAGCCAGCTCTATCAAGGCGGCGCGGCGACCGTCGAGGCACTGCCCGGCGAAGTGATTGCGGTCGAGGGCGTGCCCCCGCCGCGCGACCCGACCGATCACCGCGCCGACAATGACGTCGGCGGGCGCGTCGATACGACCAAGGGCTGGGTCCCGAATATTCCCGATCCGACGCAGAGCAAATCGCGGTTCGATAGCCTGACGAGCCAGCAGGGCGTCGCCGCCACACCCGAAACCCAGCTCGGAAAATAGCGCATGGGAATCGTGAAATTTTGGCAGCGTCTCCGCGGAAGCGAACAGATCATGGTCGCGGCGGCAGCGGGCTTTGTCCTGTTCCTGCTGTGGGCGAGCATCGCGCGCGTCGACGAAGTGTCGCGCGGACAGGGCCGCGTCATTCCGTCGTCGAAGGTGCAGATCATCCAGTCGGCCGAACCGTCGACGATCCGCGAAATCCTCGTCCGCTCGGGGCAGACGGTGAAAAAGGGCCAGTTGCTCGTGCGGCTCGACAACACGACATCGCAGTCGGAGCTTGGCCAGCTCGAAACCGAGAATGCGCGGCTGGGGCAGCGCGCCGCGCGCCTCGCCAGCGAAGGCGGCGGGGCAGGGTGCACCGGCGCAAGCTGCGGCGACGAAATGCGGCTGGCCGAGGTACGGCGCTCGTCGTTGCAAAGCCAGCTCGCGGCGCTGTCCGCCAGCGTCGAGCAGCGCCGCCGCGATATGGGCGAAGCGCAGGCGACCGCCTCGTCACTCGAAAGCAGCCTGAGCCTCGCGCGCGAACAGGTCGCGATGCTCGCGCCGCTCGCGGCAAAGGGCGTCGTGCCGCAGACCGAACTGCTGACCGCGCAGCGCGAAGTCGTCGATATTCAGGGCCGCCTCGCCGCGGCGCGCCAGGCGATTTCGCGGTCGCAGGCGGCGGTGCGTGAGGCGGGCGCCGAAGTGTCGCGCGCGCGCTTCGATTTCCAGCAGGAAGCCTTGAACGAACGCAGCCAGCTCACGACCAAGATGGCGGTCAACGAGGAAACGATCCGCGGCGCCGAAGGCCGGCTGGCGCGCTCCGAGATCCGTTCGCCGACGCGCGGCGTCGTCAACGACCTGCTCGTCAACACCGTTGGCGGCTTTGTGAACGCGGGCGAACAGATCATGCAGGTCGTGCCGCTGGGTGATAAATTGCTGATCGAAACGCGCGTCACCCCGCGCGACATCGCCTTTATAAAGGTCGGCGACCCCGCGAACGTCAAGGTCACCGCGTATGACTTTTCAATCTATGGCGGGCTCAACGGCAAGGTTGTCCGTGTCTCGGCCGACAGCATCTATGACGAGGTCGAACGGCAGGCATATTTCACCGTCGTGGTCGAAACGAGCAACGCATTCCTCGTGTCGAACGGCCGCCGGCTGCCGATCACCCCCGGCATGCTATGCGATGTCGAGATCGTGACCGGCAAGAAGTCGGTGCTCAGCTACTTGTTGAAGCCGGTCTTGAAGGTGAGCGGGTCGGCGCTCACCGAGCGCTGATTGTTCAGCGCCAGCGTATAGGATTTTTGCGACGCGGGGATCGCGGCGAAGTTCGGCGATGGCTGCGTGCCGCGATAGGCATGCACCCAGCGCCGGTTCTCGCTGAACGACAACACGGGTCGCACCGCATTGGACTGGCTGCCGTCGTAAAGGCGGTCGGTCACATTATCGAGCACGACCTTGCCGGCATCGGTCTGGACGAGCAGGAAGGCGTGGTCGGCGTTCGCGGCGAGATCGCGGAGGAGGACGAGCTTCATCCGCTCGGCATCGACTCCCGCGGCGCGCAGCATCTGCATCTTCAGGATCGCGAAGTCCTCGCAATCGCCACTGCCGCGCGCGATCGTCTGTTCGGCGGTCGCCCAGAAATCGCGCTGCCGGTAATTGCGGTCGTCGTTCACATAGGTGATCTCGCGATTGACCCACTGGTTGACGCGGGCGAGCAGATCCTGCTCGTTCAGCCCCGGCGAAGCGTTCGCGCGGCGCAGCTTGCTCTGCATCAGCCCGACGGGCGCGGCGCGGCGGACATGGTCCCAGCGATCATCGAAGCGTGTGCGCTTGACCGGGATCGCCCGGGTGCCGAGTTCGGCGGCCGGATCATATTCGGCGGCTTCGGCGAGCGGAGCGAAAATCGACGGCGCACCGCAGCCTTCGGAAGAGAAAGCGATCGGGGTGCGGCTGGCGGGCTCGAGCGTCTGCCGAACGGGGAACGCGTCGAGGCTGGCGGTGATCGGTAGAGGGGCGGCGGTCCCGGGTGCCTCGCTCCCCAGCTGGTCGGCCCGAATCCGGTCGAGCGCGCTCGGCGCTCCGCCCAATATGGCGCGAGACATGTCGGCCTTAGCCGGCGGCGCATGGCTCGCCGCGACGGGGCATGCGGCCTTGCTGTCCGCCAACGCCTTGGCGTTGAACAGCTTCGATGAGGCATGGGCGGCAGACGGCGTCAGCGCCGCAGCGGCAAGGGCAACCGAGACAGGAAACCACCGCGACTCGCCAGCGACAAGATGGGCATGCTTTCTCATGCGGCCCGATTTGCCGGGGCGGCGTGAGGATATGCTTCATGACGATAGTAAACGTAGCATTCAGCATATTTTGGGAAAGCGGCGCTTCAGGCCCCGCGCGGCTTGAGCGTGAGGGGCAGTCCGGCGGTCAGCAGCACGACTTCCTCTGCCGTCGCGGCGACCGACTGGTTGAGTTGCCCCGCCGCGTCGCGGAACGCCCGTGCGAGCGCATTGTCGGGTACGATGCCGAGGCCGACTTCGTTGGCTACGAGGATCAGCCGTCCTTCGAAGCGGCTGATGGCATGGCATAATTGGCGGCTGGCGAGCGGAATGTCGGCATCGGCGAGCAGCAGGTTCGAGACCCAGAGTGTCAGGCAATCGACAAGCACTATTGCGCCCTCGCTGTTCAGAGCGTCGATGGCGGCGGGCAGATCGCGCGGCGCCTCGACGGTGGTCCAGCGCGCGTCGCGGTCGGCGCGGTGGCGCGCGATCCGGTCGCGCATTTCGTCGTCGAAGGCTTCGGCGGTCGCGACGAAGACGGGATTTCCGCCCGCGACTTCGGCGCGCGCCTGCGCATAGCGACTCTTGCCCGAGCGCGCGCCACCGAGCACAAACAGCGACGATCCGCTCATGCGGCGATCCCCGCGATCCGCAGCATCGCATCGATATCGACGTGCGCCGCAAACTCTGCCGCAATGTCGTCCAGCGCAGCATCGACGTCAGCCGTATAATCGCGTCCGCTGCCCGTTACGGCGATCCGTGCCAGCAACGCGCGGCGCAAGTCGGGCGAAGCGAACAGGCCGTGGAGATAGGATCCGATCACATTGCCTTCGGGATTGGTCGCGCCGTCGCGCGCACCGTCCATCAGCATCGCGAAGGGCTGTTCTGTGACGGTGCCGCTGGTTTCGCCCATATGCATTTCATATCCCTTCACCGCTGCACCCAATGCGGTTCCCTGCACGTGGCGCAACGTCTTGGCGGGCGAAAGGATCGTTTCGACATCGAGCAGACCGAGCCCTTCGACCTCGGCAGGTGTCCCTTCGATCCCCAGCGGGTCGGCGATCCGGCGCCCGAGCATCTGATAACCGCCGCACAGCCCGACGATCAGCCCGCCACGCCGGTGATGCGCCTTGATGTCGATGTCCCAGCCCTCGGCACGCAGCGCCGCGAGGTCGGCGATCGTCGCCTTCGATCCCGGCAGGACGATGATCGCCGCCTCCGCGGGAATCGGCCGGCCCGGCGGCACCATCACGATCTCGACCCCGGGCTCGAGCTTGAGCGGGTCGAGATCGTCGAAATTCGCAATGCGCGGCAGGATCGGGCAGGCGATCATCTTGCGGCCCTCGCGGGGGTCGGCGGGGCGTTCGAGGATCACCGCATCTTCGCTCGGCAGGCGCGATGCAGCGCTCAGCCAGGGGATCACGCCGAAACCGGGCCACCCGCTGCGCCGCTCGATCTCGCGATAGCCGTCCTCGAACAACGCCGGGTCGCCGCGGAACTTGTTGATCAGGAAGCCGCGGATCATCGCGGCGTCTTCGGCGTCGATCACCGCGCGCGTTCCGACGAGCGAGGCGATCACGCCGCCGCGGTCGATGTCGCCGATCAGCACGACGGGCACGTTCGCGGCGCGCGCGAAGCCCATGTTCGCGATGTCGCCCGCGCGCAGGTTGATCTCCGCGGGCGATCCGGCGCCTTCGACGACGACGATGTCGCTCTGCGCGCGAAGGCGCCCATAGCTTTCGAGCACTTCGGCCATCAGTGCACCGCGCGCTTCGCGGAAATTGCCGCTGCCGAGCGTGCCGCGCACGCGGCCGTGGACGATGAGTTGCGATGTGCGGTCTGCCTGCGGCTTCAGCAGCACCGGGTTCATGTCGCTGTGCGGTTCGGCCCGGCAGGCAATGGCTTGCAGCGCTTGCGCGCGTCCGATCTCGCCCCCGTCGCTCGTGACCGCTGCGTTGTTCGACATATTCTGTGGTTTGAAGGGCAGGACGCGAAGGCCGCGGTTGGTCAGGGCGCGGCACAGCGCCGCGACGAGCACCGACTTGCCGACGTCGGAGCCGGTGCCCTGCAACATCAGCGCAGCCATAGGGCGCCCCCCGCAATCAACCACAGCAGCAGGCAGGCGCGCAGATAGACGGCGAGTGCGTGGTCGATTTCGTCGCCGCCCGCCTCGCTGGCCCCATCACCGATCCATGACTTGTCGTGCATGACGCCGTCATAGGCGACCGGGCCTGCGAGCCGAAGCCCCAGCGCACCCGCCATCGCCGCTTCGGGCCAGCCGGCGTTCGGTGAGGCATGTTTGCGCGCGTCCCGCCACAGGACACGCCACCCGCCGCCTCCGGCGAGGCACAGCAGCAGACCCGCTAGCCGCGCCGGAATCCAGTTGGCGAGATCGTCGAAACACGCTGCGGCCCAGCCGAAGGCGCGCCAGCGCTCCTCGCGGTGGCCGATCAGGCTGTCGGCGGTGTTCACCGTCTTATACGCCCACACGCCCGGCAGGCCGAGGAGGAGCAGCCAGAAGAGCGGCGCGGCGACGCCGTCGCAAAAGCTTTCGGCGAGGCTTTCTATCGCGGCGCGAGCGACCCCGCTTTCGTCGAGTTCAGCGGTGTCGCGACCGACGATCATGCCGACCGCGGTTCGGCCGCCGGAGAGGTCGCTCGCATCGATCCGCTCGCCGACCGTGCGAACATGATCGAACAGGCTGCGCTGCGCGAGCGCGGGCCACGCGAGGATCGCGACGCCGATCCAGCCCCAGCCGCCGAGCGATGCGAGCAGCAGGTGCTGAAGCGCCCAGCCGGAGCCGGCAACGAGGACAAGCAGGGCGAGCAGGGTCAGGATGCCGAGCGCGCGCCGCAAGGCGAAGCTGTATCCGGGACGGTTCCACCGTGCCTCGCAACCGTCGATGATGCGCGCAAACAGACCGACGGGGTGGCCGATGCGGCGATAGAGCGCGCGCGGCCAGCCGAACGCGGCGTCAAGCGCGAGCGCGGTGAGCGCGATCGGCTCAGCCATCGGCGAGCGCCACTTCGAGCCGCGTGCGCGCGCCGGCGTCGGCGGGCAGGCCGATGCGCAGCCAATGCGGCTGCTCGGCGAAGGGCCGCGTCAGGATCGCCCGCCGCGCAAGCCGTTCGAACAGTGCCTGCGCGTCGTCGACCTCGATCAGGCGAAAGAGCGGGCAGTCGCCGGTCGGCCGATGGCCTTGGCGCGTCAGCAGGGTATCGAGCGCGGCGGCTTCATCGGCGAGTCGGCGGCGCGCGGCGGCGATCCATTCGCGGTCGGCATAGGCGGCGGTGCCGATCGCGATCGCCGCGGCCGACAGCGGCCACGCGCCGAGCCGTTCGCGCAGCGCCGCGACGATGGCCTGCGGCGCGAGGACGAAGCCGAGCCGCACGCCCGCGAGGCCGAAGAATTTGCCGAAGGAGCGGAAGACGATCAGCCTCCGGCCGTCATCGACCAGCGCCGCGATACTCGTGGCCGGATCGGTGTCGGCAAAGGCTTCGTCGACCAACAGCCAGCCGCCGAGTCCGCGCCGGTCCAGCAGCGCCTGCATCGTCGCGGCGCTGGTCACGCGGCCGTCGGGATTGTTGGGGTTGGCGAGGATCAATGTGCCGTCGTAGCCCGGTGCCGCTTCAGTGGCGAGCGGCGCGCTTCCCGCGACCATCTCGCCATGGGTGCGATAGCTCGGCGCGATATGCCGTGCGGGGCCGCCCACCAGCGTCCCGGTCAGGCGCAGGCCGATCTCGCTTCCGGGTACGGCGCAGACATGGCGGGCGTCGACGCCGAAACAGACGGCGGCAACGGCTTCGAGCCGCGCGAGTGCGTCGGGGTCGGGCAGGCGCTGCCAGTCGAACGCTATCGTGGCGGGACCGGGCCATGGGTGCGGACTGATCCCGGTCGACAGGTCGATCCAGTCGCCAGTCCCGAACTCGCGTTTCGCGGCTTCGAGCCCGCCGCCGTGCCAGGTCCACGGGCCGCTCATGCAACATGCGCCAACAACAGCGCCGCCGCGAGCAGCAGGCTTTCGGTCACCTCGATCCCCGCGCCGTGCCCGTCGCCCGAAATCCCGCCGATCATGCGCAGCAGGCACCTTCCCCAGAAGAGGAAGATCAAGGGCGCGATCAGCAGCGAGGGCGACAACCATGCCGCGGCGACAAGCAGCAGGCCCCAGATGACGAAGTCCACCGGCCGCACGGCATATCGGAAACGCGAGCCGAGCCCCGCGTGGAGGTCGGGAAGCGCGCGCGACCAGACGAGCGGGCCGATCCGCGCGGCGAATGGGATCAGCGCAATCGCGGCAAACATCTGGCGGTCGAGCAGTGCGTGGAGCAGGACGAGCTTGGCGATCAGTTGCAGCGCGATGGTCACCACCGCGAAGCTGCCGACATGCGGGTCGCCGAGCACCGCGAGCAGCCGTTCGCGGTCCTTGTGCGCCGCGCCGCTCGCGTCGGCGATATCGCCGAGCCCGTCGAGGTGCAGCGCACCGGTCACCGCGACCCAGAGGATGAGTGCGCACAAGGCGCCCGTCCACGGATCGATCCGTGCGCCGGCCCAGCCCGCGCCGGCGACGAGCGCGCCAACGATCAGTCCGACCGCGGGAAACCAGCGCATCGATGCCGCGAATTCGTCGCTCGACACCGCGATACGCGGCGTGGGCAGCCGCGTCAGGAACTGGATCGCGACGATGAGCCCCTTCATGGAGTGAGCCCCGCGATCTGCGCGCTGGTCGGCTCGCCCGGCCACAGGCGGAGCGAGAGCCGCGCGGCGTAAGGCAGGTCGAACGTCCAGAGTTGGCGCTGGTCGAACCCGCACAGCGCATGGAGCGCGGCGCGCATCGCACCGCCGTGGGTGACGATTAATGTCGGAACGGGTGCCAGATCCCCGATCGCGGCGGACACGCGCCGGGCGAGCGCCGACCAGCGTTCGCCGCCGGGGGGCGAACACGCATCGGGATCGTTCCAGAAGCGGCCGAGCGCGTCGCGGTCGATGGCGCCCGCCGCTTTGCCGTCCCAGTCGCCGAAATCGAGTTCGCGCCAACGCGGATCGATGAGGAGCGGCACGCCCAGCGCCGCGCGGATCGCTTCGCCCGCCGCGCGGCTGCGACGAAGGTCGGATGCGATCAGGCGCTCGATGCCGAGGGTTTGGGCTTGCGCCACGCAAGCCGCGATGCCTTCGGGGGTCGGCGCGCCATCGGTGCGTCCCATCAGCAAACCCGGCGTTTCGGGGGCGCCGTGGCGCAGCAGATGGAGCGCGAAGGCGGTCACAACGACGCCGAAACCTGCGCTTCGGCAAAGGTCGCCATTTGGTCGTGCGCGGCGAGCGCGCTGCGGATGATGTTCGCCGCGACCGCAGCGCCGCTGCCTTCGCCGAGCCGCATATCGAGCGACAGCAGGGGGGCGAGGCCGAGCAGGTCGAGCAGACGCTTGTGTCCCGGCTCGGCCGAGCAATGGCCCGCGACGCAATGGTCCGCGATCGCGGGGTTTTCGGCCGCGAGCGGTGCGATGGCCGAGGTGCAGATGAAGCCGTCGAGCAGCACTGGAATGCCGAGTCGGCGCGCGCACAGGATCGCGCCCGCGATCGCCGCGATCTCGCGCCCGCCGACGCGGCGCAGCGTCTCGAACGGCGAACGTGGCGCATCGATATGAAAGGCGAGCGCACGTTCGATCACCTGGGCCTTGCGCGCGACGCCGTGGCCATCGACCCCGGTGCCGGGGCCGACCCATCCCGCCACAACACCGGCGAAGCTGCGCGCGCACAGCGCGGCGGCGGCGGTCGAATTGCCGATCCCCATTTCGCCGAGGACGAGCAGGTCGAGGTCGGCGTCGACCACCGCCGCGCCGCGGTTCAGCGCGTCGAGACAATCGGCCTCGCTCATCGCGGCATCGACGGTGAAATCGGCGGTGGGACGGTCGAGATCGAGCGCGACGACCGTCAGTTCCAGCCCGGCAGTGCCCGCCAGCGCGTTGATCGCGGCGCCGCCGCCTGCGAAATTGGCGACCATCTGCGCGGTCACGCTCGGCGGAAAGGCGCTGACACCGTGGACGGTGACGCCATGGTTGCCGGCGAAAATGGCGGCGCGGGCGCGGGCGATCCGTGGCCGCGCCTTGCCCTGCCAGCCGGCGAAGAAGATCGCCAGATCCTCGAGCCGCCCCAGCGATCCGGCGGGTTTGGTCAGTTCGGCCTGCCGTACCCGCGCGTCGGCTGCCGCTTCGGCGCTTGGCTCACGCAGATTGGCAAGAGCAGACTCGAAAGCCTCGAGCGATGGAAAGCTGGTCATTCGGCGACAAATCCTGGCGGCGGGGTGCGGGTGATGAAATGCCCTTTGACGCCTTCGGGCCAAAGCGAAAAGGGGACGCGGCCATGCTCGCTTTCGGCATAATGGACCGCATAGTCGAGGATGGCACGCGCCGATTCCGCATCGCCCTGAAACCGGCCGAGGACATAGCCGACCTTATCGGGCGCGCGCAGATGGACGGTGCAATGATCCTGGCATGCGAAAAAACATGCCATTTCCTGCACCGCGATGCCGGCGTAACGCAGGTCTTGCTCCTTGAGGCGCTGCAGGGCCTCGAAGAGCCGCGCACCGCCGCGCATGCCTTCGGCGTCGTCCCGGGACTCGCGGCTGTGGCGGCAGCTGTTGCACACCACCACCGCGGGACCCGGGTCGACGCGCGTCAGCATTATGCCATCGCCGCCGGTTGCGGGGGCGCCGGGACGCCAACCGCGACGAGCGCGCGATACAGGGCATAAAGCCCGATCAGGATCGCGCCGTTGCGCACGAACTGTTCGGCGAGCAGGTCGGGCGCCATCGCAGTGTGCAGCCCACCGAGGACGAGCGACCATAGGAGGATGATGCCCTTGAACGCAGTGAAACCCGCCGCATAGGCGAGGCTGAGCCGCGCCGCGACCGAGCGGTATTGGAGCGCCTGCAGCGCCGCATAGCTTGCGAGCGCAGACCCCACCGCAGCGGTGCCGAGCCCGGCGCCCCAGCCGAGGGTGCTTCCATCGCGCGGATAGCCGAGCAGGAAAAAGCCGACGAACTGGCTCGCCGCCCATGCGAGCAGCATGAGCGCGATACCGCCCTGGCGGCGCATATGCACCGCCGCGAGCGCCGCAAGCGCCGGAAAGGGGGTCGCGCATGCGAGCGCGAGCGTCGTCGCGGTGCTCGCTGCCGTCAGCAGCGAGACCCAGAGCGCCGACGCGCCGCGCTCCGACAGCGCGGCCATCAGAAGCGCCCCCGGATGCCGGCGTAGATGCTGCGGCCAAGCGAGCCATAGCGGAACGCCGTCATATATTGCTCGTCGAAGATATTCTCGGCGCGTGCAAACAGCTTCACCGCGTCGGACAGCGCATATTCGGCGCGCAGGTCGACGAGCGTATAATCGTCGAGCCGCGTCGCATTGCTCGCATTGTCATAGCTCTTGCCCGACCAGCGCACCGCCGCGCCGAGTTCGAGCCCAAAGCCGAAGGCATAGCTTGCCGAGGCGTTGGCGGTATTATGCGGGCGGCGCGGCAGCCATTTGCCGAAATTGGCGGTGCCTTCCGAGCGGTCGTCGGCGACGATCCAGCTGTAATTGCCGTCGAGCGTCAGCCCGCCGAGCGTCAGCGCCGCGGCCGCCTCGACCCCATGCGCTTCGCTACGCGCGACATTGAGATAATAGCCGAAGCGCGGTGTGGCCGGGCTGCTGCCGGGCACCGTGCAGAGCGGATCGGTCGAGGGCGACGAGCAGCTGTTGAAGATGATCTGGTTCGTCGTCGTGCGGTCGAACCAGCTCGCGCCGACGACGAACTTGCCGTCGAACAGATGCTGCTCGATGCCGGCTTCCCAGCCATGCGCTTCTTCGGGGTCGAGCCCGACATTTCCGTACTCGCTGAACAGCTGATAAAGCGACGGCGCCTTGAAGCCTTCGCCATAGCTGGCGCGCAGCACGGTGCCGGTCGACAGGCGCCACACGCCGCCGGCAGCGAACAGCGTCTGGCCACCGTAGCGGTCGTGATCGTCATAGCGGACGCCGCCATTGAGCGTCAGCCCGTCGATCGGCTCGACGCTGAGCTGCCCATAGGCGCTCGTGAGTTCGGCCTTGCCGCGCACAAAAGCCGGAAGCGGCGTTGCCAGCGATGCCGATGGCGAACGGCTGCGGAAGTCCGAGCGTTCATTCTCGACCCCGAAGATCGCAGTGATGCGATCGGAGACATCGAAGCTGCCCTGATATTCCCAGCGCTTGTTCTGGCCGTCGGCCTCGAAGCTCTGCGGACGCGCGCGGTCGGGATTGAAGTTGTCGCGGTTGGTGTCGGTATGGGCATAAGCGACGCGGTTGCGGAACCGCCCGCCGGCGAGGTCGAAATTGAGCCCCGCATAGCCGACGAACTCCTTGTTGAGCCCATAGTCGTTGCTGTCGGTGTTGAAGCCGTCGAATTCGACGCGGCCGCTCGAATAATAGCCGCGCACCTCGGCGCTGATATTATCGGCGAGCGCCAGTTCGGCGCGGCCCGAAAGATTATAGTTGCGATAGCCGTCGCGCTCGACCCCGCCGAACGCCTTGGCGTGCGAAGAAATGCCGTCGGTGGTGAGGCGCTGGCCGCCGACGCGCCAGCTCAAGGGGCCCGTACGGCCGCCGATCGCGGCGCGCGCGCTGACCGTCTCGCGCGACCCAGCCTCGAGGTCGAAGCTGCCTTCGAGCGATTTTTCGGGCGAAGCCGTGACGACGTTGACGACGCCGCCGATCGCCTGGCTGCCCCACAAAATCGACTGCGGGCCGCGCAGCACCTCGATGCGCGAAATGTCGCCGGCGAGCAAATTTGTGAAGTTGAAGCCGCCGCTGGTCGACGACGGATCGTTGAGCTTCACCCCGTCGATCACGACGACCGTGTGCTCCGATTCCGCGCCGCGGATGCGGAGCGAGGTCGACGTGCCGTAGCCGCCGTTGCGTGAAATGCTGATGCCGGGCGTGCGGAGCAGCAGTTCGGTGACGCCGATATCCTGCGCGCGGTCGATCGCTTCCTTGTCGAGCACGGCGATCGACGACGGCACCTCGTCGAGCGTCAGCGGTGCGCGCGTCGCGGTGACGATGATGCTGTCGCCGTCGGCGGCGTGCGCGGTGGACGCCTCGTCGGCGAACGCAGCGGAGGATGCCGCAACGGCGGCGAGGCAGATCGAACTTCGGAAAATCACTTTGAACACAGGATAACCCCTCGACAATGCCGCTCACGCACACGGTCGATGCGGTTGTCCGGGGACACACGACATCGCCCGCGCCCATGCGCAGCCAAGCTTGTCGTCATGCGGGTTTACCCCCGTCCGCCCGGCACACCCTGTCCGGTCGAAAGACGACGGCGACGGGCAGGTCTCCTGGCTTGCGGGTCAGCGCCGGTCGGCCGCCTTCTCGGGACCGGAATCCCAATGGCAAGTGGCCGATGGCTCGCCGCGTACAGTTGCAGGGGCAGCCGGGGTTTTCCCGTTCCCTCTTAGTCCCCGTCGCCGGGGAACCTGTCGCTTGCCGCGGCCGATAGCCCTATTTTCGGGCTGCGGTCAATTGCTGCGATGCGGCAGGGGGCGATCAGAACAACCCGGGCAGTTCGCGCTGCGCCGCGCTTGGCCGCTCGGGGGTCAGCATTTCGGGCTCGGCGAGCATTCGGGCACTACGGCTCCGCGCCGCCGGGCCCGCGCTGGCGTCGGCGATGCGGGCGGTACAGGCGTTGCCCGACAGGAAGCCGATCGCGGCGCGGATCGATGCCTCGCGCGGGTCGCCGAGCGGGACGGTCAGATCGTCGCTCGCGGCGCAGCTATTCGTGATTTTCGGTGCCAGCCCGTCATAATAGTCGCCCGCGCCGGTCGAATTCGCCGTCGCAAAGGCGACCACACGCATACGGTCGTCGCATTCGGCCTTGTCGAGCGCGATCTGGCCGACCGGCTTGCCATAGGTGTTGCCGCCGACGAGCGTCATATTGGTGCCGAGATAGGGCAGCATCGAATTGATCACGAGCTCGCTCGCCGATGCGGTCGACGCGGTGCCGATAAAGGCGATGCGCGTCGGCGCGATCGACTGGCTTCCCGGAGTGAAGCGATGCTCGTCATTCTCGGCCGATTTATTGGCGCGGAAACGGGTCTGCGAAAAAAGCTGCCCCGCGCGGCCCGCGCCCATCAAATCGCCCATCAGATTGGCCGTCGAAACGAGGCCGCCGCCATTATAGCGGAAATCGATGATGATGTCGGTCACGCCGCGCGCGCCGAAATCGGCAAAGGCCGCCTTCAACTGGTCGTCCGCCGACGAGATGAAGGTGCGGAGGTTAAGATAGCCGTAGTTGCGGCCGCCCTCGGTGATGATCTTTGCGCCATAGCGGTCCGAAACCGGATCGAGCGAATAATCCGCCTTGGCGACGGTGACGTCGCGCGTTCCGGCCGCGTCGGTGATGCGCAGCACGCGGCTGACCCCGGGGTCGTTCGGACCGAGTGCATTGGTGAGGCCCGCGGTCCCTTCGGCGGCGGCGATGCTCGCCACGGTGCGCAAATTGCCGCTGTTCGTGCCGATCGCGACGATCGCCGTGCCGCGGTCGATCCCCGCGGCAAATGCCGGCGCGCTTTCATAGGCTTCGGCGATGAGGATGCGCTGATTGACCGCGTCATAGGTCATGCGGACGCCGAAACCCGCGCTCGATCCGCTGGCGTAGAAGGCGTTCTCCTCGGCGATCGAGGTGATGTAGGTAAAGAAACGATCCTTGTTCAGCGCGCGCGCCGGGGCGACGAGCGCGTCGATATAGGATTGGACATTGTTATGGCTCGCCGCGCTGACGTTCGCGACGTCATTCGGGAACAGATACCATTCGTCGATCACCGCTTTCGCAAAAGCCTGCCGCGATGCCAGCGCGCAGGTGGCGGTCGGGGTGGGGGTCGGCGTCGGTGTGACCGTGACGGGGCCGCCGCTTCCGGCTGTGCTCGAACCACCCCCGCCCCCGCACGATGCCAGCATCAGCGCGGCGAGCGTCACAGCCGCGACCGACTGCTTCGACTTACCCATCAAAATATCCCCCGGTTCGTCCCATTACACCGTTTATTCCGCGTCCGCGTCATTGCTCCGGCCCTTGAAGCCTTGGGCGATGACATAAAGTTCGGGCGACCCCTTGCGGCTCGCTGGCGGTTTGGCGTGCTTTACCGTTGAAAAGTGACGTTTTAGTAAAGTCAGCAGCGTGTGATCCGCCCCGCCCGCGAACACCTTGGCCACAAACGCGCCGCCGGGCAGCAGATTCTGCACCGCGAAATCGGCGGCGGTCTCTGCCAGCCCGATCGTGCGCAGATGATCGGTTTGCTGATGGCCGACGGTGTTTGCTGCCATGTCCGAAATGACAAGGTCGGGCGCGCTGCCCAGCGCCTCGATCAGCGCGTCGGGCGCGGCATCGTCCATGAAATCCATCTCGAGGATCGCGACGCCCTCGATCGGTTCGCACGCGAGCAGGTCGATCCCCGCGACACGCGCGCGGGGGTTCGCCTTGCGCACGACCTGCGACCAGCCGCCGGGCGTGATGCCAAGGTCGACGACCGCGCGCGCTTTCTTGATGAAGCCGAATTTCTCGTCGAGTTCGATCAGCTTGTACGCGGCGCGCGAGCGATAGCCCTCGGCCTGCGCGCGGCGGACATAGGGATCGTTGAGCTGGCGCTGGAGCCAGCGCGTCGACGAGACGCTGCGCTTGCGCGCGGTTTTGACCCGCACGTGCAGGCCGCCGCGGCCGCTCCCGCCGCCTTTCCCGCTGCCACCGCTCATTTACGATACTCGCGGCGGGTGACGGGGATGTCGCGGCCCTGCATCGCCAGCGTGCGCAATATGCCTTCGCGGATGCCGCGGTCGGCGACACCGACGCGCATCGCGGGCCACAGGTCGATGATGCTTTCGAGGATCGCGCAGCCCGCGACGACCAGATCGGCGCGCTCGCGGCCGATGCAAGCGATCTCGGCGCGATCGGCGATGCTCGCATCGGCCAGGCGGCGGCTGATGTCGCGCATCGCATCGGATGGGACGACCAGCCCGTCGACCGCGCGCCGGTCGTAGCGCGGCAGGTCGAGGAAGACGCTGGCGAGCGTCGTCACCGTCCCGCTGGTGCCGAGCAGGCGCAGCGGCTGACCGGCAAAGCGTTCGGCGCGCCCGGCAAAGGCAGCAAAAGCTTCGCGCGTCACTTCGCGCATATGCGCATAGGCGGCCTGGCGGCCGGCGAGGCTGTCTTCGGGAAGCGGGGCGTGCTCGGTCAGCGAGACAACGCCCCATGGCACGCTGATCCAGTCGTGGATCTTCACGTCATGGTCCGACACGTCGACGTGCATCAGCTCGGTCGAGCCGCCGCCGATGTCGAAGATCAGCGCCGGGCCTTCGCCGGGCTCCATCAGATTGTGACAGCCAAGGACGGCGAGCCGTGCCTCTTCGGCGGCCGAGATGATGTCGAGGACGATACCCGTTTCGCGGCGGACACGCTCGGCCAGTTCCTCGCCGTTGCTCGCGCGGCGGCACGCTTCGGTCGCGACCGCGCGCGACAGCGAGACGTGGCGGCGGCGCAGCTTGTCGGCGCAGATCGACAGCGCGGCGACGGTGCGGTCCATCGCGGCGTCGCTGATGCGTCCGCTGCCGTGCAAGCCTTCGCCGAGGCGGACGATGCGGGAAAAAGCGTCGATGACGACGAGCTCGCCATTTTGCGGGCGGGCGATCAAAAGCCGACAATTGTTGGTGCCAAGGTCGATCGCGGCATAGCTGCGCGGCCGCGTGATCGGCATCGGACGCGATTCGCTGCCCGCCTTGTTTCGTCCGTTTACCGCCGGGCCTGGCCGCGGCGGTCGCCCTGATGGCGCTGCCATTTGCCGCATGGCTATTGTAACCTGTTCTGCTCACGCGCCCGCAAAACCGCGGGCGTGCACTTGGCAGCAAACCTAGGCTTTCGCGGCCATTATGGCAAGCGCCTCCTCCCCGGCCCGCTTGACGCAAAGAAAACCCCGCCCGGCGCAGGGCCGGGCGGGGTGAAGGAGGGAAGGAAATTATTGGGGGTCGGGACAGCCTTTAACGGCAGCCGTCATTCCCCTTGTCGATCGCGCGGCCGGCGAGGGCGCCGACGGCGCCGCCGAGGATCGTTCCGACCGTGCGGTCGCCGCGGCCGGCGATTTCATGACCGGCAAGGCCGCCCGCAATCGCGCCGATCACGGTGCCGCCGGTGCCGTTGTCGCACTGGCGATAATTGCGGCGATCGTTCCGGTAGTTGCGACGATCGTTGCGGTAATCGCGGCGGTAATCGCGGCGGTTGTCCCGGCGATAATCGCGGCGGTCATAACGGCGATCGTCGCGGTCATAGCGAACATCATAGCTCGAATAGCCGTCGCGGTCATAATAGCCGTTCTGCGCCGCGGCGGGAGCCGCCATGCCCAGCGTCGCGGTGGACATCAGGGCGGCGATCGAGAGGGTCACCATCTTTTTCATTGTCGTTCTCCTTCGTCGTCGTTGGCCCATCTGGGCGTTGTCGATGAAGAGGTTTTGCCCGATTCGCATTGAGCGAAGCCTGAACATGGTTGTTGGCTCATGTTCAGCTTTCTGCGGCGAACCGCTTTCCTTTCGCGCATCGCCGCCCTAACCCCGCGGCGATGCGCCGTCTGCTCTTCGCTGCCCTGATCTTCCTGGTTATCGGCCCGGTGCCCGGCGCCGTCATGCGTTTTCCCGAAAGCGACCTGACCCAGAGCGCCGTCGCCCGCCCGCTTGCCGTCGCCCCCGCGCAGGGGGGCGCCATGCGTTTCGTGCGCGGCTGGCATCTCGTCAGCCCGCACAGCCGGTTCGGCGGTTTTTCCGCGATCGCGCGGCTCCGGACGGACCGGTTCCTGCTGGTCGGCGACAATGGCTATTCGACGCGGCTGGCGCTCGACGAACGCGGTGGGGCGGTCGCCGTTCGCATCCGGCCGCTGCCCACGCCCGATGGTCGGCCCGCGCGCAAGGCGATGGTCGATGCCGAGGCGATGTTTGTCGATCCCGAAAGCGGCAGGACCTGGATCGCCCTCGAAGGGATCAACCAGTTCTGGCGTCTCGACCCCGAACTGTCGAAAATCGAATCGCGCCGCAAACTGCGCGGCTGGCCGAGGAATCGGGGGGCAGAGGGGATGACGCGGCTCGCCGACGGGCGGACGGCCGTCTTTTCGGAAGGGGTCGATGAGGATTCGCGCGGGAGCGCGGCGTTGATCTACACCGGCGATCCCGCGGCGCCCGGGCCGGCTCCGACGCGCTTTTTCTATGATTCGCGCGGGAAGGGGCTGGTCAGCGATGCCGCCACACTGCCCGACGGGCGCATCCTGCTCGTGCATCGGCGGCTCGGCTTCGACCCTGTTTTCACGACGATCATCGCGATCGTCGATCCCGCCGACATCAGGAAGGACGCCGTTGTGCGGTCACGGACGATCGGCCGTGTTCCCGTGCCGCTCGCCGAAAATTACGAAGGCGCCGCTATTTCGGTCGAGCAGGGGCGGACCTGGCTGTGGCTCGTCGCCGACAATAATTTCAATAGCTGGCAGCGCAGCCTGCTGCTCCAGTTCGAGCTGGTCGATTTGCCGCCGAAAAAGGGGTCGGACAGCAAAAGACCGCGCGGTAACCCGGCGGCCCTTTTGCTTTTAGCGATGTGAAAGCGCTTAAGCGGCCTTTTCGGCCAGCTTCTTTGCGACTTCCTTCTTCACCTTGCGGGCCGAAGCCGACAACTGGTCGTCGCCGGCCTTCAGCAGCCAGTTGTCGAGACCGCCATTGTGCTCGACCGTGCGCAGGCCGTGGGTCGACACGCGCATCTTCACGCCCTTGCCGAGCGCGTCCGACAGCAACGTCACATTCTGCAGGTTCGGCAGGAAGGTACGCTTGGTCTTGTTGTTGGCGTGGCTCACATTGTGGCCAACCTGGCGGCCCTTGCCGGTCAGTTCGCAGATGCGCGACATGGTCTTCGTCCTCGTCAAAAAAAAAAGGTCAAAAAATTTCGGGTCGGCATCCGGATGCGCCCCGACAAATTGGGGAGCACAGGACCGGAGTGAGCCGGGAAAGGCGCGCGCTTATCGGCTTGCAGGAGATTCGTCAAGCGCATAGGCCGCTTTCATGGCTCAGTTTCCGCTTCCCGAACCGATGCGCCGCGCGCTCGATCTCGCCCGCATTGCCGCAGAATGGGGCGAAGTGCCCGTCGGTGCGGTGATCGTCAAGGACGGTGCGATTATCGCCGAGGGTCATAACCGCCCGCGCGAATCGCACGACCCGACGGCCCACGCCGAAATCGTCGCGATTCGCGCCGCGGCCGCCAAGCTCGGCAACGAGCGACTCGACGGCTGCGATCTCTATGTGACGCTCGAGCCCTGCGCGATGTGCGCCGGGGCAATCGCCCACGCCCGAATCGCGCGCCTCTATTATGGCGCCGACGATCCGAAGGGGGGCGCTATCGTGCACGGTCCGCGCACTTTCGCGCAACCGACCATCCACCATAGGCCCGAGCTCTACGACGGCATCGGCGACGCGGAGGCCGCCGCGCTCCTTCGCGATTTCTTCGCGTCGCGCCGCTAGCCCAGCATTTCCTCAATCCACTGCGGCACCAGCTGCGTCGCCGGACCCTGCCGCGCCTCGTCGAACCAGTAGCTGCCTTGGCTCGGCTCCATATTGAGCTCGCGCGTCCGTGCGCCCGACGCGCGCGCCTCGCGAACAAAGCCTGCGGCGGGATAGGCCGCGCCCGATGTACCGATCGAAACGAACAGGTCGGCGCGGTTCAGCGCATGATGATATCGTCCATCCGGTACGGCATCCCACCAAAGTATCTGGTTTTGCCGACATTACCCTTTGTTGCTCTCCTGGGCGGCCTAATTCGCAACAAAATGGCAGGTTTTTCATAAGCTTGAGAAACTGGCTGATTCTTTGTTGCACTTTCAGGGGGGCTACGCTCTTTCGGTCGAACCCTTTGGATAGGAATTATTATGGTTGAGGGACCGATCGTCATACTCACAGGTGCGGGTATCAGCCGCGAAAGCGGTCTTGATACATTCAGGGACGCCGATGGAGTTTGGGCACGCGTACGTCTTGAAGACGTAGCAACGCCCGAGGGATTTGCCCGAGACCCTAAGCAGGTCCATGATTTCTACAACGCCAGGCGCGCTTCGCTACTAGATCCAGCGATACAGCCGAACGCAGCCCACGTCGCGTTAGCCCGCCTCGAACGCGAATGGCCATGGCCGGTAGTTCTAGTCACCCAGAATATTGACGATCTTCATGAGCGCGCGGGCAGCACCCACGTTGTCCACATGCACGGTGAACTACGGAAGGTTCGGTGTGCGCAGTGTGCGGCAGTCTATGACCGGATGGGTGACCTCGAAATCCAGTCGGCATGCGATGCCTGTGGAGGAGTTGGACGCATGCGCCCGGATGTCGTTTGGTTTGGGGAAATGCCACTCGAAATGGCGAGAATCGAGCACGCAATAGAAAGGTCTGCCCTCTTCATTTCTATCGGAACCTCGGGCAACGTCTACCCCGCTGCGCGTTTCGTACGGCTAGCAAATCAGTTCGGCGCCAAGACCGTGGAGCTCAATCTGGAGCCCTCCGAGGGCGCAGCCTTTTTCGACGATACAAAAATCGGACCGGCAACCATGTTAGTGCCGGATTACGTGGCCGGACTGCTTGGCAGTTTATAAACAAGGTCCGAAATAGGCTCTGCGCATGTTTGAATTTAAGGACAAACGTTCGGTATGGCCGCCGCATCTCGCGCCCCAACCCGCAGCTGGCGGCTTCAAGGAGCGCTTTGATTCGTGGTGGGCCCGACACAAGGATGAGCTGGCACATTTACCCGCCGACCTTGCAGAGCAATGGATCTATCGAGAATGGGGTGGCACCTACTTCGCCTTTCTCCCTCTGGAGACACTGTCCTGCAAGCGCGTCACGATGAGCGGGGCAGAAATCTTAGCGCCGGTTCACCGGGCCGTAGATCGAATTTTGGAGCCGGGGATCGATTACGATCAGTTCCAAGGATATCATGGTACGCCAAAGTTCCAGACCGCCATTGAGCTTGACGAGGGGACATGGATTTATCCGATCGCATCAATAGCTTTTCCGGTTCTGGCTTGCGAGTTCGGCTTCGGATGGCCAATGACCCTGGGGATTCTCCCGGACGATCTCGGTGAGCAGCGCCTTCGCGCCTTTTTCGTCGCCGGCAAAACGGCGCTCCATCGCTATCGCGAACTTGATCGTGCTGTCGCGCGATTCCTTGAAACCGGCGGGATCGAGCCGCCCCTGCATGATCTGGACTGCCTGGTAATAAGCGAAATTCTCGATCAGTTTCAGCCCCGGCTCGATCGCGTCGATTGCGGCGCGCGCCTTGTCGTGCAGACCCATCTTGCGATAGGCGAGATAGGTCCAGTAGGCGGTCGGCACGCGCATGTCGTCGCGCGCAAAATCGGCCGAAAGTTCGAGCGATTTGGCCATGCCCGATACCATCGTCGGATAGTCGCCCGTCGCGAAGCTCGTCTGGGCATGGTAATAGACGATGTTCCCGCGATAGGTACTGATCGTCAGCCCGATCGGGTTGGGCATGCCGTCGGGCTCGAAACTGTCGGGCGTGTCGCCCATCAATTCGAGCGCCTTTTCATAATCGGCGAGCGCCTCCTTGAACCGGCGCGCGCGGGTCAGGTCGCGGGCGCGGAAGCGGTAGAGTTTGAAGCTGTTCGGGAACTTCTCTATCCCCGCGCTGAAGGCATCGACGGAGTCGCAAATCCGCCCGGCATAGTCGAGGCGGCGGCCGTACCAGATATGGCTATCCTCGCGGTCGGGCGCGATGCGCAGCGCGGCCGCAGCAATCGCAATATCCTCGTCGAGCATCTTTTGTGTCGCCGCCGAAAATTTCGGCACCGCCAGCGGCGTGCCGATCAGGCTGGTGGCGCAATTCCCCGCGTCGGCGCCGGGGACATTTTCATTCGCCGACGCGGGGGCTGCCACCAGCAGCAAGGCAAGGGTGAAGGTGGAAATGCGGAGGCTCATCCGATCACCTCCTGATAGATCCTGCGGACATTGGTCCCCATGATCTTTTCGACAGTGCTTGTCGGATAGCCGAGCTTGCGCACGCCATCCCACACCACCTCCATACGCCGCGGGCCGTTGAGTTCGTTGATGAACAGCGGCCAGTCGGGCTCGTGGAAATTGGCACCCTCTTCGCGCTTCAGCTCGGCGATATAGGCGTCGGTCATTTCGACGACGCGGTGGTCGCGGTCGCTGCCGATCGCGACATGATCGGCGCCCATCATTTTGACCGCATGGTCGATATGGCGGAAATATTCGGGCAGCGCGTCGTCGCGCTTGGTCGTCAGGAACGGCCGCATCTGGCAGATGCCGGCGACCCCGCCCTTGTCGGCGAGCAGCCGCAGGTTCGCGTCGGTCGTGTTGCGGATGTTGCTGTGCACCGCCATGCACGCGGTGTGCGAGACGATCACGGGCACCTTCGATGCGGCGATCGTGTCGGCCATCGTCTGCATGTTCGAATGCGAGAGGTCGATCAGCATGCCCCGCTCGTTCATCCGTCCGACGAGGTCGCGGCCGAAGTGCGTCAGGCCGTTCGCGCCGAGTTCCTTGCACCCCGCGCCCGCCCAATTCTGGTCGTTGTAGGTGATCTGCGCCGAGCGGACGCCGAGCTTGTGGAAAAGGTCGACATTGTCGAGGTCGCGCCCGAACTGGGTGCTGTTCTGGAAGAGGTAGAAGAGCGCGAGCTGGCCGTGCGCCCGCGCGACGTCGATGTCGCCGGTCTTGGTGGCCTTCAGGAACAGCTCGGGATGTTTGGCGATATGCGCGTCATGGTCGAGCACCGCCTGCACGGCCTCTTCATAGGCTTGACCTTCATAGGCTTTGGGATCGCAGAGCGTGATGGTGATCGCATCGAGCCCGCTGGCGCGCATCTGGCCGATCAGCGCGGCGTCATATTCGAACCGCACCTCGCCCATCGCGTCGAAAGTGAGGGGGCGTATCTTCGATCGTGCTGCCGCAGCGGGCGCCAAGGCCATTGCGGCCGACAATGCTGCCCCCGACAGGATGAAATTCCGTCTGTCCATAGCTTCGCCCTCTCCAATTCTCTATTGGAAATAAATTAGCGTATAGGAAAATTATTGCAAGCCCATAGATGAACCTTGCCGGTCGGCGGGTCAGCCTGTGTTGACCCACAGGACGACGGCGTCTTCTTCGCTCGTCGAGTAACAGGCGTGCTGCATGCTGCTGTTGATATAGATGCTGTCACCGACCCCCAGGATCGCGGGTTCGTAATGCTCGGTCTGGAAGCAGATTTCCCCTTCGAGCACATAGAGGAATTCCTCGCCGCTGTGCTGCGACCAGCTCTTGAAATCCTCGAGGCTGCGCGCCTTGATCGTCGTGACGAACGGCAGGATCTTCTTGTTCTTGAGCTCGGCGGCGATCAGCCGGTGGCGATAGACCGCGGTTTCCATCAGGCGGCCCGCGCCGTCCATCGTGACGCTGCGCCGCCCCGCGGCATCCTGTCCCGAATTGCTCGCGAACAATTCGGTGATGTCGATGTCGAAGCCGGTGGCGAGCTTTTGCACGACGTCGAAGGTTGGCGACATCTGGTCGTTTTCGATCTTCGACAGCGTCGAGGCGGCAAGCGCGGTCAGGCGGCCCGCGTCCTCCAGCGTCATGCCGCGTTCCTTGCGCAACTGGCGCAAGCGCTCACCCAGATGAAAGCCTTCGGATCGAGGCCGTTTCGCGGTGCGCACGGCACCCAATACTTCCGGCTCGTCTCCATTTCTGGGCGGCATAAGTCTCCAATCCTTAACTTGCTCGAGATCGTACGGTATCGGCCAATGGGGGACGGCTGGGGGAAGAGGTCCGGCCAATCAGCCGCCGCCATATATAAAGCACAAATTTCCGATAGGCTACGGAATTGGCATATCCGCTATGCCAATTCCGTATATGCCCACCGGAAATACACGCCGATCTCGAACAGACGAGATCAGAATTTATACTTAGCATTCAAATAATAGAAGCCGCCAGCGACCCCGAATACGCTGTGGTTGTCGTAGATCAGGCCGGCGCGCGCGCGCGCAGGTCCGCGGCCCGGCGGGAAGATGTTGAAGATGTTACGCGCGCCGACGCTCAGCTCGACATCCTCGATACCCGAGTAGGTCACTTCGGCGTCGAACAGCGTCACCGCCTTGCGCGGCAGGAAGGTGGCGCCATCGAGCCGGCGCCACGCGCCATAGTGGATGGCGCGCGCCATGAAGCCGAAATCGCCGACCTTGGTCGTCGCCGAGAAATTGCCGCGCCAGCGCGGGGTGCCGCGTTCGAATTCGGTGACGATCGCGGGGCTGAATCCCGGGGGCGGGGCGCCGCGCAGATGCTGTTCATTATAGTTCACGGCAAGGCTGAAGTCGGTCGAGGCATTGTCCGACCAGCTGTGACGATAGGTGCTCACCAGGTCGAAGCCGCGAACGCGCGTGTCCATTTCGTTCTGGAAATAGCGCACCTGTTCGATGTCCGCGCCGTTGGGGAAGTTGATCGCGGCGAGCGCGGCGCGCTCGGCGGCGGTGGTGTTGCGCGAAGGCGTCAGCAACAGGCGATCGTCGACGTCGATCTGGTAGAAATCGAGCGTGGTCAGGAAGCCGTCGAGACCGGTGAAGACGACGCCCGCCGACATGTTGAACGAGGTTTCGGGCGTCAGTGTCTGCGAGCCGAAGACCTGCGCTGCGGGCGATCCCGGAACCAGCACGGCGTCGAGGATGAAGCCGCCCACGCCGTCGAGCTGCGAGGTCAGGCTGGTGCCGAACACCTGACCGGCGGCGGGAGCGCGGAAGCCGGTGCTGACCGAACCACGCAGCGCAAAGGCGTCGCTCAGCTCGAACCGCGTCGCGGCCTTGTAGCTGAAGTTGTCGCCGAACTGGTCGTAATCTTCGTAGCGGGCCGCGGCCGACAGGTTCCACCACGGCGTGATGTCGGCATCGATTTCGCCAAACACCGCGTAGCTGTTCGAATCGAAGCTGCCGGCGAATTCGGGCGAGAAGCCCTGGAAACCGTTCGAGCCGGCGGGCAGGTCCTGCAGCGGGCCGGTGGTATAGCTGGCCGCGTCGCCCTGACCGATGACATAGGTTTCCTTGCGGTGGCTGGCGCCGGCAAACGCCAGGATATTGTCCGTCAGCTCATACGAGACTTCAGCGTCGAACTGGATTTCGCGCTGGGTGAGCGAGCCGGGCTTGAACGCGGTCGGCGACTTGACGCCCATCGAGGCGTTGATCGTGCCGGTGATAGTGTAGTCGACGGTGTTGGTGCCGTAGCGCGCCGACAGGTCCCAGGTCAGCGGGCCGGACTGGTCGCGGAGGCCAACCAAGGCGCTGAAATCTTCGAGATGGCCCTCAAATTCCGGCGTGAAACCGCCCGGATAGATGGCAGCGAGGTTGAATGCCTGCGGGTGCGCCGGGGTAAGGTCGAACGCCGAATTGGCATAAGTGCCATGGCCGTTCAGGCCGCCGGCGGTGAAGGGCTGACGCAGGCCGAAGGTGACCGAGCTTTTGCCCGTCATATAGTTGCCGAACGTGTAGGCTTCGAGTTCGTCGGTGAGTTCGATGCCGGCGTTCCAGACCGATTTGAACGCCATATAACGCGGGTCGAGATTGCCTTCGGGATGTTCGGGTACGCCGGGAACGCCCAAGGCCCTCAGTGCTTCCGCACCGGAGTGGGTGGCCTTTTTGGCGTAGGCTTTCGCCTGGTCGGTATATTGGGCGGCGATGTTGAAATAGGCGTTGTCGCCGACCGGAACGGCCAGGTGGCCCTGAATGTCATAGGTGCGGCCGCCGCTTTCAAAATATTGGCCGACCTGCGCCATGATCGAGCCGCCGCTCCTGGCCTTTTTCAGTTCCATGTTGATCACGCCGGCGATCGCGTCCGAGCCATATTGGGCCGATGCGCCGTCGCGCAGCACTTCGACGCTCGACAGGGCGATCGGCGGAATGACGTTGAAATCCTGGCCCTGCGAGCCCGATGTCGACGCGTGGCCGGTGCCGATCTGCACGATCGAGGCGCGGTGGCGGCGCTTGCCGTTCATCAGCAGCAGCACATGGTCGGCCGGCGAGCCGCGCAGCGTGACCGGCCGCACGAAAGACGAGCCATCATTGCCCTGAAGGCGCTGGGCGTTGAATGCGGGCACGAGCGTGCGCAGCGCATCGTTCACGTCCGAATAGCCGGTCGCGTTGATCTGCTCGGGCGAGATCACGTCGATGGCAACCGAGCTGTCGGTGATCGAGCGATCCTTGCGGCGCGTGCCGATGACGACGATGTCGCTGCCGCCCTCGTTCGACTCCGCCCCATCGTCTTCGGGCGGTGCCGACTGGGCATGCGCCATCGGCGTGATCGCGAACGCGAGAGCCGACGACAACAACAGGCGTGACACGAACTTCGACATTTTTCCCTCCTTTTGGACTCATTTCCCCACCGGAAATTCCCCGATTTCCGACCTGTGTCATAATTTCTAAAATTTTCCTATCATAAAAATTATTGCTCAACTAGCAAAAACTTCCTATACAGATGGAGAGCGCTGCAGGGGCGGCCTCGGGGCGTGGGCCTGCGGGAGAATTTCGCTTGAGCGGCATGGGGAAATTGTCGGCGCTGACGATCGGCGTGTCGCTTTCGGGCATGGCCGTTGCGGCACCCGCCGGGACGGATGTCGTCGAGACCCTTGTAATTCATGCGGGCGCGGTGATCGCAATTCCGGGAGAAAAGCCGCTGGGCCCGAGCACGGTCGTGGTCCGGGATGGGCGCATCGCCGAAATCCTGCCGGGCTATATCGAGCGCCCCGATGCGCGGTCGGTCGATCTCAGGGACCGGACGCTGCTGCCCGGGCTGATCGACACGCATGTTCATTTCAGCTTCTCGCCCGAAACCAAACTATGGTCCGCGGCGGTCGATACGCCCGAGGATGTGGCGCTGTTCGCCTTTTCCAATGCGAAAAAGACGCTCGAGGCGGGGTTTACGACGGTCCGCGACGTCGGGTCCGACGGCTATTCGATCCACGCGCTGCGCGATGCGGTCAACAAAGGCGCGGTTGTCGGGCCGCGCATTTTCCTGTCGGGCACCTCGCTGTCGATCGTCGGCGGGCACGGCGACATGTCGGGGCTCAACCGCAAGACGACCGAGGCGCTCTATCCCTATGACTATACCGGCGCCTGCACCGGCGGCGTCGAATGCGCGCTGCGTGTGCGCGAAGCGGCAAAATATGGCGCGGACCTGATCAAGATCACCTCGACCGGCGGCATCATGTCGCAGCAGGCGCGGGGGCTTGGCCAGCATCTGAGCGACGAGGAATTGACCGCGATCGTCACCACCGCGCACAGTCTCGGCCTCAAGGTCGCGGCGCATGCGCATGGCGGCGAAGGCGTCGCCGCCTCGGTGCGCGCGGGGGTCGATTCGATCGAGCATGGGACGTATCTCGACGAAGATACGGCGAAGCTGATGGCAAAACGCGGCACCTGGCTCGTGCCGACGCTCGGCCTGCTCGATTCGAGGAAAGAAAGCGATGCCAGCCCGGCGGTGCAGGCGAAGATGGCCGAAGCGCGCCGCGTTGCGGGGCGGAATATCCGGCTCGCGGTTCAGCATAAGGTGAGCATCGCGTTCGGCACCGACGCCGGCGTATCGCCGCACGGGCAGAATGCGCGGCAGTTTCGCCACATGGTCGAACAGGGTCCGATGACGCCGATGGCGGCGCTGCGGTCAGCGACGGTCGACGCTGCAACGCTCCTCGACCAGTCGGCCAATCTGGGGACGATCGAGGTCGGCAAATTCGCCGACATGGTCGCCGTTGAAGGCGACCCCTATCGCGACATTTCGGTGATGGAGCATGTCTTGACCGTCATCAAGGACGGCAGGGTCATCGTTCACGACCGGAAAGACCGGCCCTGACCCCGCCGGCTCGAAAAATTCTCTCGCAACGCTTTCAACGGACATAAAAATGAACGCTATCGACACGTCTCTCTCCTCTCTGCCGGCAACGGGCACCTTGGCCCGCGCCGTTGCCGACCTGTTCGGCGAACTCGGCCTGTCGGTCGCCGACGATCTCGGCTCGGATCTGAGCGTCTTCTCGCCGATCGACGGATCCGGACTCGCGACGCTGAAAATGCACCGGGCGGCTGACATGGACGCGATGGTCGCGAATGCCGAGACCGCCTTCGTCGCATGGAAACAGGTGCCCGCACCGCACCGAGGCGAGCTGATCCGGCGCTACGGCCAACTCGTGCGCGAGCATAAAGAGCTGTTGTCGCGCCTGCTGACGATCGAAAATGGCAAGATTCTGACCGAAGCGCGGGGCGAAGTGCAGGAGGTCATCGACATTTGCGAATATGCGGTCGGCCTGTCGCGGCAGCTGTTCGGCCTGACGATCGCGTCGGAGCGCGCCGAACACCGGCTGACCGAATATTGGCACCCGCTCGGGACGCTCGGGCTGATCTCGGCGTTCAACTTTCCTGCTGCGGTCTGGGCATGGGGCACGACGGTTGCGCTCGTCTGCGGCGACAGCGCGATCTGGAAACCGTCGGAAAAGACGCCGCTCACCGCGCTCGCCTTCGGCAAGCTGCTCCAGAAGGCCGCGGCCGACTATGAATTCGCGCCCGACCATCTGGTGCAGGTCGCGATCGGCGGTGCCGAATGTGGCGGCATCATCGCCGACCATAAGGGGGTCGCGATCGTCAGTGCGACCGGGAGCGTCCGTATGGGGCAGGATGTCGGCGTGCGGGTCCAGCGGCGCTTCGGCCGTCCGGTGCTCGAACTGGGCGGCAACAATGCCGCGATCGTTGCGCCCAGCGCCGATATCGGGCTTGCACTGCGCGGAACGGTGTTCGCCGCGACCGGAACCTGCGGCCAGCGCTGCACCTCGCTTCGCCGCCTGATCGTCCACGACAGCATCCGCGCCGATTTCGTCCGCCGCCTGATCGCGACCACGGCCAGCCTGCGCATCGGCAGCCCGCTTGTCGACGATACGCATGTCGGTCCGCTGATCGACGAGGCGGCCTTCGACGCGATGCAGCGCGCGCTCGAGCAGGCACGGCGCGAAGGCGGGATCGTCCACGGCGGCGAGCGGATCGATATCGAGGGTTCGGCGGACGCCTTTTACGTCCGCCCGGCGATCGTCGAAATGTCGGCGCAGAGCGAGATCGTACGGGAGGAAACCTTCGCGCCGATCCTCTATGTCCTGTCGTATACCGACATCGACGAGGCGATCGCGCTGCAGAACGGGGTGCCGCAGGGACTGTCGTCGTGCATCTTTACCAATGATGTGCGCGAGGCCGAGCGCTTTCAGTCGGCGCAGGGCAGCGACTGCGGCATCGTCAACGTCAATATCGGGACGAGCGGCGCCGAAATCGGCGGCGCGTTCGGCGGAGAAAAGGTGACCGGCGGCGGACGCGTGTCGGGTTCCGACAGCTGGAAGAATTATATGCGCCGCGTTACCGCGACGGTGAACTATTCAACCTCGCTGCCGCTCGCCCAAGGCGTGAAGTTCGATCTCGACATCGATTGAAGACACAGATTTAGTTCGGAGAGGATTTATGATGAACCCCAGGCATTTGAAATTGCTGGCATCGGTCGGCCTGTTGCTGATCGCCGCGCCGGTATCGGCGATGGCGCAGGAAGGCAGCTTTCAGGGAACGTCGCTGCTCGGCCAGCCGATGGTCACCAGCCCGGCGCGCAATGCAAACGTCGCCTCGACCGAAACGTTGGACCGCGCCGCGCGCGATGCCAAGGCGGCGTTCGAGAGCAATATGACCGTCGATAGCGCGACCTGGTACGGCCGCATCCTTTTCTATCAGGGCTATACCAAAGAGTCGGCGGCGGTTTACGATCAGGCGCTGAAGCGCTTCCCCAATTCGGGCAAACTGCTCCGCCACCGCGCGCACCGTCATTTCTCGCTGCGCGAGTTCGACAAGTCGATCGAACTGGGCCTGAAAGCGGCGAAGCTTTACGAGAACCAGCCGCTCGAACGCGAAAAGCCGGGCCCCGACTATTTCCCGGGTGATCCCGATGTCGTGCAATATTATCTCTATTACCACCTGGGCCAAGCCTATTTCGGCAAGCATGATTTCGACAATGCGGCGAAGTGGTTCGCGAAGTCGGCGGAATCGGCGGCCTTTACCCATGACGTCGAGGCGCGGACGGCGAACGGATATTGGGAATATCTGTCGCTCGCACGGGGGGGCAATCTTCGCGAGGCGCAGAAGCTGCTCGACGATTATGATCTGACGCTGTTCGAGGTTCACCCGAAGGGCGGTTCGGACACCTATTTTGACGGGCTGCAGCTATTCAAGGGCAACCGCGCCGCCGACAGCTTCTTCAGCGACAAGGACAGCGGCCGCGCCTTTGCGACCGCGGACGGGGTGGCCGCTTCGACCGCCTATAGCCTCGCCAACTACTACATCCTCGGCGGTGAGCCCGAGAAGGCGAAACCGTGGCTGAAGCGCTCGATCGCCGTCGATAGCTGGAGCTTCTTCGCGCGCATCCAGGCCGAAGCCGACTGGCTGCTGCTGTTCCCGAACGAAAAACCATGACCCGATAGATTGGGTGAGCGGCGGACCCGAACCATCGGGCCGGACATTTGGGAGACGCATTGTGAATAACTGGACCCGCCGCAAACCCATTCTGCCGTCCGGCGAACGCAGCGCCGATGCGCTGCCGCCGAGCCTGTCGTGGCCGCAATTGATGGCGATGGGTGTCGGCGCGATCATCGGCACCGGAATCCTGACCCTGATCGGCGTTGGCGTCGACCGTGCGGGTCCGGCGGTGCTGCTGTCCTTCGCGATCGCCGGCGCGGTTTGCGCCTGCGCCGCGCTCGCCTATGCCGAATTGTCGTCGATGATGCCCGCGGCGGGCAGCGCCTACAGCTATTCCTATGCGGGTCTCGGCGAGGCTTTCGCGTGGATTGTCGGCTGGAGCCTGATCCTCGAATATTCGCTCGTCGTCTCGACCGTCGCGGTGGGCTGGTCGGGCTATGCGTCGCCGCTTTTGATGGGGGTCGGGTTTCCGGAGGCGCTAACGCGCGGTCCCGAACTCGGCGGGCTGATCAATCTTCCCGCGGTCGCGATTATCGCGGTCGTCGCGGGCCTGTTGCTGCTCGGGACGCGCGACAGTGCCCGGATCAATTCGGTGCTCGTCGTCGTGAAGATCGTCACGCTGCTGCTCTTCGTCGGTTACACGCTGCCCTATTTCGACGCCGCGCACCTCGATCCGTTCATGCCCTATGGCTATGCCGCAAAGGTCGACAGCGACGGCGTGCAGCGCGGGGTGATGGCGGCTGCCGCGATCATCTTTTTCGCCTTTTACGGCTTCGATGCGATTTCGACTGCGGCGGAGGAAACCAAGCGTCCCGCGCGCGACCTGCCGATCGCAATTATCGGGTCGATGGCCATTTGCACGCTCATATATATGCTGGTCGCTGCAACAGCGGTTGGTGCGATTTCGTTCACGCGCTTCGCCGACAGCCCCGAACCGCTGGCGCTCATCCTGCGCTCGATCGGGCAGGGCGGCATTGCGCAAATCGTGGCGACGACAGCGGTCGTGGCATTGCCGACCGTCCTGCTCGCCTTCCTCTACGGGCAAAGTCGTATTTTCCTCGCGATGGCGCGCGACGGCTTCCTGCCACAGCGCCTCGCGCTCATTTCAAGGCGCGGCACTCCGACGCGCATCACGCTGCTCACGGCGGCGATCGTCGCGGTTCTCGCGGGGCTACTCCCGATCGGCAAGGTTGCGGCGCTTGCCAACGCCGGCACGCTGATCGCCTTCATTGCGGTCGGTATCTGCCTTCTCGTCCTGCGACGCCGCGCACCCGATACGCCCCGGCCCTTTCGCGTTCGCGCGGTATGGCTGGTCGGGTTCGGAACGATTGGTGGTTGCCTCTACCTGTTCCTCAGCCTGCCGGCCGAAACCCTCTTATGGTGTCTGGCCTGGAATCTGATCGGCCTCGGCCTTTACGCGGTATATGGCCAACACCGGAGCAGATTGGGCAAGCCCGGCGTCGGCGGCTGATCGGTCCTGCTGTCACGCTGCCCCGGGTCTGACGCCCAACGGTCGGGCTATGTCTGTATTTCAATATCTGCCCGAAAGCGGACAGGCGTAACCGGCCAGAGTTTCACTGTGCGCTATATGCACATGTCCTCCCTGGCCCATGCACGGAACCAAGATGGCTCGCCGGTAATTTTACTCCAAAGCTTTGCCTTGATCGCAGGCAAGGGAGTTGGGAGAGCCTCAATGAAACTGGAGAAGATTTATCCATCCTTGCTC
The DNA here is from genome assembly GCF_050725655.1 of Sphingopyxis sp. Classification (GTDB taxonomy): domain Bacteria; phylum Pseudomonadota; class Alphaproteobacteria; order Sphingomonadales; family Sphingomonadaceae; genus Sphingopyxis. The sequence continues at coordinate 69,874 of NZ_JBOHHT010000091.1, read as the reverse complement.
ACCGCTGACCTCGCGGTGGCCGAGCGCTGGTATACGAAGCTGTTCGGCCGCGAGCCCGATTACCGGCCGATGCCCACTTTGCTGCACTGGGAGTTGTCCGGTCAGGGCGGGCTTATGCTGTCGAGTAGCGAAGAGATCGCCAGCCGGGGCTCGATTTTTCTTTATGTTGCAGATCTCGCGGCGGAGCGCCGCCGGCTCGAAAAAGCCGGGATCGCGTTCGGCAGCGACATTCCGGGTGACTATTCGACGCTGGCGCGGGCGCGCGATCCCGATGGCAATCTGATCACGCTGGCCTCGCCGCCGTCGGGGCCATTCACCCCGGCATAAGTTGTGAATCCCGAACTCTGGAGTCGGGCAAGATGGGACATCTTTCAGAAAATGAAGCTGCCGCGCCGAAGGTGGCAGACCGGGCGACGTTCCAGGCGGACATGGACGCCCTCCGGGTCCGGGAAAAGGCGCATATGCGCCAAGGCGATGAAATAGCGGCTACGCGGCGACGGCTTCCGATGGTCGCAGTGGACGGACGCATCCCGATTGTCGGTGAGAAGGGGGCTACGACGCTGCTGGACGCGTTCGATGGACGGCGAATGCTTATCGCCTATTATTATATGTGGTTCGCCGGCAGGCCCGCGGAAAGGCAATGCCAGGGCTGCAGCTGGTTCACATCGCAGGTGCGCGAGCTCAGCTATCTGCACTCCCGCGACGTGACCTACGCAACATTTTGCCAGGGGCCGTATGACGAGAGCGTGCGTTACCGCGATTTCATGGGGTGGGATATGCCCTGGTATTCGGTCACGGCGTCGGTCGACACACTGCTGGCCGGACGCGAGGTCGGCAGCATGTATCTCGTCTGCTACCTGCGCCAAGGCTCCGATGTCTTCGAAACCTATTGGACGACGCGCCGCGGAGTCGAGGCGATGGACAACAGTTACCGGCTGCTGGATCTCACCGTCTACGGACGCCAAGAGGAGCAGGAGGTGTCACCGCCCGGCTGGCCGCAAGGTTGGGGGGAGAATGAAAGCGTGCACCCCTTCCGGAGCGATGGACGTCCGATTGCGCAGTGGCAACGCCTTGAGGCCGGCTTTTCGGACGACCTCGGCAACTGAGCGGCGGCGCTCCTGCGAACGCGGTGCGGCCATCAGGCGCCTTTGACGGGAGCCTCCTCGACCGCGAGCGCCAGGATACGATCGCGCAGGGTCAGGACGGCCTGACGGGTTTCTCCTGCACGAACGCAGACGAAGTGGCCGGCGGGATTCTTCATTTCTTCGGAAGTTATGGCAACCAGCCGGCCCGCGGCCAGCCAGTCGCTGGCGAGGGGCTGGCGAAGCAGCGCGATGCCGAGCCCCGCCGCTGCGGCACAGAGGACGGTATCATAATCCTCGAAGCGGCGATCCTGCCATCGCGGCCGGTAGGAAATCCCGACGCCGTTCAGGAAAGTCCGCCATTGCGACGTATCGGAGTCGTGAAGCAGGGGCCATTGCAGGAGGTCGTCGATCGAGGGCGCAGCGCTCATCTGGCTGCGCAGGCCGGGCGATGCCGCCGGCGCGAGTGCTTCTGTCATGATCGGCTCGGCGTCGACTCCGACCCAGGTGCCGCGTCCATAACGGATCACGACCTCGGCTTCCCGCGCATCGAGGTCCATCACGCGATGGTCGAGCGACAGGTCGATATGCGTATCGTTTTGCTCGATGGCACGGAGGCGAGGCAGGAGCCAGAGCCGTGCGAATGACGGGACGACCGACATCCGGACGGTCTGACGGCCGCGCCTTGGCCGCCATTGCTCGGCGCTGTGCGACAATCTGCCCAGGCTCTGCCGGGTATCATTGGCAAAGCGGAGCCCCGCCGGCGTAAGCCGGACGCCCCGGCCATACCGTTCGAAGAGCGATACGCCCAGCCAATGTTCCAGCGATGCAATCCGGCGGCTGATGGAGCCATGTGTAAGACCCAGCTTCGCCGCCGCCGCGCTGAACGACCCTTCCTCCGCCGCCGCGAGCATCGCGGTAAGGCCATCGAGCGGCGGCAGATCGTATGAGCTGTGCGACATGCGCACATGATCAGGGCGACCTATGTATGAAGTCAAGAGGCTTTCATCATGGGAGCATAAGCGAATGTCACGCTTCACAACAATCGCCGCCATGGCCGCCGCATCGCTTGCTGCCGCACCGGTCGGCTCGTCCGCCTTCGCCCAGCGATCCGACGACAATGCGATCGCGGATGCCGAGGACGCGTTCGGTTCCAACGACGGCGGGGAGGTGCTCGGTATATATAACCCGAACGCCGTGCGCGGTTTCTCGCCGATCGACGCAGGCAATGTCCGGCTGGAAGGTCTGTATTTCGACCGCCAGGGCGAGTTCTCGACCCGCCTCGTCGAAGGCAACCGGATTCGCGTCGGACCTTCTGCGGCCGGTTATGCATTCCCGGCACCATCGGGCGTGGTCGATTACCGTTTGCGCACCCCGGGCGAGGAAGCGGTGTTGAGCGGCGTGTTCCAGGCCAACAGCTGGGGCGGCGCAATGGTCGAGTTCGACGCCGCATTGCCGATCAGCGGCGCGTTGAGCGTCGGGGCCGGGGCGAGTTTCAGCCGGAGCGAATATCCGTCCGGCAACAATGCCGACATCACGAACCTCGCCGCTATCCTGCACTGGCGGCCTGCGCCGGGGACGGACGCAAAATTCTTCGCCAGCCGCACGCGGATCGCAGATGAGGACATCTATCCGATCATCCTCGGCAATGGTCTGGAGACGCCGGCCCGCCTCGCGCGCCGGCGGTTTCTGGGTCAGCCTTGGGCAGATGTCGAGACCGAGCGCTTCACCTTCGGCGCGCTGGGACGCACCAGCATTGCCGGCTTTGCGGTCCGGGCCGGGCTGTTCAGATCTGACAACGAGGTGCGGGAGGGGCACAACATCTTCCTGCGCGCCGCACCCTTGGGGACACCGGCGGATCGCATAGTCAGCGCCTATCCGGGGCGGACCGGTGTTTCGACCAGCGGCGAACTGGGTATCGCGCGCGCGTTTTCGACGGGTTCTTTTGAACATCGGCTGCAGTTGGTGGGGCGTGGGCGCGCGCAGGATCGCCGGTACGGCGGCTCGATCCGGCAATCGCTCGGCGCCGCGCCGTTCGGAGAGGCCGATTATGTCGCGAGGCCGGACCTCGCTTTCTCTGCCCAGTCCAGTGACCGTGTCCGCCAATGGGCGCTCGGGCTGGATTATCAGGTGCGAGTAAGCGGCCTCGGGCAATTCAGCGTCGGCGCGCAAAAGGTGAACTACCGCAAACAGGTGACCACCCCGAGCGGACCTGCGCCTGAATCGCGCGACAATCCGTGGCTGCTCAACGCGACCGCGATGATCGATCTGACGCCGGCAGTGTCGCTCTATGCTTCTTTCACCCGCGGGCTCGAGGAGAGCGATGTGGCGCCGGAAACCGCAGTGAACCGCGATGAGGCGCCGCCTGCGATCCGGACGCGGCAGGTCGATGCCGGCGTGAAAGTGCGTGCCGCCGGAATGACGCTGATCGCAGGCGCGTTCGATATCAAGCGACCCTATTACGGCGTCGATGGCAGCAATGTCTTCCGGCAATTGGGCGTGGTGCGGCACGCAGGGATCGAGGCGTCGCTGAGCGGTTCGCCCGCGCCCGGACTGACGGTCGTTGCAGGCGGATCGCTTGTCAGGGCCCGCGTCTCGGGCGACGAGATTACGTCCGGTGCGATCGGCCGTCGACCGATCGACGTGCCATCGCGCAAGCTCGTCGCCAGCGTGGATTGGCGCCCGCCGTCGTCCCCCACATCGATCGATGCCACCGTCGAGCACGTCGGACGGAACACAGCGGACGCGCTCAATCGCGTTCGCGTCGCACCCTATACGACGCTCAATATCGGGCTGCGCTACCGGTTCGCGGTGGGTCGATCGGCCGCCCTTTTTCGCATTCAGGCCACGAACCTGTTGGGCGCCTATGGATGGGAAGTGGCGGGCGATAACGCCTTTGTCTATGTCCAGCCCCGTCAAGTAACGGTCAGATTGGCGATGGACTATTGACCACCTGGATGGAGAGCGCTGAACCCCCCTCGTGCGGATCTTTCGGCGATATGCGGCCCGCTCGCCACGCTCTCGGCGTCCGTATTGGTTAGCCGGCATGGTTGACGATCACGTCGAGCCGGCCGTGCAGCGCATGCGCGGCAAGGACGACGGGCGCCGCCGCGTCGAGATCGGTGACGTCGAGCGCGAGCACCGCGAGCCGGTCGGCGGGCAGGCATTCGGGCGCGCTGCCGTCGCGGGTCGTCCCGATGACCTGATTGCCGCGGGCGAGCGCGGCCTTGGCCAGCGCAAAGCCAATCCTCGCGAAATGCCGGTGATGAACCAGATTCTGTTTGCCATGTCGGCCTCCATCTTTCGTCGGCACTCCGCCGGTCCTGTGCGAAGAGAGGTAAGCGGCCCGCGGCTGCTGGATAATCGCGACAAAATCACCTGACTTTATAAGCGGGCCCACATAATCTGGTGCGACCGGCGCGGGAGGAAGGATGACCGACAAGACTTCGGCCGAAAGGCTCGAACGCCATATCCGGGGACGTCTGATCGTCGACGGCGCTGTGCGTGCGCCGCGGGATATCATTGCCCAGGTCTTCGTGCGCCCGGCAGTCGAGGAGAGTTTCGTGGTGCCGGCGGTGGCCGAACCGCTGCTTGTCTGGATACTGGCGGGCGAGGCGCGGGTCGAGGAGCGCGACCCCGGCGGGGCGTGGCAAGCGAGCGACGTGCGGGCCGGCGATTTCTTCCTCACCGATTCCGAGAAGCCCTATGAACTGCGCTGGCGATCGCTTTCTACGCCGCTAAAAGCTGACCGTCCGGAACCGGCCACCTCAGGCCACGTCTGTCGGGCCCAGCGTTTCGATGATCCGGCAATCGTCGATCGTGCCTTGCTGGCAGGTCGGGATCGCGCGCGAACGCCTCGGGGGTCGCGACATCCTCGACGCGGTGCTGTTCCATATTCTGGATCGGGGGCACACTAACTCTGTTCGTCCTGAGCTTGTCGAAGAACCGTTCTTCCTTCAAAGCGGCGGTTTAGCAAGGACGGCCCTTCCCCCGGACTGGATCCGGGGTCAGGGCGAACAGGGAATTGGGGTCATGACCAGCATCGGCATTATCGGCAGCGAAGGTCGGATGGGCGTCGCGCTGGCCGCAGCGATCGCCGAGGCGGGGCAGCAGCATCGCGGCGCTGACAAGGGCGGCAACATCGTCCAACTGGCAAGCGAAAGCGACGTGCTCGTCGATTTCTCATCCCCCGCCGCGCTCGAGGCAACACTCGACGCGTGCATCGCCGCAAAGACCCCGATCGTCATCGGCACCACCGGGCTCGAGGAGCGCCACCATTATCTGATCGACAATGCGGCGAAGGATATCGCGGTGCTCCAGACCGGCAATACGTCGCTCGGCGTCACCCTGCTTGCACATCTGGTGCGCGAGGCGGCGACGCGGCTCGATGCCGACTGGGACATCGAAGTCGTCGAAATGCATCACCGGGCGAAGGTCGATGCGCCCAGCGGGACTGCGCTGCTACTTGGACAGGCCGCCGCCGAGGGGCGCGGGATCAGTCTCGACACCTGCTCGGAACGCGGCCGTGACGGCCTCACCGGCGCGCGCGGTCATGGCAAGATCGGCTTCGCGAGCCTGCGTGGCGGCACCGTCGCGGGCGACCATGACGTGATCTTCGCAGGCCCCGAGGAAATGATCACCCTGTCGCACCGCGCCGAAAACCGCATGATCTTTGCGCGCGGTGCCGTGCGCGCGGCGCTGTGGCTGATCCGTCAGAAGCCCGATCGCTATACGATGCCGCAGGTGCTGGGGCTTTCTTGATCCAATGACGAAGGCCGATATCTTCGAATTCTACCGGAGGCTCGCGGAACTCAATCCGAGTCCCGAGACCGAACTGCAATTCGGCAACACCTATCAGTTGCTCGTTGCCGTCGTGCTCTCGGCGCAGGCAACCGACGTCGGCGTCAACAAGGCGACGCGGCTGCTCTTTCAGGACGTGAAGACGCCGCAGCAAATGGTCGACCTCGGTGAAGAGGGCCTGAAGCAGCACATCAAGACAATCGGTCTGTTTAACGGCAAGGCGAAAAATGTCATCGCGCTGTCCGAAATCCTGGTCCGCGATTTCGGCGGCGACGTGCCCGCCGATCGCGACACGCTCGTCGAACTGCCGGGGGTCGGCCGCAAGACCGCCAATGTCGTGATGAACTGCGCTTTCGGCGCCGAGACCTTCGCGGTCGATACGCATATCTTCCGCGTCGGCAATCGCACCGGGCTCGCGCCGGGCAAGACGGTGCTCACGGTCGAAAAGAGCCTCGAGAAAAATACGCCCGCGCCGTTCCGCGTCGGCGCGCATCACTGGCTGATCCTTCACGGCCGCTATATCTGCAAGGCGCGCACGCCCGAATGCTGGCGCTGCCCGGTCGACGATCTCTGCCGCTACAAGCCTAAGACGCTCGCGCCGAAGGGCCGGGGGGCGAGCGCGAACCCGTCTCCCGGACCATAGCCGTCAGGCGCCGAACGCGCCTCCGCGCCTGATTCATCAGGCGCCGAACGCGCCCCCGTGCCTGATTCATCAGGCGCCGAACGCGCCGTCGATCGTATGCATCGCGCCGGTGACGAAGCCCGCTTCTGCGCCAGCCAGCCAGGCCACCATGCCCGCGACCTCTTCGGGCCGGCCATGACGCTTGATCGGCATGAAGCTGTGCATCAGCTCGCGCATCGGGCCATCCTCGGGGTTGGCGTCGGTATCGATCGGTCCCGGCTGCACGATATTGATCGTGATCCCGCGCGGTCCGAAATCGCGCGCCAGCCCGCGCGCCATGCCCTGCAGCGCCGACTTGCTCAGCGCATAGGATGCCAGGCCGGGCATGGGCATCCGGTCGCCGTTCACCGACCCGATCACGATGATGCGGCCGCCGTCGGGCATCTGTCGCGCGGCCTCGACCGACGCATGATAAGGGGCATTGACGTTGACGCGGATCAGCCGGTCGTCAGCACGACGATGTCCGGGCTTTCGGCGAAAGCGCGAAGCGGGCACGACTTGCCCCGCCTCCTTGCAACCGCCCGTCTTGCCGGCCGTGTGCTCGCGCAAATCTTGCCTGCGTGAACGGCGTTCCTTCAGTGCATTTCGATGCCCCCTTGCGAAGGCGCCCGGACGCGGCATAGTCCGCCTCCATGCGCAACCTTACCGCCCCGCTCGCCCTCGCCGCCGCCTTGCTCGCCGCCGCGCCCGTCCACGCCAAACCCGCCGATACCGAGGCGGCGAAAAAGATACTGAAGGACAGCGTCGCGATCCCGACCGTCGAGGGCCGCGGCCAGGTGCCCAAGCTCGCCGCATATTACGCGAGCGTGCTGAAAGCGGCGGGTTATGCCGACAGCGATATCGAAATCACACCGATCGGCGAAACCGCGACCTTCGCCGCGACGCTGCTCGGGACGACGAAGCAGAAGCCGATCGTGCTGCTCGGCCATATGGACGTCGTCGAGGCCGATCCCAAGGACTGGACGCGCGACCCCTTCGTGCCCGTCGAGGAAGAGGGCTATATTTTCGGGCGCGGGTCGGAGGATAACAAGTTCGACGTCTCGATGATGGTCGCAACGATGGCGCAGCTCAAGAAGGACGGCTTCAAGCCGAAGCGTTCGATCATCCTGCTGCTCTCGGGCGACGAGGAAACCTCGATGATGACGACGCGGGCGCTCGCGGCCAAATATAAGGGCGCCGAATTCGCCTTGAACGGCGACGGCGGCGGCGGGCTGATCGGCGAGGACGGCAAGCCCAAATATTACGGGCTGCAGGCGGGGGAGAAGACCTATGCCGACTTCACGCTCGAAGTGACCAACCCCGGCGGACACAGCTCGCGTCCGTCGGGCAGCAATGCGATCGTCCAGCTGTCGAACGCGCTCGCCAAGGTCGGCGCCTATCGCTTCACGCCCCAGCAGAACGAACTGACGAAGATCGGCATGCCGATCGTTGCCGATCAGGTGGGCGGCAACATCGGTGCGGCGCTCAAGGCTTTTGCCGCCAATCCCGCCGACGCCAAGGCAATCGCGGCGATCCGCGCCGATCCCGAATATGTTGGCCAGATCGGGACGACTTGCGTGCCGACGCTGGTGAAGGGCGGCCATGCCGAGAATGCGCTGCCGCAACGCGCCACCGCGAACATCAATTGCCGCATCTTCCCGGGCGTGCCGGTCGAAACGGTGCGCGCCGAGCTCGAAAAAATCATCGCCGACCCGGCGGTCAAGGTGAACACCGATCCCGACGCGAGCGCCAGCGACGCCTCGCCGCTGCGTCCCGACGTCGTGGCGGCGGTTACCAAGGCGGTGCATGCGCGCGCACCAGGGCTGCCGATCATCCCGTCGATGAGCGCCGGCGCGACCGACAGCTATCATTTCCGCATCGCCGGCGTCCCGAGCTATGGCGTCGCGGGCCTCTTCTCGAAAGCGAGCGACAGCTACGCGCATGGGCTGAACGAGCGCGTGCCCGTCGACGCGATCGCCCCGGCGCTCGCGCATTGGGACAGCCTGCTGCGCGATTTGTCGAAATAAGGGTCAAACGAGCGCGCTGACCGCGCGCCCCACCATCTGAACCGCCGCTTCGGCGCCGAAACTTTCGGCGTCGAGCGACAGCTCGAGCCACAGGCCGTCGACCATCGCGGTGAGCATGATCGCCAGCTTTTCGGCGTCGGCCGCGCCACACGCTAACAGCAATTCGCAAAGCCGGGCGCGATAGCCCGCGTAACTTGTCGCGTGGATTGTCGCCATGCGTGCATCGCTGGGCGCGAGCGCCCAGAACGCGGTCCATGCGCCGAGCAGTTCGGGATCGGTCACCGGCGGGCGGAAGCTAGCGGTCAGATAGGCTGACAGCCGCGCGCGCGGGTCGGGGGCCGCCCCTTCGACCGCAGCCGCAAAAATCGCATCCATCCGGTCACTCGTCGCCTCGTAGGTCGCGACGATCAGATCGTCGATGCCGCCGAAATAATGGCGCAGCAGCCCCGGCGACACCCCTGCCTTCGCACAGATCGCGCGGACGTTCGTTCCCGCCAGCCCATGTTCGGCGAGGCATGCCGCAGTCGCGTCGATCAACGCGGCCCGGCGGGCATCGGCGCTTTCGCGCGTAAAGGCTTGGCGAGCGGGTTCCATGCTGTTATACGTTTGTACAACAAGGAACGAGCCATGGCAACTGCACCCCTTCGCGATTCGAATCTGGACCCGCTCGATGGCTGGTCGCTGCCCGCCTGGACCTATAGCGATCTCGATTTCTACACCGCTGAAATGGAGCGCATCTTTCGCCCAAGCTGGCAGGTGGTCTGCCACGACAGCGACATCCCGTACGTCGGCGACTGGCATAGCATCGACTATTGCGGCGAAAGCGTGATCGTCGTGCGCGGCACCGACCGCGTGGTGCGCGCCTTCACCAACGTGTGCCGCCACCGCGGCTCGCGCCTCGTCGACGGCGCGGCCGGCTGCGCGAAAAAGCTCGTCTGCCCCTATCACGCCTGGACCTACGAGCTCGACGGTCGGTTGACCGGCGTGCCCGATTCGGCGAGCTATCCGACGCTCGACAAGGGCAAGGCCGGGCTCGTCCCGGTCGATCTCGAACAATGGCGCGGCTTCTGGTTTGTGCGGCTTGACGATGACGGCGGCCCGTCGGTCGCCTCGATGATGGCGCCCTATGAGGCGCAGGTCGCGCCGTATCGCTTCGAGGCACTCGGCGCACTCGGCCGAGTCACGCTCCGCCCGCGCGAGGTGAACTGGAAGAATGTCGGCGACAATTATTCGGACGGGCTCCACATCGCCGTCGCGCACCCCGGCCTGACGCGCCTGTTCGGCAAAAGCTATGGCGTCGAGGCCGAGGATAATGTCGACCGCATGTGGGGCGACCTGATCGACCGCCCGTCGGTCAACTGGTCCGAACGCATGTACCAGCGCCTGCTGCCGCCCGTCCCGCACCTGCCCGAGGCAAGTCAGCGCCACTGGCTCTATTTCAAGCTCTGGCCCAATGTCGCCTTCGACATCTATCCCGACCAGGTTGATTTCATGCAGTGGCTGCCGACCGGGCCGACGACGTGTCTGATCCGCGAAATCTCCTACGTGCTCCCCGATGAGCGCCGCGAGATGAAGGCCGCGCGCTACCTGAACTGGCGCATCAACCGGCAGGTCAATGCCGAGGACACGCTGCTCATCACGCGCGTCCAGCAGGGGATGCAGTCGAAGAGCTTCACCATGGGGCCGCTCAGCGACAAGGAAGTCTGCCTCAAGCATTTCTGTTCGCGGATGCGCGACCTGATCCCCGAAGCGCGGCAGGACCATGCCCCGCCGCCGGGGTGGAGCCAAAGAAGCCCCTCCCCTTCAGGGGAGGGGTTGGGGGTGGGGGCCATCGGCCTTATGCCAAGCTCGCACCCCCCCACCCCAACCCCTCCCCTGAAGGGGAGGGGCTAAGTGTTCGCGCCGCCAGTCATCATCGTCGGCGGCGGCCCCGCCGGCATGGTCGCCGGCCTGCTGCTCGCGCGCGCCGGCGTCGCCGTCACCGTGCTCGAAAAGCATGCCGATTTCCTTCGCGATTTCCGCGGCGACACGGTGCATCCCTCGACGCTCGAACTGTTCCACGAAATCGGGCTGCTCGAAGAGCTGCTCAAGGAACCGCACGCCGCGATTGATACGATGACGCTCAACCTGCTCGGCAAAGCCTATACGATCGCGACGATGAAGCATTTGCCCGTCGCGGCGCGCTTCGTCGCGATGATGCCGCAATGGGACCTGCTCGATTTTATCGCCGGGCAGGGGCGACGCTATCCGACCTTCGACCTCCGCATGTCGACCGAGGCGACTGGGCTGACCTATGACCCCGCGAACCGCGTCGATGGCGTGATGCTCGCGAGCGGCGAGACGCTGCCCGCGCGGCTCGTCATCGCCGCCGACGGCCGCCGTTCGGTCCTCCGCGATGCTGCGCAGCTACCGCTCGAAGATCTCGGCGCGCCGATGGACGTGCTGTGGTTCCGCATCCCGGTGCCCGCGGGCATGGACATGTCCGAAGTCGCGCTCGGCACGATCGACAAGGGCGGCATGGTCGTCGCGATCCCGCGCGGCGATTATTGGCAGTGCGCGCAGATCATCGAAAAAGGTGGCTTCGCGCCGATCGAGGCGCGCGGGATCGCCGCCTTCCGCGCCAAGATCGTCGAAATCGCTCCCGCTCTCGCCGCCGGGATCGACGCAATCCAGAGCTTTGACGACGTCAAACTGCTCACGGTCGCGCTCGACCGGCTGACGCGCTGGTCGCGTCCCGGCCTGCTCGCGATCGGTGATGCCGCACACGCGATGTCGCCCGTCGGCGGCGTCGGCATCAACCTCGCGGTGCAGGACGCCGTCGCGGCCGCCAACATCCTCGCTGCACCGCTTGCGGCTGGCGTCGATCCCGATCCGCTGCTCGCCAGGATACAGGCGCGCCGCTGGAAACCGACGACGCGGATGCAGGGGCTCCAGCGTTTCGCGCATCAGAATATCATCGAACCAATGCTGCGCGGCGAGATCACGCGCGCCCCGCTCGCCGTCCGCTTGCTCAACCGCATCCCGCTGCTCCGCCGGATTCCCGGCCGGGTCCTCGGCCTCGGCTTCGGCCGCCAGCATGTCCAATCCCCGCTTGCGAAAGAGTTTCAATGACCAAAGCCTATGACGCCCTGATTATCGGCGCCGGCCACAACGGCCTCGTCTGCGCCTTCTATCTCGCCAAGGCGGGGCTGAAGGTGCGCATCGTCGAGGCGCGCGACGTCGTCGGCGGCGCCGCGGTGACCGAGGAATTCGCGCCGGGCTTCCGCAATTCGGTTGCGAGCTACACGGTCAGCCTGCTCCAGCCCAAAGTCATCGCCGACATGAAGCTCGCCGATCATGGCTATCGCGTGATCGAGCGGCCGATCAGCAATTTCCTGCCGCAAGAGGATGGCGGCTATCTGAAGCTCGGCGGCGGGCTGGAACGCACGCAGAAGGAATTTGCGCGCTTCTCGGCGCACGACGCGGCGCGCCTCCCCGAATATTATGAGATGCTCGAGGGGGTGGCCGATGTGCTGCGCGATCTCGCGCTCAAATCGCCGCCCAACGTCGGCGACGGCTTCAAGACATTGCTCGACGCGGCGCGGCAGGGGCGCGGCCTGACCAAGCTCAGCCTGTCGCAGCAGCGCGATGTGCTCGAACTTTTCACCAAGTCGGCGCGCACTTTCCTCGATAGCTGGTTCGAAAGCGAAGCGGTCAAGGCCGCCTTCGGCTTCGACGCGGTGGTCGGAAACTATGCCAGCCCCGATACGCCGGGCAGCGCATACGTTCTCCTTCATCACGTCTTTGGCGAAGTGAACGGCAAGAAGGGGGCGTGGGGCCACAGCGTCGGCGGCATGGGCGCGATCACCCAGATGATGGCGAAGGTCTGCACGCAGCTTGGCGTCGAGATCAGCCTCGAAGCGCCCGTCGCGCGCGTGCTCGTCGAGCCTGCCCCCGCGGAGGCGGGGGGCGGCAAGGCGGTCGGGGTCAAGCTGGTGAGCGGCGAAGAAATCGCCGCCGACCGCGTGATCGCCAATGTCGGGCCCAAGCTGCTTTACGAACGGATGTTCGACGAAGGCGATATCGCGCCCGAGTTCCGCCGCCGCATCAAGGCGTTCAAGGCGGGCAGCGGCACCTTCCGCATGAATGTCGCGCTCAGCGAGCTGCCGAAGTTCACCTGCCTGCCCGAACCCGGCGAGCATCACCAGTCGGGGATCATCATCGCGCCGACGCTCGACTATATGGACAAGGCGTTTCTCGACGCGAAGCAATATGGCTGGTCGAAAAAGCCGATCGTCGAAATGCTCATTCCGTCGACCGTCGACGACAGCCTTGCACCGCCGGGGCAGCATGTCGCGAGCCTGTTTTGCCAGCAATTTGCACCCGAATTGCCGGGTGGCCGTGATTGGGATGCCGAAGAAGACAAGGCCGCCGACACGATCATCGATACCGTCGAGGCACATGCGCCGGGCTTCCGCGCCTCGATCGTCGGGCGCCAGATCCTCAGTCCCAAGGGGCTCGAACGCAAGTTCGGGCTGGTCGGCGGCGACATCATGCACGGCAATATGAGCCTCGACCAACTATGGTCGGCGCGGCCGGTGCTCGGCAACGGCGCGTATCGCGGGCCGCTCAAGGGCCTCTATATGTGCGGCGCCGGCACGCATCCGGGCGGCGGCGTCACCGGCGCGCCGGGGCACAATGCGGCGCAGGTGATCCTACGCGACCGGGGCTTCTTCGCTCCCCGATGGCGTTGAGGCTGGCGCCGAGCCGCGCGTCCACCAGTATAGCGGCAGCCCCGCGGCCATCAGGATCAGGCTCATCGCGCTGACGTTCAGCCCCGCGCCCCACAGCGTCCAGACCGAATAGGCGAGGCCGATGAGGGCAACCGGTATCGCGACGCGCAGCCGCAGCGCCGCGGCGGCGCACGACAGGTAGAGCCACAGCGTCACCGACGTCGACAAGATGGCCATGAAGGTGAACATCTCGGCGGTCGATTTGTTGCTGTTCAGGACGACGCAGGCGGTCGCGAGGCCGCTCGCGATCAGCAGCGCGGCAACGGGCGTGCCGTGGCGGTTGGTGCGCGCGAACCACGCTGGAAACAGGCCCTGCCGCGCGAGCGTTGCCGGCAGTTCGGCCTGGATCAGCGTGAAGCCGTTCAATGCCCCGATCGCGCTGATCGCGGCGAAGGCGGCGATGAACAGCGCCGGCCCATGACCCCAATAGGTTTCGGCGAACAAGGCGAATGGCGCGTCGGACGTGGCGACCTCGTCCGCCGGCAGCATCAGCGCGACCGCCGAACAGACGATCAGGTAGAGGATGCCCGTCGTCAGCGTGCCGATGATCGTCGCGCGCGGGATGGTGACGACCGGATCCTTGACCTTGTCGGTCGCGACGCTCGCCGATTCGAAACCGAGAAGCGCCCATAAAGTGAGGATCGCCGATCCGCTGACCGCCGTCAGCGACAATCCCTCGGCCGGGAAGGGTGTCGTGACGACGGGGGTCTCCCCGCCGAACGCTATCGGTATCAGGACGATCACCGTCAGCAGTGGAATCAGCTTGATGAGCAAGGTTACGATCTGGAAACGGCCCGCGGCGCGCGCACCGCGCCAGTTGATCGCGGTGACGATCCAGATCAGGGCCAGCGTCGAGAGCGCCATATGCTGGCCGAGCGCCGGCGCGAAGAGGCTGAGAAAGCTGACCGCGGCCACCGCGAGCGTCACATTGGCGGTCCACACCGACACCCAATAGGCCCAGCCGATCATGAAGCTGGGGATGCGCCCGAAGGCGAGCTGGACGAAGGCGGTCGGCCCGCTCGCCTGCGGAAAGGCGACGGTCAGCCGCGCGAGAACCACCGCGAGCGCGAGCGCGCCGGCGATCGTGATCGCCCACCCTGCGACGCCATTCCAGCCAAAGGGGGCAAGGCTGGCGGGGAGGAGGAACACCCCAGATCCGATCATATTGCCCATGACGAGCGCGACGCACATCGAAAGACCGAGCTTTTGGGCGGGCCTGACGCCTGCGGTCATCGTTTCTGCCATGCGAAACCGGTTCCCATCCTCTATCCCCGGTCGCGATCGACCCCGGCGTCGATACCGTCCGATCGGGGTTTGTTCGTCCATCCCCCGCGTGGGGGATAGAGCCGAGGGGGTGGCGCGACGCGTATCGCGCCACCCCCTCGATGGGGCGCTCAGAAGTCCTTGCTCACCTTGATGCCGATCAGGCGCGGGCGGATGACATTGTCATAGAAGACCCCGCCCCCCGGCGTAAGGCCATCGCCGTCGCCGCAGACCGTCTCGCCGCACTGGACCGCGCTGTTGATCACGCCGCGGCTATCGAACAGGTTCGTCGCGAACAATTCGGCATCCCAACCTTCGCCCTTCACGCCAATGCTGAAGTCGGCGGTCGTATAGGCTTTGAAATCGCCGACGATGTCATTTTCAAGCGTGCGAAGGTCGGACCGCCTTTTGCCGATATGGTTGACCGCGAACTGGACGTGGCCATCGAGGCCGCTGATCGGGAATTCATAGCGCGCGACGGCGTTGCCCTTGAACTTGGCGGTGACCGGCAGGCGCGAGCCCGACGGCGCGAGCAGGCTGTTGTCGGTGGTCGTGCAATCGAAATCGGCGTTGGCGATGGCGCAGAAATCGCGGCGGATCGTCGCGTCGTTATAGCTCGCGCCCATGCCGAGCGAGAAACCGCCCGAACGGTAGCTGACGTCGGCCTCGATCCCGCGGATACGCGCGATGCCGGCGTTGCGGACTTCGCTGAGCCCATTGGCGCCGAGGAAGGACAGCTGGATATTCTTCCAATCCTGCTGATACACCGCGCCGTTGAAACGAACCGGGCCAAAGCTGGTCTTCCACCCCAGTTCATAATTGTCGAGCGTGTCCGAACCGTAAGGCGGCAGCGAGCCGCGCCGGTTGATGCCGCCGGGACGGAAGCCGCGCGACCAGGTCGCATACATCATCACATCGTCGGTGAATTTATAGGTCAGGTTCAGCTTGTGGATGAAGTCGGTTTTCTTCGTCCTTTTGTCGAGATTGGTGCAGGGCGATCCGTCGACGACCGCCGGCCCCTGGCACGCATAGACCGGATTGCTGCTGTACCCGGGATTGCTGTAACCGAAGAAGCCGACGAGGCTGTTGTCGAACTTGTACAGGCGGCCGCCGCCGGTCAGCGTCAATTTGTCGGTGATGTCGAAGCTGAGCTCGCCGAACGCCGCATAGTCGCGGTCGACGCGCTGCTGCTTGGTCAGCCAGATATTGTCGACGGTGCCCGGCACCTGCAGATCGTCCGACAGGCCATCGATGATATAATGCTGTTCGATATTGTGCGACTGGCGCTGATAGAACAGCCCGCCGATGAAGCGGATGCGCGCGTCGGCGGGCGAGGCGACACGGATTTCACCGAAGTTCCGGCGATAGCGGTCGATGCCCTTGATATATTGGTTCGGGCTGATCTGGTCGCCAGCATTGTCATAAAGATAGACCGCCGAGCCAAAGAGCGCGTCGTAGAAATAGGCGTAATCCGAATAGTCGCTGTCGGTCAGCGTCTTGCGGCGGAGGTGGCCGCCGGTAACGGTCAGGTCCCAATTGCCGATCTTGCCCTCGATCGTCAGCGCGGCCTGGATCCATTTGTCGTCGCTGCGTTCGGGGTTATATTGCACCGTCTGCAGGCTGCGCGTCACCGCGCTTGAGCGTTCCTGCGCAAAGCTGCCATTCGCTTTCTGAATCTGGCCTATCAGCGTCGGGCGGATCGTCCAGTCGTCGTCGAGTTCGATGCCGAGCGCGAGGCGCGCGCCATAGGTATCGACGGTGTTATAATCCTTCTCGACCAGATCGGCGTTGTTCTGGGTGATGTCGTCGCCGGGCAGGTTGATGACCGTATCATTCTCGCCGTCGCCGTCGGTGTCGGTGTTCTGGCTGATCGGATAGACGCGGGTTCCCGCGATATTGTCGATATAGCCCGCGTCATGGCGATACCAGCCGACGAGCCGCAGCGCCGCGCGGTCGCTGATCCGGGCATTGATAAAGCCCTCGGCAACCCCGCCGATGCCGCCGCGCGTCACGCTGTTGAGTTCGAGCCCGACCGAGCCGTAGGTGCTGCTGGTGTCGGGCTTGTTGGTGATCAGCTTGATCGTGCCCGCCATCGAGCTGGCGCCGTACAGCGTGCCCTGCGGCCCCGCGAGCGCCTCGACGCGCGCGAAGTCATAGGTGTGGATGTCGAGCGCGCCCTGGATGGTCGTGATCGGCATTTCGTCCAGATACGTGCCAACGGTCGGCAGCGAGGTCGAATGGTTGGCGTTCTCGCCCGACGCGACGCCGCGGAAATAGACCTGGCTGAACCCCGGCGCGAGCGTCTGGATCGTCACCGACGGCAGGAATTTGACGACGTCCTGGAATTCCTTGACCTGCAGTTCGTCGAGCCGCTCGGTCCCGATCGCGGTGATCGCCAGCGGCACGTCCTGCAGATTTTCTTCGCGCTTCGACGCAGTGACGACGATGTCGCGGTCGTCGTCGGTGTTGTTTTGCTGGGCCAGCGCGGTTCCCGATGTGCACAGGATCGTGCTGCCGAGCAGGAACGCACCGCTTTTGGTCAATACTGCCGATAGTTTCCGCATGGAATCCCCCTCACATGACAGCCATGTGACGGAGCATGACGCACGGCGGCGCAAGCGCAAGCATTGTTGGCCGGGTGCCGCGGTCGTTGGTCGAAAATGTCGTCCGCTGTTGCTCAAAGGCAACGTTTTGTCGCGTGGCGATCAGCCGAAATCGGCGGGAATGGCCGGATATGCGCCCAGCACGGGGCCGAGCGCCTGTTTCAGCGGATCGAGCCATTTCTCATAGGGTTGCCATTGCCCGACGCCGTCGCGGTTGATCGGCTTGCGCACCTGTTCGCTCGACGCCGTGCGCACCGCGCGCGCGTTGGTGTGGAACGCCATGCACGCCTCCTCGAAGGGCTGGTCCAGCCAGGCGAGAAGCGCGCGGACTTCGACCTCGGGGTCATCGAGCAGCGCCTCGTGGATCACGCGATGGACGCGGCCCGGCTGGACCGCGTCGATATGCGCCATCAGCCGGACATAGTCGCGGTAATAGCCGCCGACGTCGGCGAGACCGTAACTGAACGCCTGGCCCTTCGCATAATGCTGGCGGAAGTTCGAAAAACAGCAGTCGAGCGGATGCCGCCGCGCGTCGATGATCTTCGCATCGGGCAGGATCAGGCGAATGAAGGCGGTGTAGAGCCAGTTGTTCGGGAGCTTGTCGATATAGAAGGGCTTGTCGGTCTTGCGCTGCACGGCGGTGCGCTGGAGGAACGCCGCGCCCAGTTCGGCGAGCTGCTTGGCCGGGGTTTCGGCAAGCGCCTCGATCCAGCGGCGGCCGTCGTCATATGTCTCGCGGCCGAGGCCGAGCGCGAGCGCGGGAATGTCGGGCAGCTCCATCGTGCCTTCGATTGCCGAATGGCTCGCGAGGATCTGTTCGATCAGCGTCGATCCGGCGCGCGGCATGCCGAGGATGAAGATCGGGTCGGGCGCGGGATCGCCCGCACCGGCGCGCGCGGCAAAGAATTCGGGCGTGCAGGCGGCGATGATCGTATCGACCGCGGCGCTCGTTTCGGCGGCGCGATAGCCAAGCTGGGCGGACCGGATCGCGTTGCCCGCGGCATAGTGGCGAAAGGCCGGTTCATGTTCGGCGGCGTCGTCATATGCCTTGCCCAGCGCAAAATGCAGGTGCAGCCGGTCGTCGGCGCGCGCGTCGGCGTCGGGTTCCGCCGCGACAAGCGCCGCTTCCATCGCGGCGCGGTCGCCGGCATCGAAACGGATCGTCTTGAGGTTGGCGAGGCTCCACCAGATTTCGCCGAGCCCCGGGTCGGCGGCGAGCGCGCGGCGATAGGCGACGACGCTGTCGTCCTGCCGCCCGACCGTCTTGAGCATATGGCCATAGCTCATCCACAGCTTGGCATGATCGGGGAAGCGGCGGGTCAGCTCTTCATAGAGCGCGAGCGCTTCGTCATAGCCGCCGATGCGCCCGAGCGCCGCCGCCCGCAGGTTCGCGTGGGCGGGGTTGTCGGGATCGTCGCCCAGCACCGCGTCGAGCGTCTCGGCGGCGTCGGCGAAACGGTTCTGCTTGTAATAGACGGTCGCAAGATTGGCACGCGCGGCGCCGAAACCCGGCGCAAGCTGCAGCGCGCGCGACAGCAGCTTTTCGGCATCGTCATAGCGTCCTATGCGACCCGCCACCTCGGCGAGCATACGGATCGCCGCGACATCGGTCGCATCTTCGCGCAGCCGCTGGCGGAGCGCACTCTCGGCGTCGGGCAGCCGGTCCTCGGCGAGCGCGAGCGCGGCATCGACCATCGCTTCATCGTGGATCGTTGCGCCGACGGCGGCGAGCGACGCTGCCTGGGCTTCCGCCTCGCGGTTCAGTGCGCGGAGGGCATGGGCGGCGAGGCGGTGCGCGGCCGCCGACGTCGGGACGGCATCGATGATCGCCTGCGCCTGGGCCAGCGCGGCGCCGGGTTCGCCGCTCAGCAGGCGGCGGGCGTTGGCGAGCGCTTCATCATGGGAGACGGTCGCCATGCCCGCGACCCTCAGCTTTTCGCCGCGCGCGCTTTCGCGACGGCTTGTTTCAACCCGTCATAACCGATCTGGCCCTGGAACAGCTGATTGCCGACGATCCAGGTCGGGGTGGCGTTGAGCTGCAGCTGGGTTGCGATCGCGAGATTGCTGTCGAGTTCGCGCTGGAACAAGGCTTCGTTCGCGGTGGCATCGGCGGTGCCGTCGGTGACGACGCCGACCTTTGCCGCCGCGGCGGCGATCGCCGTCTTGTCGAGCGAGCCCGCCGCGAACATCGCGTGGTGGAAGGCGTCATATTTGCCCTGCCGTGCGGCGGCGAGTGCCATCAGCGCGGCATCGCGGCTTTGCGGCGCGATGATCGGCAGCTCGCGGAACACGACCTTTACGCGCTTGTCCTCGCGGATCAGCCGGTCGACGTCGGGCACGCTCGCGCGGCAGAAACCGCAGGCATAGTCGGTGAACACTACCAAAGTGACGTCGCCGTCGGCATTGCCCGCCCATGCCCCGGCATAGGGTTTTTCGAGCGCGGGGCGGATCGCGTCGACCGCCTTGGCCATTTCCTTGCCCCGTTGCGCCTCGAGCGCTTCGGGGATGATTTGCGGGTTCGCCTTGATATAATCGGCGACGATCGTCTCGACCTCGCTCTTGCTCATCCCGCCGCCGAAGCGGCCGCCGAGCCAGAAGGCAATGGCGAGGAGCAATATGCCGCCGAGCGCCAGCCTCCACGTGCGCGTTGAAATGCCTTCCATTCCCATCCCCCTCACCTGCGGCAAGCGCTGTGTCGGCATCGCCTTGGCATTCGCGGTCGTTTTTACCGGCTGCGCAATCGGCGAGCGATCGTCGCCTTCCATCGCGCTCGCCGAATCAGCCGATGCGGGCTTCGCCACAGCCGGAATCGCAGCGTCACCTGCAAAGAGAGGCAGGTCGGGGGCGGCAGGCGCGTTCGCCTGCGCGGCAGCGGCTTCCTCGCGCGCGAGCAATTGTTCGAGGCCCGATGGCGGCGGCGCCAGTTCCTCGCGCGGTGCGGGGCGCAGCTTGCTTGCGGCATCGCCAAGCTGCTCGCGAAGGCTATCGCCGCTCGCCTTGGCGATGTCGACGACGCCGGCCCGCGTCTTGCCGGCGACTTCGCCGAGCCCGCGCCCGGCTTCGCTCGACAGTTTCCGGGCCTTGTCGCCAAGCGCCATCTTGTTCCACGCCTCGCCGCTGGCCTTGGCTGCCGCGCGGCCGGCCTGCGTCGATCCGCGTCCCGCCGCGCGCAAGGCGCGCGCGGTGAGGGCACCGGTCTTTGCCGCGAGTTCGCGTGAGCGGCGCGGAATTTCCATCGCTTCGACGCGCGCCGGAATGTCGGCGCGGTCGCCGACGCGGATCGTCCAGTCGGCAAAGGCTTCGGCGCCGCCCTGGATGCGATCCCACAGGTTCGCCGCCCCGGCCTTGATCGCCTCGGGCTTCACCAAGGGGTCGCGCGGCTTTTCGGGGGCGCTGTATCGCGCGAGGTCGATGCCAATGGGGGGCTCGTCCTTCGGCTTCGCCAATCCTTCGCCCTGCGCCGGCGCGCCGCCACTCGGCGTCGGCGCGGGGTCGCGCAGCCACGGCTGGTAATAATCGTCTTTTCTGTCAGTCACTTGTTGCCCTTGCGCATCATCGTTGGCGATGCGGTCCCCGCTTTGTCCCGATTGAATCTAACGCCGTTTGCGCTCGCGTTCCACCTCGGCGCGAGCCACCAACGAAATATCCTGTGCACGGATCCAGTCGGGCGAGCCTTGGGGCAGGCCCTGCATCGCCATTTCGGCATTACGCAGCGCGAGCCCCGACTGTCCACCCTCCAACTGATAGCGTTCGGCCGAGGCGAGCGCCGCGCGCGCCTGATCGCCCTTGTTCGCATAGACGATACCGAGCTGATACCAGGCGAACGGGTTCTGATTGTCGAGCGCGACGGCGGTTTTCAGCACCTCTTCGGCCTCGGCATAATTCGCCGGATCCTCGGTCGCGATCAGCGCATGGCCCAGCGTCGCACTGATCAACGGCTGCGACCGCGACAGGCTGACCGCCTTGCGCAGCGCGGGGATCGCTTCCTTGGGCCGCCCCGATTCGAGCAGCACCTGGCCCTCGAGTTCGAGAAAATAGGGGTCGCTGGGGCTCGTCGCGAGCAGGCCCTCGACTTCGGTCAGCGCTTTCTGCGGATAGGCGCTCTTGTGCCAGGCATAGGCGCGGGCATAGCGCGCCGGAATGCTGCTGTTGCTCTCGGGAAATTTGCGCAGCGTCCGCTCGGGCTCGGCCATATAGCCCGAAAGCTTCGCCTTGATCCGCTGGAAGCGCGCCTCGATTTTCGGATCGGCGGGCTTTCCCCACGCCGGATCGATGACATAGACTTCGCGCAGCGTCTGGATGCGGTCGCCCGACATCGGGTGGGTCCGGCCATAAGCCTGATCGTCGTCCTGCTTGATCCCGTACCGAAATTCGAGATTCTGCAATTTCTTGAAAAAGGCGAGGCTGCCGCGTCCGCTGATCCCGGCTTTCGACAGATATTGTGCGCCGGCGGCGTCGGCGGTCGATTCCTGGACGCGGCTGAACGCGAGAAACTTGCCGAGCGCGGCCTGTTGCCCCGCCATCATGACGCCCATGCCCGCCTCGCCCGCGCCCGCCGCGATCGCCGCGGCGCCGAGCAGCAGGCTGAGGAGCGAGATGCCTGTCGCGGTCTTGGCGCCCTCGTTGACGCGGATCGCGTGGCCGCCCATCACATGGCCGAGTTCGTGCGCGAGCACACCCTGCACCTCTTCGGCGCTGTCCGCGGCCTCGATCAGCCCGCTGAACACATAGATGTCCTGGCTGCCGGCAACAAAGGCGTTGATGCTGCGGTCGCCGAGCAGATGGACGCGCACCTGCCCGGGCTTGAGCCCCGCGGCGACGAGCAGCGGGTCCATCATGTCCTGAAACAGCGCTTCGGTTTCGGCGTCGCGCAGGATCGACTGTGCCATCGCCGGGCGCAGCGCGATGGCGAACATTGCGAGCAATGTCAGCGCGATACGGAAAATGGAGCGCAGCCTTGGCGCCCCGAATGCGGGTTGCGGCGGGAAAGCGGTCATCCCCGCCTCTCTTGCGCCGCGCGCCTGAACCCCGAGTGAAGCCATGTGGGCTTATTGGGGGTCAGTGCGCGCGGACGCAAGGTGCAGATCGTGCTTATGCGATCAATCGGCCTAGATCAGTTGCCGCCTGATCGGCTTGGACGATCAATTGCCAAACGTGCGCTGCCACCAGCCGCGGCGCGGTTCGCCGTCGGGGCCTTCGCCGTCCTCGTCGCCATTGGCGGCGACCGGTTCGGCCTCGCGCGTCGTAGCGGCTTCGGGTACGGCTTCAGCGGCGAGCGCCTTCTTGGCGCGGCTCGCGCGCTTTTTCGGCGCGGGCTTGGCTGCTTCGGGCTCTGCCGTGACTTCGGGCTCGGGCAAAGCTTCGACGACGGGGGCTGCCTCGACGGCTTCCACGACCGTTTCGGCGGCTTCGGCTTCGGCTGCTGCCTTGGTCTTGCGCGGGGCGCGCTTGCGCTTCGGCTTTTCCTCGGCGGCCGGAGCCTCCTCGACCACCGTTTCGGCGGCTTCGGCTTCTACCGGCGCAGCCGCTTCGGCTTCGGCGATTTCGCCATCGACGCCATCTACGACATCGACCTTGGGCTTGCGGCCACGACCACCACGGCGGCGGCGCGGCTTGGCTTCGGCTGCTTCGGCCTCCACATCGGCTTCGCTTTCGGCTTCGGCCGGTGCGGCCTCGCCTTCGCTGCCGTCGGCAGCTTCGCCCTCGGCGTCGTGCTCTTCGCCGCCTTCGACGATTTCATTGCCATTCTCGTCGCGGCGGCCGCGGCGGCCACGGCGGCGGCGGCGGCGGCGCTTGCGTCCGTCGCCATCGCCTTCGCCTTCGCCTCCTTCGCGGTCGCGCGCGCCTTCTTCGCGGTCACGCGAACGCGCGGGACGCTCCTCGGCCCCCTCTTCTTCGGCTTCTTCTTGCTCGTCCTCGTCCTCGTCCTCGGGATAGTCGTCGTCCTCGTCCTCGTCCTCGATCGGCGCGATCGGGGCGAAGCTGCGGCGCGCGATCGGCGGCGGGCCGCTGACCTCGACCGCCATGCGCGCGCCCTCGGTCTCGCCATCGGGCAGGATTTCCACCGTAACGCCGTAGAGTTCCTCGATTTCGCGCAGTTCGCGGCGCTTTTCGTTGAGGAGGTAGAAGGTCGCTTCCTGGCTCGCGCGCAGGGTGATCTTGTTGCCCTTGCCGCGTGCCGCTTCTTCTTCGATCAGGCGCAGCGCGCTGAGCCCTGCCGACGAGGCGGTGCGGACGAGGCCGGTGCCTTCGCAATGCGGGCACGGACGCGTCGACGCTTCGAGCACGCCGGTGCGCAGGCGCTGGCGGCTCATCTCCATCAGGCCAAAGCCCGAGATGCGGCCGACCTGGATGCGTGCGCGGTCGTTCTTCAGCGCATCCTTCATCGCGCGCTCGACCTTGCGGACGTTCGACCCATGATCCATGTCGATGAAATCGATCACGACCAGTCCGGCCATGTCGCGCAGGCGCAGCTGGCGGGCGATTTCGTGCGCGGCCTCCAAGTTGGTGCTGACCGCGGTCTGCTCGATATTATGCTCGCGGGTCGAGCGGCCCGAGTTGATGTCGATCGACACCAGAGCCTCGGTCGGGTTGATCACCAGATAGCCGCCCGATTTCAGCTGGACGACGGGATTGAGCATCCCGGCGAGCTGGTCCTCGACGCCGTATCGCTGATAGAGCGACACGGGATCGGCATATTGCTTCACGCGCCGCGCGTGGCTGGGCATCAACAGCTTCATGAACTGCTTCGCGGCCTTGTAGCCCTCGTCGCCCTCGACGAGCACTTCCTCGATGTCTTTATGATAGATGTCGCGGATCGCGCGCTTCACCAGGTCGCTGTCGGAATGGACCAGCGCCGGCGCGCTCGATTCCAGCGTCTTTTGGCGAATCTCGTCCCACAGGCGCGCGAGATAGTCGAAGTCGCGCTTGATCTCGACCTTGGTGCGGCTCATCCCCGCGGTGCGGACGATGCAGCCCATCGACGGCGGCAGCGCGAGTTCGTCGATCATCGCCTTCAGCTTGCGGCGATCGGCGCCGTTCGAAATCTTGCGGCTGATGCCGCCGCCGTGCATCGTGTTCGGCATCAGCACGCAATAACGGCCGGCGAGCGACAGATAGGTGGTGAGGGCAGCGCCCTTGTTGCCGCGTTCTTCCTTGACGACCTGGACCAGCATCACCTGACGGCGGCGGATGACGTCCTGGATCTTGTAGCGGCGGCGCAACGACATGCGGTTTTCGCTATCTTCGTCGTCATTGCGGCGGCTGCGGCCGCGGCCGCCCTTGCGGTTGTTGTTGCCGCGCCCACGGCCTCGGCCCCGGCGGTCGCCGCGGCCATCTCCGGTTCCTTCCGCGCCTTCCGATCCTTCGGCGCCCTCTTCGGCATCGCCTTCCTCGGCGTCGCCATTGTCGTCGCCGTCATCATGATCGTCGTGATCGTCCCGGTCGTCGTCGCGATCGTCGCGGCTGTCGCCGTTATCGTCCTCGTCATGATATTCGACGTCGGCGACATCGCCTTCGAGCTCGTCGAGGTCTTCCTCGGCGCGCTGCGCGGCGGCGGCGGCATGCTCGGCCTCTTCGCGGAGCAGCGCGTCGCGGTCTTCCTTCGGAATCTGGTAATAGTCGGGGTGGATTTCGCTAAAGGCGAGGAAGCCGTGGCGATTGCCCCCATATTCGACGAACGCCGCCTGAAGCGACGGTTCGACACGGGTAACCTTGGCCAGATAGATATTGCCCTTGAGCTGCTTGTGCTCTGCGGACTCGAAGTCAAACTCCTCGATGCGGTTTCCCTTGGTGACGGCGACCCGGGTTTCTTCCCGGTGCCGCGCGTCGATCAACATGCGCGTGGTCATTAGTAACACTCCAAGCGCGCCTTAGCGCGCCATCAAAAAATCCCGCGAACCTGCCCGAGGGCGGGCCGCGGTGGATACGGGTGAAAAGAAAAAAGACGTTATTGCCGAAAGGAGCCTGCGTCCGGTCCTGGACGCGCATGCGGTCTTCAAATCCGGCGACGGCCGGGGCGAAAGCGCCCGCGTCGGGATATAAAGAGGGCATGGCAAGCCTCATGCGGCATCAACCTGTTACGGGATGAGCGGGCGGGCAGGGCGGGCGCGCAAGCGAACGCCCCGACTGTCCGGTCAACCGGGTGGACTGGCGGCAGGTCGCCCTTCCCCGCATGTCCGGCGCCAAGGCGGCCATGATCCGCATATTCGCGGAGCAGGCCCTCCCCTCAAAAGGCCGGACGGCACCGGGAACGACACCGTCAGTGAGGGCGTGCTAGCATCGGCATGTGCCGACGGCAACCACAACCGCCGTACAAAGATAGGATGGCACCGACGTGTTGCAAATATGCACGCTGCATCGAATTTGGTTATTCGGCAGTTAACTGGGCTTTCATGCGTCTCGGCTAATCCTTGTTTCACCATGTTCTGCGGCCGGGGGCGTCATGTTTCGAATAAGCGCTGGACCATCGCGCGCCTCGGGCGGCATAGACGCGCCATGAGCCCGCTGCTCGTCCTGCTTGGCATTATCGCGACCCCGGCATCGACGCTGACGGGGCAGGTGGACGCGATCCCGATCGGCGATTCGGTGAATCGGTTCGAACGCGCATCACGTGGCCCACGCCCCCAATTGCAGCCCTCCGCGGGATTTCGCGCCAAACGGCCCGAAAAACGCTACAGCGTGACCGTTCCGATCGGAAAGCCGAAGCCTTCGGTGGCGCTGCCGCGCATCGAGGGGCCGGCGAACAGCCGCCTGCCGCTCGTCGTGATCGATGCCGGCCATGGCGGGCACGACCCCGGCGCGATTTCACCACACAGCGGCAAGCGCGAGAAGGACATCACGCTCGCGCTCGCCCGCGCGATCCGCGACGACCTGCTCGCCTCGGGCCGCGTCCGCGTCGCGCTCACGCGCTCGGACGACCGCTTTCTGGTGCTCGAGGAACGCTATGGCATCGCGCGGCGGCTGAAGGCCGATCTGTTCATCTCGGTCCACGCCGACGCCGCCGAAAACCAGCGGGCCAGCGGCGCATCGATCTATACGCTGTCCGAGGTCGCCTCCGATCGCGAGGCGGCGCGGCTCGCCGCGCGCGAAAACAAGGCGAACCTCATCAACGGTGTCGATCTCGGTGCGCACAGCGGCGACGTGTCGGCGATCCTGCTCGACCTCACCCAGCGCGAGACGATGAACGTCGCATCCGACTTCGCGCGGCTTCTCCAGCGCGAGGCGTCGGGCGACGTCAAATTCCGCACGACGGCGCATCGCTTCGCCTCCTTCATCGTGCTGAAGGCGCCCGACACCCCGTCAGTCTTGTTCGAAACGGGTTTCATTTCGAACAAGGAGGATAGCGAGTTTCTCGCCTCGTCGGCGGGCCGGAAAAAGGTCGCGCGCGGAGTGCGCGCCGCGGTGCAAATCCATTTCGCGCGGCAGGTCGCGGCACGCTGACGTTGCCGGTCCGGCAATAATATAGTCTTGACTAACTTTTCTGTGGCGCACAGCTTCGACGCGCTCGCTGCGGGAGATGAAGCATGGCGTGGAGCAACTGGTCGGGCAGCGTCACCGCAAGCGGACAGGTCGCGCGCCCGCAAAGCGAGGATGAGCTGGCGGCGCTCGTCCGCAGCGCGAACCGGCTGCGCGTCACCGGCGCGGGGCACAGCTTCATGCCGCTCTGCGAATCGGGCGAGTTCATTGTCAGCCTCGACGATATGGCGGGCACGATCCACATCGCCGCCGACCGTCGGACCGCGCGCATCCCCGCGGGGTGGAGCATCCGCCGCCTGACCGCGGCGCTGTGGGAAGAGGGGTTGGCGCTTGCCAACCAAGGCGACGTCAATCCGCAGTCGCTCGCGGGCGCGATGGCGACGGGCACGCATGGCACCGGGGTCGACCTCGGCTCGCTCTCGACCTTCGCGCGCGGGTTCCGCCTCGTCGGCGCCGATGGCGAGGCGCATTGGTGCGATGCCGACACGAACGCCGATCTTTATCAGGCGCAGCGCCTGTCGCTCGGGCTGTTCGGCGTCGCGACCGAGGTCGAGGTCGCGGTGGTTCCCGCCTTCCACCTTGCCGAACGGATCGAAAAGCGCCGTTGGGCCGAAATACGCGAAAGCTATGACGAGCTGGCGCAGCAGCACCGGCACATCGAATTCTGGTTCTTCCCGCACAGCGATCAGGTGATCCTGAAAACGCTCGATCCGTGCGACCCGTGCGACCCGCCGCCGAGCACGACCGATATGGAGGAGGCGACGTTTCGCCGCATCCTCGACATTTCAGCGCGGCTGCCGTTCCTCACCCCCTTTCTACAACGCCTGATGATGAAAAGCGGCATTTCCGGCCGCCGCCGCGGCCCCGCGCACTGCATCTTTCCCTCCGACCGGACGCTGCGCTTCGAAGAAATGGAATATGAGATGCCGCGAAGCGCCGGACTAGAAACGCTGGAAGAGGTCGTCGGCTGGATCCGCAAGAAACGGCTGCCGGTCACCTTTCCGTTCGAATATCGCACCGTCGCCGCCGACGATATCTGGATGAGCCCGATGAACGCCGGGCCCGTCGCCGCGATCTCGATGCACCAATATGCGAAAATGCCCTGGGCAGCCCTGTTCGCCGATGCCGAGGCGATCTTTCGCGGCGCCGGCGGCCGCCCGCATTGGGCGAAGCGCCACACGCTGAGCCGCGCCGACGTTGCCGCGCTTTACCCGATGGTGGGGCGCTATACAGCGGTGCGCCGCGCCGCCGACCCGCACGGCAAATTTCTCAATCCGCATCTGGAGACATTGTTCGCATGACGACCGACCGAGAATTGCACGACCATCTGATCGGCCAGCAGGGTTCGCGCGCCGACCTCAATACGCCCGTGCTCGTCCTCGACGTCGACGCGCTCGACCGGAATATCCAGCGGATGGCGGCGCTTGCCGCAAAGCATGGCGTCGCGCTGCGTCCGCATGCCAAGACGCACAAGAGCGTCGATATTGCGCTACGCCAGAAGGCGGCCGGCGCCGTCGGCGTCTGTTGCGCCAAGATAGGCGAGGCCGAGGTGCTGACCGAGGGCGGCGTAACCGGCATCCTGATCACCTCGCCCGTCGCCGCGCCCGCA
Source organism: Sphingopyxis sp. (assembly GCF_050725655.1). Classification (GTDB taxonomy): domain Bacteria; phylum Pseudomonadota; class Alphaproteobacteria; order Sphingomonadales; family Sphingomonadaceae; genus Sphingopyxis. The sequence continues at coordinate 41,580 of NZ_JBOHHT010000091.1, read as the reverse complement.
GCGGTCGATCGCCTCGCCGCGCTTGCGGCAATCGCCGAAGGACTGATGGCGGTCGTCGACCATCCGGACGTAGCCGGACGCATCGACGCGGCGCTTGCGGCAACCGAAACGAAGCTCGACGTCATCATCGACATCGACCCTGGCATCGCGCGCACCGGCGTCGCTTCGGCCGAAGCGGCCGTGGCCTTGGCTAAAGTAATCTCCGAATCGCCCAATCTCGAATATCGGGGTGTGCAATTCTACTGCGGGTCGCAGCAGCATATCGAAAGCTACGCCGACCGCCGCGTCGCGATCGTCGAGCGCACCGCCTATCTGCAGGAGGTGACCGCCGCGCTGACCGCTGCGGGTTTCGCGCCCGCTATCGTCACCGGATCGGGCACCGGCACGCACCGCATCGATCTCGACCTCGGCGTCTTCAACGAATTGCAGGCGGGTTCCTATGTCTTCATGGACAAGCAATATCTCGACTGCGACATCGCCGATGGCGCCGAGCCGCCGTTCGAAGTTTCGCTGGCGGTCGACGCGCGCGTCGTCAGCGCCAATCACAGCGGGCTCGTCACGATCGACGCCGGATACAAGTCGCTGTCGACCGACGGCGGCGTCGCGGTGGTACAACGGGGCGCGCCCGAAACGTCGTTCTTCGCCTTCATGGGTGACGAGCATGCCGCGCTGATCGCGCCCGAGATCGGGACGCAGCTTGCGCCCGGCGATCCGGTCAGCCTGACGGTGCCGCACTGCGACCCGACGGTGAATCTCTATGATTTCTATCATATCGTCGCGGGCGACACGCTCGTCGACATCTGGCCGGTCAGTGCACGCGGCCGGGCGCGGTGATCGCCGCCGCCCGCCAGCCGCCGAAGCAGGACCGCGCGCGGCAGACGCAAGGCCGCCTGCTCGACGTCGCGGGCGAATTGCTCGCAGAGGTGGGGCTCGAGCGGATTTCGACCAATATGATCGCCGCGCGCGCCGGACTGACGCCGCCCGCGCTTTATCGCTATTTCGATGACAAATATGCGGTGATCGAGGCGCTCGGGCGGCGGCTGATGGAGCGTCAGAACGCGGTGCTCGAACGCTGGATCGCGCGCCATGCGCCGGGCGGGATCGGGGGCATGGCCGATCATATCGGCGACCTGCTGGCCGCAAACGCCGCGGTGACGCGCGCCGAACCGGGGGCGGTGTGGATATTGCGCGCGCTGCACGCGACGCCGCGCCTCGTCCATGTCCGGCTCGAATCGCATCGCCATGTGACCGGCCGGCTCGCCGATGCCTGTGCGCCGCACCTTCCCGGTATCGATCGCAAAATATTATGGTCGCGGCTGCGGCTGGCGGTCGAGCTCGGCTTTGCCGCCGACGAAATGCTGTATGAAGAAGACCGCGTTTCGGCGGGCGCGGTGCACGGCGAAGTGGCCGCGATGCTGCGCTCGGCGCTGCTCGACCTGACCCGAATGGCATAGTCGCGCACCTCGCCGCAAGCACGCTTCCCTTTCGTCGACACAGGCTTTAGAGGCGGGGACATATGGCCGCTGACAGTCCGCCCGATTTCCGCCTGCGCCTGCGCCGCGACAGCAATGCCGTCATCGCATGGCTGGGCGATATGTGGACGCGGCGCTGGTTCCGTTGGCTCGGCTATCTCGCGCTGGCGGGCATTCTCTTTCTTGCGCTGATATGGGCAGTTTTCGCGCGCGATCTGCCGTCGGTCGACCAGCTACGCGACTATGAACCGCCGCTGCCGACGATGGTCCGCGACGGCGAAGGCAAGCCGGTGCACAGCTATGCCCGCGAACGCCGCGTCCAGCTCGAATATAGCGAATATCCGCAACTCCTCGTGCGCTCCTTCCTCGCGGCCGAGGACAAGACCTTCTTCAGCCACGGCGGCATCGACTATCCGGGGATCGCCTCGGCGATCATCACCAATCTGACGAACAGCGGCCGCCCCATCGGCGCCTCGACGATCACCCAGCAGGTCGCGAAGAACCTGCTGCTGACGAACGAACTCAGCTATCGCCGCAAGGTGCGCGAGGCGATCCTCGCGATGCGCATCGAGGATGCGCTGACCAAGGAACAGATTCTCGAGCTTTATCTCAACGAAATCCCGCTCGGCCGCCGCGCCTTCGGCGTGCAGGCGGCGAGCCGTGCCTATTTCGACAAGGATGTCGACCAGCTCCAGCTGCACGAGATGGCCTTCCTCGCGATCTTGCCCAAGGCGCCCGAAAAATACGGCCGTGCGCGGTTCGAACGCGAGGCGATCGCGCGGCGCAATTTTGTCCTCGGGTCGATGCAGGACAATGGCTGGATCAGCACCGCGCAGCGCGACGCCGCGCGCGCGATGCCGCTCGGCCTCACCAACACAGGCAACACCGCGATCGCGCAGGTCGGCGGCTATTATATGGAAGAGGTGCGGCGCCAGCTGATCGCGCAGTTCGGCGAAACCGCCGACAAGGGGCCGCACAGCGTCTATGCCGGCGGCCTCTGGGTGCGCACGCCCTATGACGGCAAGATGCAGCAGGGCGCGACCATGGCGCTGCGCAAGGGGCTCCAGCGTTACGACGCGGGCAAGGGCTGGTCGGGGCCGATCGCGACGATCGAGGCCGACGACCAGTGGCAGAGCCGCCTCGCGTCGAGCTTCATCGGCATCGATTACGACAATTGGCGCGTCGCCACGGTGCTCTCGAAATCGCCAGGCGCGGCGCGAATCGGCTTCGCCAATGGCGACACCGGGACGCTGCCCGCCAGCGCCGCGACGATGGGCTATCGCAAGACCGGCGGCAGCGCCTTTTCCGCGATGCGCCCCGGCGACCTGATCGCCGTCAAATTGAACGGCGGCAGCAGCTATGCGCTTCGCAACATTCCCGAAGTATCGGGCGGCATGGTCGTCGAAAGCCCGCATTCGGGCCGCATCTATGCGATGCAGGGCGGCTTCGACGTGCGCCTGTCGCCCTTCAACCGCGCGACACAGGCCGAACGCCAGCCGGGTTCGACGATCAAGCCCTTCGTCTACGCCGCCGCGCTCGATAATGGCATGACCCCCGCGACGATGATCGTCGACGGGCCCTTCTGCGTCTATCAGGGCGCCAGCCTCGGCAACAAATGCTTCCGCAACTTTGGCGGCGGCGGCGGATCGGGCGAGCATACGATGCGCTGGGGTCTCGAGCAGTCGCGCAACCTGATGACGGTGCGCACCGCGAGCCAGGTCGGCATGGAACCGATCGTCGAAACGATCCAGACGATGGGCATCGGCAAGCACGAGCCTTATCTTTCGACCGCGCTCGGCGCCGGGACGACGACGGTCGAAAAGATCACCAACGCGTACGCGATGCTCGCCAACCACGGCCGCGAACTGAAACCGCGCGTGATCGACTATGCGCAGGACCGCCGCGGCAAAGTGATTTTTCCGGCGAACTGGCGACCGTGCGAGGGCTGCAACAAGAAGGATTGGGACGGCCGGCCGATGCCGCGCTTCGCCAAGTCGGGCAAGCAGCTGATGGACGCGATCACCGCCTATCAGGTCGTCCATATGCTCGAAGGCGTCGTCCAGCGCGGCACCGCGGTGCGGCTTCGCGACCTCGATGTGCCGCTGTTCGGCAAGACGGGTACGACCTCGGGGCCGAACGACGTGTGGTTCGTCGGCGGGACCCCCGACGTGATCGCGGGTATGTATATCGGATTCGACCAGCCGCGCAGCATGGGCGGTTATGCGCAGGGTGGCAGCTATGCGGCGCCGATCTTCAAGGATTTCGCGCTCGCCGCGCTCGCCGCGCGCCAGCCGATTCCCTTTTCGGCGCCGAAGGGCGTGCGCATGGTGCGCATCGACCGCCAGTCGGGCCGCCGCGTCTATGGCAGCTGGCCGGGAACCGATCCCAAGGCGTCGATCATCTGGGAAGCCTTCAAGCCCGAAAGCGAACCGCGCCGCACGATCCGCGAAGAGGAAATCAAGCCGATCAGGACGCAGCGGCGGGCGACCGGCGGTCCGTCGCAAAAGGGATCGACCGGCCGCACCGACAGCGACTTCCTCGACGACCGCGGCGGCATCATCTGACGGCTTGGACCTCCTTCCCCTGCGGCGCTTGAAGCCGTAAGGGCGGGATCAACATATTTCAGGAGCAAGGACATGCGCGCCGAAGCGCAGGATCATATCGACAAGATTGGCGCCGCGCTGGCGCTGCTGCGGCGTTTCCTTGACTGGGACCGCGCGGTGCGGCGGCTCGACGAACTCAATGCGAAGGTCGAGGACCCGACGCTGTGGAACGACGCCAAGGCGGCGCAGGAAGTCATGCGCGAACGCCGCCGGCTCGACGAGGCGATCAATGCGACGCGCGCGATCGAAACCGAATGCGCCGACACCGCCGAACTGATCGAGCTGGCCGAAATGGAAGGCGACGAGGCGATGGTCGATGAGGCCGTGGCTTCGCTTGGCGTCCTCGCGGCACGCGCCGAGGAAGACAAGATCAGGGCCCTGCTTGCGGGTGAGGCCGATGCCAACGACGCCTATATCGAAGTCCATGCGGGCGCCGGCGGCACCGAAAGCCAGGACTGGGCCGAAATGCTCCAGCGCATGTACAGCCGCTGGGCCGAAAAGCGCGGGCTGAAGGTCGAGCTGGTCGAATATCAGGCGGGCGAACAGGCGGGCATCAAATCGGCGACGATGCTGGTTAAGGGCGAAAATGCCTATGGCTATGCGAAGACCGAAAGCGGCGTCCACCGCCTCGTTCGCATCTCGCCCTATGACAGTTCGGCGCGTCGCCACACCAGCTTTTCGAGCGTGTGGGTCTATCCGGTGATCGACGACAATATCGACATCGAGATCAACGAAGGCGACCTCAAGATCGACACCTATCGCGCCTCGGGCGCGGGCGGGCAGCACGTCAACACCACCGATTCGGCGGTGCGCATCACGCACATCCCGACGGGCATCGTCGTCGCCAGCCAGAACGACCGTTCGCAGCACAAAAACCGCGCGACCGCGATGGGGATGCTGAAGGCGCGGATGTACGAAGCCGAGCTCCAGAAGCGCGAGGCTGCGGCATCGGGCGAATATCAGGCGAAGACCGAGATCGGCTGGGGCCACCAGATCCGTTCCTATGTCCTCCAGCCGTATCAGCTGGTGAAGGACCTGCGCACCGGCGTGACCTCGACCGCGCCCGGCGACGTGCTCGACGGCGCGCTCGACCCCTTCATGGCGGCGGCGCTGTCGCAGAAGGTAACCGGCGAAAAGGTCGAAGTGGAAGATATCGACTGATGAAGCGCGCAGCGGCCGTCCTGCTGGCGCTCCTGCCGCTGCTGAACGGCTGCGATGCGCCGTGGGACGAGGGCAGCGACCGCGCCGAGACCGCGCGGGAGTTTCCGCCCGCCGACCGGCCTGTCGCGCCGACCGTCTCGACCAAATGGTCGACCGAGGAAGCGCGCGACCGCGTCAACGAGGCCGAGGATGTCATGAACTCGGCCGACGTGCGACCCGGCATGACCGTCGCCGACATCGGCGCGGGCGACGGCTATTATACGGTGCGTCTGGCGCAGCGCGTCGGCGTCGGCGGCCGCGTCCTCGCGCAGGACATCATTCCAGAGGTGATCGAGCGGCTCGCGGACCGCGTCGCGCGCGAGCGGCTCGACAATGTCTCGCTGAAACTCGGCGCGGTCGACGATCCGCGGCTGCCTGCCGCCAGCTTCGACCGTGTCTTCATGGTCCATATGTATCATGAGATCGGCGAACCTTACGCGTTCCTGTGGCGGCTGCGTCCGGCGCTGCGCAAAGGCGGGCAGGTGCTTGTCGTCGACGGCGACCGGCCGATCGCGCAGCATGGCACGCCCTTCCGCCTGCTCGTCTGCGAGTTCGAGGCGGTGGGCTACAAGCTCGTGTCCTACGACGACAAGCAGCACGCCGGGGGTTATCTCGCGCGCTTCGAGCCCGAGGGCAGGCGTCCCGAGCCCGATGCGATCAAGGTCTGCGATAATCCATAACCGTTTGATCCTCCCCGTCGCGAAGCGATGGGGAGGGGGACCGCTCGCGAAGCGAGTGGTGGAGGGGCTGCGACGTTGCGTCATGGCCTCTCCGTCAGCGCTTCGCGCTGCCACCTCCCCATGGCTTCGCCACAGGGAGGATCATGTTTCAGTAAACGATCAGTCGGTCTTCGGCGCCGATCGCGGCCATGAAGCTGACCAGCCCCGCAGCGCGAACATGCGGCACCAGTTCGGTCGCCGCCATGCCGACGAGCGCCATGCCCGACTGGCAGACGAAAAGGTCGATCTCCATCGCGATCGCCTCCTCGGCGAGCCAGGCGAGGTCGGGTTGGCCAGCTGCGGCGCGCGCCTCGTCGCCGGCGAAGGAGACGGGGTCGCGAAGCAACGCCGCGGCCTCGCCCTGCAGGAAGATCCGTACCGGCCGCCCCAGCGCCGCCGCGGCTATCCCCGCTTCAAGCGCGGCGTAGAGCCGCCGACCCTCGGCGACCGCGACGATGATATTCAGGCTCGGCAGGTCGGGCATTGCGGATCCTTGGGCACGCCGACCTCACGCCAGCGTCGGTCGAGCATATCGACGATCGCGAGCCGGCCGGTCAACGACGATCCGAGACCGGTGAGCGCGCGCACCGCCTCCAGCGCCGCCATCGTGCCGATCATGCCTGCGAGCGCGCCCATCACGCCGGTTTCGGCGCAATTGATGCCTTCGCGGTCGGGATCGGAGCCGACAAGGCAGGCGTAACAGGCGCTGTCCGCACGCCAGCCTTCATAGAGAGCGACTTGCCCCTCGAAGGCGCCGATCGCCGCGCTGAGCAGCGGGATGTGTAGCGCGACGGCAGCGCGGTTGACCGCCAGCCGCGTATCGAAATTGTCGCAGCCGTCGAGGATCAGGTTCGCACCTGCCAACAATGATTCGGCGTTGTCGTCGTCGAGCCGTTCGGCAATCGCAACTGCCTCGACATGCGGATTGATCCGCCGTGCGGCATTGGCTGCGACTTCGGCCTTGCGCGCACCGATATCGGCGTCGGTGAACAAAGGTTGGCGCTGGAGGTTGCTGAGTTCGACGTGGTCGTGATCGATGATTGTCAGCTTGCCGACGCCCGCCGCAGCCAGATAGGTGATCGCCGGACAGCCGATCCCACCCGCGCCGATGATCGCGACATGCGCCCCCTTCAGCTTCGCCTGCCCCGCGCCGCCAAAGGCCGACAGGATGATCTGACGGGCATAACGGTCGAGTTCGACGTTGCTGAGCAAATTATTCGCCCGATCGCCGGGTCTTTATCGCCGAAAGGGACGCCAGGCCGACCGCGTTCGCGGTTTCATCGATCGCGTCGCTTTCGACGCCTGTCGACCCGAAGCCGCCGTCGCCGCGCTCGGTTTCGTCGAGCGTTTCGACTTCGGCAAAGGCTGCGCGCTGGACGGGGGCGGGCACCAACTGCGCGATCCGGTCGCCGCGCTTGATGTCGAAAGGCTCATCACCAAGGTTGGCGAGGATCACCTTCACTTCGCCGCGATAGTCGCTGTCGATCGTGCCCGGCGTGTTGAGGCAGGTGACGCCATGTTTGAGCGCGAGCCCCGAGCGTGGGCGCACCTGCACTTCATAGCCAGCCGGAATCGCCATCGCGAAGCCGGTTGCGACCGCGTGGCGCGCGCCGGGGCGCAGCGTCAGCGTCTCGGCGGCGACGACATCCATTCCCGCCGCGCCATCGCTGGCATAGGCGGGCAGAAGCAGGCCGCCACCGTTGGGTAGCCGCTGGATGGCGATCTCAATCTCTTTCAAGAGGTGCGCGTTTTTCGAGCTCATCGGCGATCTTTTCCATCAATTTGCGGGCGACGGCGTCTTTGGGCTGCCGGTCCCAGCTGTCTATGCCGTCTTTGCTAACGATATGCACCCGGTTGCTTTCGCCGCCCATCGGGTCGGCGGCAACGTCGTTCGCGACGATCCAGTCGCATCCCTTGCGTGCGAGCTTCGCCTGCGCATGCTGGATCACGTCGTTGGTTTCGGCGGCAAAACCGATCAGCAGTTTCGGGCGTTCGGGCGATTTGGCGAGACCGGCGAGGATGTCGGGATTTTCGGCGAGCGCGAGCGGCGGAACCTGCCCGCTGCCGTCCTTTTTGATCTTTTGCGGCGCGGTGTCGGCGGCGCGCCAGTCGGCGACCGCTGCGACCATGATCGCGGCATCGACCGGCAGACCTTCAGCCACTTCGGCGGCCATCTCGACCGCGGTCTCGACATCGACGCGGATCACGCCCGGCGGGGTCGGCAGCGGGACCGGGCCGGCGATCAGCAGCACCTCGGCGCCCGCTTCGGCGGCGGCGGCGGCGATGGCAAAACCCTGCTTTCCGCTCGACCGGTTGGCGATGTAGCGTACCGGATCGATCGGCTCGTGCGTCGGGCCAGCGGTGATCAGGATGCGGCGGCCATAGAGCGGACGCCGGTTCGCGGGGGCGAAATCGGGCTGGTCCGCCAGCGTTGCGGGCGGGGTCAGCGCGACAGGTGTTGGCGCAGCGGCAAGCGCCGCGTCGATCGCAGCCTTGATCGTCGCCGGCTCGGGCAGGCGCCCCGGTCCATATTCGCCGCACGCCATCTCGCCCTCGTCGGGCTCCATCACGGTCACGCCATCGCCGCGCAAGGTCACAATATTGCGCCGTGTTGCGGCGTGCAGCCACATGCGCACATTCATCGCGGGGGCGGCGAGCACCGGCTTGTCGGTCGCCAGCAGAAGCGTGGTCGCCAGGTCGTCCGCGATGCCCGCTGCCATCTTGGCCAGCAGGTCGGCGGTTGCGGGCGCGACGACGACCAGGTCGGCCTCGCGGCTCAGCTGGATATGCCCCATCTCGACCTCGTCCTTGAGGTCGAAGAGATTGGTGTAGACCTTGTTCTCGCTCAGCGCGGCGAGCGTCAGCGGCGTCACGAACTGCTCGCCCGCCCGCGTGACGACGCAGCGCACGACATGGCCCGCCTTGCGCAGCAGGCGAACAAGCTCGATCGATTTATAGGCCGCGATGCCGCCGCCAATGATAAGAAGAATGCGCGGAGCGGACATCAGCGGTGGCAAGCCTGCCGCAAGCGGGCGGCGATCGACTGGGTTTGTTTCATCGCCGTCTCCTTCGCGCATCAGTTATGCGCTTCCTCGCCTCAGTTCAAGCGGACGCCTTAAATGACCGCAGCGGGAATCGCCTTCATCGGCTGTCGCAACGATCGCACCAATGCGGTCAACGCGGCGGGTGCGAAGGCGAGGCCGATGAACAGGGTCGGCGTGACGAGCATCGCCCAATAGAAGTTGGCGGGGCGCGCAAAGAGCATCAGCAATGCGGCATAGCCGAGCTGGACCAGCAGCCCCGCAAGCCCGAGCCGCGAGCGCCACGCCGCCCAACCGAGCAGCGCGAGCGGCACGAGCAGCGCGCCGACCCACCCCGCGAAGAAGCGAAGCAGCGACGATGCCTGGACGAACGACAGATAGGCAATCCAGCCGCCCTGTCCGTTCCAGCCCTGGCTTGCGGCGTCGGCGGGGGTCGTGACCGCCGCCAGCGCCGCGACATGCGCGCCGAGGCCCGCCGCGAAGCATAGTCCGATCGCGAGCCAGCCCGCCGCCGCGCGCCAGTCGCGATCGATCAGCGCAAAAAGCCCCAGCAGCATCGCGACCGGAAGCACGGTCTCGCGGATCGCGAGCGCGGCGACGACGATCGCCATGGTCCACCACGGACGGGCGGGGCGATACAGGGCGAGCGCGAGCGCGAGGAGCACGCCCGCCGCGGCTTCGTGGATGAACAGCCATTCGCGCGCGGCGAGCTGGGTCAGGTTGGCCGCGACGAACAGCGCGCCGACCGCCGCGTAGCGCGGAAGCGCGGACTCGGTCCGCAGCCGCCTGTACCACGCTAGGATGGCCGCGCCGCCGATGACGAGGAAGAGAAGCATCGCCTTCCGTTCGCCAAGCGCGGTAACGATATATGCCAGTGTCGGCAAACGGACCGTCACAAAGGGACGCAGCGGATAATCGCCGGCGCGGTGTTCGGCGGCGGCCGCGGCGTAATAGGATTCGCCCGCTGCGACCCGCTTCGCGATGCGCGCGTAGAGCGCATGATCGCCGACGAGGCCGTCGAATTGCGCCGATGTGGGTTTTGCCACCGCGACATGGTCGCGGCCGACACCGCTCTGCACGCTCCAAGCCATCAACAAGGCGAGCAGACCCAGCATCGCCGCCGCAACGGGGCGCGAAACCCCGTCGAAGCGGTTCCAGCCCGGCGTACCCGCCATCATTTTCGCCATGTGAGCGCCGACGACATGGCGAAGTTCCAGATCGCGCCGACCAGCACGCCCGCGACCCCCGCCACCCACCAGCGTTCGTCGTGCCCGGCCATCAACGTCCCGATACCGATATTGGCGACCGCGCCGAGCGCCGAAATCGCATAAAAGCTCGCGAGCCCGCCGACGAGGCGCCAGCCGTTCAGCTTGCGGTCAGCGTAGGTGAAGCTGTTGTTGAGGAAGAAGTTGAACGCGATCGCCGTCATCACGCCGGCCGTCTGCGCGGCGATAAAGGCGCTTCCGGTGCCAAGGATCGCGCGCAGGACGGCGAGGTGGACGAACACGCCGAGCCCGCCGACCATCAGGAATTTGAGCAGACGCACGGGTACGAATCGGCCGATCGTCTTGTCGGCGATCAGTTCGGCATATTCGGCGATCACGCGCGCGCCGATCTTGCTCTCGCCGGCTTCGCGGATGCGGAATTGATAGGGGATTTCTGCGACCTTCAGTGGCGCCGGGCTCGACGCCAATATGTCGATCAATATCTTGAAGCCAATCGCCGACAGGCGCGGCAGCGCGCGTTCGAAGGCATCGCGGCGCACCGCGAAAAAGCCGCTCATCGGATCGGACACGTCGGTGCCGAGCGCGATCTGCCCGGCGCGCGTGGCGAGGCGGCTCATCCGCGCGCGGTCCTTGTCCCATTCGCCGATCCCGCCGCCCGCGACATAACGCGTGCCGACCGCGATGTCGGCGCCGCCCGCGATCGCGTCGATCAGCCGCGGCAGCGCGTCCTCGCTATGCTGCAGGTCGCCGTCCATCACCGCGATAACCGGCGCGGCGGTCGCCAATATTCCCTCGACCACCGCCGACGACAGGCCGCGGCGGCCGACGCGCTGGATGATGCGCACATGCCGCGATGCGCGGCCGATGCGGCGCACCAGCTCGCTCGTCCCATCGGGCGAATTATCGTCGACGAAGACGACTTCCCAGCCGCGACCGGCAAGGACGACCGAGAGTTTTTCGATCAGTTTTTCGACATTGGCGGCTTCGTTGAGCGTCGGCACCACGACCGCCACCTCGAGGGGAAGCGTGTCGACCGCACTTGTCGAATTGGCAATCAGAATGTCGTGGCGCATGAAACCTCGGTTTTGTCCGGATTTCACGTCCGGGGTTGGTCGAGGTCATGCCATAGTGATTTAGGGTAAATGTCCGGTAACCAAGTGCCACAGGTCGACCGGGCGATGGTCAGCTCAGCCAGTTCAGGACGCCGGCGCCTACCGCCGCGCCGACCAGCGCAGTCAGTGCATAGCGCCACCAGCGCTTTCTCTCGCCCTTGTCCCACATCAGCGGAATCTCGGGGAGCGGTGGTGCTGGCGGCGCGGCGCCCTTCTTGGGGAGCTGCGCATCGAGGCGGCGGATGATGTCGGGGATCAGAGCCAGCGTCTTGCCCTGTTCGCGCAGACCGTCGGCAAGCGCGGCCTCGGGACCGAGCTCGTCGCGGATCCATTCGCTGACGAAGGGGCCCGAGACGTTCCACATGTTGATCTTGGGATTGAGCATCGTCGCGACGCCCTCGACCATCACCATCGTCTTTTGGAGAAGGAGCAGGTGCGGCTGGGTCTGCATGTCGAAATCGCGGGTGATCGCGAACAGTCCATCGAGCATCTGCCCGACGCTAAGCTCGCTCACCGGTTTGCCGCGCATCGGCTCGCCGACCGCGCGCAGTGCCGTCGCGAATTCTTCGACATTGTGATAGTCGGGGACGTACTGCGCCTCGAAATGAATCTCGGCGACGCGGCGGTAATTGCCCGTCGTCAGGCCATAAAGGATCTCGGCGAGCCAGTAGCGCGCCTGGCGGTTGATCCGTCCCATGATGCCAAAGTCCACCGCGGCGATCGTGCCGTCGGCCTTCACGAACAAATTGCCCTGGTGCATGTCGGCGTGGAAGAAACCTTCGGCGATCGCCTGGCGCAGGAAGGCGTTGACGAGGTTCGCCGACAGTTTCTCCATGTCGTGCCCCGCCGCGATCAGCGCGTCGCGGTGCGAAATCTTGATGCCGTCGATCCAGTCGAGCGTCATCACGCGGCTCGCGGTGCGGTCCCAGTCGATCGCCGGCACCTCGTAAGTCGGGACCCCGACCATCGCGTCGGCAAGCTCGGACGCCGAGGCGGCCTCGCGGCGGAGGTCGAGCTCGCGCAAGGTCCAGCGGCGGAAATTGGCGATCACCTCGCGCGGACGGAGCCGCGTCGCTTCGCCGCCGAGCGCCTCGAGATGCGCGGCCGCCCATTCATAGGTTTCGATGTCGCGCGCGAACTGCTTGTCGATCCCCGGGCGGCGGACCTTCACCGCGACTTTCCGGCCCTCGGTGGTGACCGCGCGGTGGACCTGCGCAATCGAGGCCGAGCCGACCGGTTCGGGGTCGAATTCGCTGTAGAGGCTTTCGAGCGGGACCTCGAACGTTGCCTCGATTTCCTGCCGGATCCGATCGAAACCGACCGGCGCGAGCGCGTCCTGCAGGCTCAGCAAATTGCGCGCCGCTTCCTCGCCGACGAGGTCGGGGCGCGTCGCGAGCGTCTGACCGAGTTTCACCGCCGCGGGGCCGATCGCCTGGAAGGCGGTGGCATAATCGGGGATTTTCGGCTGGATCGTGCCGAACCGCGCGATCCGGCACAGGCGCTTCACGCCCGGCGGCGTTTCGGGCGCGGCTTCGATCCCGCGCAGCGCCCCGTGGCGCGCAAGGATACGCCCCCACTTCAGCAAGCGGACGATATGGGTGACGGGTCGGGTCAAGCCTTCCACCCGCTGTGGATCGCGACGAGCCCGCCGAGGATCGGCTCGACCTTCACCGCTGTGAAGCCCGCATCGCGGATCATCCGCGCGAATTTGGGCATCGGCGGGAAGCGGCGGATCGATTCGATCAGGTAACGATAGCTGTCCTCATCGTCGGCGATCAGCTTGCCGAGCTTGGGGACGAGGTGGTGCGAGTAAGCGTCGTAAGCCTGCGCGAAACCCGGCCATTCGTTGGTCGAAAATTCGAGGCAGAAGAAACGCCCGCCATAGCGCAGCACGCGGTGCGCTTCCTTCAGCGCGGCCGGGATGTCGGTGACGTTGCGGATGCCGAAAGCAATCGTATAGGCGTCGAAAAACTGGCCGGGGAACGACAGCTTCTCGGCATTCTGCTCGGACCAGACGAGGCTGTCGATACCGCGTGTCGCGGCGCGCTCGACGCCGACGCCGAGCATGTCGGGGTTGATGTCGGCGACCGTGATGCTGGCGCCGAACCGCTCCATGCGAAAGGCGATGTCGCCGGTGCCGCCCGCCATGTCGAGGATCGTCTCGCCCTCGCGCGGCTTCACGCGGCGCACGAAGCGATCTTTCCACAGGCGGTGCATGCCGCCCGACATCGCATCGTTCATGATGTCGTACTTGCGCGCGACGCGGCTGAACACTTCGCCGACCATCGCGGTCTTCTCGCCCGCGGGGACCTGTTCATAGCCGAAGCTGACGGTGTCGGGAGTGGCCATGGATTGCGCGCCTTTGCGGGGAGATGGTGTGTTGCGTCGGCCTTTAGCCGGGCCTTGCCGTGCAGGCAAATGGCGCGTAGCCGGATAGATGATATGCCCGAACTCCCCGAAGTCGAAACCACCGTCCGCGGCCTCGCGCCCTTCCTCGAAGGCCAGCGGCTGACGGCGGTCACCACCTTCCGCCCCGACCTGCGCCGACCCTTTCCCGCCGATCTCGCGCAACGCCTGACCGGCGCGACCGTCACCGGGCTTTCGCGCCGCGCCAAATATGGCATCGTGTCGACCGACCGCGACGATCATATGATCTTTCACCTCGGCATGTCGGGGCGCTGGCGGACCGAGGGCGGCGAGGCGGGCAAGCACGATCATCTGCTGCTCGAAACCGCGGCGGGGCACCGGCTGTTCCTTCACGATCCGCGGCGCTTCGGGTCGGTCGATCTGGTGAGCGGCGATCCGCTGACGCTGTTTCCCGCTTTCGTCACGCTCGGCCCCGAGCCCCTGTCCGACGCTTTCGACGCCGCTTATCTCGCCAGAGCGCTTGCCGGGCGGCGCGCGCCGATCAAGGCGATGCTGCTCGACCAGACGGTCGTTGCGGGGCTCGGCAATATCTATGTCTGCGAGGCGCTCAACATGGCGCGCATCGCGCCGACCAAGCCCGCCGCCGATGTATCGAAGGCGAAGATCGCCGCGCTGATGCCGGCGATCAAGGATGTGCTGACCGCGGCGATCGCGGCCGGCGGCTCGACTTTGCGCGATTTTCTCAGCCCCGAGGGCGATCTCGGCTATTTCGCGAAGGACTGGCGCGTCTATGGCCGCGAGGGCGAGACCTGCGAATGCGGCGGGACGATCGCGCGGATCGTGCAATCGAGCCGATCGACCTTTTATTGTCCGAAATGCCAGCGGTAATGCGTGCGCTTTCCCGCAATAGGCATTGACCAAATCGGCCAAGCTGGCTATGCGCGCACCCTTCGAGCAGGGTCCGGGTTACCGGAACCGGCCGTATCCGGACATTGATTCGCCTGTTTGCGCGATTCGGCTGCTCCGGTGACGCTGCGCTCCGACTGACTTAGACCGTTTGGAAACCGAGGAATTTATGGCCAATACGCCGCAGGCAAAAAAGCGCATCCGCCGCAACACGGCGCGCACTGTCGTGAACAAGAATCGCGTTTCGCGCATTCGCACGCTGGTGAAGAAGGTCGAGAACGCCGTCGCCGCCGGCGATAAGGACGCTGCCGCGACCGCGCTGAAGGCGGCGCAGCCCGAAATGGCGCGCGGCGTTGCCAAGGGTGTCCTCCACAAAAACACCGTGGCGCGCAAGTTCTCGCGCCTGACCAAGAGCGTGAACGCGATCGCCTGATTCGCTTCGTCCCGAAAGGGAACAAAAAGGACCCGCTGGCTTCATGCCCGCGGGTCCTTTTTTGCGTCGGATATTGTGACAGCGCGATGGCAATAGTGTTGCAGCGCGGTAAGTGACGGATTTACGGCGATTCGTTGTTTTGTCGCCGGAATGTCATATTTAAACTATTGAAAAGTCGTCATTAAATGACGTTTTGGCGCGATTCCGGCCCCCCTAGTGAGTCAAGATTTTTATTTCAGTATTTTTACATGCCGCACCCTTGATCGACTCGGCGCGGCCTGACTAGACAGGGTGCGTCGTCGGCCTTCGCCGGTGGCCGCCACATCGACATGATTCGTATCTTCCCGGGCAGCTCGCCCCGGATAGTATGCCTGCGTGCTGCGCAGGCGACGAATCGGCGCGTGGGGGCCGCCCGATCCGTCCGGTGATGAGGGGACCTGAGGGGGCGGCACAGCGTGACAGAGAGCGGCAATTGGCATGGGCATGACGCAAAGGGCGGAGCAATGAGCGGCGATGCTGCAACGCTCTGGCCGCGCGTGGCCGAAGGGCTACGCCGCGACCTTGGCGTGCGTACCTTCGACCATTGGCTGAAGCCCGTGCGATTTGCCGACTATTGCACGCTGTCGGGCGTGGTGACGCTCGAAACCGTCAGCCGCTTTTCGGCGAACTGGATCAACGAGCGTTTCGGCGACCGGCTCGAGCTCGCATGGCGGCAACAGCTGCCCGCGGTGCGCGGGGTCACGGTGCGCGGCGGCGCCGCCGCGGACGATCGCGCTACGGTCCTCGCCGCCTCGCCGCTGCCGAGCTTCGACGCTCCGCCGCCGGCACCTGCGGCCAATCCAGCGCTGCTCGGCTTCGACCCGCGCCTGTCGTTCGACCGCTTCGTCGTCGCGCGCAGCAACATCCTCGCCGCCAACGCCGCGCGCCGCATGACGATGGTCGAGGCGCCGCAGTTCAACCCGCTCTATCTTTGCTCGGGCACCGGGCAGGGCAAGACGCACCTCTTGCAGGCGATCGCGCAGGATTATGCCGCGGCGCATCCGACCGCGAACATCATCCTGATGTCGGCGGAAAAATTCATGCTCGAATTCGTCGGCGCGATGCGCGGCGGCGACATGATGGCGTTCAAGGCGCGGCTGCGCGCCGCCGACCTGCTGCTGCTCGATGACCTTCAGTTCGTGATCGGCAAGAATTCGACGCAGGAGGAACTGCTCCACACGATCGACGACCTGATGACAGCGGGCAAGCGCCTCGTCGTCACCGCCGACCGCCCGCCGGCGATGCTCGACGGGGTCGAGGCGCGCCTCCTGTCGCGTCTCTCGGGCGGCCTTGTTGCCGACATCGAGGCGCCCGAGGACGACCTGCGTGAACGCATCATCCGCCAGCGGCTCGCTGCGATGCCGATGGTCGACGTGCCCGACAATGTCGTCGCCTATCTGGTCAAGCATTTCACGCGCAACATCCGTGAACTCGAAGGCGCGCTCAACAAGCTGCTCGCTTATGCCGCGCTCACCGGCACGACGGTCGATATCGCGCTCGCCGAAGACCGGCTCGCCGAAAATGTCCGCACCGCGCGCCCGCGCATCACGATCGACGAGATCCAGCGCGCGGTCTGCGCGCATTACCGCCTCGACAAGTCGGAAATGTCGTCGAAGCGCCGCGTCCGCGCGGTTGCCCGCCCGCGTCAGGTCGCGATGTACCTCGCAAAGGAACTCACCCCGCGCTCCTACCCCGAAATCGGGCGGCGCTTTGGCGGACGCGACCATTCGACGGTGATCCACGCGGTGCGCACGGTCGAGGCACTGCGCGTCGCCGACAGCGAACTCGATGCCGAGATCGCCGCAATCCGGCGGAGCCTCAACGGCTGATCCACAGGTTTATCCCCGGACTTATCCACGTCGCGCCAAGGTCGCGATGCTGAAGTCCGCTTTGGGGTGGGAAGCGGACGTTTCTTGTTCGTCATCCCGGACTTGATCCGGGACCCGCCTTTTTCTTCAAGACAGGCAGGCCCCGGGTCAAGCCCGGGGTGACGTCGGTTGGGTTGGCAACGGCCACAATCGGTCGAAAATCGCCTTTCGTCCCCCGCCAACAAAAAGGCCCGCCTTCCAAGTGAAAGACGGGCCTTTTGTTTGGTTCTGACGGGGGGCTCAGCCCTTTTCGGGCGGCGCCACTGTGATCCGTACGCGTTCGCCCGAATTGCCCGGGAAACCCGTGAACATCGCCTCGACGAGGTTCGGGACGATCGCCTGCAGATTATTGTCGCGCGACTGCGCCTCGGCATGGCCTTCGAACAGGCGCGAACCGTCGGCGGCGCGGTTGATCTGGAGGTTCAGGCCGCTGGTGTAGACGGTGTAGCTGCTGACGTCGTTATAACCGCCGAACCCGCCGAACCCGCCCCACAGGAACGGGTCGCGATAGCCATAGACATAGCGGCGTCCGCCGCGGCCGCTGACGATCGTCGGGCGATAGAAGCCGCGGCCATAATAGCCGCCATAGCCGCCGTACCAGGGATCGCCGAAGCCGGGGCTCGACACGACGCGTTCGCGGCCCTTGTCGACGCCATAGTCCATGCGGACGACAAGGTCGGCGCGCTCGCCATTCGCCGCGGGGCGATAGCCGTAGCGCGTCAGCTCGCTGGCGACGAGGTTCGCGTACTGACCGAATTCGATGCCGCCCTGCAGCGCGGGGTCGCTCGCCTCGACGGTGAAGCTCTGGCCCTGCGGCGCGGGAAGCTGCGTCTGGAAGCGTGCGACATCGGCCTTGAACGGCGTCGCGCAGCCGGCAAGCGCCAGCGCCGCGCCCATCATGGCCGCCAGGCTCAGTCGCCTAAGATTCATCTTGCTCATCGTCTTGGCTCCGTAATTCGGGAAGCGCATATAAGCCGCGCTCTCGTACCATAGACTACGCCGATGCGACTTAACCTTGGTTGAACCCGTTTCATCGCATGGCGGTTCCACATCTCGATATGGGGACGTGGAGCGCAAAAACAAGAAATTTCGCCTGCTAAACAGCGCGCTGTCAGCGGCACAGCCCGAGCGCGTCGTAAGCGGCGTCGAGCGTCGGCTTGGCAAGCGCCGACGCACGCGCCGCGCCGGCCTCGAGCGCGGCGTCGATCGCCGCCGGATCGGACTTGAGTTCGTTCAGCCGCGTCGCGATCGGGCGCAGCGTTTCGACGAGCAGTTCGCCGAGCGCGGGCTTGAAAGCGCCGAAACCCTGCCCCGCAAAGCGTGCGAGCACCTGATCGACGCTCTCGTCGGCCATCGCGGCATAGATCGAGACAAGATTCTTCGCCTCTGCGCGGCCTTCGAGTCCCGCGGCCTCGGACGGCAGCGGTTCGGCATCGGTCTTCGCCTTGCGGATCTTGGCCATGATCGTGTCGGCGTCGTCGACCATGTTGATGCGGCTCGCATCGCTCGGGTCCGATTTCGACATTTTCGCGCTGCCGTCGCGCAGGCTCATGATCCGCGCCGCGGCGGCCGGGATCGTCGGTTCGGGCAAGGTGAAGGTCTCGGTCGCGGTGTCGAGGTTGAACTTGGTCGCGACGTCGCGCGCCAGCTCGAGATGCTGCTTTTGGTCGTCGCCGACCGGAACATGCGTCGTCTGATACAGCAGCACGTCGGCCGCCTGCAGCACCGGATAGGCAAAAAGCCCGACGCTCGCGCCTTCGCGGTTCTTGCCCGACTTTTCCTTGAACTGGGTCATCCGGTTCAGCCAGCCAATGCGCGCGGTGCAGAACAGCAACCATGCGAGTTCGGCATGCGCGGGCACGCGCGCCTGGTTGAACAGGATCGCCTTTTCGGGGTCGATCCCCGCCGCCATCAGCGCCGCCGCCATCTCGCGCGTGTTCGCGGTCAGTTCGGCGGGGTCGTTATAGACGGTGATCGCGTGCAGGTCGGCGAGGAAATAGAGCTTCTCGCCCGGCATCTCGTCCTGCATCCGCACCCAGTTGCGGATCGCGCCCAGATAATTGCCGAGATGCAAATTTCCGGTGGGCTGGATGCCCGATAGCGTCCGCATGTCTTACTCCTGAATTTCGGCCGGAGCCGTGTTGCGGACCTGATTCACGGCATTCGCCGATCAGGTCCGTCCGCGCCGCCGCGTCAGCATGGCGACCAGATCCTTGTCAAGCGCGCCGACGAGGAAGGCGACCGCGAAAAACACCGCGCCGCCCGCCGCGCAGAGTGCGGTCAGCGACCAGATGCGGTCGAACACCCCGCCGCCATAATAGGGCTTCATCATCGGCATCATCCACAAGAGCAGCGCCGACATCGCGGCAACCGCGACCAGCTGGCGCGCGATCCGCCCGGCGATCTTCGCGGTGAAATGGAACCAGCCGCGGCGGTGAAGCACGATATAGAGCAACAGGCAGTTGAAGCTCGCCGACACGGCGGTCGCCCCCGCCAGCCCGACGATGCCATAGCGCTCGACGACATACAGGTTGATCGCGATATTGACGATCAGCGCCGCGAGCGCGGTCCACACCGGGGTGCGCATATCCTCGCGCGCGAAAAAGCCGGGGTTCAGGATCTTGACGATGACATAGGCGGGCAGGCCGGCGACGAGCGCGACGACGATTTGCGCCATGATCGCGCCGTCGGCATCGGTAAATCGCCCGCCGACGAAGAAAGCGGTGACGAAGGCCGGCGCGCAGATCGCGAGCGCCGCGGCAGCGGGCAGGGTCAGCAAGGTCGCGATCTCGAACGCATTGCCCTGCAACCGCTGCGCCTCTTCCGCATCGCCGCTGTGGATATGGCGCGACAGCATCGGCAGGATCGCGGTGCCGAGCGCGATGCCGACGATGCCGAGCGGCATCTGGTTGAGCCGGTCGGCAAGCTTGAGCAGGGTCAGCGATCCTTGCGCCAGCGAGGTGGCGAAGAAGGTGTCGACGAACTGGCTGATCTGGTAGATGCCCGCACCGAAGGTTGCCGGCAGGATCAGCAGACCGAGCCGCTTCACCTCGGGCGTGAATCGGGGCAGGCGCCAGTGAAGCTTCAGCCCGGCGCGGCGCACCGCCCACCACATATAGGCAAGCTGGACGACGCCCGCGATACTCACCGCGACGCACAGCGCCTCGGCAACGATCCGGTCATCGCCCCCCGGCCCGCGCAGCCACCATCCGGTGACGATGCCGCAAATCAGCACGATATTGAGCAGGACCGGCGCAAAGGCGCCCGGCGCGAAGCGCGACCGGGCATTGAGCAACCCGGAGAGCATCGCGACAAGGCTGACCAGCGCCAGATAGGGAAAGGTCACGCGGCTGAGGAAGACCGCGAATTCGAATTTGCCCGGCACCTCCTGAAAATCGCGCGCGAGCAGCCACACGATGCCCGGCATCGCGATCATCATCACGGCAGAGAAGGCGAGCAAGACCCAGAGGAAGACCGACAGCACATCATCGGCGAATTTCGTCGCCGCCTCTTCGCCGCCCCCCTCTTCGTCGGAGCGGTGCAGCGCGCGGCTGTACATCGGGACGAAGGCGACCGAGAAGGCGCCCTCGGCGAACAGGCGGCGAAAGGTGTTGGGCAGCGTGAAGGCGAGCTGGAAGGCGTCGGCCGCAAGGCCGGCGCCCAGCACGCGGGCGAGCAGCATGTCGCGGGCGAAACCGAAAATGCGGCTGACCATCGTCAGCCCGCCGATCGTCCCGACGTTTTTGATCAGGCTGCTCACCCGTCAGCCCGCCCGGTCGATGCGATTAAGCCTGGCCAACCGGCGCAACGTCGCCCGCCTGTTCGGCTTCGACCTGCTGGACCTGCTGCATGAACAGGCCGTGGAAATCGATCGGTTCGAGCAGCAGCGGCGGGAAACCGCCGTCGCGGACGGCATCGGCGACGACGCGGCGCGCAAACGGGAACAGGATGCGCGGCGCTTCGGCGAGGAAGAAGGGCTGAAGCTGGTCGTCGGGGACGTTGCGGACGCCGAACAGGCCGGCATATTTCAGGTCGATCACAAAGCTCGTGCCCTGGTCGGTCTTCGACGTCACGTCGATCTTCAGCGACACTTCGTACAGGCTGTCGCCGACGCTGTCGGCGGCGATGTTGAACTGGACGTCGACCTGCGGCGCGTCCTGCCACTGGTAGACGGCGGGCGCGTTCGGATTTTCGAACGACAGATCCTTTACATATTGCGAAATCAGGCCGATCGCCGGGCTCGTGTCTTCGCCATTGGGCTGCAGGGCGGGATTGTTGATGTCGGCGCTGGTTTCGTCAGCCATGTTGAAGAAGCTTTCACTGGAAAGATGGAAACAATATCCGGGCCGCGGACCGTGTCGGAACCGGGGCGGACGGTTGCCGCGGCGCTTAGCAGCGCCCGGCGGCGAGCACAATGGGCCCTATCCCGCGCCATAGTCAGGGCCAGAATCCAATAATTGCAGATTCGAGGTTTGAGGCGATTTTGTACAGGGCAAGGAGACAAGGCGCAGGAATATGTCGATATTTCAAGGCTTGCCAACGCCGCCATGGGCAAAATCGGCCAAATCCCGAAAGGACGTCGAAATGGCTTCGATCTTGGGCTCGTGCGGCCTTGCGGGTAGCAACGCTACCCGCTGCGACCGCCCAAACCCAATATCTTTGCCAATTCGACGCCTCGAAACTGCAATTAATGGATTCTGGCCCTAAGGCTGAATCGTTGACCCGCTGCGCGCCAGCGGCCATGGTCATTTGAAACTCGGGCGCGTATCGCCTATATATCGACCCATATGTTTCCATTGCCCGCATTGGACTTTTGCCCGTGACCGCTTTTTCGATCGTCCTGCTCGCCATGATTGCCGCCTTCCTCGGCATGCGGCTCTACTCGGTGCTCGGCAAGCGCACCGGGCACGAGCAGGAGCCTGTGCTGCCGCGCGAACGTACCGCCGCATCGCCGGTCCGGCTCGACGAGAATGACGGATCGCAGGCAGCCGGCTCTGCACCGGCCGACACGTCAGGCCTTGTCTATGAACCCGCGGCCGAGGCGGGCCTGCGCCAGCTGCTCGCCACCGATCGCAATTTCGACGCCGGCCGCTTCATGGAGGGCGCCGAAGCGGCGTATCGCATGATCCTCGAAGCCTATTGGAAGGGCAACCGCGACACGCTGCGCGATCTTTGCGACGATGACAGCTATGAAGCCTTCGCCGATGCGATCACTGCGCGTGAGGCGCGCGGCGAAAAGCTCGACAACCGCCTGATCGGCATCGATTCGGCAAAGATCACCGCGATCGAGATGAGCCGCGGCGAAGCGCGCATCACCGTGCGCTATCATGCCGATATCAGCGCGGTCACTCGCGATGCCGATGGCAAGCTGATCGCCGGGTCGATGAGCGACGCGTCGCAGACCGACGACCTCTGGACCTTCCGCCGCCAGATCGGCAGCAACGACCCCAATTGGGTGCTCGACGAAGCCGAATCGGCCTGACCCCGTGATCCCGACGGTGGGGGCGCCGCGCGCGCGAGCTTTCGGATTCGCGCTGCTTGCCGCCCTGCCGCTGCTTTCGGGTTGCGCTTCGATCGTTCCTGCGGCGGACGCCAGCCGGCCTGCGACCACCGCCCCCGCGCCGCCATCGCGCCCGGCCGGTACGCCGCGCCCCTATACGCCGCGCCCGTCCGAAGGAGCCGCCGCCGCCGCCCAGCCGATCCCCGCAACCCCGCGCGCTCCGCTTCCCGCAACGTCCGTCCCGGCCGATGCGACGACCGCCGCCGCCAGCGGTGTTGTCGCAGGCCCCGATGTCTCGACCCTCGGCGTGACCGCCGAACAGGCGACCGCGGCGCTCGTGGCTTTCCGCATCAGCTGTCCTTCGGTCCAGCGCCGCACCGACACCAGCGGTCTCACGCAGGGCGCCGACTGGACCGAAAGCTGCAACGCGGCGAAAAGCTGGAAGGACAGCGACGCGTCGGCCTTCTTCACAGGCTATTTCGGAACAGTACAGGTCGGCGCGGGCACCGCCTTCGTCACCGGCTATTATGAACCCGAAATCGCCGGATCGCGGACGAAGCGTCCGGGCTATGACGTGCCCGTCTATCGCCGCCCAGCCGACCTGATCGAGGTCGACCTCGGCCAATTCTCCGACAATCTCAAGGGCAAGAAGGTTCGCGGCCGCGTCGATGGCAGCAATTTCGTGCCCTATTACGACCGCACAGCGATCGAGAGCGGCGCGCTCGACGGGCGCGGGCTTGAAATCGCCTATGCTGCCGACGCCGCCGAATTCTTCTTCCTGCAGGTGCAGGGTTCGGGCCGCCTCCGCCTGCCCGACGGCGGCATCATGCGCATCGGTTACGACACGCAAAACGGCCGCGGCTATGTCGGCATCGGCAAGCTGCTGCTCGACCGCGGCGAGTTGCAGCGCGGGCAGGCGTCGATGCAGGGCATCCTCGATTATCTGCGCGCCGACCCCGTGCGCGGCGCCGCGGTGATGAACGAGAACCCGAGCTGGGTCTTCTTCCGCGAACTGACCGGCTCCGGGCCGCTCGGTGCGCTCGGGGTGCCGGTGACCGGCCGCGCGAGCGTCGCCGCCGATCCCAAATATGTGCCGCTCGGTGCCCCCGTTGTCCTCTCGCTCGACCGCGCCGAACCCAATGGCCTGTGGATCGCGCAGGACACCGGCGGCGCGATCAAGGGCGCAAACCGTTTCGACAGCTTCTGGGGCGCGGGTGACGAGGCGCGCGCGATCGCCGGCGGCATGTCGGGGCGCGGGTCGGCGCTGCTGCTGCTTCCGCGCGCCAGCATCGCGCGGCTGATCCCGGCGCCTTGATGTGCCGCGGCGCCTCGCCCCCGACGAAAGCGCGCTGTGGAAAAAGGTCGCGGCGACGGTAAAGCCGCTCGCCAAGGCGAAGGCGCCGCTCGCGCCCGTGTCTCCACCGACCGTGAAGCCGCCCCCGCCGACCCCGCGCAGTACCGTCGCCCCTGCGGCCGCCCCTCGTGCTCCCGTTAAGCTGCCGCCGCCGCGCCGCACCCACCAAGCCGCGACACTCGACGGCCATTGGGATCGCCGCCTGCGCAAGGGGCTCGTTCGCCCCGATCTCAGCATCGACCTCCACGGTCACACGCTCGCTTCGGCGCAGACCTTGCTCGACGACGCCATCGGCCGCGGCCTGATGCGCGGCGCGCGCGTGCTGCTCGTCGTGGCGGGTCGCCTGCGTCCCGGCGCCGATCGCCTGCCGATGATGCACGGCGATCCGCGCCCGCGCGGCGCGATCCGCGCTTCGCTTCCCGACTGGCTCGCTTACTCGCCCTATGCCGACCAGATCGTCGCGCTCCGCCCCGCACATATCAGCCACGGCGGCGCGGGCGCTGTCTATGTGATCCTGCGCCGGAGCCGCGAGGACTAAGCGAAGGCGCGGATCAAGATACCGCGATAGATGGCGGTCAGTTTGTGAAGGTCCGCCACTGCGACCGCTTCGTCGAGCTTGTGCATCGTCGCGTTGGTCAGCCCGAATTCGACCACCGGGCACAGCGCGTGCAGGAAGCGCGCGTCCGATGTGCCGCCCGTCGTCGACATCTCGGGCGTGACGTCGGTTTCGGCATGGATCGCCTCGGCAACCAGCCCCGACAGGTCGCCCGGAGGGGTGAGGAAGGCTTCGCCCGAAATCTTGCCCAATATCTTCGCATTCGGTTCGACGTCGTGCGCGATGCGCTCGATCAGTGCCACAAGCTCGGCACCGCGATGCTGGTCGTTGAAGCGGATCGACAGCCGCGCGCGGGCGGAGGCGGGGATGACGTTGGTCGCGCCATTGCCGACCTCGACATCGGTGAATTCGATGTTCGACGGCTGGAACCAGTCGTTGCCGGCGTCGAGCACGACCGCATCGATCGCGGCCAATATCTTGACCAGCTTCGGGATCGGATTGTCGGCAAGGTGCGGATAGGCGACATGCCCCTGCGTCCCCGGCACGTCGATCCAGATATTGACCGACCCGCGCCGACCGATCTTCACCATGTCGCCGAGCCGGTTCACCGACGTCGGCTCGCCGACGACGATCATGTCGGGGCGCACGCCGCGCGCATCCATATGCTCCATCAGCGCGCGGGTGCCGAAGATCGCGGGGCCTTCCTCGTCGCCGGTGATGATCAGGCTGATCGTCCCGGCGTCGACCGGAGTCGCGGCCGCTGCGGCAACGAACGCCGCGATCGAACCCTTCATGTCGACCGCGCCGCGGCCATAGAGCAGGTCGCCGCGGACCTCGGGGGCAAAGGCATCGCCCGTCCAGCCGACGCCTGGCGGCACGACGTCGAGGTGTCCGGCAAAGCCGAAATGCTTCGGCCCCTTGCCGGTGCGCACCGCGAGCAGATTTTCGACCGGCCCGTCGGGCTCGATGCCGTCGATGAAGCGCTCGACGGTGAAACCGAGCGGGGTCAGCGCGGCCTCCAGCACATCGAACACGGCGCCCATGGCGGGGGTGATGCTCGGCGCGGCGATCAGCGCCTTGGCCAGCTCTACGGGATCGACGGTTTGGGTCATGCCGCTCCCTTACCCGCTCGCGGATACCCAAGTCGAGGCTTTGCATCGCGGCCTCTTTGTGCGAAACAAAGAAAGAACAAAATCACGAGGACTGCAATGCCAAAGCTCGATCTCGATGCCATCCCGCACACCAACACGACGGGCTATCCCGCGCCCTATGACGCGCCCGTGCAGGGCCGCTGGTATCGCCGTCTCGCGCCGCTGACGGGCCTCAGCGATTTCGCCGCAAGCCACGTCGTGCTCAAACCCGGCGCCTGGTCGTCGCAGCGCCACTGGCACGACGGCGAGGACGAGATGCTCGTGATGATATCGGGCGAGGCGGTGCTGATCGAGGACGACGGGCGACAGACGATGCGGCCGGGCGATATCGCGGTGTGGCCGAAGGGCAGCACCAACGGCCACCATTTAATCAACGAATCGGATGCCGACTGCGTCTTCGTCGCGCTGGGCGGCGGCAAGAAATACGACACCGGGGGCGGCTATTCGGACATCGACATGCTGTTCACGCCCGACGGCTATTTCCACAAGGACGGCACGCCCTATCCGACCAGCCGGATCCCCTAACCCTCGACCGGCCCCTCGAATTTCTCGATGATCCAGTCCTCGGCCTGCGCGCCGCCGATCCATTCCTGCATGCACGGATGGCTGATCACCGCCTGCGCATAGGCGGCGGCAAAGCGCGGCAGCGGGATCGAGTAGGTGACGAAGCGCGTCACGACGGGCGCGAACATGATGTCGGCCGCCGACCATTTGCCGAACAGATAATCGCCCTCGCCGCCGAAGCGCGCGCGCGCCTCGGCCCAGATCTGGAAGATGCGCACGACATCGGCCTGCACTTCGGGCAGCAGTTCGGCGGGGGGATAGATGCGCCGGATGTTCATGCTGTGGTTGCGGCGGAGCGCGGCAAAGCTCGAATGCATTTCGGCCGCCATCGACCGCGCCATTGCGCGCGCGGGCATGTCTTCGGGCCAGAAACCTTTCGTCCCGCCGGTCTTTTCGTTGAGATAATCGATGATCGCGAGGCTGTCCCACACGACGATGTCGTCGCCGTCCCACAGGATCGGAACCTTGCCGCCCGACGGGGCGAATTCGTCGCCTTCGCGGCGGTTCGACCAATCCTCGTCGTAAAGCGGAACGGTGACTTCCTCGAACGGCAGGCCGCTATGCTTGACCGCCAGCCAGCCGCGCAGGCTCCAACTCGAATAAGCCTTGTTGCCGAGAAACAGTTTCATGCGATCTCCTTGGCCCCACCCTCAAGGGGTGGGAGGAAAAGGTCAACTCTCGACCGCCTCTAGCACCGCGGTGCGCAGCTCGGCGATGCCCATGCCCTTTTCGCTGCTCGTCGCGATCACTTGCGGGTGCGCGGCGGGGTGCTTGCGGGCTTCGGCCTCGGTCGCGGCCTGCACCGCTTCGAGCTCGGTCGCCTTGATCTTGTCGGCCTTGGTAAGGACCATGCGATAGCTGACCGCCGCGATGTCGAGCATTTCGAGCACGTCGCGGTCGACATCCTTGATGCCGTGGCGGCTGTCGATCAGCACGAGCGTGCGTTTCAATACCGCGCGCCCGCGCAGATAATCGTTGATCAGGAAGCGCCATTTCTTGACGACATCCTTCGGTGCCTTGGCAAAGCCGTAGCCGGGCATGTCGACCAGCCGGAAGATCAGCGGCTCGCCGACGTCGAAATAGTTGAGCTCCTGCGTCCGCCCCGGGGTGACCGAGGTGCGCGCCAGGTTGTTGCGGTTCGTCAGCGCGTTGAGCAGCGACGACTTGCCGACATTCGAGCGTCCGGCAAAGGCGATTTCGGGCATGCTGGGCGGCGGCAGATGTTCGAGCGCGGGCGCCGATTTCAGGAACGCAATCGGTCCCGAAAACAGCTTCCGCGCCCGCTCCGCCCGCTCAGGATCGGCCCCCGGATCGCGTTCGTGATCAAGATTCTCGTTATCACTCACTTCGCCGGTGCCGCCTTCAGCGCCGGATATTTGCGGTACATCCACTGCTGCTGCGCGATCGACAGGATGTTGTTGGTGATCCAGTAGAGCAGCAGGCCCGCCGCGAACGGCGCCATGATGAACATGAACAGCCACGGCATGATCTTGAACACCTGCTGCTGCACGGGATCGGTCGCCTGCGGGTTCAAACGGAACTGCAGGAACATCGTGATGCCCAGGATCACCGCGAGAATGCCGATCGACAGGATCGACGGCGGGGTGAAGGGCAACAGGCCGAACAGGTTCAATATGTGCAGCGGATCGGGCGCCGACAGATCCTTGATCCACAGGGTGAACGGCTGGTGCCGCATTTCGATCGTCAGCATCAGCACCTTGTACAGCGCATAGAAGATCGGGATCTGGATGACGATCGGCAGGCAGCCGGCGAGCGGATTGATCTTCTCGTCCTTATAGAGCTTCATCAGCTCCTGCTGCATCTTGGGCTTGTCGTCCTTGTGGCGCTCCTGCAGCGCCTTCATCTTCGGCTGGACGAGGCGCATCTGTGCCATCGATCCGAACTGGCGCTGCGCGATCGGGAACATCAGCAGGCGGATGATCAAGGTCAGCGCCATGATCGCGACGCCGAAATTTCCGACCATGCGGAACAGCCAGTCGAGCAGCTTGAAGATCGGAACCTCGAAAAATTCGAACCAGCCCCAATCGATCGCGTTCGACAGGCGCGTGATGCCCTGATCGTCCTGATAGTGCGAGAGAGTGCTGACTTCCTTGGCGCCGGCGAAGACGCGGCTGGTGGTCGTGATCTGCTTGCCCGGCGCAACCTCGACAAGGTCGCGGGCAAAGGCGGCGCGGAAGGCCCCGCCCGGCAGCGAATTGAACGCGGCCGAGACTTTTTCGCCCTTCGCAGGAACCACCGCGGCGAGCCAATATTTGTCGGTGAAACCGAGCCAGCCGGCCGAGGTGTAAGCGACCGTGTTGTTCGCCGCCTCTTCGAGCTCGTCATAGTTGGTGAAGTTCGACTTGCCGTCGAGATAGCCGGTCGGGCCGACGTGGATCGTCCAGCTGTCCTGTTCGTGCGGGTCGGTCGGCTTGCCGGTGCGATCGATATAGGTGCCGCTGCGCACCGTGACGGGTGCGGTGCCGGTGTTGGCGATCGTCTGCTTCGCGGTGATCAGATAATCATCGTCGATGCTATATTCGATGCGGAACGTCTGGCCGGCGTCATTCGCCCAGCTCAGCGTGACCGGGGTGGTCGGGGTCAGTTTCGTGCCCGTAGCGGTCCACAGCGTGGTCGGACCCGGAACGACGACGCCTTGCGCCGACCAGCCGATGCTCGCGAAATAGGCGGCCTTGGTGCCCGCGGGGGCAAACAGGCGAACCGGCGGCGAATCCTTCTTGATCGTCTGGCGATATTTGCTGAGCGTGATGTCGTCGACACGCGCGCCGACGAGGTTGATCGACCCCTTGATCGCGGGGGTTTCGATCGGAATGCGGTTGCCGTCGGCGAGCACCGCTTCGATCGGACGGATCGCTTGCGGCGCGGCCGTAGCCGGCACGCCGGGCGCGGGCAGCGCGGCGGGCGCGGTGCCGTTGGGCCCTGCGACCGTCGTGGTCACATCGGGCTTGTCGGGGGTGGGGAAGAATTTCTCGGAGACGAAATTCCAGCCGATCAGGATGGCCACCGACAACAAAATTGCCACGATCATGTTACGCTTGTCGTCCACGCTCTTCGGTCTCTCTTCGTCTCTAAAGAATGTCGGGAAATAATTTACGGGACCGGGTCGTACCCGTGTCCCCCCCAAGGATGGCAGCGCAATAGCCGCTTTGTCGCCAGCCAGCCACCCTTGATCGCACCATGCCGCTGGAGCGCGGTGATCGCATAGGTGCTGCACGACGGCGCGTAGCGGCAGGTGGGCGGCAGGATGCGCGACGGGCCGATTTGCCACCCGCGTGCGATCAGGATGAGCAATTTTGCGATCATGAAAAAAGCTCGGAAAACTGCGTAACTTCACTCGCGATCGACGTTTTTTCTCTGCGTTTTATATCATCGTCGCCCCGGACTTGATCCGGGGTCCACAACGCCGTCGCAGCAATGGACCCGGGATCAATTCCGGGGTGACGACATGGGGGAAGTGAAGCGGTCATTCCGGCACGCTACGCCCGCGAAACAATGGTGGACAGGCTTTCATCGTGCCAATTTCTTCGCCGCGCGCTTCAGCGCCGAATCGAGATGCTCGCCGAGCTCGGCAAAGACGATGTCGTTGCCGCCGGGCCGGCCGATCAGGACATGGTCGGCGCCGGTGATACCCGATTCGGGGAGTGCGTCGCGGCACAGGGCGCGCAGCCGGCGCTTCATCCGGTTGCGGGTGACCGCGTTGCCGACTTTCTTGCTGACGGTATAGCCAATGCCCAGCGAATCGTCGCCGTCGCCGCGCTGGCGGACGAGCAGGACAAAGCCGGGCATGGGAAAGCGAAGGCCGCGGTTGGCGGCCAGAAATTCGCTGCGTTTTGAAAGCGTTCGCACCAGCATGACCGGTGCAGAAGCGTCAGCGATCAGGCCGACAGCTTCTTGCGGCCCTGGGCGCGGCGGTTGGCGAGAATCTTGCGGCCGCCAACCGTCGCCTTGCGGGCGCGGAAACCGTGGCGACGGGCGCGCACGAGGTTGCTCGGTTGAAAGGTACGCTTCATCGCGGTTGTCCCTAAATCTCTTGCAAGGCTCTAACAGAAAAGGGCCGCCAAACGTGGGCGGCCACTGATGGAGGCGCGGATAAGCGAGAGTCGGCGCAAAGTCAATTGCCATTGGGGCGCTTTTCGGGCGTTTCGCCATCGATCGCCTCTTGAGCTTCGCGCTCGCGACGTCGCGCCGCGCTGCTACGCCGCATCAACCGGTCGGTCCAGCCGGCGTAACGCGGGTGGCGCCGTTTGAAGCGGACATAGACGCGTTTCGCCCATTCGCTGTTCTGCAAACTCAGCATCAGTCCCGCAGGAAACAGGATGATAAAGCCGGGGCCGGGCAGCGGGCCAAGCAGCGGCGCCGCGATCATCAGCAGCACGCCGAAGCAGAACAGCCCCGTTCGCACCTGCGGGTTCGTGCGCAATCGCTGATAGAGGCTCCGCTTCGCCATGGGGGCGATGTGGGGGAGGCGGCGGCGTGTTACAAGGCTAAAGCAGCGCCGCCGCGTCAGTGGAGCGTGACGAAGCGTGCCATGTCGTCGCGCGTCAGATAGCGGACGTCGTCGAACGGGGTGCTGTTGGTGAGCGCGTAAAAGGCGCGCGCCTTGGCGCCATCCATCCCCATTTCGCGATAATAGCCGAGATATTCGGCATGCACCGGGTCGTTCGCGGGATAATCATTCGCCTCACGGCCATATTCGTCGGCCCAGCTATGCACCCCGAATTCGGCGTCGGGCGCGGCGCGACGCGTAACGCCCGCGAGCCACAGCTCGACCGCGCCCGATCGGATCGAGCCGCCCGCCGGGACGATCGTTTCCATGCCCGCGCGGCGTATCGCGCGGGCGAGGATCAGGTTGGCCTCTTCGTCGAGGCTGCCGGGGCAATCGGTCATTTCGAGGCGCTTGAGGCCGGGATACGCCGCGAGCATCGCCGCGAACTGGCGCGGCGTCGCCGAGGTGACGTCGCCCGCCATCCGCACCGTCGCGCTATCGATCACCGAAAAGGGACCATATGTCGCCTTGGCATGACCGAGCGTCGCGAGCGTGGCGGCAGGGGCGTAGCGGCGCGTCGCCGCGAAATCGGCATCCTCGGCGAGCGCCTCGTCATCGAGCAGCGCGGCGTCTTCATCGATATAATCCGCATCGTCGCTGGCATCGTCATAGGTCCATGTCACCGTCGTCGTGGTGATCGTCATGGCCTGCTGCGCCTGCGCCGGCGCGAACGCCAGCACCGCCGCGAGCGCGGCGACGATCAGCGTACGCACCAAGGCGTGCAGGGGGGCGGACGGCGACACCATGCGTCCGCCTTCGCGCGTGCGCGCCTATCAAATGGCGAACGGGCAGCGTCAGCGCGCCGTTAACCCCGTTCCGGGACACGCGCCTTCAGTCGCGGTCGGGTGCACCGAGCGGGAAATAGGGCCGGTACGGCCGCGCCTCCTCGACGCAGCGCGAAACCGTCGGATGCGCGAGCAGCCGCGCGCGATAGGCGCGCAGATTCTCGTATCTTTCCGGGATTTGACAGACCCAGTCGGCGTAGAAAAGCGACGGCGCCGCGGCGCAATCGGCGAGGGTGAAGCCATGGGGTGTCGCCCAGCCGCCGCCCGCCAGCTCCCCGTCGAGCCAGCCATAAATGGTCTCGAGCGCCGCCTTCGATTGTTCGACGATCAGCGGCACATGATTTTCGGGACCGCGCAGCGCGTCGGCCACCACTGCCTGCATCCGGCCCATGACATGATTATCGAAGACGCGGTCGAACAGCCGGACCTTCAGCGCCGCGTCGAAATCCTGCGGGATCAGGCGCGGCTCGGGCACCAGCCGGTCGAGATATTCGATGATGATCGACGATTCGAAGTACGGCGCCCCGTCGTCGACGAGCAGCGGGAACTGCCCGACCGGCCAGTGCGCCCTCAGTTCGGGCATATGGTCCGGAAACGCCGGATCGACCGAGCGATATTCGAATTCGATCCCCTTTTCGTAAAGCGCGATCAGCACCTTCCACGTGTAGGAGGAGAAGGGGTGACCATAATAAATCAGCATCAATTTTTGTCCTTGCGCGTCAGCCAGGCGAGCGGCCAGCCGACGAAAAAGATATGCGGAAAGAGCGCGACCGCCCCCTTGACGAAGTCGGTGGGCGGGAAGGGCAATCCGAAGCGCAGCGGCAGCACGATCCCGTTCATGATGACATAGAGCAGCAGCCCGTAGAGCGTACCGGTCAGCCACCACGGCCAAGCCGTCAGCGCGGTCCAGCGTCGCGCCACGAAGAACCACGCCGCGACCATCGCGCCCATGATCGCATAATGCGTCGCGAGCCCCGCGATGTCGCCGCCGATGCCCCATTTGGCGGCTTCGGCGCCGAACGGACCGCTGGCAACGGCGTGCAGCATTCCGGAGACGGTGCCCCCCTGCACGACGCTCGACACCGCCGCATAGACGATGTCGAGCGTGCCGCAGAGCAGCCAGGCGAAGAGCGCCGGGCTACGCCGCGCCAACGGCTTCGCCTTTCAATGCGGCCTCGATCGTGGCGATGTCGATCTTCTTCATCGTCATCATCGCGTCCATCGCGCGTTTCGCCGCGGCGCGATCGTGGTTGGTCATCGCCCGCGTCAGGACGCGCGGGCTGATCTGCCAATTGACCCCCCATTTGTCCTTGCACCAGCCGCACATGCTTTCGGCGCCGCCGTTACCCACGATCGCGTTCCAGTAACGGTCGGTCTCTTCCTGCGTGTCGGTGTTGATCACGATCGAGAAAGCCTCGTCCTGGCTGAACGCGGGCCCGCCGTTGATCGCGATGAAGGGGATGCCCATCACGGTGAATTCGACCGTCAGCACATCGCCTTCCTTGCCGTCGGGATAGTCGCCGGGCGATATGTTCGCCGCGACGAATTCGCTGTCGGGGAAGGTCGCGGCATAGAATTTCGCGGCCGCCTCGGCATCCTTGTCGAACCACAGGCACATCGTTGCCGGTTCATTGCCATTGCTCATCGTCATTCTCCCTTGATGGGCCCGCCGATCGACCAGAGATGGCCGAACGGATCTTTTACCTGGGCATAGCGGTCCCCCCAGAAGGCATCATGCGGTTCGAGCGTCGATGCGGCACCGGCATCGATCGCGCGCTTGTACCAGCGATCGGTGTCGTCGACGTGCAGGTGCAGCGTCACCCCGGTCGGCGCGCTCATCGCGTGCCCGCTATATTCGGGGAAATCGTCGTGCATCATCAACGACGCGCCGTTGACCGTCAGATGCGCGTGCATCAACCGCACGCCATCCTCGGCGGGCATACGCATATTCTCGGTCGCGCCGAATGCCTTCGCATAAAAGTCGATCGCTTCGCTGCCGCGCTTGTCGGCGATCGCAATATGGGGGGTGAGGCCGCTCGTCGGCCCCTGATTTGCCTGTCCTTCCATCATCTCTCTCCCTTGTCAGGTGCGATCTCAGTCCTGGCCCACGGGTTCGCCCCGGACCGCTGCCTCGATCGCCGCGATGTCGATCTTCTTCATCGTCATCATCGCCTCGAATGCGCGCTTCGCCGCGGCACGATCGCTGCCGGTCGTCGCGTCGAGCAGGACGCGCGGCGTGATCTGCCACGACAGGCCCCATTTGTCCTTGCACCAGCCGCACACGCTTTCCTGGCCGCCATTATCGACGATCGCGTTCCACAACCGGTCGGTTTCCTCCTGCGTGTCGGTGTGGACCTGGAAGGAGAAGGATTCATTATGCTTGAACATCGGCGGGCCGTTGAGCCCGACGCATGGCGTGCCGAGCAGCGTGAATTCGACCGTCTGCACATCGCCTTCCTTGCCGCCCGGCGAAGCGGCGGGGGCGCGGTTCATCGCGCCGACGTGCGTGTCGGCAAAGGTTTTGGCGTAAAAGGCCGCGGCTTC
Organism: Sphingopyxis sp.; assembly: GCF_050725655.1. GTDB lineage: Bacteria > Pseudomonadota > Alphaproteobacteria > Sphingomonadales > Sphingomonadaceae > Sphingopyxis. The sequence goes on along the minus strand of NZ_JBOHHT010000091.1, from coordinate 7,573 downwards.
TTCGGCATCGCCTTCGTACCAGAGGCAAAGCGTCAGGGGGGTCTTGGTCATCGTATCTCTCCTGGGGGGCTTGGGGGGATTATGATTTGCGCGGACCGACGAAGCCAATAGGCGCGCCCTGCGGGTCGATCGCGTTCATCGCATATTCGCCGCCGGGGATTTCCATCGGTTCGCTGGTGATCGTGCCGCCGTTCGCGGTCACCGCGGCGCGCGCGCGGTCGATGTCGTCGACCCCGAGGTAGAAATTCCACACCGGCACCGGATAGCCTTCCATCAGCGGCATCACCGCGCCGATCATCACATCGCCGCGCTGGAGGAAGCGATAGGCGCCGAGCGGACCCATATCCATCTCGCCCTCCTGCCCCCAGCCGAAATGCTTTTTGTAAAAGGCGATCGCGGCGTCGGGGTCGCTCGTCGCGAGCTCGTTCCAGCGGACATGCTGCGCTTCTGTGACCGAAAACACGCCGCCTTCCCCCGGAACGGCATCCTCGGGCGGGATCGGGTCCATGATATAGAAATGCGCGCCTTGCGGGTCGCTGACCATCGCGATGCGACCGACGGGCAGGTCGGTCGCGGGCATCTGCACCGCACCGCCATCGGCCTTGATCGCATCGATGGCGGCATCGACGTCGGCGACCTCCAGATAGCCGAGCCAGCCGGGGCGTGCGCCGCCCGCGAGCATGTCGGCGCCCAGCGCGAGCACCCCGCCCGCGTTGCCGCCGTCGCCGCGGACGATCATGCGATAATCGACGCCACCGACTGCGGCGTCATTATGCGCCGCGATGGTCCAGCCGACGACGGCGCCGTAAAAGGATGCCGCGCCTGCGGGATCGGGGGTCATCAGTTCGTACCAGATGAAATTGGCTGCCTTGGTCATCGTCTCTCTCCTCGATGCTTCGGTTTAATAGGTCAGGCCGGGAAACCAGTCGCCGCGCCCCTCGGGCGTCATGTCGAGCAGGCCAGCAGCTCGGCGCGCGCGGCATAGGCTTCGCTCTCGTTCGGGAAGGACAGATGCTGCATGGCCTGCTTCCTTTTGTGTGTGCTTATAGCCGGTGCAGCCGCAGCGGCTTCACATTTTCGCGCGCGATCAGCCCACGCGCCTCGAGATCGAGCTGGACGCCCTTCAGCCACCACCCCGCCTTGGCGCCGCCGGGGAACCGCTCTTCGGGGAGCAGCGGGAGCGTGCGTTCCTTGATCTCGGCGATGGTCAGCCCGGGTTTGCCTGCGGGTATCGCGGCCAGCAGCGCATCCTTCATCGCGTCGTATTTCGCCTTGTCGACCTGCATGGCGAAACCCGGACTGGTTATGCTGCGCATTTCGGTGCGTTCGACGGTCTTACTCATCGTCCATATCCTTTCGTCGCTTCGAGCGGCGGGGCGCGAAAACCCATCGCGGCCCAGGCTTTCAGCAGCCGCCACATGAACTTGCCCGTCGGCGCCGAATAGTTGGGGATATCGTCGGAAAGCTCGACCCCGGCGGGCCGGTCCTTGACGATGGTTCGCATTTCGGCGGGCGGACGCTCGGCCTCGGGAATGCGCGCCGAATAGACGCTCAGCCAATGCCCCTTGGTGAATTCGAGCGCGATCGGCGCGTTGCAGCAACGCGCGACGAACCGCCGCGTCGGCGAATCGGATTTGATCCGATGTTCCTCCAACTGGTCCGATCCCGACAGCCATTGAAGCCGGTCCTTGCGCATCAGCACATAAGGCGTGCCGCCGTCGGGACCGACCACCTCCAGCGCGCCGGGCAAGGCTTCGAAGCCCCGGCCCGCTTTCTGGCAGCTATGGCAATAACAGGTCGCCGCGACGATCGGTTTGCCGCTGAGTTCCAGCCTCACCGCGCCGCACTGGCACGAGACCGTGCGCGTCATGCCGGGCTCGCTGCTGGTCATGCTTCCAGCTCCGCCATGGCCTCGGCGATGGTCACCGGCGCCCTGGGCCGCGCGTACATCGATTTCAGATAGGCGCGCAGCGCGGGGGCATCGTCCAGCATGTCTTCGAGCTGCGCCCAATCGAGCGTGTAGGCGGCGTTAAAATCGGCTACCGTCACCTGCTCGCCGACGACAAAATCGCGTCCCTCCATATGCTGCTCGAAGACCGCGATCATCCGTTTGCAATCGCGCTTCGCCAGCGCAATTTCCGCGGCCGATTGCTCGTCGGGCGCATAGAGGAAACTGTGCAGCGCGATCCGCCACAGCGGCGCTTCGATCTCGGTCATCAGGAAAAACAGCCAGCGATACATCTGGCCGCGCTCTTCGGGCGTATCGGGGATCAGGCGGCCGCCGGGAAAGCGGTCGCCATATTTCTCGGCCAGATAGAGCTGGATAGCCGCCGACTCGCTCACCACCAGGTCGCCGTCGACCAGAACCGGCAGTTTCGCGGCCGGATTGAGCGCCAGAAACTCGGGCGTCAGCTGCTCGCCGGCGCCGAGGTCGATCGGGATGATCTCGTGGGCGAGATCGAGTTCGTTCAGGAGCCACATGGCGCGCAGCGCGCGGGTGGGGGGCGTTCCGTAGAGTTTTATCATCTTTTGGATCCTTCCTCTCGATCCTCCCTGTCGCGAAGCGATGGGGAGGGGGACCATCCGAAGGATGGTGGAGGGGCTGCGACCTTGCGCCGTCGCCCCTCCGTCAGCGGCTCCGCCGCCGCCACCTCCCCATGCCTGCGGCACAGGGAGGAACGGATCGTCAGGCTTCAACGATCGGGGCGAAGCCGCCATAGATCATGCGCGCGCCGTCGAACGGGGTGTTCTCGGGGTCGGGCTTCATCCGCTCGTCGGCTGCCATTTTTTCCCAGCCGGCGGTGCGCGCCTCCTTGCTCGGCCATTCGACCCAGCTGTAGACGACGCTTTCGCCGTCTTTCTTGTGCGCCGCCCTTGCATAGTCGGTGACCTTGCCGTCGGGGACATCGTCCGCCCATGCTTCGACGACGCGGGTCGCGCCATAGTCGATGAACACGCCCGACATCTTTTCGGCGAGCGTGCGATAGGCTTCCTTGTTAGCGTCGGGGACGGGCACGACATAGCCGTCGACATAGCCGGTCTTGCCTTCGCCCCCCGCATTTTCCCTGGCGTCGTCGAGGATCGAATCGAAGCCGCCGATGATCATGCGCTTGCCGTCGAACGGCATCTCGCCGCCCATCTGCTCCATGCGCGGGTCGCTCATCATCTTTTCGTTCGCGGCGTCGCGGGTCGCCTTGTCGGGATATTCGAACCAGCTGAACACGACGGTCTCGTCGGGTTTCGCCTGCACCGCACCTTTCAGGTCGTTGACCTTGCCGTCGGGGACGTCGTCGCCCCAGCATTCGACCATGCGGCTCACGCCGAATTCCTTGAACAGCGGCGCCGCATCGGCGGCATGTTTGCGATACGCTTCCTTGTTGGCGGTCGGCACCGCGACGACAAATCCTTCTATATAGGTCATCTTCTCTCTCCTTCATTTGGGTGGGCGCGTCTCTTCAGATTCTGAAACGCTCCAGTGTGGCCCCCGATGCAAAAGTCTCGCGGTCGATTGACGCCAGAGTGCGTCGTGTGCCGTCGTCCGCGAACAGCGGCGTGCCGCCGCCGAGCACGACGGGATAACGGATCAGCCGCAGCTCATCGATCAGCCCGGCGGCAAGCGCCGACTGGATCGCGCCGGCTCCGGCGAAGACGGCAACCGGCTTCGTCGCTTCGGCCTTCAGCCGCGCAATGTCGCCCAGCGCGATTGCGCGGCTCTGTACCCAGTCGCCGGTCTCGCGCCCGTGCGTCAGCACATATTTGGGTAGCGCGGTCATGCGTTCGCTCTGCTGCGCGAGGTCGGGCGACATCTCCATGCGGCCCGCGGCGGCGTCGATCCAGAAACCGGCGATCGTGGCATGCGCCACCCGGCCAAAGATCATGCCGCCGATTTCGTTCAGCGTGCGCGTGTGCAGCGCGTCGACCGATGCGTCTTCGGTCATCCAGTCGATATTCTTGTCGCGGTCCTCGATGAAGCCATCGAGCGACACCGATATTTGCGCGAACAGCGGGGCTGTCATGGTCTCTCTCCTGGGGAGGGGTTGAGAGTTCGGGCGTCAGGCGGGCGGACCCGCCTCTTCGTTAAAGGCGGCGAGCTGCGCGTCCATCGCGCGCTGGAAGGCGGGGCGGGCGAGGCAGCGATCGAGATATGCCCGCAGCCGTGGCTGTTCGGCGATCAGGCCGGCCTCGACGGCTTCGCGCAGCACGGTCGCCATCGCGATGTCGGCGACGGTGAATTCGCCGGTCAGATACGCCTTGTCGCCGATCGCGTCGTTCAGGCGGCCGAGCCGGCCCTGGATGAACTCGATCAGGCTCGGGCGGCGCAGCTTCGCCCATTCCTCGTCGGTCGAGAAAATGTCGACATTGCCGAGTTCGAACAGCATCGGCTCGACGCTGTTATAGGCGGCGAACAGCCAGGCGAGCGTGTTGGCGCGCTGCTGCGGATCGCGGGGCATCAGCCGCGCGTCCTTTTCGGCGAGGTGGAGCAGGATCGCGCCGCTCTCGAACAGGCGGATGCCGCCGTCGTTGAGCACCGGGACCTGGCCCCATGGCTGGAACAGGAAATGGTCGGCGGGGCGGTTGATCGCGCTGATCAGATGTTCGGCATAGTCGAGCCCGATTTCCTCGCACGCCCAGCGCGGGCGGAGGTCGCGTACGTAGCCGCGCGCGAAATCGGGCACCCAGTCGAAGGCGGTGACTTCGATGCTGGCGTTGGGATTGACGGGCATGATCGTTCCTCTCTCTTTAGTCTTGTCGTTGGGGCTAGAAGGTCGGCATCGGCGGCTTGGCGTCGTCGAGGAAGGGGACGACCGTCGCGACGATCGCCGACACCTCGCTCATGATCCCGATGTGTGATGTCGCGGGCAGGATCGCGAGCCGCGCCTTGGGCGCTTCGGTCATGAAACCCTGTGTCGCCGCGGCGATGTCGCCGCCGCCGCGCAGCTTGAACAATGCGATCGCATGATCGAGCGTGACCCCGTCGGCGTCGCCGATGATCACCATCGTCTTGCCGGGGATCGCGCGAACCTGTTCGTCGGAATAGGCGAAAGGTGTTGCGTCGAGCGTCTTGATATTCTCGACCAGTTTCGGAAATTTCTCCGGCGTCGGCGACAGGCTCTTGTAACCCGTTTCGATCGGGCTGCCAGCGAATGTCGCCGGGGTCAGCTGCGCGATGCCGGCCAGCACTTCGGGATACCAGCCGTCGAGCCGCGATGTTCCCGACAGGATGACTTGTTTGCCGACCCGTCCGGGGTGGCGGACCGCCAGTGCAATCGCGGTCGACGCGCCCATCGAATAGCCGAGCACGTCGGTCTGTTTCACACCCAGTTTTGCGAGCACAGCGGCGGCGTCGTCGGCCATCAGGTCATAGCTGAGCTTGCCGTCGACCCCGCCCGACCGGCCATGGCCGCGCGCGTCGATCGCGATCACCGGGCGCGTCGCGGCCAATGGATCGATCAGCGACTTCATCGCGTCGCTCGACATGAAGGCGCCGTGGAGCACCAGCAGCGGGGTCTTGCCGGGGGCGAGATCGCCGTGCAGCTGGTAATGGATGCGCGTGCCGTTCACATCGGCGTCGCCATTCCCGACCTTTACCGGTGCTGCGGCTTCGGCGGTTGCAGGCGGCGCGGCGGCGTGCGCCGACTGCGGCACGGCCGCAGCGGCACTCGCGGCGGCGAGCAGCGCAAAGGTGGACATAAGGCTCCAGCGGGAGGAGTGATTTGTCATCGGACTATTCCTCTTATTCTCTAGACGGAGGCTAGGACCGTTTGCCTTTGATCCAGGCGACGATCGACATGGCGTGGCCATGGCCCAGGTCGTAATCGGCCTTCAGCCAGTCGATGATCGCACCGGCCTTGATACCGGGGGCGAGGCCGCTGTCGTCGGCGAGGCCCTTTTCGATCGCGATGGCTTTCAGCGCGCCGGCCGATTTGCCGGTCTTGGTTTCGACATTGTCGAGATAGGCTTGAAAGCTCATGCGCTCGCTCCTGCCCGCAGCGGGATCAGCGCGCGGAGGCGCGGGTCGCGCAGCCACAGGCCGCCCCACAGCATCAGGCCGAGGTAGACGCCGAACAGGCTGTGGCTGAACAGCGGGCTGTCGATGCGGACATGCGTGCCGATCGCGCCGCCGAGATAGCCGGTGATCAGGATCGCACCGAGGATCGCGGTGCGCGGCCAGATATAGAGCAGGGTCGGGATCAGCAGCAGCGTACCGAGCAGATACATCGTGCCGACCTCGAGCGGCCATCCGAGGCTGGGCGGGCTATATTTGATCGCGGTCTCGGGCGACACGAGCTTGAGCCCGGCGTCGAAGAGCAGGAAGAGGATCACAAGGCCGCTCAAAACGTGGCCGGCGATCAACTGGCCCCTGCTGGGGGTCGTATCGGTCATCCTCTTCCTCCTCCCTATGCTCGTGTCAGGCCGTGGCTTCGGCGGGTTCGCCAGCGGGGATGGCGGTCGGGTCCATCCACATCACTTCCCAGATATGGCCGTCGGGATCCTCGAAGCTGCGGCCGTACATGAAGCCATAATCCTGCGTCGGGGTCGGGTCGGCCTTGCCGCCCGCCTTGACCGCCTTGTCGACCTGTCCGTCGACCGCGTCGCGGCTGTCGGCCGACACGCAGAGCAGGACCTGCGCGGTGGTGCGCGCGTCGGGGATCGCCTTCGATGTGAAGGTCGCCCATTTTTCGTGGGTCAGCAGCATGACGTGGATCGAACCCTCTTCAACCACCATGCAGGCGGCGGTGTCGTCGGTGAAGGCGGGGTTGTTCGCCGCTCCAACCGCTTCGTAAAAGGCTTTCGACTTGTCGAGGTCGGTGACCGGCAGGTTCACGAAAATCATCTGGGGCATTACTCTCTCCTTTGGGGGGTGGTGATTATTGAAGTCAGCGTGCGCGGCGCGCCGCGGCAATTACCTGTCGCATCATGACGTGCCGCCCGCGCCGAACAGCATCCGGACATAACGCTTCAGATGGGTGACGGTGCCGCGTGCAATCGCCGGGTCGTTCGTTGTTTTCGCCAGGACGAAGGCGCCCTGCAGGACCGACTGGACATGCTGGGCGAGCCCGATCGCGGTGACGTCCTCGGGCACGCCGTAAACGTCCATCGCCGCCTGGATGTCGGGCGCGAGCGCCTGGCAATAGGCGTTGATGCTCGCCTCGCACGCCGCGCGGATGCGGTCGTTCGTCGCATAGGCTTCCTGCACCATCGTGCCGACGAAGCAGGTATAATCTTCCGTGGGCCCATCGAGCATTGACAGGCGGAAATCGATATGGCCGAGCAGGCGGTCGAGCGGATCTTCGAGGCTGACATGCGGCGCGAGTTCGAACATCGGCCGCGCCCGCTCGGTCCAGCCCTCGGCCGCCGCGATCGCCAGCTCTTCCTTCGATGCGAAATGATGGAAGAAGGCGCCCTTGGTCACGCCCGCGGCCGCACAGATCTGGTCGACCGTCGTCGCCGCATAGCCCTGCTTGCGCACCGTGGCATGCGCCGCGGCGATCAGCTTGGTGCGCGCGCTGCCGCGCGGCGCGCGGACGCCGGGGGTGCCGCCGCCCGCCGGGGGGACATCGCGGGCGGCGGC
>NZ_JBOHHT010000090.1:0-33031 GCF_050725655.1 Sphingopyxis sp. | reverse complement strand
TGGCGGTCTGCAAATGGCAATTTCCCGTGCTTCCGGTGCTCACGTACCAGATGTACGCTGCGCTCCGGGTCACGGAAAACCACCATTTTCGACTCACCCTGAGCTGAATGTCGATTGGTCCTAGTCGACGACGGCGTAATAAAACTGCGCAGACACCCCTCGCACCGCACGAATGATTCTATGTCGAACCGGCATTGGGATCGATGCCCGCATGTCCATAGACAGAATGGGCCCATGCACTAACCGACGAACGGACGACTTTGGCAGGGTTCAGGGCGGAGAAAAAAAATGATCCAGGGACCGGCAACGGCGGAGAGCAGCAAGTTCAAGATTTCCACATCGCTTCTCGCGATTTCCCTTTTTGCAGGGCTGACAGGCGTGGCGGGCACCGCACATGCTCAGGACGCACCGGCACCGGACGACGGCGCGGAAACAGAGGGCGCCAGCGACATCGTCGTGACAGGGTCGCGTATCGGCCGCCCGGTCCTCGACTTGCCGACCCCGGTCGGGGTGGTGAGTTCCGAAACGCTCGGCGCGAACAATGCGCAGTTCGACATCGGCCGCGCCCTCGCCCAGCAACCCGCCATCGGCTTTTCGGGCAGCATGCAGCAGAGCCAGCAAGGCGGCGCCTCGGGATCGCGCGGCGAAACCAGCGGCGGCCTCGCAGTCGTCGACCTGCGCAGCCTCGGCTCGAACCGCACGCTGGTGCTCGTCAACGGCAAGCGCCGCGTTTCGGGCACCACCGACAGCGCGGCGGTCGATCTGAACTCGATCAACCCCAACCTGATCGAGCGCGTCGAGATCATCACCGGCGGCGCGTCGGCGATTTATGGTTCGGACGCCGTATCGGGCGTCGTGAACATCATCCTCAAGGATGACTTCGACGGCGTTCGCCTGTCCTTTAGCGGTTCGCAGCCGGCGCGCGGGTCCGAAGGTTTCACCTATGGCGGCAGCCTCCTCGCCGGGCACAATTTCGCCGACGGGCGCGGCAACATCACCGTGGCGGCGGACTATACGAAGGTGAAGGAAATCACCCCGCGCCAGGCCGACATGAAAAACAATGTCGCGATGATCAATCCCGCCGATACCGGGCCGAACGACGGCATTCCCGATTATATCATCATTCCCGGCGGCGAAGCCTTTCAATATTCCGGTTATGGCGCGGTGGGTCTTCGCGGCGACACGGGGGGCCTCGGTGCGTTCGTCTTCAATGATGATGGCACGCCGCGCCCTGCGCCGACGCCTCTTTTTACCGACGGCAGCCTGTTCGGGAAATTCGACAATTGCGGTCCCGCTTGCTTCCGCTTCGACGATTCGATTTCGATCGTTCCCGACATCGAGCGCTACAACCTCAACCTCAGCACCCATTTCGACTTCAGCGACAATGTGCGGGCCTATTTCGGCGCCGACTATAACAACACGTCAAGCTATGGCCGCGGACAGCCCGTGCTCCGCGCCGCACAGCCGATCAACATCGCGCAGAATGCGTTCCTGAATCAGGCTTTCCGTCAGCAATTGCTGGCCGCCGGAGCGACGACACTGGCTCTCGATCGCCTCTACACCGACGTCGGGCTGCGCTTCAGCCAGGTCGATCGCAACAGCCTGTCGTTCGTCGGCGGGCTCAAAGGCGAGTTCGAGACCGGCTTCTCGGATCTCCGCTACGATATCTATGGCACCTATGGTCGCACCAAGGCGAAGTTCACCGGTTACAACCGCATGCTCCTGCCCAATCTGCGCGCGGCGCTCGACGCCGTGGTCGATCCCGGTTCGGGGCAGATTCGCTGCCGCATGGATGTACCCTCGCTTCAACCCGTCGGCTATGTCCGGCCCGCTATCGTCGGCGGCGGCCCCTGCGTGCCCTTCAATCCGTTCGGTTCGACCGCCAGCTCGCAGGAGGCGCGCGACTTCGTCAGCACGACCACGGTGTCCACGGCCTTCGTCCGCCAGACCACGGCCGGCTTTTCGCTCTCCGGAGATTCGAGCAAGTTCCTGACCATGCCGGGCGGCGGGTCGATCGGCATCGCGCTGGGTGCAGAGTATCGGAAAGAACGTAACGGCCGGACCACCGATCCGCTGATCAAGGCCGGCGTGACCAACCAGGCGTCGTCGCAGGATTATTCAGGCGGCTATCATGTCACCGAACTCTTCGGCGAACTCAGCATACCCCTCTTGACCGACATGCCTTTTGCCAAGCTGCTGTCGGTCGAGGGCGCGGTGCGCCACGCCGATTATAGCCACGCGGGACAGGCGACGTCATGGAAAGCCGGCGCGATCTGGGAGCCGGTCGACGGGTTCCGCCTGCGCGCGACGTTGAGCCGCGCCATTCGCGCGCCGAACATCTTCGAAGCCTTCCGGCCGAGCGAGGGTCAGACGACCAACGTCAACGACCCCTGTTCGCAAAACAACCTCGGTCAAAATCCCAATCGCGCCGCCAACTGCGCCGCGCTGGGCCGCCCAGCGGGCTTTGTCCCGATCAGCGGCGGGATCGGTGTGCCGTTCATCGTATCGGGCAACCAGAATCTGCGGCCCGAGGTTTCGGACAGCTGGACGGCCGGTTTTGTCCTGACGCCGAATTTCCTGCCCGGCCTCCAGATTTCGGCCGACTGGTTCAACATCAAGATCGAGGACGCGATCAGCTTCCTCAGCCCGCAAGCCATTGCCGAAAATTGCGTCGATCGCGCCGGCGGGCCCGACCCGGAATTGTGCGCGCTGATCACCCGCGACATGACGCCGGGGGCAAATTTCTTCAGCATCATCGGCGGCAACAGCACCTATGTGAACACGTCGAAGCTGCAGACATCGGGGCTGGATACGCAAGCCTTCTACGCCCACCCGCTCGGCGCCGGCCGCCTCTCGGCGAACCTGGCCTTCACCTATCTGCACCGCCTGCGGACTTTCACCTTTCAGGCACGGCCGGATCAGTTCACCGTGCTCGAAGGCTTTTACGGCTACCCCAAATATAAGGGCGTCGTCGGGCTGAACTATTCGGTCGGCGGCCTGACGGTCGGCTGGCAGGGCCGCTATCAGTCGAGCCAGGCGCTGACCGACATCTCGCCGGGGATCAGCCGCGAGCTTCTGTCACCCGACCGGACGGGTTCGCGCTTCTACAACGATATTTCGGCATCCTATACACTGCCGATGAACGGGAAGCAGGAAGCCAAATTCTCATTTGGCGTTACAAATCTTCTCAACGAGAAGCTGCCGGTGATGGAATCGGTTCAGGTCATCGATCCGTCGGGGGGCGGCTTCGATCAGTTCGGACCGGTTATCCGTCTCGGGCTCGAAGTGAACTTCTGAATCCGGGCCGACAATATGAGGTTCGCGCCGCGCGCGCGGACCTCATATTGTCTCTCTACAGCGACACGAATCCAGCCTGGCAGGAGGCGCAATTATGAGTGCTGAAACCATCCGCCCTGCCCGTCAGAGGGGGTTTCTCGGCGTCGTCGAGCGCGTCGGGAATCTGCTGCCCGATCCGACCATCATCTTCCTCTACCTGATCATCATATTGATGATCATATCGGCGATCGGCGCAGGACTGGGGTGGAGCGGATCGCTGCCCTATTCGGGCAAGGAGGCGCCCGCCGGCGCCGAGCTTGCGGGTGGCGTCCTGACCTATCGCGCGTCGAGCCTGTTCTCGGCCGAGAATATCGCGCGGCTGTTTACCGAAATGCCGCGCACCTATGCCAGCTTCACCCCGCTCGGCATCATCCTGACGATCATGATGGGTGCCGCGGTGGCCGAGCGATCGGGGCTGTTCTTCGCGCTGATCCGCGGCTCGCTGCGTAACACGCCGCGCCGCTATATGACGCCTATCATCGCGGTGGTGGGCATGGTGTCGCACCACGCCGCCGACGCCGCCTATGTCGTGCTCATCCCGATGGCAGCGGTGCTTTTCGCATCGGTCGGGCGCCATCCGCTCGCGGGAATTGCCGCAGCGCTCGCCGCCGTGTCGGGCGGCTATGCCGGCAACATCATGCCCGGCCAGCTCGACGTCCTGCTGTTCGGCTTCACACAGGAAGCCGCGCGTATCGTCGAGCCCGGCTGGACGATGAACCCGCTCGGCAACTGGTATTTCATCCTCGGCATCGTCGTCTTTTTCACGCCGATCATCTGGTTCGTCACCGACCGGATCGTCGAACCGCGCCTCGGGACGTGGAACGAGGCGATCGACGACGAGTTGCGCACCGATCTTGAAAAGGGCGATCTCAGCGACGACGAGCGGCGGGGGCTTCGCCGCGCGGGCGTTGCCGCATTGCTGGTGGTCGCCCTGTTCGCCGCGCTCTGCCTCTGGCCGGGCTATACGCCATTCATCGACCAGGACGCCGACGGCCCGATCCGGCTGCAGCCGCTCTATGGTTCGATGATCGCCGCGCTGTTTCTGCTGTTCCTGTTCACCGGCGTGGTCTTCGGACGCGCTGTCGGCACGGTCGAAAATTCGAATGATGTGATCGCGATGATGCGCGAGGGCGTAAAGACGATCGCGCCCTATCTCGTCTTCGTCTTTTTCGCGGCGCATTTCGTGGCGATGTTCAACTGGTCGGGGATCGGACCGATCATCGCGATCAGCGGTGCCGAGAGGCTGCAGGGCATGAACCTGCCCGCGCCGCTGCTCCTCGTCTGCGTGCTGCTCCTCTCGTCGACGATGGATCTGTTCATCGGGTCGGCGACGGCGAAGTGGAGCGTCCTGTCGTCGGTGGTCGTGCCGATGTTCATGCTGCTCGGCATCAGTCCCGAAATGACGACGGCCGCCTATCGCATGGGCGACAGCTATACCAATATCATGACCCCGCTGATGAGCTATTTCCCGCTCGTCCTCGTCTTCTGCCAGCGGTGGGACAAGTCGATGGGGGTCGGATCGCTGCTCGCGCTGATGCTGCCCTATGCGCTCTGTTTCATGGCGACGGGCATCACGATGGTCGTCGCATGGGTCGTCTTCGACCTCCCCCTCGGCCCACACGCGGGGGTCTTCTATCAGATCGCGGCGCACGCCGCGCCTTGAGGGAGACCATGATGAAATCCGCCGCCGAACATGCAACCATGTCCAATAGGCATTGGGGTCGGCCGCGCGTCGCCCCTAGCCTGACTTTGCCGCTGCGCCAGGAGGTCCGTCCCCATGTCCGTTGACCTCAAATCGCTCGAAACCGACATGACCGCCTGGCGCCGGCATATCCATCAGCATCCCGAACTCGGCTTTCACGAACAGGGCACGGTCAGCTTCATCCTCGATCTGCTCGAAAGCTTCGGGGTCGACGAGGTGCACACCGGCATCGGCGGCACCGGCATCGTCGCGACGATCCGCGCCGGCGGGTCGGACCGCGCGATCGGCATCCGCGCCGACATCGATGCGTTGCCGATGACCGAACTGACCGAGTCCGATCATAAATCCTGCACGCCCGGCGTGATGCACGCCTGCGGCCACGACGGGCATACGACGATGCTGCTCGGCGCCGCCAAACATCTGGCGGCAACGCGCAACTTCGACGGTGCGGTGCATCTGATCTTCCAGCCCGCCGAGGAATCGCTCGGTTATCATGGGCCCGACGGCGACCCCGACGGCGGCGCCAGCGCGATGATCCGCGACGGCCTGTTCGATCGCTTCCCGATGGACGCCATCTTCGGCGTCCACAATCGCCCGGGCATCGCCGCGGGCAAGCTCGCGGGGCGCGCGGGCGCGCTCTATGCCGCCGCCGACAAGTTCGAGATCGTCGTGTCGGGCAAGGGCGGCCACGCCGCGCGCCCGCACCTGACGGTCGACCCAGTGCTCGTCGCCGCGCAGATCATCGTCGCGGTGCAGAGCATCGTCGCGCGCAGTACCGACCCGATGGACGCCGCGGTGGTGTCGATCTGCAAGGTCGAGGCGGGCACCGCGTTCAACATCATCGCCGACGAGGCGCGCATGGGCGGCACGGTGCGCACGCTGTCGCGCGCGAGCCAGGATGCGACCGAACAGCGGCTGCGCGAGATTGTGACCGGTGTCGCGGCGTCGTTCGGCGCGAAGGCGGAGCTGCATTACGAACGCGGCTATCCCGCGCTGCACAATCCGGCCGATCTCTATGCCAAGGTCCGCAAGATCGCGATCGGCATCGTCGGCCCCGACCGCTTCGTCGATCTCGACACGCCAGGCATGGGGGGCGAGGATTTTGCGCGCTACCTCGACGTCGTTCCCGGCTGCTTCCTGCTCCTCGGCAACGGCGACGAGGGACCGGGGTCGGTGATGCTCCACAATTCGCACTATGCCTATGACGACAGCATTTCGCCCACCGGCGCCGCGCTGTGGGTCGCCTTGGCCGAGACATTCCTGCCGAAATAGACAATCCGGGGAGATTTTTTTGATGCGCCGTTCGACTGCCGCCCTGCTCCATGGTTCGACCATCCTGCTGTTCGCCGCCGCGCCGGCGGCGCAGGCGCAGGCGAACGCCGCCGAAAAGGTCAGCATCTACCGCGACGATTTCGGCGTGCCGCATGTGCAGGCGGAGACGTCCGACGCCGTGATGTTCGGCGCGGGATATGCGATTGCGCACGACCGCCTCGCCGCAATGGAACTCGCGCGGCACAATACGCAGGGCCGCCGCGCCGAACTGCTCGGCGCTTCCGCGATCGAAGGCGACAAGATGATGCGCGGCCGGAGGCTTTCCGACGCGACGCTGATGCAGCGCTACAAGGCGCTGGCGCCCGAGCATCGCAAGATGATCCATGCGATGGTCGACGGCATCAACAAGCGCATCGACGACGTGAATGCCGATCCTGCGCGGCTGACCCCGCTCGAATTCATCCGCTGGGGGATCAAGCCGACGCGCTGGAGCCTCGCCGAATATCTCGCGCTGATCACCGCCGCGCCGCTGGGGCGCGACACTTATGAAATCCGCAACCTCGAATTTCTGAAGGCGATGACGGCGCGCTACGGGCAGGAGAAGGCGTGGGCGATTTTCAACGACGTCGTGCCGATTTCCGACCCCGATTCCCCGACCACCATCCACGCCGGCGACGACCTCGCCCCCGCCCGGTCGGTGCCGACGCCGGTGCTCGCCCCGGTGCAGCAGCCGCCCGGTGGCGTCGCGTCGGCAGCGGCCCAGGCGGCCCCGATCCAGCCGGTGAAGGGCGCGAGCCGCTGTATGGTTATCGGCCCCGAGAAATCGGCGAGCGGCAAGGTGCTGATGCTCGAGGCGACTGCCGACGGCCCCGAAATCCATCTGCACGGCGGCGGTTTCGACAATGCGGGCTTCGGCTCGACCGGCTGGGGCGTGCCGACGATGGGGCGCGGCGCGCAGCACGGCTGGCTGCTCGTTTCGGGCAGCAGCGAGGCCGGCACCGTCTTCGCCGAAAAGCTCAACCCGAAGAACCGGTACGAATATTGGTACAAGGGTGCGTGGAAAAAGATGGATCACCGGACCGAGACCTTCCGGGTCAAGGACGGCGCGACCGTGACGCACGAAGTCGCGTGGACGATTCACGGGCCGGTGATCGCGTGGGACGCCGAAAACGGCACCGCTTACTCGCAGCAAATGGGCGTCCACGGCCGCGAACTCGACACATGGGTCGCCTTTGCCGAAATGGGCCGCGCAAAGAGCCTCGCCGAGTTCAAGGCCAAGGGCGTCGACCGTCTCGGCTGGAATCTCGGCGCCTGTTATGGCGGCGAAGACGGCACGATCGCCTATTTCGAAGCCGGCGCTCTTCCCAGGAAGGCGGCGGGCGTCGATCCGCGGCTGCCGACGCCCGGCACCGGCGAATATGAATGGACGGGGTTTCTGACCCCTGCGGAAAAGCCGCAGATGATCAACCCGAAGCAGGGTTATTTCATGTCGTGGAACAGCAAGGCGACGGGCTGGTCGCAGGAGGGCGACAATGCGCGGATCGGCGCGACTTTCCGCACTTGGCTCGGCGACCGGCTCGCGAAGACGGGCCAGTCGCTCACCTTGCTCGACATGCGCGAGTTCAACGGCAAGATCTTCAACGCGCTGGGCGCGGTCGACCGCAATCAGGCGGCGCCCGACTTTTTCGCGCCCTATATCCGGGCCGCGATCGCGGCGAGCGACGACCCCCAGGTGAAGCGGGCGGGCGAATTGATGCTGAGCTTCAACGGCTTGTATCAGGACCGCGACGGCGATCAGCGCTACGACAATCCGGGACTGACGCTCTACCGGACCTGGCTCCAGACTGCGCCGAAAACGCTGTTTGGCGATGATATGGGCGACTGGTGGAAGACGATCGATACCGACCGCTACCTGACCTATCAATCCAGCCTGCTGCTGCGCGCCTTTCAGGGCGATAAAGCGGGCGCGCCACTGGGCATCGACTATTTCAACGGGCGCGACCGCACCGCGATGATGATCGACACGATCAAGGCGACGATCGCCGAGGTCAAACCGCGCTTTCCCGGCAAGGATATGGCCGAATGGGAACAGCCGGTCTTCTGGAAATATTTCGACGCGTCGCTCGAAACCCCCGACCGCCCGCAAATGGCGGAAGATTATCCCGAACATCGGCTGTCGGCGGTCCTGCGCCTCGGGCCGACGATGGCGCCGCACAATGGCGGCGAAAGCTGGGTCGGGCTGATGGAAATCGGCGCCGACCGGCGCGCGCTCTATTCGGTGATCGACGCGGGCGGCCAGAATCTGTTCATCGATCCCGACGGCAGGGGGAACCCCCACCTCGCCGACCAGACGATGATGCACGAGACCAACGAGCTCAAGAAGATCGAGCTTTCGCCCGACAGGATACGCAAGACCGCCGCGTCGACCATGACGCTCGAATATCGGCCGATCACCCGTTAGCGCGCGGCGGAGCCCCGATTGACAACCGTCGTCTCACCCGCCGACATCGGCAGCTATTGGCTCGCAAGCTGCGACGATGATCTGACGCCGCGCCCCGCCCTGTCGGGCGACGCGACCGTCGACGTCGCGATCATGGGGGGCGGCTTCACGGGTCTGTGGACCGCCTGGTATCTGCTGCAAAACGACCCCGACCTGTCGATAGCAATCGTCGAGCGGCAATTTTGCGGCTTCGGCGCGTCGGGGCGCAACGGCGGCTGGTGCTCGCCGCGCTTTCCGATCAACCCCGCCGCACTCACCCGCCGCTTTGGGGCCGCGACGGCCCGGGCGATGCTGCTCGCACAGCAGGCGATGGTCGGGGAGGTCGGCCGGATTTGCGACGAGGAAGGCATCGACGCGCATTTCAATCGGGTGGGCGTCCTCACCCTCGCTCGCAGCGCGGAGCAATTGCCGTCGCTGCGCCAGTCCTTCGACGCTTATGTCAGGCTCGGCATGGAGGATGGCTGCGAATTGCTCGACGCCGACCGGGCGCGGGAGGCGGTGCATGCGACCAAGGTCGATGGCGCCCTGCGCCTGCACGTCGGCGGCACGATCCACCCCGGCCGCCTTGTGCGCGGGCTCTCGCGCGCGCTCGAGCGGCGCGGTGTGCGGATATATGAAGGGACCGAGGTCCTGCAAACCACTGCCGGCATGCAACCTGCACTCGTCACCGCGGGCGGCACGCTCCGCGCCCGGCGCGCGGTCCTGCTGGCAGGCGAAGCGTTTATGACCGCACAGCCCGATTATCGCCGCCGGCTGATTCCGATGGCCTCGACGATTATGCTCACCGCGCCGCTCAGCGCCGAACAGTGGGAGAAGGTCGGCTGGGCCGGCGGCGAATGCCTCAGCTCCTATGTCCACACGACCAATTATCTCACGCGCACCGCCGACGGACGCATCCTGTTCGGCAGCCGCGGGGCGCCCTATCGCTATGGCTCGGACATGGGCGAGACCGCGTTGCGCGAAAACGCGAATTTCGGCTGGATCCGCGACCGGCTGACCGAATGGTGGCCGTCGCTGGACGGTGTCGAATTCACGCATCAATGGGCGGGCTATCTCGGCATTCCGCGCGACTGGCTACCGGCGGTGCATTTCGATGACAGACGCCGGATCGGGACCAGCTATGGCTATACGGGGCATGGCGTGATCACCAGCGCGATCTGCGCCCGCGCGCTCGCCGGGCTGGTCACCGGCCACGCGCCCGATCCGCACGCGCCCTACGTCCGCGCGCAAGCCCCGAACTAGGAGGTTGAACCGCTACGCTGGGCGGGCATCCGCTATGTCCAGAATGCCTTCCTGCGGATGGACCTGGCGGAGGCGGACGGGCGGTCGCCCCCGCCCGACGCAGGCTTGGCGAAATATCTGGGCGAGCCTTAGCCGACGCTCACTTTCCTATATCCTCAAGCGCCCGTTCGAGACCCGGGACGAACGCGGCGCCGGTCTTCAGTTCGACCTGCGACCCGGCGAGATCGTCGCCATAAGGTTCGGCCGGCCCGCCGAGGCATTTCGACAGGAAATGCTCGGCGATTGCCGCGAAGGAGATGTTCGTCGCGTCCTTTGCGTAGACATGACCTTCATCGGGGTAAAAGGCATAGGTCACCGGCTTGCCGCGCGCCTTCAGCGCATCGACAATCTCTTCCGACTGGCTGGGAAAGATGCGCGGGTCGTTGGCGCCGTTGGTGACGAGCAGCGGCTTTGAAATCGCATCGACGCGCGCGATCGGCGAGCGCCGCATCAGGTCCGCCGCGCCCTCCTTTGTCGCCGGATCGCCCACGCGGTTGACGAACTGCGGGCGCTGCCAGGTCCACCAGTCGGGCATCGACGCGACTTGCCGCACCAGATTGCTCGGCCCCGCGAGGTCGACGCCGCACTGGAAGGTGTCGGGCGTGAAACTCAACGACACGAGCGTCGAATAGCCGCCATAGGACAGCCCCATCACCGCGACGCGGTCCTTCGCGGTCACCCCCTTGTCGATCGCCCACCGCACGCCGTCGAGCAGGTCGTCGTGCATCGTTTCCGACCATTTCCTGTCGCCCTTCGCCATGAAGTCGCTACCAAAGCCCCCCGACGCACGAAAATTCACCGACAGCACCGCATAGCCGCGGTCGGCGAGCCAGGCGTGCTGCGGATCGAAGGCCAGATCGTCGCGAAGCCAGGGGCCGCCGTGAACGAGCAGCACCATCGGAACGGGGGTCACGGGCATCCCGTCGGCGCCGAGTTTCGCGCCTGTCGGCAGCGTCAGATAACTCGGCAAGCCGAGCCCGTCGCGCGATGCAATCGTCACTGGAATCCGGCGCGCGAGCGACTGTTTATCGAGGTCGGGCCGCGTCGACAGCAGCGGCACGAGCGTCCGGTCCTTGCGGTTCCACCAGCTATAGCGGTCGGGGCGGTTCGGAACCGTTTCGAGGAGCAGCCAGCGCGCATTGTCGGGGGTCTGGTCGACGATCCTGAACGGCCCGGCCGCCGCCGCTTCAAGCGCCGTGAACTCGGCGCGCACCTCGTCCGATCGGACGGTCCATTCGCTGACAAGCGGGTCCTCACGCGTCGCAAGCAGCGTCCCGCTGGCTTCGTAGAACAGCGTATCGACGATGTCGGCACGCCCGGACGCGGCGAGCTGTGTCTGCTTGCCCGTGGCGAGATCGACCGAGACGAGGTTCGCCCTGTCGCTGGTCCGGCTGTCGAACATCAACAGCTTCCCTTCGCCGTCGAGTCCGAGGATCTTGGAATTGCGCAGCGAGACCAGCGGGATCGTCATGAACTCGCTCGGCCCGGCGGGGTCGAGGCGGAAATAGGTCGACGAGCCGTCGACATTGCCGCGAACGCCCAGCCGGATGTTGAAGTCGGGATCGGCAACGATATCGATGTAATTTTGGTCGTTGCGGAGCACCTCGGTACGCTGCCCCGTCGCGAGGTCGATCCGGTATATGTCGCGATAGCGGCGGTCACGAATGTTCATGCCGACGAGGATTTCGCCGGGACGGCGCTTCGAAAGCTTCACGATCTTTGTCTGAACGGCGGGATCGGCGGTCACATTGACGACCGTGCGCTTTTCGAGGTTCGCGACCCAGAGCTGGCTATGCTCCTCGCCCCCGACATCCTTCAGCACCAATATGTACCGCCCGTCGGGGCTCCACTGGAAACTGTCGGGCGGCCGCGTATCGAAACGGGTAACCGGCGTGGCCGCCTTCGGGTCGTCGAGCGGCGCGACCCAGACGTTCAGGACGCCGTTCAGCGGATGGAGAAAGGCCAGCTGCTTGCCGTCGGGGCTGATCTGAAGTTCGAAATAGGTGGGCGAAGCAAAAAGCGCGCCGCGCGGCACCAGCGATGCCCGCCTCGCCGCCCCCGGCTCGGCGCCGACCGCCGGCAGGGCGCCAACCATGATCGCTGCGCCAAGCAGCGCAGCCGTCCACACCACCGCGCGACTGCTGCGATGGCCCAGTTCCCGCCGCAAAATGTCGAAACCCATCCCCAAAGCCCCCTGAATCAAGCTTGTTTGCGCACGCAATCTGCCGATGGGCGGGCACGAGCTCCAATGCGCAAAATGGATCAATCCATGCATATCAGGAGGGGTAGGCACAGGCCGTCGCTGCACTACAACTGCCCCAAGTGGCCGAAGGGGCATGAGTGATGGAACTGGCATGGCTCGAGGATTTCGGCGCCTTGATACACGCGGGCAACTTCTCGCGCGCGGCATCGACGCGCTGCGTGACGCAGCCGGCATTCAGCCGCCGCATTCGCGCGCTCGAAGAATGGCTCGGCGTGGAACTCGTCAATCGCAGCACGCACCAGATGGTGCTGACACCCGCCGGCAAGCGCTTCGCCGTCATCGCCGAAACCGTTCTACGCGATATCGAACATGGCCGGCGCGAGGTACAGGAGATTGCCGGCACATCGGCGTCGATGGTCAAGATTCTGGTCACGCACGCCCTGGCGCTGAACTTCTTCCCGCAGTGGCTCGCGACGCTTCAGGCGATGACCGATACCGCGATCCCGATTCAGCTCACCGCCGACAATATGGGCACATCCGAACAGATGATGCTGAGCGGAAAAGCGCATTTTTGTCTGTGCTATTTCCATCCCGGCGCCCCGTCGGTTCTCGACGGCGCGGGCTTCCAGTCGATATCGCTCGAATCCGATGCGCTGGTGCCGGTTAGCGCGCCGCGCGAAACCGACGGGGCGCTGCACGCGCTCACCGATGACCCCGACCATCCGGTCAATTTGCTGGCCTATGGCGCTGAATCGGGGATGGATCGCATCGTGTCGGCGATGCTTGACGCAAGTGCGATGCGGGCGAATTTCACGCCTGTGTTCACGTCGCACACGCTGATCCTCGCGCGCATGGCAAGGGATGGAAAGGGACTGGCCTGGCTGCCGCTGAGCATCGTCGCGGATGATTTGAAGCGGGGCACGTTGGTGCGGGCGGGCGATGCGCGCTGGGACATTCCGGTCGACGTCAGGCTGTATCGGCCGCGCGGCCGGCAATCGCCGTCGGCCGAAGCATTCTGGAAGCTGGCAACGGCGTAGACGGGAATGGCGAATGCGAACCACGTCCATACGCGGCGGCATGAAACCATCAGCAACGGGCATTTGCCCGTCGGGCCGCCGCGTTGCTAATCGCTCCGGGCCATCCGGCGGCATCCCCGACCCCAAGCCTGCGGAGCCGCAGTCCTTGGACGTCACTATTGAATTTGGATCCCGATCAATGAAACAGTTCGCCCCCGTCGAAGCCGTGGTCTTCGACCTCCTCACTGCGCTTCTCGATTCCTGGTCGGTCTGGAACCGGGCGGCCGGGTCGGAGAGCGACGGGCTACGCTGGCGCCGCGCCTATCTCGAGCTGACCTATGGTTGCGGCGCTTACCGCCCCTATGAAGATCTCGTCCGCGAGGCAGCCGTCAATGCGGGCGTGGCGGCATCGGCCGCCGACGCGCTGGTTGCCGACTGGAACACGCTCCAGCCTTGGCCGGAGGCGCCGCAGCTGCTTGCCGGGCTCGGCGCGCGCGGCATCGCGCTCGGCGTCATAACGAACTGTTCGACAGTTTTGGGGCGACAGGCCGCGGAACGGGTCGGAGTGCCTTTTTCCGTTGTCCTGACCTCCGAAGAAACGGGCTATTACAAACCGCAACCCGAATCCTACCGCGCCGTGCTGGCCCGGCTCGGCACCGATCCGGCCCGGACGCTTTTCGTGGCGGGTTCGCCGGCGGACATTCCCGGTGCGGCCGGCGTCGGCATGCCGGTTTTCTGGCACAACCGCGCCCGCCTGCCCTTTGTCGCCGACGCGGCGCGGCCGTTCCTGATTGCCGATACGCTCGATCCGCTGCGGGAGCTGGTACAATGAGCGCGGCCGCCATCTTCGCGGGTCTGAATACCCCGCGCCTGATTCTCGACGCCGACCGGCTGGAGCGCAACGCCGCGCGCATGCGCGCCCGCTGCGACACGCTGGGCGTCGCGCTGCGCCCGCATCTGAAGACGGCCAAGTCGACCGACGTCGCGCGTATCGCCGCAAATGGCGAGCGAGGGCCGATCACGGTTTCGACGCTGGCCGAAGCCGAATATTTCGCCGCAGCGGGCTGGCGCGATATTCTCTACACGACCGCGATCGCGCCCGCGAAACTGGCTCGCGCCCACCATATTCAGCGCGAGCATGGCGCGCGGCTGCTGCTTGTCCTCGACGACATGGAGGCTGCCGCTGCCATGGGGAAAGCCGCGGCAGCGCTCGGCGCGCAATTTGGCATCCTCATCGAGGTCGATTGCGGCGAACACCGCAGCGGCACCGAACCCGCGTCGGAACAGCTTGTCGCGATCGCCGGGGCGATTGCGGCCTGTTCGCCGCAACTCGAGCTGATGGGCGTGATGACCCACGCCGGTCATTCCTACGCGTTCGACGATCCCGCGCCGATCAGGGCGCTCGCCGAAGTCGAGCGGCATGCGGCGGTCGCATCGGCGGAATTGCTCCACACGCGCGGCTATCCCTGCCCCATCGTCGGCGTCGGCTCGACCCCGACCGTGGCCTTCGCCGAACAATTGCGGGGCGTGACCGAAGTGCGCGCAGGCATTTACCTGTTCGGCGACCTTTCGCAATTGTCGCGGGGCGTCTGCGCGCAAGAGGATATTGCCGTCTCGGTGCTGGCGACCGTCATCGGCCACCAGCGCCGCGGCTCCGGCCCCAGCCTGATCCTCGACGCCGGCGCCCTCGCGCTATCCAAGGACGTCGGGGCCAACCGCTTCATGCCGAACGCTGGATATGGCCTGGTCTGCGATGCCGCCACGCTCGAACCGCTGGAATCGCTGACGGTCGTGACCGTGCATCAGGAACATGGCGGCGTGCCCGTGCCCGACGAAAGCTGGTTCGAACGGCTGCCGATCGGCACCGTCGTCCGCATCCTTCCCAATCACGCCTGCCTGACCTGTGCGGCCTACACCTCCTACGACGTACTGCGCGGAGGGGAACTGACCGGAGAATGGCCGCGAACGGGCGGGTGGTGATCGGTTTTTGGAGATCGAGATGAAGGTTCGGAAAATGACAGAGATCCGCTGCGCAGCGGCGCCGCCGCCCGGCGGGCATTATGCCCAGGCCGTATTGCACCGCGACGCGCTCTATGTTTCGGGCCAGCTCGGCGTGACCGGCGAGACACAATATCCCGAAAACCGGTCTATCGATGAACAGGTCAGCTTCGCACTCGGGAACATCGAGGCGATTGTCGGCGTGGTCGGCGCTTCGCTCGACGACATCGTCCGCTGCACGGTCTATGTGACCGACGTCGCGCATTGGGGCGAAGTCAACCGGGCCTATGCGGCGTTCTTCGGCGCGCACCGCCCCGCACGATCGATCGTTCCCTGCGGCCCGCTGCACTTCAACGCGCTGGTGGAGATCGAAGCCGTCGTTGCGGTGAGCGTCTGAGACCGCAGCAATGGGATGTTCCCTGAGCCCATTTCGTTCATCGGACGGCGCTCGCACTTGTCAAAGGTCCGGCGCCCAACTATCTCGCCTCTGTAGCCCCGGGCACCTTGACCAGCGGACGCCGACACCAAAGATTGCTTCAGCTGAGCCCTGTTCCAGCCACTCCCTACGTCGAACAGCTCAGCATCGGGGCGGGGCGCCGCACGCTTGCCATAAGCCTGGCCGTTCTGATCCCGGCGCTCCTTCTGCTCATGCTGCTCTCCTGGGGCCTGGAAGAGCAGCCTGACTTTAAGGAGGCGCCCGTCAGCGTGGTGAGCCTCGAGGCCAAAGAGATTTCGGAGGAAGCGCCCGAACCGAGCAGCCCGGAGCCCGCGCGGACCGAAGAACAGCCCACGTCGCCGCAGCCGGCGCCTCGGGAACCGCCGCCGTCAGAACCGGCTCAACCGAAGGCCGCGCAAGCCGCCGAATCGCTGCCCCCGCCGCCAATACCGACGCCTACGCCGGCGATTCCCCAGAGCGCCACGCGTCCGCCCGGCGGACCGGTCTATGGGCCGCCCAATATTGGAGGCTCCTCCTCTTCCCGCGACACGGAACGGGTGGGAACGGCGCCCAACGGCGAGCCGCTCTATGCGGCCGCCTGGTATCGCGAACCGCGAGATGACGAGCTGCGCGGCTATTTGTCCACCGCCGACGGGCCCGGCTGGGGGCTGATTGCCTGCCGCACGGCGCCCGATTATCGCGTCGAGGATTGCGTCGGGCTCGACGAGTATCCGAACGGATCGCAGATCAATCGCGCGGTGCTCGCCGCGGCGTGGGCGTTCCAGGTGCGGCCCCCGCGGCTCGGTGGACGACCGCTGGTTGGCGCCTGGGTCAGGATCAGGATCGATTACGGCACAAAGCGGCGTTAGCGTCAGGCCGATTTGAAGCCGGAAGAACTCCCGTCGCGATCCACATGAGCGAGCGAGCCCGCTCGATCGCCCACAGCCGCGCCGTGCTCAAGGATCGGCGCAGAATCGGCGAGCGACCGCAGTCGATCGCCGATTTCCGCCTCTCGACCGACGATTTCGATGATATGCCGACGGCTCGACAGGTCTCCCGGACGCACCACAGTGAAAACCGGATCGGGGATTGGCCGACCGATATCGACATCCACGGGCAGCCTCCGATAGAAATCCGCAATGGCCTTGCCGGCTTCGGCAAAGGCTGCCGCCTCGCGATCGAAGAAGCTCTGCGGGACATAAGTGAGGCAGCCATGGACCGGGACCGGTATCGCCGTGTGCAGCCATTGGCCGCTGCGCGGCAAAAACTCCTCGACCACCAGATAGAGGACATAGTTCCGATCAGCGGGCGTGTTGCTTACCTCGAATGTCAGCCGATCCCCGACCCAGCGCAGCTTGTACGAAAAGGTCACCGTCGCGCGCTTCGCATCGCGATGCTCCCCGTCCCAATCCTGGCCGCCGCCCTTCCACCCGATATAAGGCACAAGCTGAGGGACGATGTCGACCGGATGGACGAACGCGCTGCCGGAAGTGTCCGCACCATTGCCCGAACCCGACGGGACCGTCACGACTGGCCCACCGGACACGCCGCCGATCGGCGAGAAGTCGATGGTGCCGGTGTCCGCGACCGAAGGTTTCCAGCCAACTGACGCGAGTTCGGCCAATGTCATCTCCGTATCGGCTACTGCCAGCTCAAAACATGTCCCGGTTCATGACGGTTGACGCTCCCGGAAGCCAGCGCCAAGCCTTCGCGAGTGACGATTACCCTCTCTCTCAAGGAAGCGCGCCGGATCGCGCTCGCGGCGCAGGGTTTCGGCGCTCGCCGCCCCGAACAGCCGACGGTCGCCCATTTGCGCAATTCCCTCGACCGTCTGGGGCTCTTCCAGATCGATAGCGTCAACGTTCTGGCGCGCGCGCATTACCTTCCCGCCTTCTCGCGGCTGGGCAGCTATGACCGGACTTTACTCGAGCGCGATGCCTGGGGCCCGACCCGCCAGCGGCGCCTGTTCGAATATTGGGCGCATGAAGCCTCGCTGCTTCCGCTCGACCTTCATCCGCTGCTCCGCTGGCGAATGGCCCGCGCCGAGCGGGGCGAGATCGGCTATCAGGGCTTGAAGCGCTTTGCGATCGAGCACCGCCCCGAAGCACAGGCCGTGCTCGACCGGATCATCGCCGAAGGGCCGCTGGCCGCCGCCGATTTCGAGAACGGGTCGAGCAAAAGCGGCTGGTGGGAATGGAGCCACACAAAGCACGCCCTCGAATTTCTGTTCTGGTCGGGCAGGATCACCACCGCCACGCGCCGCGGCAGCTTTGCGCGGGTCTATGACCTGCCCGAACGCGTGTTGCCCAAGGCCGTTCTCGACCTGCCCACGCCCGATGCCGCAAGCGCGCAACGCGCATTGATCGAGCGGAGCGCCCGCGCGCTTGGCGTCGCGACGATCGCAGATCTGCGCGATTATTATCGCCTGAAGCCCGACGAAGCGGATCATGCGATCGCTGCCCAGGCGGAGGCGGGCGTCATCATCCCCGCGCGGGTCGAAGGCTGGAGCCAGAAGGTCTGGATACACCGCGACGCCCGCCCGCCCCGTCGCATGAGCGGCGCGGCGCTGCTCGCCCCGTTCGACCCTCTGATCTGGGAGCGCAGTCGCACCGAACGTCTGTTCGGATTCCGCTACCGCATCGAAATCTATGTCCCGCAGGACAAGCGCACCCACGGCTATTACGTCCTGCCCTTCCTGATGGCCGACGCGCTGGTGGCCCGTATCGATCTCAAGGCGGACCGCCAGGTCGGCGTCCTGCTCGCGCACCGGATCACCCTCGAACCGGGCGCTCCCACCGAAACCCTTGAGCGTCTCGGGATCGAACTCGACCAGATGGCGGCATGGCTCGGCCTGGAAGGCGTCCGGATTGGGTTGACGGTCCCGTCATCCTGAGCGGGAGGGTCGCCCCTCAGCGCGAGGACGAAGCCAATGCCCTTATCGCCTTTACGAGCATGTCCACGTCGCCCGGCCCGTTGAACAGGGCCGGGGTGATCCGGACGCACGCCCCGTGCGCCGGTCCGGTGCGATGCACCGAAAAGATCCGGTGATTGTCGAGCAGGCGTTTGGCGACCGCCATATTGTCCGCTTCGCTGGCACGCCCGGCGAGGCGGAACGATGTGATGCCGCCGTGCAGGCGCGGATCGGCCGGGGTCAATATCTCGACCCCCGGCGTACCGCGCAGAGGTTCGGCCCAGCGGTCGCGCAAATAGCGCAGGCGTGCCGCGCGCGGTGCATCGCCGATGCCATCCTGGAAATCGAGCGCTGCGGGGACAGTGAGCTGCGCCGCGAAATCGACCGTGCCCGTGTGCACACGCGCCTGGCTGGTCGCGGCGAACGGCGGTTCGTTGGCCATATCGGGATCGATCAGGTCGACCTTGGTCTTGCGGATATAAAGCGCGCCGACCCCCAGCGGAGCGCCCATCCATTTGTGCAGGTTCATCCCGACGAAGTCGGCACCCAAATCGGGAAGCGAAAAATCGAGCTGCCCCCAGCTGTGCGCGGCGTCGACGATCGCATCGACCCCGCGTGCGCGCGCCATGGCGACAATTTCGCGGACCGGAACGACAAGGCCGGTCCGGTGGCTGAGGTGGGTGAGCAGGATCAGGCGGACGCGGGCGTTGGCCTTGAGCGCCGCTTCGTAGCAATCGATCAGCCCCTGATGCGTCGCGGGTTCGGGAAGCGCGATGCGCACCACATCGACGCCGCGGGTTTTCTTGAGGGAATCGCAGCACGCCTGCATGCTGTCATAATCGAGATCGGCATAAAGCACGACGTCCCCGGCGCGCAGCCGGTTATAGCCGCCGATCAGGGCCTTGAGCGCCTCGGTCGCATTGCGGGTGAAGGCGATTTCTTTGGGCGTCACACCCAGCTTCGCCGCGACGCGCGCGCGCACCGCGAGAAGGTCGGGGACAAGCCCGCGGCGGGCATAATAGCTCGTCGCGCGGTTCACCCGCCGCACCGCGGCTTCATATTGTTCGAGCACCGGCCGCGCCATCATGCCCCAATTGCCATTCTCGAGCTGGATGATGTCGTCGATCACGTCGTATTGCTCCGCGACCTTCGCCCAATATTGCTCGTCATCGGGCCGGGCGCCCACCGGCAGCGGCGCGGCTTCGAGCCGCCCCGCCACCGGCGCCGCCGCGGCGGCCATCAGCATCTGTCTTCGATTCAGCTCCACGCCCGCTCCCTTTTCGTCAGAAGGTGATCCCGACGCGGACATAATATTGACCGCCGTCGGTGTCATAGGGCGCGTTGCGCGAATAGATGAGCCCGCGCACCGCCTGATTGGTCGCCTCGTCGGGATAGGTGTCGAAGATATTCTCGGCCCCGGCGCGGAGCGAGATATGTTCGTTCAGCTGGAGGCTCGCCGACAAGTCGAACATCACCATCGATCCAAAACGCTGAAAGACCTCGCCCGTCGCATTGCCGCTGACGTCGGTCCACGCGCCATAATAGCGCGCGCGACCCTGCAACCCGAAGCGGCCGATCGTATAGCCGAGCGAGGCGGTGCCATTATGCTTGGGCAAACGATCTTCGAACAATATCCGCTGCGTTTCGTTCCCGATCGCCGCCGAGGTGCCGCTCGTCACCCGGGTCTGGTTATAATTATAGGCGATGCTGATGTCGGCCTTGCCCGGGCCGACGTCGCGCGCATAAGCGAGCACGACGTCGATCCCGCGCGTACGGGTGTCGAAATCATTGGTGAAATAGGTGACCGCGGTAAAGCGCTGCGGATTGGGGAATGCCACGGGCACCGCGAAGGTGCGCGACTGGCTGAAGCGATCGCGCATCTTGATCTGGTACACGTCGATGCTGCCTGTCAGTCCGAAATTCGACTGAAAGGTCAGGCCCGCGGTCAATGTCCGCGACTTTTCGGGGGTCAGCGGCTTGGCGCCGAGTGCGATCGCGATCGGATCGTTCGGCGACAGACGCCCGGTGTTGAAGATCTGCAGCGTCGTGGTGTCGAGGCCCTGGCTGACATTGGTCGCGTTCAGCTGCGCGGGCGTCGGGGCGCGAAAGCCCGTCGAATAGGTGCCGCGCAGCGCGATGCCATCAACAGGTTCGAGGCGCGCCGACAATTTGTAGTTGAAGGTGTCGCCAAAGGCCGAGAAATCCTCATAGCGGCCCGCGGCGCCAAGCGTCAGCGCCTCGATCGGCCGGACCTCGACGTCCAGATAGCCGGCATAGCTCGTCTGCGACCATTCGCCCGCAGTCAGCGGGCTGAAGCCGGGGAAGCCGTTGCTGTTCGGCGCAAGTCCCGTCGCGGCGCCGGGCCCGATCGCATAGGATGCGGGATCGCCTTGGCGGATCGCATAGCTTTCCTTGCGCCGTTCGGCACCGAAAGCGATGTTCGCCGGCTCGGCGAGGCCAACCGGAAGGCGGTAGACAAAGTCGGCGTTGAGGTTGAATTCCTTTTGCCGCAACTGCCCGAGGTAGAAGCTGGTCGGGCTATTCGGCCCGAGCGAAGCGTTCAGCGATTCGCCCAAATTATAATTGATGCGGCTGCGCCCGAGCGACGCGCCGAGATCATAGGTGAGTTGGTCTCCAATCGATCCGCGCAGCCCGCCGTTGGTCTGGAAATCGTCATATTCGGTGCCGAAACGCGGCGTGAATCCGGCGGGATAGAGGCTCCGGAAGCTGAAGCCCGGAAAGGCCGTGCTCGGATTATAGACGTTCGCCGTGCCCGCGGGGTTGCGCCAGTTGAAGTCGGTGACCCCCTCACCGTCGGTAATCGTTCCGAAGGCATAGAGGGTGGCACCATCGACGATCTCGTAATCGGCGTTCACCGCGCCGCGCACCGAGCGCAGGTCGGGCTGGCCCCAGCGCTGCACCGGGTTCGGCACGTCGAGGTTCGGGTTCGCCGCCTGGAACGCTTCGGCATCGGGGCGCTGGCGTGTGCGCGATGTCGCATCGGACTTCGCAAATTCGCCGGTGAAGACCAATGTGCCGCGGTCGCCGAGCGCGACCCCGCCCTGCCCGCCGGTCTGATAGCTTTGACCATCGCCTTCATAATAGCTCGAATATTGGCCAAAGGCGGTCATGCCGGGCTGGTCGTCGAGAATGATGTTGATCACCCCCGCGATCGCATCCGAACCATATTGCGCCGATGCGCCGTCGCGCAGCACCTCGATCCGCTTGATCGCAAGGTTCGGGATCGTCGCAAGATCGGCCGCCTGCGCGCCGCGCGTGCCGAGCAGCGCCGAGCGGTGATAACGCTTGCCGTTGACGAGGACGAGCGTCTGGTCGGGCGACAGGCCGCGCAGCGTCGCGGGGCGGACGAACGCCTGACCATCGGCGGCCGGCAGGCGCTGGACGTTGAACGACGGCAGGAGCTGCGCAAGCGTATCGGACAGATCGTTCGACACGCTGCTGTCGATCGCCTTGCCCGACAGGACGTCGATCGGGGCCAGCGTGTCGAACTGGGTCCGCCGCGCATCGCGCGTGCCGGTGACGATGATCGCCTCGCCCTCGGCGCTTTCGGTTCCGGCCGGGGCCATCTCTTCGGCCGAGGCCGTCGCGGACGCAGCAAATTGCAGCGCGACAAGCGCGCAGGCGGTGAGGCTTTTCATGGATGCTCCTTGGATCTCGACGGGGGAGAGTTATGTTTTGATTGCCGTCGCGACCTAGAAATTCATTGTGACAAACAGGTGTCGCTCGATACGGATCGAGGGCGACGCGCGTAACGAACGGGAGCGTTATCGCGGGCGGTTGTTCACTTCCGCGTCATTAGCGATTAGGCCCATGATCCGTCACACACCGATTTGGCAGAGGAGGACGTCCTGCGGCAGCTCGCCAGATTCGATCTCAACCTGCTGCGGATATTCGACGCCATTTTCGTCAAGGGCGGCGTGTCGGCGGCGGCGCGCCACTTGAACCTGTCGCAGCCGGCGATCAGCCATGCCCTGACGCGTTTGCGAACACAGTTCGACGACCCGCTCTTCGTGCGACAGGGCAACGGGCTGGTGCCGACCCCCGCCGCCCGCGCGATTGCGGGGCCGGTGCGCGAGGCGCTGCGCGGGCTCGATGCGGCGCTCGACGCCGCCGCCTCGTTCGACCCCCCCGAGGCGACGCGCGAGTTCCGCATCGGGGTGCGCCTGTCGGGCGAAATGCCGCGCTTCTCTTCGCTCGTCGCGCGCGTGCGGCGCGAGGCCCCGCATGTCGCGCTCGCCAGCGTGACCTTCCGCCGCCGCGATCTGGTCATGATGCTCGCGAGCGGCGACCTCGACCTCGCGCTCGATGTCGCGCTGCCCGCCGACGACCGGCTCCAGCGCCATTATCTCGGGACCGAGCCCATCGTCGTCGTAGCGCGCAAAGGGCATCCACGCATCGACGGCGGCATCGATCTCGATACCTATCTCGCGCTCGAACATATCATCGCGACGTCGCGGCCCTATGGCCCCGGGATCGAGGACATCGCGCTCGGCCGCATGGGCCTCGCCCGGCGCGTCGCCGTCCGCTGCCAGCATGCCATCACCGCGTGGCAGATTGTCGCCACATCCGACATGCTGTTTTCGCTGCCGCGGTCGCATGCCGAGGTGCTGGCCGCGATGGGACCGATGCAGCTCGTCGAGCTGCCGCTGCCGGTCGAGCAAGGCGGAAGCTATCTGTATTGGCACCAGGCGGCGCAGGCCGATCCGGGGCTCGGCTGGCTGCGCGCGATCATCACCGACGAGCTGGCACAGGCCAACTAGTCATTCTCCTGACGAATATATTATATTCACTCCTATCATTTTCCTCGATGACGTGGTGCCGCTAAGCTGTGGGCGAAACCCAGCGGAGGATTGCCATGACCGAGATCGAACTCGAAGCCGAACTCAACGACCTCAGGATGTCGAAGGAAGCGCAGCCGCTGTTCGACGCGGTCAAGCGCCACATCGCCGAGAATGTCGATCCGATCAGCGAAGAATTTTTCCGCCTCGGTGAAGGCCGCGCCGATCGCTGGAGCTGGGCGCCGGGCCAGCTCGAACTGCTCGAAGGCGCGAAGGACAAGGCGAAGGCCGCGGGACTCTGGAATTTCTTCCTGCCGCACGGCGACACCGGCACCCCGCTCAGCAACCTCGACTATGCCTATATCGCCGCCGAACTCGGCAAGTCGCCGCTCGCATCGGAATCGCTGAATTGCTCGGCGCCCGACACGGGCAATATGGAAGTGCTCGAAATGGTCGGCACGCCCGAGCAGAAGGAGCGCTGGCTCAAACCCTTGTTGAACGGCGAAATCCGCTCGGCCTATGTGATGACCGAGCCCGGCGTCGCCTCGTCGGATGCCAGCAACCTCGAAACGCGCGCGCGTCTCGAAGGCGACGAGTGGGTGATCAACGGCGAGAAATATTTCATCAGCGGCGCCGGCGACCCGCGCTGCAAGATCCTGATTTGCATGGTGAACACGAACCCCGAGGCCGCACGCAAGGCACAGCATTCGCAGATCCTCGTGCCGATGGACACACCCGGCGTGCAGGTGCTCGGCCCGATGCACGTCTTCGGCGCCGACCATGCGCCACAAGGCCATATGCACATGCGCTTCGACAATGTCCGCGTGCCCAAGGATAATATCCTGCTCGGCGAGGGCCGCGGGTTCGAGATTTCGCAGATGCGCCTCGGGCCGGGGCGTATCCACCACTGCATGCGCACGATCGGCAAGGCCGAGCGCGCGCTCGACCTGATGGTCAAGCGCGGCAATTCGCGCACCGCCTTTGGCCGCCAGCTGTCGCAACTCGGCAAGAATCTGGAAGTGATCGCGCGCGCGCGGATCGAGATCGAGGCGATGCGCCTGATCGTGCTCAAGGCGGCGAAGGCGATGGATCTGCTCGGCAACCGCGAGGCACGCGTCTGGGTCAGCATGGCGAAAGCGATGGTCCCCGAACGCACCTGCCAGATCATCGACCAGGCGATCCAGATCCACGGCGCGACCGGTATCTCGCAATGGACCCCGCTCGCCGATCTTTATGCCGACGTGCGCCACCTGCGCTTCGCCGACGGCCCCGACGAGGTTCATTATATGGTGGTCGGCCGCGACGAACTGGGGCGGCACTGACGAACGGCCGCCGGCAGACCCCGCACGCCGCGCGCGAGTTACGGCCTTCGCAGCCCGTGAAGGAAAAGATTCGACACTTCGAAGGCGATGTCCCGCGGTGACAGCATAATGCCGGCCGGCAGCCAGCGCGCGACGAAGTTGAACGTTCCGGCGGACGCCAGGGCCGTCGGTTCGGCCTCGAACGGGCGCAGGCTGCCGTCGGTATTGCCCAATATCATCGTCGCGATCGAACGGTCGAGCAGGTGATTGGTCTGACGGCCGAAGCGTTCGCGCTCGGCGTCCGACAGCTTGTGATAGGCAGCCGCGGTCAGCGACATCGGGCCGGCGGGATCGAGTTGGGCCTGGACGTTGAGCGCAAGCCCGGCGCGCGCGCGATCGGCGCCGCACGCATGCCGCTCGGCCTGATCGAGCAGCCGGTCGTACAGCGCGAAAGCACGGTCAAGGCACGCCGCGACCAGATCGGCCTTGCTGGCGAAATGATGATAGACGAGCCCCTTGGTCGCCGACATCGCCGCCGCGACATCGTCGAGCGACACCCCTTCGACGCCGCGTGCGTTGAATAGCGCCGACGCGGCAGCGACGATCTCGCCGGGGCGATCGGCGGACGGCGGCGGGACGAGCGCTTCCCAATCCTCGATCGCGATCAGGGCGCCCTGGACCGGAGCGGGGCCGGTAGCGATGCCGCGTTCGACAATCCCGGGAAGCTCGACCGACAGCCGGCCGGGCTCGGCACGGCGGGCCCAGATGTCGCCGAGCGGCGCCCAGGCGATGATGCCCCATATCGTCCGCGCAGCGATCGCGGGGTCGCAGCAGCGCACCGATCCGTCGGCGATCCCGCGCTCGACCAGCGCCGCAAGCCGGTCGAACGCCTCGGTCTGCCGCGCGACAATATCGCGCCGCCCTTCGGCGGGAAGCGTGTCGAGTTCGGCGGCAATGATGGCATGCGACTGGTCGCGTTCGCGTGCGGCGGCGAGGAAGGCGAGCACGGCCTGAAGCCCGCTACCGGCATCGCTTGCAGCCCGGTCAAGATCGGCAAGCATCGGATCGAGCAAGTGGAAATAGCATTGCCGCGCAAGGTCGCTGCGGTCCGAGCAATAATTATAGAGGCTCGGCCGTGTCAGCCCGACATTTTGCGCGATGCGCACAAGGTCGGCACCCGCGACTCCGTTGCGACGAAATTCCGCCGCCGCTTCGTCGAGCAGCAATGCCTGCCGCGCGGCGCGCGCCGCGCTCAGCAGGGGTCTGCTTTTCATCGCCAAACCGCTGTTTTCCATGGCGCCTGCCTGCCCGTTCCGAAGCCAATTGACAAGTCGGTATGTTTGAACATACTCATATGTCAGAAAAATAGACGATAAAGAATGTTGGGGAAAGGGAGAGATGATGGGAGGCTTTACGCATCTGCGCGCCGCGGCAGGCCGCGCGTCGAAATCGGCGCTTCTGGCGAGCGCGGCGATCGTCCTCGGCGCGACCGGGGCCGATGCGCAGGAGGCCGCACCGGACGACGACTCGGACGATATTGTCGTCACCGCGATGAAGCGCGAGGAGCGGCTGCAGGACGTCGGCGCGACGATCCAGGCGCTGTCGGCCGAGGGCATCCGCACCGCGCGCGTCGCCGAGCTCAAGGATCTCGCGACACAGGTCCCCAATGTCGACATCAAGGAAACGGTCCCCGGGGCGCTGCCGACGGTGACGATCCGCGGCATCGGCCTCGACGATTTCAGCACCGTCTCCAGCCCCGCCGCGGGCATCTATGTCGACGAAATCCCGCTCGCCTCGCCGGGACTGATGAGCGGCAATTTCTTCGACCTCGGCCGCGTCGAAATCCTGAAAGGGCCGCAAGGCACGCTTTACGGCCGCAACACAACCGCCGACGCGGTCAACATCGTGGCGGCGACGCCGGGCGATGATTTCGCGGCGTTCGCGAAAGCGGGCTATGGCAATTTCGATACCTTCGACGCAGAGGCGATGCTCAATGTCCCGCTGCCCGGGCGGGCGCAGCTTCGCATCGGCGGCAAGACGATCCAGCAAGGCAGGGGTTACTGGACGAGTTCGCTGCGCGAAGACGGCACCCCCGGCCGCCGCGACATCGGGACGCGCGACATCTGGCTCGGCCGCATCCAGCTCGCGCTTCAGCCCACCGACGATCTCGACATCTTGCTGAAGGCCGAGGGCGAGCGCTCGCGCTCCGAAATGGGGGTGCCGCAGTTCAACGGCACCTATGGCATCGGCACGCCGTTCGTTCCGTGCGCGGCGGTGCTGCAAGGCGGGCTCGACAATGCGAATTGCGCCGACGCCTATGGGTATCAGAACGGTCACGACAGCCCCTATGACGGCGACTGGACCGGGCGCTTTCCCTATCATGTCGACCAGGTCAATCTGACCGGCAAGATCCGTTACAGCACCGGCGCGTTCGAGATTACCTCGATCACGGGCTATATCGATTTCTCGCGCCTCTATCATATCGACGTCGACGCGACCCCGCTCGACCAGTTCGATTATATCGAGGACGAGGATGTCCGTCAGTTCACACAGGAACTGCGCGTCGGCTACCGCGACGATCTCGTCGATGTCGTCGGCGGCGGTTTCTATTCCTGGGATCGCGTACTCGGCGACAATAGCAATTTCAGCGACGACTGGCCGTTGCTGTTCCTCGGCGCCGCGAGTGGATCGGGAAAGACCAGTTACGATCAGGTCACGCGCTCGGCGGCGCTTTATGCCGACGCGACCTGGCATATCGCCGACAAGGTCGACCTGATCACCGGCATCCGCTTCACGCACGAGCGGCGGCATTATGAGGGCGGCACGACCTTCATCACGCCCTCACCGCTCGTCGGTGTGAACAACACCTTCATCGACGATGTGATCAGCGACGACAATGTTACCGGACGGGTCGGCCTCAATTTCCGGCCGCGCGACGGGCTGCTGCTCTTCGCTTCGTTATCGCGCGGGCGAAAGAGCGGCGGCTTCTTCAGCGGCTTCACCAACAACGACAACCAGCTTCTGCCCTATCGCCCCGAGACGATCACCGCGTACGAGATCAGTGTGAAGAGCGAATTCGGGCGCGCGGTGACATTGAATGCCTCGGGCTTCTATTATGATTACAAGGATCCGCAGACCTTTGTCCGCTTCGTCGATCCGGTGACCGGGCTGTCGGTGCAGAAGGTCGGCAATGTCGACAGCGCGCGCGTGTTCGGGGCCGACATCGACCTGATCCTGCGCCCCGTTTCGGGTCTGACCTTGTCGGGCGGGCTCGGACTGCTCGATACGCGCCTATCCTCCTTCGCCACCGCCGCGGGCATCGTTCCTGCGGGCAACCGGTTGCCGAACGCGCCATCGACGTCCTTTTCGGGCAAGGCGCGGTACGAATTCGGTCTGACCCCGCGGCTACGCGCCGCGGTCCAGGGCGACGCACGCTATGCCTCATCGACGTTCAAGGAAGCGTCGAACGACCCGCTGACCGCGTCGAAAGCCTATTGGTTGCTGAACGCGCGCGTCTCGCTAGCCGACGAGAAGAGCGGGTGGGAGATCGCCCTGTGGGGCCGCAACCTCACGAAGGAAAGTTACGTCGTAAGCGGCGTCAACCTTGCGACGCTTGGCATCGTCAACCGCAATTATAACGCGCCGCGCACCTACGGCGTCGAAGTCAGCTTCCGCTACTGAGGAGAAGGATGATGACAATCGACGCACCCATTGCCGGAAAATGCGACCCGCGCTTCGGCGCCGTCCGCGATGCCTTCGCCGCCAATTTCAGCGCGCGCGGCGACGTCGGTGCCGCGCTCTGCCTGATCGTCGGCGGCGAAGCGCGGGTCGATCTCCACGGCGGCTGGCGCGATGCGGCGCGGACGCAGGCGTGGCAGGCCGATACGCTCGTCAACCTCTGGTCGACGACCAAGGGGGTCGCCGCAATCGCCTTCGCGATGCTCGCGGATCGGGGGTTGATGTCCTACGACGACCGCGTCGCCAATCACTGGCCCGAGTTCGCGGCGAACGGCAAGCGCGACATCTCGATCGGCATGCTGCTCTCGCATCAGGCGGGGCTATGCGGCTTTGCGGCTCCGGCGACCATCGCCGACCTTCTCGCCAGCGCCGACGCCGCGGACCGGCTCGCGGCGCAGGCCCCGCTGTGGGAACCGGGCAGCGCATCGGGCTATCACGCGATCAGCATCGGTATCCTCGCGACCGCGCTGTTCGAACGGATCGAGGGGCGATCGCTCAAAATCTTTGTTCAGCAAGAGATCGCCGGCAAGCTCGGGCTCGACGTCGCGATCGGGCTCGATCGGCAGCAGGAGCATCGCCGCGCCGAGATCGTCGCGCCGCCAGAGCTCAGCTCGGCCAATATCGGCAGCCTGACGCCGCCGCAGATTGCGGCGCTCGCCAATCCGCCGCTCGATCCGCTGCTCCCCAACGACGCCGTCTGGCGCGCCGCTGATCTGGCGTCGGCCAACGGCCATTCGAACGCCGCGGCGCTGGCGCGGCTTTACGCCCGCTTCGCGAATGGCCTGGTCGACGCCGAAACGCGCGCCGCGGCAACGGCGCCGCGCACCGACGGCGTCGATCTCGTACTCGGACTACCGGCACGCTGGGCCGCGGGATTCCTCACCAATTCCGACGGGCTTTACGGACCGAACCCGGCCGCGTTCGGACATTCGGGCTGGGGTGGATCCTTTGCCTTCGCCGATCCCGTGGAAGGGCTGGCCATGAGCTACACGATGAACCGCATGGGGACGCTGCTGCGCGACGACCCGCGCGACGTCGCGCTCATCGAAGCGGTTTATCGCTGCCTGTAAGGGTCGGCCGACAGCGGTCGCCGCGCCTCAGCGGCGCGCAGCGGCCGTCGTCGCGGCGCCGCGCGGGCGGCATAGATCGTGTAGCCGCAGAGCAGCCCATAGAGCGCCAGCCCCTCGACCTGCCAGAACGGCATCGTCGCCATGTTGAGCAGGAAGAAGGCGAAATGCGCCGCGAGCAGCTTGAAACGCTCGCCATGCGCCGAGGCCGCCGCCGCGAACATGACCGTCCACAGTGCGATCATTGCCGCCACGCCGAACCAGCCGAGTTCATAGAGCGTCGCGATCAGCGTGTTGTGCGGATAGACTTTGAACACGCCCTCCCAACTCTCCGGCCCCAGACCGAACAGATGCTGGAGCGGTGACCCGTCGGCCCAGGTATAGATATAGCTGCTCCAGATCAGCGGCCGGCCGGACATCACCTGACGTTCGAGCAGATCGAAGTCGCGCGGCGGCTTGATCAGCCCGGCGGGATCCGAGAGGAAGGCGGCAAGGTCCGCGAAACTCTCGCTGTAGGACAACGCCGCGATCGAGACGAGAAGCACGCCCGCAACCACGGCCGTCACCGCCATCGGTGCGCGCTGGTCGCGCGGCACGCTCATCGTCAGCCCGCTCAGGAAGGCCGCGAGCGCGAGCGGCGCGAACGCGAGGATCGTCGTGCGGTAACCCGCGAGCAGGATGCCGATCAATGTCGCGAGCAGGAAAGCCACCCGCACCGCGCGCGGCGCCGACTTGGCGAAACAGCCGGCCAGAAACCCCGTCATCATCGCGACCGAAAAGGCCGCTTCGTGATTATAGCCGCCGATCCAGACCAGCCCGTCGCCATCCTCCGAGCCCTTGGGCAAATTCAGCGCCAGCGACAGCGCCTGAAAGACGAGCAGCGGCAGGAACGAAACCATCGCCCAGCTCAGGAACCGCGCGTCGGGATCGCTGCGCAGCGCCTGAAACACCGCGATCATGATGACGATCATATAGGCATATTTGACCGCGGCGTTGATCCCGCCGGCTGCATCGCCGTTGAGTGCGGCGCTGAACAGCGCCAGCCCGACCAGCGCATAGACGGGCAACAGCCATTTGAGCGCCAGATTGGCCGACCGAACCACAAAAAGCAGCCCGAATGCGGTGACCCCGATCGAGAGCAAGGCATTGCCCGAAAGCCCGCCCGCGAGCGGCTGGAACATATAAAGGTGATAGGCGCCCGCAGTGTAGCGCATCCACAGCGCCACAACCACGAACGCGCCCGCCACGCTGCCCGCCCGCCGCGCCGCGATGACGAGCGCGACGAGCAGCAACGCCGTCACCGGCAGCAAGATGCCGAGCCCGAACGCGGAGCCATAGGGTAGCGCCTGCGCGGTCACGGCGCCGCCGGATCAGTCGGCATAATAAGGACGGTACGCCTTCAGGAAGGTTCCGCCATCTTCATAGCCGGCCCGCTCCTGCTCGCGTACGTCGACCAGCGTCAGCACGGCGCCCAGCAACTCGGCATGGACATCGTAGAGCCGCCGCAGCGCCACCGACACCGCCTTGGCCGGCGTCTTGCGCCAGCGCACGAGGAACACCACCCCGTCGGCCATGCTCGCGATCACGCGCGCCTCGTCCACCGGCAGCACCGGCGGCGTGTCGAGGATCACGAGGTCGTAACGCTCGCGCACCTGCTCGATCAGCTCGGCCAGCCGCGGACTCTCGGTCAGCCCGACGCCCTTGGAATCGATCCGCTGCGGCAGCAGGAAGGCACCCGACAGGCTGTCCTTGACGATCGCCTGCTCCAGCGTCGCCTGCCCCGCGAGCACCTCGTCCAGCCCCAGCGTCACACCATCGGCGAACTGCCGGCTGGAAGCGCGCCGCCGTGCATCGGCGTCGATTAGCAACACCTTGCCGCCCGCCGCTGCCACCGCACGGGCCAGCCCCATCGCGGTCGTGGTCTTGCCCTCGCCTGGCACCGCCGAAGTAATTGCGACGACGCGGATCGGGTTCGCCGCCTCGGCGAACTGGATCGAGGTGCGGAGCGTGCGGAAAGCCTCCGCATAGGTCGATTGCGGCCGCTTGAGCAGCAATTCCGCCGGGGGCGCCGGCGGGCCCAGCTTGCGATAGCCGGGCAGCGTGTTGGCGTCGGGGATCGCGGCGAGCGTCGACAGCCCCAGCGCATCCTCGATCGCATCGCTCGTTTCGAGCCCGCGTTCGAGCAGCTGGAGCAGGACGACGAGCAGCACGCCGATGCCCAGCCCGCCGACGACGGCCATCGCCGCATAGATCAGCATGTTGGGCGAACTCGGCGCACCGGGAACGCGCGCGCGGCTGACGATATAGGCATCGCTGCGCTCCAGCCCCGATTGCGCAACCGTCTGGCGATAGCGATCGAGGAACGCCTGATAGAGTGTCCGCGCCGATTCGGCGTTGCGCTCCAGCTCGTTCAACCGCACCGATGCCGCATTGTCGCTGGCGAGCTTGCCCTCGGACTGCGCCACCGAACCCGCGAGCGAACCCGCGCGCTGGTTGGCGATGCTCGCCTGGATCGAGACATTGGAGACGATGCGCTGCACCTCGCCCGCGATCTGCTGATCGGCGACGCGGAGCTGGCTTTGCGCGCGGACGAGATCGGGATGGCGCGGGCCATAACGTTTTTCCAGCGCTCCGACCTCGCGCGCCACCTCGGCACGCTGGGCGCGCAACTGGCTGACGACGGGTGAATCGAGCGAATCGCCGAGCTCCTCGCCGGTCCGTCCGCCGCTCAGTTGCGTGCGTGCCGCCGAAAGACGCGCCTGCGCCGCGGCATTCTCTGCCTTGGCCTGCGCGAGCTGGGTCGAAAGACCCGACAGCTCCTGCTGCGTCACCGTGCTCGCTTCGGAGACGGCGAAAAGGCTGTGCGCGGCGCGATAGTCGGCGACTTCGCGCTCGGCGCCGACCACCTGCGCGCGAAGGTCCTGGAGACGTTGTTCGAGGAACCCGCGGGCGCGATGCGTCGCCTCGGTCTTCGAGCCGACCTGCCCCGACACATAATCGTCGACCAGCGCATTGGCGATCTGCGCCGACTGCACCGGCGTGCCGCCTTCGAACGAGACGCTGATCGCATAGGAGAGCCCGTCGCGCTTCACCGTCAGCCCGCCCAGCAGCGTACCGATCGCGCGCTGGCGCCCGATCAGATCGGGCTGCGCCGTCGGTTGCCCCTGTCCGGCCGCACTGTTGAATGCCGGGTCGCGGGCGAGCTTCAACCGGTCGACCACCCGCCCGATGAGTTCGGGCGAGCGCAAGACCTGCACCTCGGTATCGACCGCCGCCGAATCGGGATCCGTCGTCGGGGTCACCGAATCGACGTTGATCACGCGCTCGGCCGTCCGTTCGAGCGCGACCTGCGCGGTGGCGAGATAGCGCGGTTCGGCGACGAGATAGGCGGCCGCGGCGATCACGATCGCCGCGGCCATCGCCGCACATAATATCATCCATCGCCGGCGCAGTACCGCGCCGACCCGGCGC
>NZ_JBOHHT010000089.1:0-188026 GCF_050725655.1 Sphingopyxis sp. | reverse complement strand
GTCCGCCCGGCCCGACTCCGGAGCG
The DNA here is from genome assembly GCF_050725655.1 of Sphingopyxis sp. Lineage (GTDB taxonomy): Bacteria > Pseudomonadota > Alphaproteobacteria > Sphingomonadales > Sphingomonadaceae > Sphingopyxis. The sequence goes on along the minus strand of NZ_JBOHHT010000089.1, from coordinate 188,001 downwards.
GACGCACGGGGCGCGGACGGCGATATCGCGGTGACGATCGCGAGCGTCATGAGCAGGCCGCTCAGCACTCCGATGACCGCGATCCTCGCCGCCCGTCCCATCTCAATCGGCTTTGCGGAAGCGGCGGAAGCGCTCGCGCGCTTCGGCTTCGGCGGCGGCGTTTCGCGCCGCTTCGAGCGCCCCGGCCCTACCCTGCGCCGCGATCGCGGCGGTGAGGTCGGCGAGCTGCTGCGACTGGAGCGCGAGCAGCTGGTTGCCGGCCTGCGCCGCCTGGAGCGCGCCGACCGCCGACTGGCTCGCGGTGACGAGCTTCGAGATCGACTGGCGCGTCGTGCCAAGATTGCCGACGATGCCCGCCTGCACCTTCATCGCGTCTTCGAAGGCGCCGACGCTGTCTTCCCAGCGACCCTCGGCATTGGCGACCATCGCGGCATGCGAGCCCGACAGCGCGGGCCCTTTATAGCGCTGATTGAACGCCGCCTGGACGTCCTTCACATCGAAGGCAATGCGCTGCGCCTCGCCGAGCAGCTGGCGCGTCTGGTCGACCTGTGCCTGCAGCTCCTGCAGGCTCGACGTCGGCAGGCTGGCGAGATTGCGCCCCTCGTTGAGCAGAGAAGTCGCCTGATTCTGCAACTGCTTGATCTGGTTGTTGATCTGCTCGAGCGTGCGCGCGGCGGTGAGGATGTTCTGCGCATAGTTGCGCGGATCGTGGACGATGCCGCCGACCTGCGCGAGCGCCGGACTGCTCATCAATGTCGCGGGACCGGCGGTGCCGGCGAGCAGCGCTGCAAGCAACAGGCGATGGATGGGGCATTTCTTCATTTGCATTACTCCTGCGTGGGGGAAGCGATTTCGAGATGGCCGAGGAGGTCGGCCGCCCAGTCGACGCCGCGATGGCGCAGCCAGGCGGCGGCAAATTGCGTCTGGCCATGGGCGGCCATGAGCTCGCCGATCCGGATCTGGTCGGATTTCGAGGAGGCGGCAGCGAAGGCGAGCGCGATGTCGCCGAGGCCAAGGTCGAAGAGCCGATTGCCGCGGCGCGACTGGCAATAATAGTCGCGCTTCGGCGTCGCGCGGCTCAATATCTCGATCTGCCGGTCGTTGAGCCCGAAGCGCTCATACACCCGCGCGATCTGCGGCTCGGCCGCTCGCTCGTTGGGAAGGAATATGCGTGTCGGACAGCTCTCGATAATCGATGCCGCGATCCGCGATCCTTCGATATCGGCGAGGCTCTGGGTCGCGAAGATCACGCTCGCATTCTTCTTGCGCAGCGTCTTCAGCCATTCGCGCAGCTGCGCCGCGAATGCGGGACTGTCGAGAACGAGCCAGCCCTCATCGATGATGATCAGCGTCGGCGAGCCGTCGAGCCGGCCTTCGATGCGGTGGAACAAATAGGCGAGGACCACCGCCGCCGATGAGGTGCCGACGAGACCTTCGGTTTCGAGCGCCTGCACCCGCGCCTGACCGAGCCGTTCCTCCTCGGCGTCAAGCAGCCGACCCCATGGCCCGCCGACAAGATAGGGCGCGAGCGCCTGCTTCAGCGCCTGCGACTGGAGCAGCACGGCAAGGCCAGTGAGGGTGCGCTCGGCGACGGGCGCCGAGGCGAGCGACGTCAGCGCCGACCAGAGATATTCCTTTGCCGCCGGATCGACGTCGACGCCCTCGCCGGCCAGCAGCCCGGCGAGCCATTCGGCGGCCCAGGCGCGTTCGCCGGCCTCGTCGATCCGCGCGAGCGGCTGCAAGGCGACCCCGCCGCCTTCGTCGGCGAGCGCGCCGCCGAGATCCTGCCAGTCGCCGCCCATCGCGAGCGCCGCGGCGCGGATCGAGCCGCCGAAATCGAAGGCGAAGATCTGGTTTCCGGGGTAGCGGCGGAATTGCATCGCGGTCAGCGCGAGCAGCACCGACTTGCCGGCCCCCGTCGGTCCGACGACAAGCGTGTGGCCGACGTCGCCGACATGCAGCGCGAAACGGAACGGCGTCGAGCCTTCGGTCTTGCCGTAAAGCAAGGGGGCATCACCGAAATGCTCGTCCCGTTCCGCCCCGGCCCACACCGCCGACAGCGGGATGAGATGGGCAAGGTTTAGCGTCGAGATCGGGGGCTGGCGGACATTGGCATAGACGTGACCCGGAAGGCTCCCGAGCCAGGCCTCGAGCGCGTTCACGCCCTCGACGGTGCAGGTGAAGTCACGGCCCTGGATGACCTTCTCGACCAGCCGCAGCTTCTCGGCGGCAAGTGCGGAGTCACGGTCCCAGACCGTCACGGTCGCCGTGACATAAGCGATGCCCGCATGATCTGCGCCCAGTTCCTGCAAGGCCATGTCGGCGTCGGCCGCCTTGTTCGAGGCGTCGCTGTCCATCAGGACCGAGGCCTCGTTGGTCATCACCTCCTTGAGGATGGCGGCGACCGACTTGCGCTTGGCGAACCATTGCCGGCGGATGCGCGTCAGCAGTTGGGTGGCATCGGTCTTGTCGAGCATCACCGCGCGCGTCGACCAGCGGTAGCCGAAGGCGAGACGGTTGAGCTCATCGAGCAGACCCGGGAAGGTGACGCTCGGAAAACCGGTGATGGTGAGCGTGCGTAGATGATGGTCGCCAAGCTTTGGCTCGAGACCGCCGGTGACCATCTCGTCGGTGAGAAGCGCATCAAGGTAAGCCGGCGTTTCGGGCACTCGGACGCGCTGGACCTGGGTCGAGACGCAGCTGTGGAGATAGGTCAGCGTGTCGCCGTCACCCAGCCATTCGGCCTCGGGCATGAAACCCTCGACGAGATGCAGCAGCCGGTCGGTGCGATCGACAAAACTCGCGAGCAATTCTTTCGGATCGACGCCACTCTTCGAGCGGCCCTCATAGAGCCAGGCTTCGGCGCGCGCCGCTTCTTCCGCGGGCGGCATCCAGAGCAAGGTCAGATAATAGAAGCTCTCGAAATGTGCGCCCTCCTCGCGAAACTGTTCGCGGCGCTCGACATCGACGAGTTCCGACACGGGATCGGGAAAGTCGGACACTGGATAATCCTGGGCCGCGACGCGCTGCGCCTCGACAAACACCGCCCAGCCCGATCCCAGTCGGCGCAGCGCATTGTTGAGCCGTGCCGTGACCGCGACGAGTTCGGCGGGCGTGGCGCTGTCGAGGTCGGGCCCGCGGAAGCGCGCCGTGCGCTGGAACGAGCCGTCCTTGTTGAGCACCACGCCCTCCGCCACCAGGCAGACCCAAGGGAGAAAGTCGGCGAGGCAGGCGGATTTCGATCGATATTCGGAAAGGTTCATCATGGCCGCATCCAGTTCGGATATTTGAGGTGACGCCTGGCGACGTCGACGAATTGCGGGTCGTGGCGCGCCGCCCAGACCGACAGCGCATGGCCGATCGCCCAGATGGCGAGGCCGGCGATCCAGAGGCGAAGGCCGAGGCCGATCGCGCCCGCGAGCGTGCCGTTGACGATCGCGAGGCTCCGCGGCGCGCCGCCGAGCAGGATCGGCTCAGCGAGCGCGCGGTGGACCGGCGCGAAGAAGCCGGGCGTGCCGCCGTCCTCGCTCATCAGACGAGCGCCCCGCCCCCGAAGGAGAAGAAGGAGAGGAAGAAGCTCGATGCCGCGAAGGCGATCGACAGGCCGAACACGATCTGGACCAGCCGGCGGAAACCGCCCGACGTGTCGCCGAAAGCGAGGCTGAGGCCGGTCACGATGATGATGATCACCGCGACGATCTTCGCGACCGGCCCCTCAATGCTTTCGAGGATCGACTGGAGCGGGGCTTCCCACGGCATCGATGAGCCACCGGCATAAGCCGGCGCGGTATAGATCAGGCCCGCAGCGGTCACGGCGGCGACCCCGAAACGATCGAGCGTGGTGCCCGCGAGCAAGCGGCGCTTCGTCTGTTTTGTCATCATGATGCTCCTTCAGGATCGGTGGTATGGAGAGCGAGGCGATATTCGCCGGTCGCGGGATCGAGCCCGTCGACGCACGCGAGTTCGGCAAGCCGCCGCCCGGCGCCGTCGCGAACCAGCACTGCGACCACGTCGATCGTTTCGCCGAGCAGCGCGCGCGGCACCGTGACGACGGCTTCCTGGATCAGCTGCTCCATCCGCCGCAGCGCGCCGAGGGCGCTGCCGGCATGGATCGTGCCGATGCCGCCCGGATGTCCGGTGCCCCACGCCTTCAGAAGCTCGAGCGCCTCGGCGCCGCGCACCTCACCGATCGGGATACGATCGGGGCGGAGGCGCAGCGAAGAGCGAACAAGTTCAGAGAGCGAGGCGACGCCGTCCTTGGTCCGCATCGCGACGAGATTGGGCGCGGCACATTGGAGCTCGCGCGTGTCTTCGATGAGGACGATTCGGTCTTCGCTGCCCGCAACCTCCGCGAGCAGCGCATTGACGAGCGTGGTCTTGCCGGTTCCGGTGCCACCAGCGACAAGGATATTTTTCCGCTCGGCGACCGCATTGCGGAGCAGCGCGGCTTGCCGCTCCGACATGATGCCGGCGTCCGCGTAATCGGACAGCGTGAAGATCGCGACCGCCGGCTTGCGGATGGCGAAGGTGGGGGCGGTCACCACCGGCGGTAGCAGCCCCTCGAACCGCTCCCCGCTTTCCGGCAGCTCCGCAGACACGCGGGGCGCGCCAGCGTGAACCTCCGCGCCGACATGATGGGCGACTAGACGAATGATGCGCTCGCCATCGGCGGCAGCCATCGTCACGCCGCTATCGGTGATCCCCGCGCCGAGCCGATCGATCCACAGGCGACCATCGGGATTGAGCATAATTTCGATAACGGCGGCATCAGCGAGCCAGCCTGCGATCGGCCCGCCCATCGCCGTGCGCAGCATCCGTGCGCTTCGCCGATGTGCCTCCGGCCGGTGCGATTCTGTGCCCATCGGGGACCCCGTTTCCTGGAGCGGACGGGAGTGTCCGGCTCGACGGGGACGAGTAAGAGACGCACGAAAAGCGGTTTTACAACAGGCTTCTGATGCCGTCGTACTGTGGCGTAGAATGACAGGGATTGGCGTAGGTGCCTCTCAGCGACTTTGCCCGAAATGACAACGAATCGCTCCCCGGACCTTGCACCGCGTCCGATTTTGACAAGAGTGTAACAATGAGTGATTCGGGGTCGCACCCATCTACTGAGGAAGAACGCTGGGCGCGCTTGACGGACAAGCAGCGCGTCTGCCTCGACCTCCTGCTCGAACGCAAGACCTCGAAGATGATCGCCCGCGATCTCGACATTTCCAAGCAGGCCGTCGATCTCAGGCTCACCGCGGCGCGCGATATCCTGGGCGCCTCAGGCCGCGACGAGACTGCCATCATCTACGCGCGCCTGAAAAGGACCTATGATCAGATACCATGTGATCCGATCATACTTCCCCAACCGCCACGGCTGGTGCCATCCCATTTTCCAGACGGACGTTCGGCCGACGACCCGGGACTGCTAGCCAGCCTCGGAACCGACGCCGAACAATCGGGCACCGGCCCGCCGTTCGGGAATTTCTGGAGGCGCGATGACAAACCAGCAAAGCGGATGACGATCATGGCGGCGATATTGCTGTTCCTGCTCCTCATCATCCTTGCCGGTCTCGCCATTGGCCAAACGCTGACGCGGCTGCTCTCCAACTAACTCCCTCGTCCTGCTGTTCATCGAACCGAAACGCGCCGCGTCTTCGGAAAGGAGAAGTTATGACCCAACCAATCAATCTCAATGCAGCGCGGCTGCAAAAGGCGGTGCCCGCCGCTGAAATCCAGATCGACGATGCCTTGATCGCCGTATCGTCTCTGATGGCGACCGTGGTGACCGCACGCCGGGACACGATTGGCGTCCCCGCCGCCAGAGGTCATGCGACCATCCAGCGGCTCGCCAAGGCGCAAGTTGCGCTCGTCGGCGTCAGTGGTGACATATTGCGCGTCCATGGCGAGCTTGCCGTAATCGGCCGCGAGACTGCGGGGCTCGATCTGCACGAGTGCCCGGAGATCGCGCCAAATTCGGCAGCCCATGTCTCTGATCTTCGATGAGATTGACCAGGAGCCATCGGCATGGTCTGTGATCATGATGCTGCGGATCGCCTTCTTCGTGACAATCCTGCTGGTGGCCCTCGTCTATGCGGTGCGCAAAGGGGGCGGCCCCGAACGTGCGATGGCAGCGGTTCTGGTCGCCATGCTTTTGACCGATCAGGCCCTGCACTTATTTGTTCCAGTGCAATATCTTGCGGTGGATACGGGGCACCTTCTGATCGATATCCTCGCGGCTGTAGCGACGCTGGCCATCGCGCTGTTGGCGCATCGGTTCTGGCCAATGATTGCGGCGGCGCTGCAATTCCTACCGCTTCTCGCGCATTCGACACGCGCGATCGAGATCGACCTGCACTCCGCGGCCTATCTGACGATGCAAGTTGCCGGCTCCTGGCCTCTGGCGCCGCTACTCGTCGTGGCAACCTGGCGGCATCAACAACGGTTAGCACGGAACGGCAGCGATCCCTCCTGGGTGCCTTTATCTCGGCGATCGAACCCGACGGCAGCGAAGCGATAGCCTCAGCGCTGCTGGCCGAATTTCGCAGTCTCGCTAATATTTGGTCGCAACCGATCGAGGCTCTCACGCGGGTTCTCGGGGAAGATTCGAAGGTGGCGGTCATGCTGCACCGCGCGCACGATATATTTCTCGAAGCGATGCGGGGGGATCTGGATGCCGTGCCGATCGATCCGATGGACCCCCACCTTCGCCGCTATCTCATTGCGTCGATGGGGTCTCTCAGGGACGAAACACTTCGGATTCTCTTCCTCGACGGCCGCCACCGGCTGATAGCCGACGAATGTCTGCAAAATGGAACGCTCGCCCACCTCGCCCTCTATCCACGGACGATCTTCCGACGCGCGCTTGAGTTGAATGCTGCAGGCATCATCCTTATCCACAATCATCCGGGCGGCGATCCGACCCCGAGCGAGGAGGACAAGCGAACGACGCAGCACATCGACGCGATCGCGCGGTCGCTCGACATCAATCTGGTCGATCATATAGTTGTCGGTGCCAGCAACACCCGTCACATCACGTGCCGCGATAAGATCGCCGATCAGCGACAGCGAACAGCGGGCGTGATCCTAAAATCGCCGAGGCCGGAAACAGATAAGGGCATTGATGCAGCGTTGGAAAACGCACGAGCCACCATGCGTCGGCGAATGCTGCGACGTCAGCTGCTCGGGGCGGAGGAGTTGTTCGGTGAACCTGGGAAATGCTGATGGACCTGTTCATCCATGAAGTTCTCAGAAAACCGCTCGCGACGAGCGCGCTGTGCCTCATGACGACCACCTCGATGAGCAGCGCCCTTCGGCTTGTCCCGAAAATGTGCGACGCTGGCCTCATCGACCGCATTCCCGATCTGATGGACGCCCGCCGCAGCTTTATCAGGCTGCGCCCCGAGACGTCGCACCGGCTGCGGGCCTATTTCGAAGAGGGTCCGGAGTGAGTGCCGGGCGAAATGTCGCGCGACAGTTCGTCGGCGAGCCGCGGACCGCTCTCCATACGGCGGCTCAAGGAGTCCACAAAACCTTCCCATCTCTTCTTCCCGGTCGCCTGCGCTGCCGGTCCGGCCGCGTCGGGCAGAGGCGGGGTGCTCGTCAGCCAGAAACGGACAAACAGCGCGAAGGCTTCGTTGGCAAGGTCGATGTTCCATTCGAGGCGATCGACACCGCGCGCCAGCTTGTCGATCCGCCGCGTGAGGGCCGCTTCGAGACGCTCTTCATGGTCGGCTGATAGCAGCGAAGCGAGCGCCGCCTCGACGATCTCGGTCCGCGTTACGCGTCGCTGCCGTGCGCGTTCGGCGACGAGCCGGACAAGTTCGGCATCGAGCCGGAACGTCTGTTTGATGTGTGGCTTGGTCACAGGTCGATCCCGTCATTCGGATCGAGCGACGCGGTGCGCGCATTGCGCGCCATCTGGCGGTCGGCGGCTTGCCGCAACCGCGCGGCGTCGCCCTGCCCGTCGCTCTCGCCAAAATCGAACTCGCCGCTCGGGGCAGGCGGCGGCGGTGCAATATTCTCGTGCACCGGCAATTCGGGTTCCTGGCGAATACCGGCGTTGGCCGCGTCGTTTCCAGTCTCTTCCGCCTCGGCCGGAGCCTCAGCGGATTCGGCGGGCCTCGCAGGCGTCGGAAGGATCGACCAATCGTCGCGCCGCGGCTTCGGCGAGCCGCCCACCGCAGGAGGCGGCAGAATACGATCGTTCATGCGGCGGTCGCGGTAATATTGCGCTTTACGGGCACGGATCGGCGCCACGCCGGCGGCCATCACGATTTCCTCGTTCGCGGGGAGCTGCATCACCTCGCCGGGGGTTAGCAGTGCTCGGGCGGTTTCGGTTCGCGAGATCATGAGATGGCCGAGCCAGGGCGAGAGGCGATGGCCCGCGTAATTCTTCATCGCGCGCATCTCAGTCGCGGTGCCGAGAGCGTCCGAAATTCGCTTCGCGGTTCGTTCGTCATTTGTCGCGAAGCTCACGCGCACATGGCAATTGTCGAGGATCGCATTGTTGACCCCATAAGCCTTTTCGATCTGGTTCAGGGACTGGGCAATCAGGAACGCCTTGATCCCGTATCCCGCCATGAAGGCGAGCGCGCTTTCGAAGAAATCGAGGCGGCCGAGCGCCGGGAATTCGTCGAGCATCAAAAGCAGACGCCGCGGCCGCGCTCGGGGGCCCAGCTCTTCGGTCAGGCGGCGACCGATCTGATTGAGAATCAGGCGAATGAGCGGCTTCGTACGGCTGATGTCTCCCGGGGGAACGACCAGATAGAGAGACACCGGCAGGGCATCGTCCATGAGATCGGCGATGCGCCATTCGGACGAACCGGTCACTGCCGCGATGACCGGATCGCGGTAGAGCCCGAGAAAGGACATGGCGGTCGATAGCACGCCCGACCGCTCATTCTCGCTCTTGTTGAGCAATTCCTGCGCCGCCGCCGCCACGACCGGATGCGGGCGGTCGCCAAGATGACGGGTCGCCTTCATGCGGTGCAGGGTCGATGCGATGGGCCGACGCGGATCGGAAAGAAAAGCGGCCACACCGGCCAGCGTCTTGTCGGGTTCGGCGTACAAGACATGGAGGATCGCCCCGACGAGCAGCGCGTGACTTGTCTTCTCCCAGTGGTTTCTTTTTTCGAGGCTGCCTTCCGGATCGACGAGCACGTCGGCGACATTCTGCACGTCGCGCACTTCCCATTCACCGCGTCGGACCTCGAGAAGCGGATTATAGGCCGCCGACGCACGATTGGTCGGATCGAAGAGCAGCACGCGCCATGTCGGGCGCGGAAGCCGGCGGTCAGTTGCCAATTCTCGCCCTTGATGTCGTGAACGATACAACTTCCCGGCCACGTCAGGAGCGTCGGTACGACAAGGCCGACGCCCTTGCCCGAACGCGTCGGGGCGAAACAAAGCACATGCTCGGCGCCGTTATGCCGAAGATAGGCGCTGCCGATGCGGCCCAAAATGACTCCGTCGGGACCAAGCATCTCGGCCTTTCGGATCTCGCGCTCGCTGGCCCAGCGCGCCGAGCCATAGGTTTCGGCGCGTCGACGTTCGCGTGCACGCCACACCGACATCGCGATCGCGACGATGATTGAAAGAAACCCGCCGGAGGCGGCGATGCCGGCCCCTTTCAGGAAGATGGCCGGCGCATAGGCATCGAAAGCAAACCACCACCAGAAGAAAGCCGGCGGCGGATAAACGGGATAGGTATCGACCCGGAACCAAGGCGCCCCAAGCTCGGGCTGATAGCCGAGCGACGCTGCGGTCCATTGTGTTGCGGTCCAGATAGCCGCGGTCACGATCGAAGCAACGGCGGCAATCTGTCCCCATAAGATGCGGTCATTCATTGGCTTGTCCTTTCCCGGTCAAATGCCGATCCCTCGACCGCGCCCCAGCGACCAGTCGATCGAGCCGCCGGGCGCGACGACGCCGGCGATATGTTTTCCCAGATGCTGGTCGAGGGCGGGGCGCCAGGGCACGAGCTGGAAGCCAAGACCATCGTCGATCATGGCGAAGCGCCCCGAGGCGAGCGACACGCGCTCGCGGTAGATGCCGCTCACATGCTCGCCCGCTGCCGACGGACGATGTGCAAGCCCCGTTCGCGCGGCGATGGCCTCCTGCGCCGCCTCAAGATCACGGCGTTTCAGCGTCTCGATCAGATCGCTGGCGAGGATCAGGCGCGCGCCCCGCCGACGCGCGAGGCCCTCGCGTTCGAGAAACTTCGCACGCGCTTCCATCGCATCGCGCACCGCAAGGCCGAAGCCAGACCCTGCGACCGCGCGCTCCGGCGCAGCGAGTTGGCGATCGAGCCAGGTTGCCCCGCGGGCGCCGATCTGCTCGCCGAGCGGGAGGTCGGAGCGCAGCGCCAGCGAAGATCGCGTCTTTCCGTCGCGTCCCTCCCAACTTCGCAGTTCGACGATGGCGCCTGTAGCGGCGTCACCTGTCCATTCGAGATCGTCGAAGCGGATGTGGTGGGCGCGGCCGTCGGTCCCGTCGACAATCGCATAGGCCGAGCCGGCCAACTCGTCGTCGAGACCGCGCGCCATCAGCCGCCCGGCGACCGGATTGGCTGGTATATCGCTGTGAATAGCGAGCGCTGCAGCATCGAACGATATGCCGCCCTGCCGCATCGCGCGGTGCATCGTCTTGATGATGTCGCCGCGAATGGAAAGGTCGTGCAATGTTCGCTCGGCAGCGGGGTCAATGATCCATACCGCAGGTCCGATCCGCTCTGCGAGCCCAAGGCGTTCGAGCGTGGCGGCGCGGCCCCGCAATAAGCCGTCCGAAGCGCGATCGCCTTCGCCGCGGGGACGCAGGTCGAGCATGCCGCCCGCCTCGGCGCTCGCGCGCTCGATTCGGCGGTCGAGATTTGTCCAGCGTTCGGCGTCGACTTCGCGCGCCAGCGCCTGGCCGATCTCGCGCTCGCTGCGCACGCCAAGCTCGAGCGTCGCGCGTTCCTCGGCCCGATATCGCAGCCCTTCGCTGATATAGGCGCGGTCGATCACCAGATCGCCCCCGTCGTCGGCAACGCCGCGCACGAGGATATGGATGTGGGGATTGTCGGTGTTCCAATGGTCGACGGCAACCCAGTCGAGCGACGTGCCAAGGTCTGTCGCCATGTCCTTCATCAGGTCGCGCGTGAACGATCTAAGATCGTCGAGGTCTGCCGCATCTTCGGGGCTGACGATAAAGCGGAAATGGTGCCGGTCGCCTTCACAGCGCGCGGCGAAGGCGTCGCGATCGGCGGCATCGCCATCGCCGTCGAACATCGAGGCGGCCCGATCGTCGCGGGTCACGCCTTCACGCTCGAGATAGGCGATATGCTTGGCGAGCGGCGCGGCGCGAAAGCGCATGCCCTTGTGACGAACGAGGCGCGCCTTGACGACGACGCGCCGACCATTGGCGCGAAAGTGCGCCATCGCGACCGCGCGCCGACCGCGCCCCAGCCGCTGCGTCCCACCCCGCGCACCCTTGCGCAGCGGCGTCAGCCCTTGCCGCGCCGCCGCGCGACGTACCTGCGCGGCGAGCCGCTGGCCCTTGGCCGCCGACCCCCGCCCCGCATCGCGCCCTCTTCCCGGCCGAACACGAAAATCGCTGTCGTTGCTGGTCATCCGCACGAAGCCTGACATCAAGCTACGGGAAAATAACAAGAAAGTTGCGGAACATATGGCGCGGCTGCGTGGATGCCATATGAGAATATAGCCGCAAACCAACCACCTACGTGCCGCAAGCTGGCACGTCTTTTATCTCGCCCTCCCAAATTCACCCTCCAGCCGACCAAAAAGACTCTCGCTGCGAAGGCAAAAGCGACGACAGTGGAGGCGTCTACCCTGCTCATTCAGCCGCACCCGAGAGCGGGACGAACAGCGAGCTCTGTGCAGTCCCTGCGCTGGTCGAATGCGGCAGCGATGCACTGCCATTGCGATCCGGCTGGACTACTGCGGCAGGGGAATCGCGCGTCACCGCGGCTTCCGCGCCCGGGGCGAAGAGCGATGCGACGCGCCAGCCGGGCGGCGCGAGAGCAGGTGCGGTAGCGGGTGGCGCTCCGCGCACAATACCAAGCTCGGGAGCAATCTTGCCGACATAGGCGACGGTTTCGGCGGGCAGGCCGCGCCGCCCGGCTGCATAAGCATCGGCGCGTCCAGGGCCTGCATTATAGGCCGCGAGCATCAAACCGATGTCGCGATACCGGTCCCACATCGCGCGCAAATAGGCCGCGCCGGCGAGGATATTGGCGCGCACATCGAACGGGTCGTTGCCCAACCCGTGGCGCGCCGAGAGCATACTCCAGGTCGCAGGCATGATCTGCATCAAACCCATCGCACCGGCATGCGAGACGGCTCGCTGCTTTCCTCGACTTTCCGCATGCATGACGCGCCAGATCCAGAGTTCAGGAATGCCGAACCGCTGCGCGGCTTCGGCGACCGGACCGGCATAGGGATGCGCGGGTTCCGGTGCCGCAACTGCAGCGGCAAGGCATGGAGCCGGCATTGCAACGGCTGCCAGCGCGGCGCCAATCGAGGCTGCGCCGTGCAGCGCGATTGCGAAGCGTGGGCGCCGCGCCGTCACCATGTCTCAGTCCTTCCCGGGCGCATCGGCGCGCGACCACAGAAGGACATGCTCGTCATGAGCCTTACGGGAGTCGAACAGATTGGCTCGCAGGGGAGCTGTTAGAAGAGGGTCGTCGATCTGCAGCGCGAGATAGATGCCGCGCGATCCGGAGCGTACCCAACCCGCGCCAATCTCGACCCCAGCTGCGGCGTCGCCGAGAAAAACGCGCCAGGCAGGCGCGTTTTCTACCTCAGAGAGAGGAGCGCGACGGATATTGATTTCGGCGTCGATTGAGAGCGTTTGGATGCGGCCGGTGTAGCTGTCGACGTCACGACGAAAGGTCCCGATGATCATGAATATTCTCCTGGCTGGTTGAGGTTAAAGGTGGCTTGGAGGGCATTCAGCGCCAGCGCAGCGGCGCCCCGGGCGCATCGCGCGTCCAGATGGGATGCGCGGCGCCGATCAGGCCGGCTGCCGGCAACGCCCCGAAATATCGGCCGTCGAGGCTGCCGGCGGCGGCGTTCAGAAGGAAGAGTTCGTCGGTGCCGACGACATGGCAGCCGAGCCAGATCGGCAGCGGGCGGCCCGCACGATCGCGCTCCTGCGCGCTGGCGACACCCGTGCCGTCGATCGTAACGAATGCGCCCGAGCGGCATATCCGCGCGCCCGGAAGGCCCGCGACGCGCTTCAGCAGCGGCGTGCCGCGCGGAAGATAGTGATGCTCGGCTAGCCAGGCGCCAAGCGGTGCCGGCGGCATGATCGCTACGAGATCGTCGTGCTTCGGCTGCGCGCCCGGTTCGATCGCGTAAAGTCCGATCGGCGCACTCGCGCTCGCATTCCAGATGAGGCGCGGCGCTGGCGACAGCCAGGCGATCGCGGCAAAAAGCCCGGTAAACAGCGAAGCGGCCGCCACCGTCGCGCGCAAATAGCGGCGGTTCATGACTCGATCGCCCGCCGGCGTAGCCAGGCGGCGTGTCGGTCGCGGCTATAGGCGCGGACCGGCATGCCGGCTGCGATCCGATTGCCGACGTGCCGCCAATGATCGGGCGCCGCGTCGCAGGCCTCGATACCCGCGGCCTCAACATCGTCGATGGCTTCGAGAACCTTCTGAACCTTCGGCCAGCCATCGATACGAAGCAGGATGTCGCCACCCGGAAGGACGAACGGCAGCGTCGCATAGGGCGATTTCGCATCCACCGCGGTCACGATCGCGATGCTCGAATGGATCGTGCCATAGTCGTTCGACGTCCAACGGACGAAGGCGAATGTCGCGCCGGGACGGAAGGCGACGACCTTCGCGCTGCGGGAGAGGATGCGCTCGGCGGCGATTCGTCCGAAGCGTATCCACTGCTCGAGACGCGCCTCGATCCAGGTCAATTCGACCTCAGTCAGACCGCCGCGTTGCGACGGATCGGTGAGCGGGGCGGCGGCCGCGGCGACCGTCAGCGGAGCGGACGCGCTGCACATCAACGGCGCACCGGACGTGCGGGATGGACGGTGCCTTGGCCCGGATCGGAGGTCGAGTGGCGGCGGCCGAGTTCGGCCCAGGCGTTGAGATCGTCGATCGCGTAGACGATGCGTCCCCCGAGCTTCCGGTAGGTCGGCCCGGTCCCGTAGCAGCGGTGTTTTTCAAGCGTGCGCGCGGAAAGGCCGAGATGGACGGCGGCGTCGGGGGTTCTGAGAAAGCGCGGGACAAGGGGGGCGGCAAAATCGCTCATCAAGGGTCTCCTGAGACCGCGCCGGACACCAAGGAGGAGGCCGGCGGGCAGGAGGCGACAATCGTGAATCGGGGCCGTATTTCGGAACGGACAAAGTGAGGCTCGTCAGAATGTCCCGATCAGGACCCGCCGAGCAGCGCGCGATAGCCGCCGTCGCGCATGGCGATGGCGCCGCGCTGCCAGCGCGCGATTCGCCGGCGCTCGCTCGATGCGTCCCACTCGGCCGCAGAATAATGCCTCGCGTCGGGAGTGATCAGGGTCGCGGCGAGATCGCGGGGCGACAGTTTCGCATCGAGGCCGTCGAGCGTGCGGAGCCATTGAACCAGCCGCCAGCGCTCGGTCGGCCCGGGTTGCCCGGTCGCCGGAACCGAGGTGCTGGCGAGGCAGCGATGGATTGCGCCGGTTGCCGCTTGGCGCTGGCTGAGATGCGGGTCGGCCGGGATGACATACGCCAGTGTCTCGTCACCGCGGCAATCAGCGATCGACAGGCGATGGCGCCGGCCTGCGATCAGAAAAACGAGATGCCACTCGCGGTGGAAGATTAGTTCGGCCGCAACGCCGCCCGCAGCGGCGACCGCAGACAATGTCATCCCGGAGAAAACCGTTGGTCCGGGAGCGGCCATGGCAAGGTCGCAGCAGATGTCGGGTCGCCAGAGTGCCGGTCCGTCGTCGGCGCTGGCGTCGGGATCAACGGCGAAAAACCAACCCCCAGTGGCGCGCGAGGCGGCCGAGCGCCGCGCCTGGGCGTCGTGGAGCGGCAGCCCTCTGATAGGCAGCGCGGTAGCGCGGGTTCCGGCGCAGGAATTCCTGCGCGAAATCGGCCCGATCATATAGTTCGAATATTTTCAGAAAATCTGGGGACCGCCAGTCGACAGCATGTGGCATGCGCACCTCCCGAAGCTAAGTGAGTGCAAAGTCAGGGCATTCGTCCGGCCTCCACAGCGACCCTGCTCCTGGTTACCGGCGTCTGAACCATCGATACTTAGCGCAGTTGGTGCAAAATCCGCCGGGAGAAGGCTTCAATTTGAAGATATCGCCGCCCGGCTGGAACCGGACGGCGATACCGATGCGATGCCCTCAATGGTCGCGGCGGCTTTGCCGCGACCAGACGAGATCGTGGTTGTCGCCTTCGCCCGCGAAAAGCTGCGCGAAGATCGGACCGGTAAAGGTCGGATCGTCGAGCTTGACCGAGAGATAGGGTCGCTTGTCCTGAGTGGTCTTGCTCCACGCGGCGCCGACTTCGGCCTCGCCGATGAAGACGCGGTGGCTGGGAGCATTGCCGCTCGCATTTTCGTCCGGTGCGATGCGAACCGATTTCGCCTGTACCGACAGGGTGACGATTTCGCCCTGAAATTCGCCAGAGGCGGTCTTGGTGAAGCTGCCGATCTTGGTCATGTGAATTTCCTTCTTTCAACTCGGGCCGCACCAGCGCGGCCTCGATGCGGATCGACGGGCGGCAAGGGGACGGCGCTGCAGCCCGTAGGGCCCGCAGCAAAGCGAAGGACGGCAAGGTTCGGCTTTCTTGTTTCGCGAGGAACGGCGGCACGCCGGGGGAAGAAAGCCGAAGGCGCGCCGTTGCGGCAAGCGGTTCCAGCGTCAGCGGCTTGCTGCCAGATCTCGCATGTCACGAGGCCATGCTGGTACGGCGATGGGAAAATGGATCGAACTGGCCGGGCGGAGCTGAGACGATGCTCGTCTATGGCGCCAAAGGGAGAATGGTGTTTACGTCCGGGCGGGTCTCGCGATCAGCGCTGTTCCGCGACCCAACCAGGCTCCGCCATGCCGTCGTGGCGGTCGCGAGGCCGCCCGCGATAGCAAGTCCGCGTATCCACCCGCCATCGTCGATCAGCAAGCCGGCGAGTCCGGCGACCGCCTGATATCCAGCGAAGCCCGCAGGCGTGGCGAATATGACGGCGAGCAACAGCCGCAGCAGTGGCGACCGTATCGATGCGTGAAGAACCCGTCCGGCAAGGTAGGCAGCGAGGCCCGCGATGAAGCCAGCGACAATGGCGGCCGGCAAACCATAGCCTTGGCCGTGCAGAAATAGCGCAGCGCCGACGCCGACATAGATCGGCAAGGCATGAACCGCGAGCCGGAACAATAGTGCAATCATGTAGAGAGCAGCGAAACCGCCGAGGATGATCATCAAGGTCACAAGCGTCCTCCTGTCGGACGCGCTCGCCACCACCACCTCAGCGCAATCTGCTTTCCGTCCATAGCAAAAACGCCCCGAAGGCGGAACCGGAAGTGGAACCACCTTGGGGCGAATATCGAAGGATCAGCGGCTGAACGGGTCATATTCGCAGACGATGCAGCTGGGATCGCCGTCGAATTCATCGAGCGGCATCACCGAATATCCGCGGCTTGTTTCGATCAGGACGATGATGGTCATCATCGTGCGGGCGAGGTTCCAGCCGAGCGATTGAGCAGTGGAAAGCGGCATATCGAGGCTCCTGTCCGGGAGCGGGACCCTTCCCGCTCGACAGTCGCCCCGCCGGACGGGGACGGGCCGCAATCACCGCAGCGAAGCGAAGGCCCAAGCGCAGCGCAGGGACCCCTTGCGGGTTGATTGAAGGAGGCCCGACCTCGGCCTAGGGATTAGCGGCAATCGAGAGCAGGGAGGGTCCGCTTGGTCAGGATCCGGTTCTCGCTACCCTGCGCGATCGCGAACCCACGGCCCTAGTGACCGGCAGCTCGCCGTTTATCGGCTTCGGCTTCCCACGCTTTTATGCGCGCGTTCATTCCGTCGTGATTGGCAAAATAGTTGTTAGGGAGGAACGCTTCGACACGGCCAAGCAAGACGCGGGTTTCGCTCTCGTAGATGTGCAGTTCACCGTTCCCGATATATTCAAGTAAAAACCGCGAAAGCGTAGCGGCATCCGCGGCGGCAAGCGAAGACCCATCGTCATGGCCGTCGATGTCCTTGGCCCAGTCGAAACGAAGTCGCTCGTCAGCAAAGTCCAATGTTAGCGTGAGTTCGATAATCTCATCCTGAGACTTGAAAACGGCTACCAAGGAGGAACCCACTTGCTGGGCATGTACCGGCGTCATCGCATGTAGCGGTGGATAAGGCTCTTTGCGACGCAGCTCGACATCTATGGACGGCATGTCGATTTCGGCGCCATCGGCAGGAGGCGCTCCGGTGCTAATGGATGCGACGGCGGCAGCGCCGAGCCGCTCTTTAAAGCCACGAAGCTCGTATAGATGTTCGCGATAGATCGTTGATCTTGTCTTCACCCCCAAAATTCTCTCAATCGCGAGTTCTGCCAAACCTCGCATAATCGGGAGTTCGCCAGCTATGCGATCGTAATCTGATGCATCGTCGGGATTTATGATGGGATCCGACTGCGCGTGCGCGATGGCCATGCGCCCCGATTTGTAGAGATGGGCGCCAGGATCATCGACACCAGACGCCCGAAGTCTTTCCAGCGCACTGCGGCCACCATGATCCATAATCTCGTCGATGTTTTCATCGACCCAGTTTTGTCGGTCCTTACCCGCGGGAATTGCCGCTTCCAGAACGCGATAGAAAGACAGGAAAGCATATGCTGGGTGATTGAGGCCTCGCCCCTCGCGCATAAGGGCGAGCGCAAGCGCTGATCTTGGATCTTCCGGTTCCGGCAAATAGGTCAGGTTCAGATCGGGGGTTATGCTCAATCCCCAATCGCTTCCGCGGCGCTGGGGCCGGGGGAGTCCGCCCCCGGAAAAGGATTGAACGATCGCGCCAGCGCTTTGTGTCCAAGACATGGCACTGAGGAAACGGAGCAAGCTGGACCGGCTCTCCTGTAGGGTGTCATCGCCGCGACGAATGGCAACCGCAGGACAATGATCCTTCGTGAGCGGGATGATGAAGTAGGTTCGGCCAGCATATTCCTGTCGTTGATATGCGACTGGCCAGCTTATCGACGTCTCGAGATTGGCGATGATCCAATCGCCCGCCTCGGCGATTTCTCCTACCAAGGCTTCAGCGAGCAGCGGAATTTGAAGCGTGAGCATGGTCCAGAATTATCATAGTCGCCGCATTGCCGCTCTTTTTTCGACGGTGCGGCCCCGGTCCCGCCGCGGCGGGACCGGAGCGAGGATCAGTTCGGCGCATTCCAGATCAGCACCTTCTTCGACGGATCGTCGCCAGGCGCGTTAGCAATGTTGCAGAAAATCTGGCCGAGTTCGGGCGCCGAAAGCGAAACCGAGACATATTCCGTCCCAGCCTGCGAGGTCTTCGTCCAGCCGGCGCCGAGTTCGAAGCCGTTTTTGCGACTGATGACGCGATAGTCGGGTTCGCTTTCCTTCATTTTGCGGCCGTTCGGAACGATCGCAATTGGCGCAGTGACCATGAGGGTGGCGAGGGTGCCCTCGAAGCTGCCGTCATCCTTGGCGGTGAGATTTGCGATGCTTGCCATTTTATGTCTCCTTTGCTGCTCGGGGACCGTCCCCGATGGCGCCGGAGGGAGGGGCCGTGAGCCGCCGTCACCGAGCGGAACGCGAGGGCGAACCCCCGCAGGGGGTTGACGGCACAAGGCGAGCCGAGCCCCGCAACCAGGCAGCCAATGAGGGAAGGTTTCCGTGCACCGCAAGGAGCGGGCGCACCGCGGTCTTCGCTGAAAAGGGGCGCGCCGTGGCGCGCGCTCGCCCCTCAGGTCGGCCCGCTATAGGCCGGATCGAGCGCCAGGTTGAGGAGATGGGCCAGGCGAAAGCCCGCCTTCGCGACCTGCTCGGACGCAGCGCCCTGGTAGCTGGCAAGATAGGCTTGGTCGATCCGCTGGACGCGCTTCGGGTTTGTTTTCGTCAGCGAGGCCGACGAATATTGGCATTTCGTTCCGACCGACGTGCAATAGGATGTGCCCGGCGCGA
Organism: Sphingopyxis sp.; assembly: GCF_050725655.1. Classification (GTDB taxonomy): domain Bacteria; phylum Pseudomonadota; class Alphaproteobacteria; order Sphingomonadales; family Sphingomonadaceae; genus Sphingopyxis. The sequence goes on along the minus strand of NZ_JBOHHT010000089.1, from coordinate 168,895 downwards.
GCGTGATGCTGTAGGATTCATTCGCCCAGTCGGCGGGCACCGTCGCGACCCAGCTTTTCACGGCCGTGAGATTACGGTTGGCCTGGATCGTATCGACGGCCCGATAGGTAATAGTGAAGCGGCTCCATTGTGGCTTGTAGTCGGCGCGCTTGCGCACGCGCTCGAACAGGCCAGCGTCGAGCAGGCACTTATCCCAGACCGCGTGGAGATTATCTGGCTTCGCCTCGCGGGATGTCCCGCAGTTGCCGATGAGCGCGATATCGATGCCGTTGCCGCCCTTGTCGTCAGCGAACGACACATGGAGCGGCTGGTGGATGTCGCCGACCCAGTGGCCGAGCGCCATCAGCGCGAAAGCACGCTCCTCGCGCGGTTTGGAACGATCCTTCAGTGTTGCGAAATCGCGCTCGATCCCGGCAAGGATGCAGCTGGCGCCTGCCGTGCAGGCTGAGCCGATCTGCCGAACGTCGCGCGCAACATTGATGAAATGATCGTCGGGATAACGGCGCGGCACCTCGTCTTCCTCAAGGCAGCCATAGTTGAAGGCGGTATAATGCTGGTCGGGCATTCGGCCGCGCCCGCGCACCGTGATGCCGCCGCTTCGGCTCTGAAGGATTTCACCGATGGCGGCTTGGCTCGTGTCCGTGAGATTTCGATACGCCAGATCGCAGATCGTCAGATGCCCGAACTTGCCCCAAGCCTTTGCCGGTGGCGCCGCTCCGATCCCGAATCCCGTCGCAAGCACTACCGTCATGACCGACATTATAGCTCTACGCATCTGACCGTCTCCCCCGTTCTCCGCCGTAACTCCATCAAGATCTGCCGGGCGCCGACAGGTAAATTCCGCAGCGCGCCATCGTGCCGGACCATCGGCGCTCGGCGCCAGAGCGGCAATCATAATCGCAGCCAGAATGAAGGAGTCGCCGTCAATGGAAGTCATGGCTGCGAATGCGCAGCGGAGCATCGCGGGAATCCGGCCCCCCACCGTTTGATGCCCCGTCGCCGCGCCCCGGCGCGACCGTAAACTCTGTTTGCCCAATTGACCGCAGCATCGCGTCTTGGTCGATGATCCGGTCGCAGATGATGTGGATGACCTCGCCTTCCTTCTGAAGACGTCCACGCATGGCGATCATCGATGCGGCCATTACGGGCCGCCGGTAGATATCGAAACGATCGGGCCAGAGAATGCCGTTGGCGATCCCGGTTTCGTCTTCAATAGTAACAAAGAGCACGCCCTTCGCCGAACCCGGGCGCTGGCGAACGAGGATCACTCCGGCAACCTCAATGTTCCGGCCATCGCGGATATGCGCGAGATCCGCGCAGCGGACGATCCCCATGGCATCCAGATCATCGCGCAGGAAGGCTAATGGATGCGCCCGCAGCGATAGCTGCAGGGTGCGATAATCTTCGACCACTTCGCGGCCTTCGGTCATCGGGCGCAGCGTCGTCTCGGGCTCGAGCCCTTCGGGCGAGAAGGAGGCCTCACGTGCGTCGGCCGCCGCGAAGAGCGGGAGCGGCGCTTCGCCGAGCCCCCGCACCTTCCAGAGCCCTTGCCGCCGATCCTCCGACAGACAGGCGAAGCCATCAGCCTCGGCGATCCGTTCGATTGCGGCGCGCGGTACGCCAGCGCGCCGCCAGACATCCTCAACACAATTATAGGGCACATCGCCGCGCGCCCCGACGATCGCGGCGCCATGCACATTGGCGAGGCTGCGCACCTGTCGGAAGCCGAGCCGCACCGCAAGATGGCGGCCGCCGCTCTCCTCGAGCGTGCAGTCCCAATGGCTGTCGTTGATCGAGACGGGCCGCACCTCGACGCCATGGTTCCGCGCATCGCGCACGATCTGCGCGGGGGCATAGAAGCCCATCGGCTGGGCGTTGAGCAGCGCGGCGCAAAAGACGTCGGGATGATGATGCTTCATCCAGCAGGAGGCGTATGCAATCTTAGCGAAACTCGCGGCGTGGCTTTCGGGAAAGCCATAAGAGCCAAAGCCCTCGATCTGCTTGAAGGTACGTTCAGCGAAGTCCTTCGGATAGCCGCGCTCGACCATGCCGCCGACGAGCTTGTCGTAGAAGTGCGACACGCCGCCGGTGAGCTTGAAGGTCGCCATTGCCCGCCGCAATTGGTCGGCCTCGGTGGGCGTGAAACCCGCGCCGACGATCGCGACCTTCATTGCCTGCTCCTGGAAGAGCGGCACGCCGAGCGTCTTCTCGAGCACGGCGCGGAGCTCAGGCTTGGGATATTCGGGTTTTTCCTTGCCCTCTCGGCGGCGAAGATAGGGATGAACCATGTCACCCTGGATCGGTCCGGGCCGCACGATCGCGACCTCAATCACCAGATCGTAGAAGCATTTGGGCTTGATCCGCGGCAGCATCGACATCTGCGCGCGGCTCTCGATCTGAAAGACGCCCAATGTGTCGGCCTTCTGGATCATGCCATAAACGGCAGGATCATCGTCCTGCAGGTCGGCCATACCGACCGAAATCCCCTTGTGCTCGGTGAGCAGATTGAAAGCGCGGTTCATGCAGCCAAGCATCCCAAGGCCCAGCACGTCGACCTTCATGAACTTGAGGACGTCGATATCGTCCTTGTCCCATTCGATGATCTGCCGATCTTCCATCCGCGCGGGCTCGATCGGCACCAGATCGTCGAGGCGCTCCTGCGTCAGCACAAAACCTCCCGGATGTTGCGATAGGTGCCGCGGCGTCCCGATCAGCTGGCGCGCGAGATCGAGCGTCAGCCGTAGCCGATGATCGTCGGCATTGAGATTGAGGCTCGCGATCTGCTCGTCGGGGATGCCATCGACCGACCAGCCCCAGACGAGGCCGGTGAGCATCTTGGTGAGGTCCCGCGGCAGCCCGAGCGCTTTGCCCACCTCGGCCACCGCACCGCGCGTCCTGTAGCGCGTGACCACGGCGGTCAGCGCCGAGCGGTGTCGTCCGTAGGTCTCATATATCCACTGGATGATTTCTTCGCGTCGCTCATGCTCGAAGTCGACATCAATATCGGGCGGCTCCTTGCGCTCACCCGAGACGAAGCGCTCGAAGAGCAGCTCGTGGCGGATCGGGTCGATCGAGGTGACGCCGAGCAGGAAGCAGACGCAGCTGTTCGCCGCCGACCCGCGTCCCTGACACAAGATACCGCGGCGCCGACTTTCGGCGACGATTGAGTTCACAGTCAGGAAATAGGGCGCATAGCCAAGCTCGCCGATCAGGCGCAGCTCATGATCGATCTGCTTGCGATATGCGTCGGGCACGCCGTCCGGAAACATACGTGCCGCGCCTTCCTCGGTGAGCGCGGCGAGCGCTTCCTGGGCGGTGCGCCCCGCCATCACTTCCTCATAGGGATATTGATAGCGAATCTCGCCAAGGTCGAAGCGGCACGCCGACGCGATATCGGCGGTCGCCTGGATCGCGTCGGGAAAGAGCGCGAAACGGCGTTCCATTTCGGCGGGGGACTTCAGTGCGCGGTCCATGAAGCGCTCGCGCTTGAAACCGAGCGCATCGACCGTCGTCTTTTCGCGGATCGCGGTCAGCACATCCTGCAGCGGCCGCCGCTCGGGCGAATGATAGAGGATGTCGCCAATCGCGACGCAGCGCACGCCCATGTCTCGGGCCAGTGTGTCGAGCGCTCGCAGCCGCGCAAAGTCTCCGGGCCGGCGCCGAAGCGACAGCCCGAGATAGGCGTCGCTTCCGAACATCTCACGCAGTTCGCCGAGATCGAGGCGGGTGCGCTCGTCGGCGGCATCGGGGAGCAGGACTGCGACCAGCCCCTCGCCCCATAGGCCGACATCGGGCCAGTCGAGCCAGCAATTGCCTTTCCCGCCGCGCGCCTTGCCGAGCGACAAGAGCCGGGTCAGCCGCGACCAGGCGGCGCGGTCTTTCGGATAAAGCAGCAGCGCGCGCCCATCGCGAAGGTCGACGCGCGATCCCGGGATCAGGCGGACACCAGTCGCTTCCTGCCCCGAGAGCCCGCGGACCATGCCGGCGACGCTTCCGCGATCGCACAGCCCGAGCGCGGTGTGTCCGAGCAAGGCAGCCGCCGCGAACAATTCTTCGGGGGCCGAAGCCCCCCGCAAAAAGGAAAAATGGCTCGTGACCTGGAGCTCGACGTAGGTCGTGGCAGGGGCCGTCATCCGAACACGCCGTGCATATACCAGCTCAAATCGCCGGTGTTTTCTTCGATCGCATCACCACGGCGGAAGAGCCAGAAGCGTTCGCCGCTCTCGGCCTCGACCCGGAAATAGTCGCGCACCGCCCACATTTCGCGCGTGGTTCGCCACCATTCGCCATGGATGCGTTCGGGCCCGTCGCCCGCGACGACGCGATAGGCGCGCCCGCGCCACGCGAAGCGGCGTGGCGGATGATCGGGGAGCAGCGCGACGACACCCGACAGCGCTTCGGGCCGCGCCAGCACACGGACGGGACGCACCCAGGCGGGCCAACCGGCGGGCTTGGCGAGCGGCCCCGTCCGCCCGATCGCGCGCTCGGGCACATCGCTCTCGCGTCCTTCCAAACGGAACAGCGCGGCCGCGCCGGCGCGGCCCGCGAGCTGGTCGACGAGCGGCGCGATGTCGGGCGCGCCCGGCCCGTCGTTGAGCGCCGAAGCGATGACTTCGGGCGCCAGCGCTTCGACCTGCGGCGCTGCGAGCATCATCGCCTCGATCCCGAGCCCCGGCTCGATCCGGTCGATACGCAGCCTGAAGAGGCGTATGAGATGTTTGACATCGCGGGTCGCGCGCGCGGTTCCGACCGCGATCAGCTGTTCGCGCGCATCGACGCGCTCGCAGCGCAGGACCGCGGCGCGCACGCCCAATCCACGCTTTTCGAGGTCAGCGATGAGGTCGGCGACCAGATCGCCGATCACTTGTTCGATCGCCTCGGCGGTGGCGATCGGCTCAAGCAGTCGCCGCTCGGCTTGCGGCATCTCGAAGGGCACGACAGGCACGATCGGTTCGGGCAAAAAGCCGCGCGCCTGATCGAGACGCTCGACCGCGCCGCGCCCGAGCCGCCGCGCCAGCGGCCCGCGCGGCATTGCGTAGAGGTCGGCGACCCGCTCGATCCCGAAGCGCGCCGCGGCGGTGAGCGCCTCGGGCGAAAGCCGGAGCGCGCGCAGCGGCAGCTCGCCCAGCGCTTCCCCCTCCCTTCCTTCCGGCAGGACCAAAGTCGCCGAGCCGCCATGACGGGCGATCGCGTGCGCGGCGCCGGCCGTGCCCGCGATCGCAACGCGAGCGGTGAAACCGAGACGGCGCAGGAAGGATAGAAGCCGCGCCGCGAAGCGGGTCTCGCCGCCGAAGAGATGGGTGGTGCCCGTGAGGTCGAGCCAGAGTCCGTCGCTGCCCGACACCGCAGCGGTCGGCGTCCAGTGGCGCACCGCGTGCAAGGCAAGGCGGTCCAGCCAGGCTGCATCGGCCTCGGGGGCCGCATCGAGCACATCGAGGTCGGTGACGAGCGCGCGCGCATGCGCCGCGGCCATGCCGGGGGCGAGGCCGAGATCGAGCGCGATCGGGCACGCCGCGGTCACGATATCGCGCTGGCCTGTACGCATGACGAGGATGGTCGGCCGCGCTCCCCAAAGCGCAGGCAACGGCATTGCAGCGCCCGCTGGCGTTCCGCCATCGTCGCTCCGCAAGGTGCGAAAAACCGGCGTGGCCGCCTCGCTTCGCCGCGCGAGCTCGCGCATCGGCGGCCGCCGATGCGCTGGCAGCGCGTCGATCGCGGCTTGGTCGGGGCGCGTGTCTTGCGCCCAGCGCGCGCCGGGTCGCCAGCCGCCACCCCGCGGCACCGAGCAGGCACCGGGGTTGTCGTCGACGGGTTCGGGGAGGCGCGGGCCAAGCCGCGCGGGCTCAGGCGGCGTGCCCGAACGCGAGATCGGCGCCGCCCGCCGCAACCGCTCGATCGCGAGTTGCGGCAGGAAGAGCGAGGCGACCCTGGTCATCGCACGCCTCCAGTTCGAGGGAGAATGGCGGTCCGCCGCGCTGGCGGACAAGCTCGACCGACCAACGCCCGCGCCCCACACCGGGCATCGTCAGGGGCGCCGAAGCGAGGCTGCCGATCCGCCAGCGCGTGCAGGCCAGCGAAAGATCGGTGAGCGGGCATTGGCCGTAGCGCCGATAGCGACGATAGAGCAGCATCGGCGTCTTGCCTTCGGTCGCGGCGAGTTGCAGCCGGCGCGTCGCAGTCTGGTCGGCGGCTTTCACTTCGGCGACGACGCAGGCAAGCGCGCCATCGCGCAGCGCGTCCTCGCACATGGCCAGAAGTTCGCGATCGTTCGTCCCTTGCGCATAGAGGATGCGCTCGGGCCCCAGACCGGCCTGTTCGAGCCCCGGCGCATAAAGGTCGAAACGCGTCAGCGCCCAGAGAGCGGAAACGCCCGGCGCCGCCGCGAAGCGCGCGGCGATACCCGCAGCGAACAAAGTCGCAGCGGCATCGTCGCTCCAGCTCGCCGAGGCCGCCGCGACTTCGTGCAGGCCCGCGCCGTCGAGACCGCCACCCGCGAGCAGATGGTCGAGCGGCCCGACGCCGAACGGCAGCACCGGGCCGCGCGCCGCAGCGACGCGCGCGACGGTCTCGCGAAGCAAGGCAAGCTCTTCGGCACTCGGCCGGGGCGGTGAAAAGGGCGATACGGTCATAGGGTCACGACTCAAATGTTCCCTATATGTTCCACTCTCCAGGAACGCGCGTCAAGACGCGTGCGGCCAGCGGCTGTGGATCATTCAGTGACGCGACACCTTCGCGGCTGTAATCGGGCGGATAAATCGATGCCGATGACAACCGACCTCCCTTGGGACCAACTCGCGCTCTACGCCGTCGGCGCGGCGCTGATCCTCGTCATCCTGTTCAAGATTCCCTTTCTCGGCCGCGTCTTTCGGGCGCTTTTCTCCTTCGCGCTCCTCGCCTTCGGGATATTTCTCGTCCTCCAGCAGGCGCCCTTCGATCCCAACCTGTCGCGAATCACCGCGAGCCTCGGCATCGACCAGCAGGAGATTGTCGGCGATACTGTTCGCATCCCGATGGGGCGCGACGGACATTTCTGGGCGAAGGTCCATCTGAATGGCACCGAGAGGCGCATGCTTGTCGACAGCGGTGCAACCGTCACCGCCCTGTCTGACGCAACCGCCGAAGCGGCCGGCGTGAAGGCCGACGCGACGCTTGTGCCGTTGCTCATGAAGACCGCGAACGGCACCGTCCGCGCCGATGCCGGGACGGTCGACAGGCTCGAGATTGGGGCGATTAAGGCGCGCAAGCTCAAGGTCGTTATTTCGCCGGGGCTCGGCGACACCGACGTTCTCGGCATGAACTTCCTCTCGCAGCTCCAGTCATGGCGCGTGGAGGATCGCACACTGATCCTCACGCCCAAGCCGGCGAGCCCCGCACGCTGACGGAACGCGGGTTGCGGCTCGTGCATTGAAAAGGCCAAACGACAACCACGCTGCCGAGGATATCATGCGCGAACCTCATAGCCGCTATTCGACGGTCTCGATTATCCTTCACTGGACGATCGCGGCGCTCATCATCGCCAACGCGACGTTCGGCGGGTGGATGGAAGATGCCCCCGACAGCGAGAAGCTCGGCTATTATCAGCTGCACAAGTCGGTCGGGATCACTGTGCTGGCGCTCAGCATCGCGCGGTTGGGCTGGCGAATCGGTCACCCCTGGCCCGCCTTCCCGGGCGAGATGCCGGGATGGGAACGCCTGCTCGCGCGTTCGACGCATATCCTTTTTTACGTCCTGATGATCGGCGCCCCACTTCTTGGCTGGGCCGCGGCCTCGGCGGGCGGTGCACCCGAGGTGCCGCTCTATGGCGCCTTGCCTGCGCCGAACCTGCCGCTGCCGCTCAGCGAAGAACTCGCCGAGGAGCTTGGCGATGTTCATAAACTGATGGTGAAAGCGATCTATATCGTGCTCGCGCTCCATGTCCTCGGCGCGCTCAAACATCACTTCCTCGACAAGGACGAGGTACTCCACCGCATGCTGCCGCTGTTTCGCAACCCGCGTGGCTGAAAATCTGACAGCTTAAGCGCTCGTGCCACCCAGGCGCTTCAGCGTTCGCTCGTCGCGCGCGCCGCCGAACCAGCGAGTCAGCGCCGCGGCGAACAAAGGCCGCTCGCTTACGGCCTCGAACAAGGTCAGCGATGAACGAAGCTTGATGGCATCGACCTCGCCGAACACCACTACCGGGTCGCTGCCAATCAAATCCTGCAACGCCTCGACGCATGCAACATAGCGGGTCCCAAGCAGCGGGTGCGCGAGATAGGCGCGCGCTTCCTCCAGACCGGCGATCGCATAACGCTGCGCCATCGCACTGCGCCCAAGCCCTGAAAGCTGAGGGAAAATAAACCACATCCAGTGCGAACGCTTGGCTCCCCGGCGAATCTCATCGAGCGCGCGTGGCCAGACCTGCGCCTGCGCGTCGATGAAGCGGTCGAGGTCGAAGTCTTCGATCATAGGGCCAGGGCCCCCTGGGCAGGCGGCTTGCCAAAGATCTGCGTTGGTTCAAGACTCCCGTCGGGCAGCCATTTGAGAACGTCCCCCGCGGGAACGCGCGGGTCGAGCCAGGCCGCCCATTGATCGCGGGCCAGCGGGATGATCTGGCGATGATGATAGGGCGCGATGTCGGGACCGGCTTCCATGGTAAGAAGCGTGAAGGCTTCGCCGCCTTCATATTCGCGCCAGATGCCCGCCATGCAGAACCAGCGATGATCCTTCATCGTGAAGAGCCACTTATCGAGGCGCTTCTGCGCCTTGTCGGTGGGGTCGGTGAATTCGTAAAAGCCGTCGCACAAGACCAGGCACCGGTGCGACGAGAAATCGCGCGCTTCCGCGCGAAAGTTGTAGACCGGTTTTCCCTTCGGCCCGGGCCAGCTCCATCGGCGGTTGACGAGCTCGCCGAGCGCCGCCCCCTCGCTGCTCCGCACGATCGGTGCCGTATCGGTGATGCGAACATCCTCGCGCGCGGGGACGTTCGGCGCACCCTCGGGCATATCGATCTTGATTTTGAGGTCGTCGAAATCCTCGGCAATCGAGGCGATATCGATTTCCAGCCTGTAATCATTGCACATTCGCCTAGCGCCCCTCGCTCTTGCGACTCATCTTCGTTCCCATTATGTTCCAACCATGTCCATCACGCCAACCCCTTTTGATCCCGATGCCCCCGGCGGCGGCGTGACGGCGCTCGTCCGCCGCGACCCCGACAATATGGGTGAAGTCGAAATGGTCAAAGCCGTATGGGGTTCCGATCCGCGCTTCTCGGATGGCATCAATTACCGTTTCGTGCGCACCGAAGGCCGCGCTTTCCCGAACCGCCGCTGCCTGATCCCGGCGTCGGAATTTCGCATGGGCACGGGCGATCATCGTTACCGGGTGACGCTCGACAGCGGCAATTTCTTCTATCTTGCGGCGGTCTGGGACCCGCCGCTCGCCGACTGGCCGCTCTCCTACCGCATCCTCACCATCCCGGCCGGTGCCGATATCATCCCCTATCAGTCACGCCATGGCGTGATCATCGAACGGCGCAATGTCATGCATTGGCTCGACGGCACGTTGCCCAACGAAGTGCTATTCGAGGAGCCCGCGCGCCACACGCTCTTCGTCGAGCCGCTGCGGGCGCAAGCCTCGCTCGCGCTGTGACGCGCACAGCCGCCCCGCGAACGCCGCAGCCCGTCCCCCAGGCAGACCTCTTCGGTCTGTCCCTTCTTCCCGGCCTCGCCTACGGCGACGATGTCATCACGCACGCCGAAGAAACCGATCTGATCGCCTGCATCGACGCGGCGGACCTCACGCCATTCCAGTTCCAACAATGGGAAGGCAAAAGGCTGACACGCTCGTTCGGCTGGACCTATGATTTTCAGACCGGCCGCTTCGCAACAGGCGATGCGGTCCCCACATGGCTTCTGCCCCTTCGGGCCAAGGCCGCAGCCTTTGCCGGTCTCGACGCCTGCGCCCTCGAACAGATCCTGCTGATAGAATATGGACCCGGCGCCGGCATCGGCTGGCATAAGGACCGGCCGGTGTTCGAGCACGTGATCGGCATCTCGCTCGGGGCGCCTGCGGTTATGCGGTTCCGCCGCCGCGAAGGCGCAGGCTTTCAGCGTGCGACGGCGAACCTCGCGCCGCGGTCGATCTATCATATGCGCGGAGAAGTCCGCGACGATTGGGAGCATAGCATCGCAGCGATGGATGCACCGCGCTGGTCAATCACATTTCGAAGTTTGCGCTAGCCGACCAGGCTGACCCAGTTTCTAAAAGATCCCGCCGAAGAAAATGACGCGCTCTTGGCGAGCCTGCAGCGGAGCGGCGTGCGATGCGCACCCGTGCCTAGCCGCCGCCCCGCAAGGATAGCGAGCCGAGTGCGCCGCGCGGCCTAACACCAGCGCGACCCCTGGCTGAGCCTGCGAAGCCAGAGTGCGCTCACTAAATGCCGCGCTCAATTTGTAATTGTGGCCGATAGCGGACCGGCAGCTTTTGGGATGGAAGTAAAGGTTAGCGGACGTTACGCCGTCAGCCGGTCTTTGTAGGAGGAACGGAGTGCCTTCTTGTCGATTTTTCGTGTCGCCGTGGGCGGGACGTCGGCGAAAATGATCTGGCCGGAGAGGCACCATTTGAAGAGCCGGGTTGCAAGCCTTGCCGGACATTCGCTTCGTTCAACCAGCATTCGGGCTTACACTCGATGACGAGGATCGGCCGTTCCTCTCAATGGGGATTAAACACGCCGACCACGGCCGTGATTTTGACGCCCCGGTATCATTTCGGCGACAAAAGCCGATGGATATCCCGCGCTGTGGTGATGCCTTGTTCGATCGCACCATCGATAGCACTGCGCCAGCCGCTGGCCCAGTCGCCGCTGGCGAAGAAGACACGCCCGTGCGACGCTTGGAGCGCCTTCAAGGCTTTGGAGATTTGCCCGGGACGCGAGATACACCAGGCGCCCTTCGAATAAGGGTCGTTATTCCAGTCGTGCGCCTTGACGTCGAGCACCACCGCGTTGGGCAAAAACTGCTCGACGGCAGCTTCAATTTCCACTTTCGACATGATGTCGAGCGGGTGATCGCCCGAGCCGAAAGCAATCAGGTGGGTGCAGCCATTCTCGACGCCGTCCCATAAGATCAGGTTGATCGGACTGTTTCCCGTGCCCGGCGCCCAAGCGGTGAATATCGAACGCTCGCCATCGATCAGAATGTGTATCTTGTTTGCCTTGCCGGCGTGGCCCTCCATCGAAACCTGCAACTTCTCTTTCGGCAGTGCCGGGACAAACCTGACATCCTTAAGCGTGTTGACAGGAACCGTCGAAATGGCGGCCCTGGCCGAATAGGTCTTCCCATTCACGCCGACGACACGCACGCCTTCGCTCGTCGTTTCGATTGCTGCTATCGGGGCGCTGAGTTCGATCGAGGCTCCGCAATCATCCGCGAGAGCCGAATAGAGCGAACGCATGCCGCCTTTGATCTTGAAGCGGCTGAGAACATCGCCTTGGAGTTCGAAGTCGTAGCCGCTGAGCGAGAAGAGACGAACGATATCGATCCAGGATACGTTTTTCGAAGCCGCCCCGCTGTTCGCTGCAAAGATCGTGGCCGCAAAGATCCGGCCCTCCGGGGTGAGCGGCGAGGCAGCGATCTTGTCGGCGACCGACAGCGTATCCGCGGCCATCCAGCGGGTGTCGACAAAAGGCTCGGCCGGGCGCGGCATGATCTCGCGGGCGTCAGCGAACATCGCCAGGACGGGGCCGTAAACTTCCGCGCCGAACTCCGATATCCGCGCCTGATGGCGACGCCCATCTTCATCAAGGTAGATCACATCGTCGGCAAAATTGCCCGGTGATTCTTCGATTTCCACTTCGTACCGGCTGATTTCTGCCCATACGTGAGGCTGGAACCAATGCACCCATGTCCCGCCAAGATCGTTCGGCTTGCCATTGAACTCGGCGGTATAGGTGCGCCCCCCGATCCGGTCGCGCGCCTCGAGAATGAGGACGCGGTAGCCATATTGCTTCAGCTCGCGCGCCGCCGTCAGTCCGGCGAAGCCGGCGCCGACGATGATCGCGTCATACTCATCGGACCCCTGTCTTTTCCGGGCTCCGCTCGGCCGTGCCTGCGCCATCGACGAGGTCATCGCGCCCGCCGCAGCTGCCGCCAATATCGTCCGGCGCGACGGCCGGTTCATTTCCGAGCCCTGATCTTTCATGACAGCATTCCCCTCGCCGCCAAACGCGACTTTAGAGCGCTTAGCGACATATTATTTGACATTTGTCAAAGTTTTTGGATTTTTCAAATTTCCCGCGCTACGTCGCGGCACGGCAGCCCTCCGCAATCTTTTTTCCGGAGGGCGCCGGATATCAGAAAGCCGGAATTCCGGTGATCGCGCGCCCAAGTATGAGCGCATGCACATCGTGGGTGCCTTCATAGGTGTTGACGGTCTCGAGGTTCATCATGTGGCGAATAACCTGAAACTCACCCGATATGCCGTTGCCGCCATGCATATCGCGGGCCGCGCGCGCAATATCGAGGGCTTTGCCAACATTGTTGCGCTTGACGATCGAAACCATCTCAGGCGCGAACCGGTCTCCGTCCATCAACCGCCCGACCTGCAGCGAGGCGTGAAGGCCAAGCGTGATTTCGGTCAGCATGTCGGCCAGCTTCTTCTGATAAAGCTGGGTTGCGGCGAGCGGCCGACCGAACTGCTTACGATCGAGGCCATAGGTGCGGGCGGCGGCATAGCAATATTCGGCAGCGCCGAGCGCACCCCACGAGATTCCGTAACGCGCTCGATTGAGGCAGCTGAAAGGTCCCTTCAGCCCCTCGACATTCGGGAGCAGCGCCGCGTCCGGTACGAGCACCTCGTCGAGGAGGACCATCCCCGTAATCGAGGCTCTGAGACTGAGCTTGTTATCGATTTTGGTCGCCGACAGCCCGGCGACACCCTTGTCCACGACGAACCCGCGAATGGCGTCGCCACGCGCGTCACTTTTCGCCCAGATGACGAACAGGTCGGCGATAGGCGCGTTCGATATCCAGGTCTTGGTTCCGCTCAGGACATAGCCGCCATCGACCTTTCGCGCCCGCGTCCGCATGCCGCCGGGATCCGAACCCGCGTCGGGCTCGGTCAGCCCGAAACAGCCAATGAGCTCGCCGCTCGCGAGGCCCGGAAGATAGCGCCGCCGCTGCTCTTCCGACCCATAGGCATGGATCGGATACATGACGAGGCTCGACTGGACGCTCATCATCGAACGATAGCCGGAATCGACCCGCTCGACCTCGCGAGCAACCAGACCATAGGCAACGTAGGATGCCTCCGCGCAGCCATAGTCGGCGGGCAAGGTGACCCCGAGCAAGCCCTGCGCACCCATCTCGCGAAAAATGTCGGGATCGGTATGTTCGTTGGCATAGGCCTCGACGATGCGGGGCTGCAGGCGCTCCTGCGCAAAGCCCCGTGCAGCATCCCGGATCATTCGCTCGTCATCGGTGAGCTGCCCATCGAGCCCCAGCGCATCTTCCCAATCGAAACGGAAAGGTTCCGCCATCTTCTTGTCTCCTCGGCGGTCCGACGACGGCCTTGCGCATCCCTGCCGCAAACGGGGCGGCGTGGAGGATCGCTCCTTTCATCGGTCTCGGATATCGCGAAGCACCGACCGGCTGTAGCGCCGTCGTCGAGCTTTGAAGATGTCGGCGACCTGCCGACATCTCCATGTTTTTCTGTCTGACGGCTCTGACTAGAGGCCCAACGCCTCGCCGACGTCTGCGAAATTCGACGCCCAGAGAGCAACGCCGTGCTCACCGCCTGTTTGGTGCGTCCGATATCCCACCAGCCGTTGAGCGCGCGGGGTCATCGTCTTCGCCGATTCCAGCCTCATTGTCAGCGGAAAGGCTTCTTCTGGCGTGAGAAAGCCAACGAGCAATGGCATGGTGATGGCCCGGCGGTAAACGTCTTTGGTGCGGTTGGTGCCGCCGCCGTGGATCACCTTTCCGGAATAGAAAACCACATCGCCCGCTTCCATCTCGACAGGGATCGTCAAGCTTTGGTCGCCGCGATTTTCGAAATCCCCCAAATGGCTGCCGGGAATGATGCGGGTCGCCCCATTCTCGTCAGTGAAATCGGTAAGCGCGACGAGGAAGTTCAACAGAATTTCGGGTCCCTCGGACCCCATGTGGTAGAATGGAGGCCATCCTTCGAGGTCACGATGCAACTCCTGCGGAGCGCTATCCGGCCCAATCTCGATGACTTGGGCCGCGGCCAGCCAATAGGTCTCGCCCTGCGAACCGAAAATCGCGTCGCCCAGTTCGTGCACCAGATCGATATCGAGAATCTCTTCGCGGAAAACGCGGCTTCTTTCGACCACATTGGTCATCCGCTTGGTGTTGCGCCCAAAAAAATCTGCTCGAAAGTCATCGACTTCGCCCGGTTCTGCCGGAACACCTGCCGACAGCGAATCCAGAAACGGATCCAGATCGGCATTGAATGTCTTGAGCTGTTCGGGGGTCAGGAAATTCTTGATGATGAGGCCGCCATCTTCGCGATAGATCGCAAGAATCTCGTCGACGGGCGTCGTATTTGGAACTTTACGGAGGGTCGGCGCTCGATCGTCGGGCTGACTTTCCGTCGCTTCGGCCAAAATTGTCGCGTTGCCCACCGGCATGCTCAGAGCAGAATCCATTTTAGCCTCTCCTTAATAGACATCCTGTCGATGTGGCATCTCCCGGACACTCACAAAGGGACCATCGACGCCTTGAGCGCCTCTCCAACTTCGAGGGCTACAACTCTATTCCATCATCAACTCTTGTCAACTGTCAAAATATGATGGCGGCGATTAGCTCCTGGCAAGACGAACGCGCTCAAGCCTCGACGCTAGAGATCTTCCGCCCGCAACGTCTTCACCAATTGGACGAAGGATTTCCGGGAGATAGCCTGCAGCATAGGCATTTGGGAACGCCAAGGCTTTTCGTAGCCGGCGAAGACGGTCATCCCTTCCATTGATGCGGACATGAACAGCGCCAACGTCTCACGTTGGTCGCTTGGCAGATCAGGGTTGATCTCGCCGATCAACTCGTTGAGTGACACCCGAGCCCGATCATAGAGTTCGGTCATTCGCTCATGAACGAAGGGATCGTGGTTCGCCATGGCCCAAAGTTCGGGAAAGAAACGCGTCGTCTTCTTGGTGGTGATGTCCTGGAGCGTGAGTGTGATCAAACTCTCCAGCCGTTCTTCCGCGCTCGCTCCCGGTACGTGAACGATTGCGTGGAAGGCGCCCTCGTAACTGGTAATGATCGCGTTGAGCAGCTCGCGAATGAGATCCTTCTTCGATTTGAAATAATAGTTGAGGCTGCCGACGTTCATCCCCGCAGCGGCTGCGATGCGGCGGAGCGTCAGGGCCGACGCCCCATGGTCCACCAGGAGCGACAAGGCAGCCCGCAGAATCTGTTCGAAGCCGTCCTGACCCCGTGCATACCCGCCGGCTCGCTGCGCGATCGTCAGGTCAGGAACTATGATGCCGCTCAACTTTCATCGCCTCCTGCGCGACGTTTATTCAACGCTTTGCGCTCATGGAGCAAGGGACTTTTTACATTTGACAAATTTTTGTCGAGTGCATAATTTTTAGACCTGCGGCCGGCGTCAAGCAGCGGCCTTTTTGCTGCCGAGAGCGGCCGGGCAAAACATGGATCGGGAGAGAGCATGTCTGACTATAAAATGCTGATTGGCGGCCGGCTAGTTTTCGGCGACCACCGGATGAACGTCATCAACCCTGCGACCGAGGAAATCTTCGCTACCGTCTCTCGCGCCTCCGAGCGGCAGGCCGATGAAGCAATCGAGGCCGCCGCGACGGCTTTCCCCGGCTGGGCCGAAACGCCGATGGCCGAACGGCAGGCAAAAGTCAGCCAGCTCGCCGATGCGATCGTGGCGAATGCCGACAAACTGGCGCGCGCGCTGACACAGGAACAGGGCAAACCGCTTGCCGAAGCGCAGGGGGAGATCGCGTGGACCGAGGGGTATCTGAGGCATTACGCAACGCTCGAAATCGCGGAACGGACGATCCAGGACGATGCGAGCGCGTTTGTCCAGGTCCGGCGCAAGCCGCTCGGCGTCGTCGCGGGGATCATCGCGTGGAACTTCCCGCTGCTTATGGCCTGCTGGAAGATCGGACCCGCGGTAATCGCGGGGAACACGATTGTGTTGAAGCCTGCGCCGACAACGCCGGTGACGGCGCTGATGCTCGGCGAGTTATGCCGCGACATCTTTCCTGCGGGGGTGGTCAACATCATCACCGACGCCAACGATCTCGGCGGATATCTTACCGCCGATCCGCGCATCGCCAAGGTCGGCTTCACCGGATCGACCGCGACGGGCAAGAAGATCATGGCGAGCGCCGCCGACGGGCTCAAGCGGCTGACGCTCGAACTTGGCGGCAACGATCCGGGAATCGTGCTCGACGATGTCGATGTGCGCGAAACCGCGCAGGGTATCTTCAACGCCGCTTTCCTCAACTGCGGGCAGGTCTGCCTCGCGATCAAGCGCGCCTATGTCCATGACAGCATCTATGACGCGATGTGCGACGAGTTGGCGCGCTTGGCCGAGGCGGCGGTGGTCGACGACGGGCTGGCGCAAGGCGCGCAGATTGGTCCGATCCAGAACAAGGCGCAATTTGAAAAGCTGAAGGGCTTCCTCGGACGCGCCCGCAACGACGGCACGATCATCGCGGGCGGCGAGATTATCGATCGCGCCGGCTATTTCCTGCGCCCCACGATCGTGCGCGATGTGACGGATGGTGACGAGATCGTCGACGAGGAACAGTTCGGGCCGATCCTGCCGGTGATCCGCTATTCGGACATCGACGATGTCGTCGCACGCGCCAACGCCTCGCCTTATGGGCTTGGTGCATCGGTGTGGTCGCGCGACATCGATCGCGCCGTCGCGGTTGCCGACCGGATCGAAAGCGGATCGGTGTGGGTGAACCAGCATATCGCGATCGGTCCGCATATCCCGATGGCGGGGGTGAAATCCTCGGGGCTCGGCGTCGAGCAATCGGAGGAAGGGCTGGCCGAATATACCCAGCTATCGATCATCAACGTGGCGCGCGGCGGATAACGCATTCCAGAAGGCGGAAACATGACCGATAGTTTCGTTCGCGGCAACGACCGTGCCCCGTTGATCGAGATAGCGATCGGTGCGCTCTTCGACCGGACAGCGGATCGCCACGCCAATCGCGATGCGCTGATCGTCCGGCACCAGAATATACGCTTGACGTGGCGCGAGCTGAAAGAGCAGGTCGATGCCGTCGCGGCCGGGCTGATCGAGCGCGGGTTGAAGCCTGGCGACCGGGTCGGCATCTGGGCGCCGAATTGCGCCGAATGGGTGGTCGTGCAGTTCGCGACCGCGAAGGCGGGGCTGATCCTCGTCAACATCAACCCCGCCTACCGGATCGCCGAACTCGACTATGCGCTGAACAAGGTCGGCTGCACCGCGCTGATCCTCGCGCCCTCACACAAGAGCAGCGATTATGTCGCGATGCTCGGCGAGCTCGCGCCCGAGCTTTCGACTGCGATACCCGGCATGCTGCGCGCGGCGCGCTTACCCGATCTTCGGCTCGTCGTCGTGCTCGGCGAACAAGACCATGTCGGCTGCCTGCCTTTCACGACGCTCGCCAGCGAGGACACGCGTGCGCTCGCAGATATCCGGATCGATCCCGGCATGCCAGTGAACATCCAGTTCACCAGTGGCACCACAGGATTTCCGAAGGGTGCGACGCTGTCGCATCGCAATATCCTCAACAACGGCGCCCTCGTCGGGGCCCAGATCGGCCTGACCGCCGAGGACAGGCTGTGCATCCCCGTTCCGCTCTATCATTGTTTCGGCATGGTGATGGGCAATCTCGCCTGCGCGGTGCACGGCGCGACGATGGTCTATCCCGCCGAAGCCTTTGACCCCGGCGCGGTGCTGGAGGCAATCGAGGCCGAACGCTGCACGGCGCTCTACGGCGTGCCAACGATGTTCATCGCGGCACTCAATCATCCGGACTTTGGCAGCCGCGACCTGTCGTCGCTGCGCACCGGGATCATGGCGGGGTCGCCTTGCCCGATGGCCGTGATGCGCGAGGTGATCGACCGGATGCACATGGACCAGGTTACCATCGCCTATGGCATGACCGAGACCAGCCCGGTCAGCTTTCAGAGCGACACGGACGACCCGCTTGACCTCCGCGTATCGACCGTGGGCCGCATCCAGCCGCATCTTGAAGTGAAGCTCGTCGATGGCGACGGCAATGTCGTTCCGCGCGGCGAGACTGGCGAGCTTTGCACGCGCGGCTATTCGGTGATGCTTGGCTACTGGGACGATGCCGAGCGCACTGCCGAGGCGATCGACGCCGAAGGCTGGATGCACACCGGCGACCTCGCGACGATCGACGAAGCCGGATATTGCCGGATCGTCGGCCGTATCAAGGATATGGTGATCCGCGGCGGCGAGAATATCTATCCGCGCGAGATCGAGGAATATCTGCTCACTCATCCCGATATAGTCGATGTCCAGGGCGTCGGCGTTCCCGACGAAAAATATGGCGAGGAAATATGCGTCTGGGTCATCCTGCGGCCCGGCGCGGCGCTCACCGAAGAAGAGGTTCGTGCCCATTGCCGGGGCCGTATCGCGCATTACAAGATTCCGCGCTATGTCCTGTTCGTCGACGATTTCCCGATCACTGTCACGGGCAAGGTTCAGAAATTTGCAATGCGCGAGCAAATGATCAAGCAGCTGAGTCAAAGCAACGGCGAACCGCTCCGCGTTGCTGACAACGCGAACCATGGGGGCTAATCCCGAGGCGCTTGTCGCCGAAGCGCGGCTCCTTGTCCGAAAAGGCCAATTTGGCGATGCGTTGAAGCGTCTTGCCGGCGCAACCCGCTTCGGTGAACGCTTCGGCGAAGCCGAGGCGTTGGAGCTTGATGCCCTCATCCTGCTGGGCCGGCGCGAGGACGCCTCGGCGAAGCTCGACGCGGCGATCGGAACCCGGCCGGCATCGGCTGATGCTCTCGACGCACTCGCCTATTTCGCTCGCGGCCTCGACAGGCACCAGCTTTCTAACAGCCTGTATCGCGAAGCGTCGATCGCCGCGCCGCACGACGCCCAGATTCTTTACAATCTCGCCACGAGCGAGCGAAGCCTCGGCTTTTTCGCAGCGGCGGTATCGGCGACACAGCGCGCCCTCGAGCTCGAACCATCAGCGCTTCCGAGTGTGCTGTTGCGCTCCGAGCTCGCGAAGGCGACGCCTGCACAGAATAATGTTTCTGATCTGGAGGCACGGCGCCAGGGCGCTGACAATGACAGGTCACGCATGTTCGTCGGCTATGCGCTCGGCAAAGAGTATCACGACCTCGGCCGATACGAAGATGCCTTCGAAGCGTTCGCAGAGGGTGCAGCCGCTCGTCGCAGGAGCCTGCAATATGACGTGGCGGTCGATGAAGGGAAGCTTGCGAGGATCGAGCGGGTCTTTACCCAAGAATGGTTCGACAGCACCGAAATTGCCTCACCGAACGGAAGACACATCTTCATTTTTGGCCTTCCGCGCTCCGGAACGACATTGGTCGAGCGCATCCTGAGCGCACTTCCCGACGTCCGCTCAAACGGCGAAACCGACAATTTCGCGTCCGCGCTCATCCAGAAAACACCTGCCGGATCCGACGATATCATCGCGCGCAGCGCGAAGGCGACGTTCGGTGGGGTAGGCAGCGATTACGACCGGCTGAGCGGCGGCTCGGCGTCCTGCGCGACGATAGAAAAGCTGCCGCTCAACTATCTGTACGCCGGTCTGATCGCAAAGGCATTGCCCGACGCCGCTCTCATCCACGTCCGGCGCCCTCCCCTCGACAGCTGCTTTGCTATGTACCGGACGCTTTTTGGACAGGCCTATCCCTTCAGCTACAGCTTTGATGATCTCGCCCGATATTATGCAGCCTATGATCGTCTTATGGGGCACTGGCGCCGAATACTGCCGCACCGCCTCATCGAAATCGAGTATGACGATCTCGTCAGAACGCCAGACGAGGTAGCAAGAAACGTGGCTGCGCGCTGCGGGCTCCTCTGGGCGGACGACGCGCTCGATCTCTCGAAAAACTCAGCCCCTTCTCTCACCGCCAGCGCAGCGCAGGTGCGCGGCTCGATCTACACAAGCTCGTCCGGGTCCTGGAAATCCTATGCGAAGCAGCTTGGGCCGCTTTCCCGCGCGCTTCGGCGAAACGGTGTCCATATCGGCAATCCAAACGATCAAATCTGATCCCGAGCCTTGCGCCAGTCGCAGGGGTTACGCGGCGGCGTCAGCCACGTCCCCGAAGCGTCAGTCCGCCGTCGACGACAATCCCCTGCCCGTTCACATAACGGCCGGCGTCGGATACGAGGAATACAGCGGTTCCCGCGATATCGTCAGGCTCGCCAATTCGACCAAGCGGAACGGCTCGCTGTAAAGCTGCCTCGGCCTCTGTATCCTCCCAGAGCGCGCGGGCGAAATCGGTACGGATGACCCCGGGAGCTATCGCGTTGACGCGAATATTATGGCGACCAAGTTCGAACGCGAGGTTGCGTACCAGCTGGAAGTCGGCGGCCTTGGAGACATTATACGCCCCGATCGTGTCCGACGCCGTCAGCCCCCCGATGGAAGAGACGATGACGATAGCGCCGTCCCGTCGTTCGGTCATTTCGGGCGTGACCATCGTGACGAGCCAGTGGTTGGACAGAACATTGTTGTCGAAAATCTTTCGGAACTGCTCGTCGCTGATTCCGGCCATCGGACCATAATAGGGATTGGTCGCGGCATTGCAGACCAGAATGTCGATTTGACCGAAACGCCGGCGGGTCTCTTCGACGAGATGGTCCAGTGCCTGTTTGTCCGAGATGCTGGCGGCGACTGCGATCGCGCGGTCCTCGCCTACCATTTCGTTGATTTCGGCAGCGACCTTCTCGCAGGCGTCCTGCTTGCGGCTCGAGATGACGACGCGCGCACCCGCATCGACAAAGGCCTCGGCAATGGCGCGGCCGATGCCGCGGCTCGAGCCTGTTATGATCGCCGTCTTACCGCTCAGGTCGAACAAACCCATCGTCAGGTCCTTTTGTGGCAGTGCTGTAGAAGTTGTGCGAGGCGGCGTGCCCAGCCGCCTCGCACGATCCGGGTGGGAGAGTTCCCGGTTTCGCGGTTTAGTGCTTAAGTGCTGCCGGAGCCCGCCACCGCAACAGCTCGCATCTCCAGACACAGGCCAGGCAAGCCGAGTTCGGCAACTCCCACAGCGGTCCAGGCGGGATAATGGCCGGCAAAATACTTGTCTTTTACCTTCATGAATTCGTCAATTTCAGCGCAGAGGTCGGTGTGGAACGTTGTAAACTCAACAACGTCGGCCAGGCTGGATCCTGCAAACACCAGCACTGCTTGCAACGCTTCGAAAGCGAGGCGAGCCTGCGCCTCCATGCCGTCGGCCGGTTGCATCGCTTCGGTCAGCCCCACTTGACCCGAGACCCATATCATATCCCCGACACGGACCGCCGGTGTGAAGTGCAAGGTGTCGCTGAGTAGCTTCACATCGGGCGGAACGAAGGATTGTCGTTTTGCTGGCCGGGGCGTCATCAGAAAATGCCTTTCAAGGTGCGGTTGCAGTCGCGCTTTGGAGGCACGTGCCTTTCCACGCACTCCTGCCGCTATCGCAGCCAGTAGCGGAACGGGCCCGGATGATGACCGGTTTCACCGATCCACGCCCGGTCCGCTAGCTATGGTTAAAAGTTGAACTGCACCTTCGCCCCGACCGACCGCGGCGAAATGATCGTTTCGCGCCGCGACAGCCCCGTAACCAAAGGCGATGTACGCAGATCGATGCCAAGGGTCGCGCGCTTGTCGAACAGATTTTCCGCGAAAAGCGAAAAACGCAGCGGTCCGTGGGTCCAGCCGGCCGACGCATTGACCAGCCAATAGTCGGGGTGCAGGTAAGTCCCCAGCGCGCCCGGCAGATTGTTGTACACGCTGCCGCGATAATTCACGTTCAACGTCGCATCGAACTGGTCATCGGGAGAGATCTCGGCTTCATAATTGAGGTTAACCGAGCCGCTGTGTTTCGGCGAACCCGGCAGCCTTGTCCCCTTTGCGCCGGAAATACCGCATGGCAGCACGCCGCCGCTGCCATTGCCCACAGGGGCGCAAAAGGATTTTGTGAATTTGGCGTCGGCCAAAGCATATCCAGCCGAGAAGCTGAAGCCCCCACCGATGGGTCCGCTCGCTTCCAGTTCGATACCCTTTGATCGTGCCTTCGAGCCGTTGATCACCGCATACCAGACATTGACCGGCGTGAAGGAATCGATCTGCGGATTCTTCCATTCATCGTAGAAGAGGCTAGCGGTGTAGCTAAGCCCACCGGGAAGTCTTCCCTTTATACCGATCTCATAATTGTCGACCGTGTCGGGCGTATAGGCCAATAATTCTGGAGGTTCGGAAAACAGGCCTGCTGTTGCAAAAGCGTTTGTCCCGCCGCGACGGAACCCCTGGGAAAAGGTGGCGTAGACGCGGTTATAGTCGGCAAATTCGTAGGACGCATTCACCTTGAAGATTGCGTCGGTGACCTTGGTCTTCGCGTCCGACTGCTCGGCGATCCCAAATGGGTAAAGGATAAAGTCGAGGTCGCTGGAGAAGCGCTGGGAAAAGACCCGCCCTCCGCCGGTGATCTGGACGCGCGGCGAGATGTGCCAGGTCAGCTCGCCAAAAGCCGCAACTTCGCGAAAGCGGGAGCTTGTCAGATAGGGCGCGAAGATGCCGTCGGGGCCGGTAAAGATGGGAGAACCACCGCCCGCAGTCGTTTGTTCGGTCGTGCCCGGGCCGATCAAGGCGAGATCCTTACGCTGCCGCGAATTCTCGTAATAGAGACCGACAACATAATCGATCACATTGTCGCCGCTGGATACCAGCCGGATTTCCTGGACGAACGTCTTCGTGCTGTCGGTGCGTCGATTCATCGCGACAAAGCGCGGATTGACGGGGTTCCCGATGTAATAGGACAGATAGACTGCGGGCAAAGAAAGATAGCCCAGCGTCGCGTCGTTGACATAGTCGCCCGCGGAATCGAAGTAGCTCGTCGTCGTCGAAAGAGTTGCAAAGCCCGCATCATAGCTCATGTCGAGGCTGCCGAGATGCGACGAGCGATGATAGGGCTCGCGCACATTGTTGACGAGCTGATAGTCGCCGGTGGCCGGGAACGATATCCGCGGATCGACCGGACTTGGGCCACCTGCATAGTTGGGATTATCGACCGGACCGCCTTCGCCCGTATCGCGGGAGAAATTATAGGCTGCCACGATCTTGAAATCCGAGCTCGGTTCCCAGAGCAGCGACGCCCTCACGCTGCGGTTCTTGTTATAGTTGATGTCGCGCTTGTTGTAATAGACGGCCGAACTGCCCGCCACATCGGCAGGATCGGCGAGGACAGGAGCGCTCACCGCACTGCCCTGCGTCTCCATGATTCCGAACTGGTCGACGAAACCCGCACTATGCTCGATCTTGCCGCTGACGCGGAGCGCCGCAGTGTCGCCCAAAGGAATGTTGATCAGTCCGTTCACAGACCGGTCCCAGTCCTTCGAATGCGAAACCAGAGCCGCGCGGGCGCCGACATAGCCCTCGAAGGCACCGAGCTTGGGATCGTTCGGGATCAGGCGGAGCGCGCCACCAAGCGATCCGCCGCCATAAAGCGTCCCCTGGGGACCGCGCAGGACCTCGACGCGCGTGACATCGTCGATCGGGAAATGACCGTTGACCGCGACATTGCCTAAATAGGTCGTGACCGGCGCTTGACCATAAGCGAAATTCCGCGCGGAAGACGATGCATTGAGGCCGCGAATAATTGGCGTCTGGACCGAGAGGTACCGGCCGCCCGCACTGTTGATCGCAAGGCCCGGAACCTGTTGGGCGAGATCCGAGACCGACTGGACGCCGGTCGCACCGAGCTGGTCGCCGCTGATAGCCGAGATATTATAGGGGATCGACGTGATATCCTGTTCGCGCCGGTTCGCGGTCACCACGATCTCGTTCGACGATCCGGCGCTATCAGACGCAGCCTCCGGCCTGGCCTCCTGAGCGAGGGCGGGCGGGACGATGCCGAGCCCCAGACCCGCACCGATAAGCACCTGGCCCATGAGCAAATTCCGACGCCGTGCAAACAACGACCGATCCCTCTTCCCGATATTCATGCCGCTCTTTTTCATTGCCAGTCCCCTTCGCCTTATCAAACCTCACGTGCCTGCCGGGCGGAGATGCTTGGTGAGCGAAACGAGCTTTACCGCCAAGAAATTCGTCGCCGCTGCGCGATCAGGCGTCGCCATTCATTGCGCGCCATCTTCCTGTCGATTTCAGTCGTCCCACCGACCCCCAAATCGAGGCGGCCTCTCCGTGTCATTTTTTTGACGATTGACTAAAATTTGTCACTCGTCAAGATTAATTTGCGGGGAAGCCCCGGGCATGGATAGATATTTGTCATTTGACAAACTTTTGTCACTAACTTAGCGTTCGACGAGCGAGAAAATGAGAGGAACAAAAGCGATGTCAGCCAACGCACAGACCACCACCTCCGGGGGCGTATCCGCCAACGGCCGGGGTGATTATGATGTCATTGTAATCGGGGCTGGCTTCGCCGGACTGACGGCAGCTCGCGAACTGAAACAGCAAGGATATCGGGTCTTGGTGCTTGAGGCGAGAGATCGCATCGGCGGCCGGACATATACCGACGATTTCGCCGGGCAGCCGACTGAGCTTGGCGGAACCTGGGTTCATTGGCACCAGCCGCATGTCTGGGCGGAAATCAGTCGCTACGGCATGGAGATTGACGAAACGCTCGGCAATCAGGTCGATGATCTGGTCTTTCTCGACTGGGAGGGCAAACGCCACCAGTCAAAGCTGTCGGAAATGGGCGAAATTTACGCGTCCGTCGAAGGCCTTCTGGCCGAAGCGCGCGAGATCATGCCGCGTCCCGCCGAGCCTTTCCTGGACGCAGGATGGGTATCCGCAGACCGCCTGTCACTCGCGGAAAAGCTGGACGGCCCGGGCATTTCGCCTGACACCAAATTGTTCGCGTCGATCATGTTCTCGCTGATGGCGGGGGCCGCGCCGAAGAATTTCGCGTTCATCGAACTCGTGCGGCTCATTTCGCTGAGCGGCTATAGCCTCGGAAATCTCAGCGAGATCGCTGCCCGCTACAAGATCAAGGGCGGCATGCGCAGACTCTATTCGGCATTGGCCGCCGACTCCAGCGCCGACATTCTGCTGGAAAGTCCGGTATCCGAGGTGGAAACATCCGCTGCGGGCGTGAGGGTAATGACCTCGGCTGGGAAAACTTACACGGCGTCCACAGCAATTTCGACCCTGCCGCTGAACACGCTGAACGATGTGAAATTCAGCCCGGCCCTTCCGGACGAGAAATTGAAGGTTTCCACCGAGGCGCATGCGGGCCGGTCGAACAAATTCCATATTCTGATCGAGGGAAGCCATCCCCGAACCCTTTATTGGTCGCCCGCAGGCGGCGTGAGCCCGATCTACGAGCTCCTCAAGGAAGGCGAGTATGAAGGCTGCACCCATTTCCTGGCCTTCGGGTCCAAGGATAATGATATCGACATGACCGACAAGGCCGCGATTCAGGCGGCCGTGCGCCGGTTTATCCCGGACGCGATTGTATCCGACATCAAGGCGCACAATTGGAATAGCGACCCCTATTCAAAGGGCGCGTGGTGCGTATCCAAGCCCGGCCAGATCTCTAATGCGCTCGCCGCGCTTCAGGCGCCCCACGGCCGCATATTCTTTGCCAGCGGTGATTGGGCCAGCGCCTGGCGCAGCGCCATTGACGGCGCAATCGAGCAAGGACTTGTCACGTCGCGCAAGCTTCATGAGATGCTGTCGGCCGAAGTCCTCCAGCCAGCCGATTAGCAGGCGCCTTCTTCCTGGGCCGATCAGCAACAGTGGACAGATTTATGGGAATGAGGGAGAGTAATAGGTCACAGGTTGCGGACAGCCCGAGCCGAGCCAGCGAAGCACTGCTTCAACGGGTTCCCTTCGGGGCGCCGGCCGACCAAGTCGGTCAAGCGTTGAAAAACGACGCGGCGTGATCACCCGCTATGATGTCGCGGCCATCAACACCGAGCTGGATGTCTTCATGGACCCTCTTTCGGGGGGATTTCGCAGCACGCGAGAATGATTATCTTGCCGACTTCGCGGGCAATCACACGAAGCGCCTCCAGCATGTTCTGAAATATAGCCCGACCTATCGGAACCGCCTGCTCGATAGTGATTTGATGATGGCTTATGTGGCCGAAGCCATCGACGGACATTTCACGACCCATTCAGTCTTCGTCAGCCAGGTGATCGAAATCTCTCCATGCTCTTCGCGGAAGACGTCAAAACCTAACCGCAACGTCAGGCGATGCCCGGCTTTCGATCGATCTCCTATTTTAGCCAGGAACCGGGATTCCTGTAGCGCGTAAACCAGCGCCCGCTCGAGGAGCGGCTTGGCCTCTAGCGACGATCAACAAGCAGGCGGAGCGATGCTCGGTCTGCACGGCCAATTGGATAGATCTCGAAATCGGAGTCAGGCGATCGAAAGCCTTTCTGCGCCCACCTTGTCGCCGGGTTTCATCGCCTTCACGAAAGCCACGAAGCAGTCGCAGGCCAGCTCTTCGAGGGAATCCATACGATCCTCCCAGATCTTGCCATAGCCGGCGAACACGGCAATCCCTTCCAGCGACGACAGGATAAGGGCCGCGACGTTCTGGCGGTCTTTGGCTGTCAGAGCAGGATTCATCTCTTCAACGACTGTCTCGATATAGGCATGTTCGGGCATGTACATTTCGTTGACGCGTTCCTTCACGAAGGGATCGTGATTGGCGAGCGCCCACAGCTCGGGAAAAAGAAACATGGTCTGTTTCGTTCGTCCGTCCTCGAGGATGAACCGGATCAGATTTTTCAGCTTCTGCTCCGGATCGCCCCCTGCATTTTCCGCCGTTGCTTCGATCGCTTCCCGGTAGCTTCCGGCAATCATCTGAAGCAACGCCCGGACGAGATCGTCCTTAGACTTGAAATAATAGGTGATATGCCCGGCCTTCAGCCCACACTCTGCCGCGATACGGCGCAAGGTCATCGCCTGATAGCCATGCTCGACCAGGACGGACAATGCCGTCTGAAGGATGAGCTCATGCCCCTCAGCTCCGCGGGAATATCCACCCTCGCGAGGCGCGAAACGGTCAACTGAGAATTTAAGCTTCGGCACAATGTCTCTTTCGAAGCAACGATCGCTCTGGAAACCGACGATCTGCGGAGCATGCCATAGAACAAATAGGCGGCGGCTGTTCAACCCCTAGCGCATAATTGCGCGAATAACGCATGTCATTCTCCACCGCGGCCCCGCACCTCCCCTCGCCCTGCCGGAGGATTTTTGTGCGCCGATAGCGCAATCAGCAAGTCCGCCCGCATGGCGGCTGCATCGGTTCGGAGCGGTCGGCGCCGCATCTTGTGGACTTCAGCAGCCGTGTAGGGGATGAAGTCACGCGGAATATTCTGCCGGTCAAACGTCCATAACGACCAGTTCACAAGTTCCGCCAACTGATCATCCGGGAGCGCAGCCGTTGCGACGCCGGGCACGCGAACGAGATATTCGCGCCCCCCGGGCACCTGGAGAAAGCGGGCGACCTCGCCCGCCATCGTCGGGGCCGTGGCGGGCGATCCCGAAGCGTCGGGGCGATGACAGCCCTGACACTTCAGCATCCAGTTGATCCGCGCGCGATTGGGTTCAGCGATGGCCGTCAATTTTGCAGGCGCCAGGTCCGCAGCATAGGCGCTGGCACTAGCGATCATGACGCCGAAGGCGACGAGCAGTTTCACCGTGGCGCGGGTCTCGATTTTGCAACCGCAGCGGCATTCATCGAAGCGCCCGCGGCGCGCGCCGATTTGATCTCGGGGGCTGTGAAGGGTTTGGGCTTAACCCCGCCTCCTGTCGACAAGGTTCCGATTACATAGGTCAGGACGCCTGCC
Source organism: Sphingopyxis sp. (assembly GCF_050725655.1). Taxonomy (GTDB): domain Bacteria; phylum Pseudomonadota; class Alphaproteobacteria; order Sphingomonadales; family Sphingomonadaceae; genus Sphingopyxis. Next base: position 140,889 of record NZ_JBOHHT010000089.1, on the reverse strand, counting down.
ACCGCTGCGTCGTCCATTCCGGCTTGCATGGGCATCGTCCCGCGATACGCCTTCCCTTCGACCGTGATCGGCCCGGCCAGCCCCTTGACGACCGCCAGAGCCAGGTAGCGCCGACCCTCCGGTTTCATGGCCAGCGCGCGCGCATCGACGCGCAGCGACGGATAGGCCCCCGGCACGCCCGCCCCGGTGGAAAGATGGCAGGCGGCGCAGCGCGCATAGGCCGGCGGGCTACTCGCCGCAAAAGTCCGTGTCGGCAGCATCGTCAGGGCCGTCGCGAGCGGAGCGACGAGCAGCGCCGAGGCTATGAGAAGCAGTCGCATCGGGTTATCCTTCAAGAGCTGTGCCAAGGATTACGGCAGTCGAACAATTATAGACCGAACTGCTCGTGCCCAAGCACCAGTTGATGTCGTTGTTGGATTGCGGCCTGACCATCGGCCGATCAGCCTCGTTGCGGTTGCAAAGGCACCGGCCGCAGGATGATTTCCCGCAACAGTCGTTATAGCTGATGATGTAGGAGCGCCCGTCGGCCGGATTCTGACATGTACCGATCCATGTGATCGGCGACATTTCGGTACCCGGCGGGCAGGAGTTCGGACCGCCCCCGCAGCATGAGCATAAAAAGCCGTCGATCGCGCAGTAGCGCCAATAATCGCATTGCGTCTGATCGCCGGGATCCTGCGGGTTCCCGCTGGCCTGGGGCGGCATTGCGCCGCCTCCCGGCGCGGGTTCCGCCGCGCGGGAAACCGGCAGCAAGGGGATGGCAGCCGCTCCGGTCAGGGCGGCGCCGATGAACCGCAGCAAGCCCCGGCGCGAGGATCGGCGCGCAATGCTCCGCGAAAGCCGCTCTGCCAAGCCGTCAATTTCGGACATCGGATTTCTTTCCTATCTCTTCAGGCGCGTGCCAAATATTGCTGGATGGATGCCACTCCGCGATCTTTCGCCTCGAAGAGGCTTTCGAGATGTTCGCGATTATTAATCAGGCCGAGCGACGCGATCCGGCCTTCTTCGTCGATCAGCACGGCATAGGGCAGCTTCGACACGCCCAAGGACCGGCCAAGCTGTTCCGAAAGCACATAGGGCAGATCCGAAAGACCGAATGTTTTGACCATGTTCTGGTGTTGCAGTTCATCGCTGCCATCGCTGGCCAGCACCGTGTCCACCCACCGCCTTTCCGCGCGCGCCACCGATCTGAGCACCGGAAGCAGGCTCTTGCAGACGGGACAAACGGGCGAGAGGAAAAAGATGAGCTGGCTCTTACCTTGCCGACTGCCCCCAATCTTGATGTTGGAACCGCTTAGCGAGGGAAGTTCGAACTCGGGCGCAAGGTCGCCCACCTGCTTTTTCTGGTGGAGCGTCAGCGCGCCGGCGGGGGCAATGCGCTCATGGAGCACGCCGATCTGGCGCGCGAGCGCGATGACGAGCAGGCCGAGCGCGATGACCGCGGTCCAGAGCAAGAATTGCGAGGCGACGAGAACGCTCATGTCGAAAGTCTCCTGGACATCGGGACCACTGCCGCCAGTTCGCCCGCCGCCATCAGCAGTCCGAAGAAGGCAATTCCAGCGAGGATTGCCGTGAACTCAAACGTAGGAGGCGCAGCGAGGAGTGCGACGCATGCGGCGGCAATCGAGAGCGCGGCGGCACGTGGAACAGTGAGCGGGTCCGGTCCTCTGTCAGCAGCGCCAAAAGTGCAGCCACAGTCGAAGGCCTGACCCAAGCGCTTCGTTCGCCAGGTCGAGACCGCATAGGCGCCCCACAACATCGCAGCGGCAACAAGTCCGATAATCCGCGTCGGCTCATAGAGAATGGCGAACGCCGCGATCAACTCCAAAGCGGCCGCGCAGCTATTGAGGATGGGGCCGAATTCAACCGAAACGCCCACGAGGCGCGCCGCAGCAACGGCAAGGCGATTGAACGAAAGCAGCTTGTGTAGGGCCGCCCCCAGCAACACGAGCGCGAAGAGAATCTCTTGCGAGGCCACGACAAGACTCATCAGCGGGACGCCGCCATGGCCATCGGGCTGTTGCCAACCTTCTGGATCGTCCGCTGGAACGTCCCGGATGCCGCATCATAGATATCGAGCGACCCATCGTGGCGCGCTGCGACGAGCGAAGGTTTCGGCTCGGCCGTAACCTCGATCGATACGGCGGGGTTGCGCAGCGGCCAGCGAGCGGTGCGCGACTTTTTCGCCGGATCGACCACCCATATCTCGCTGCCGCCGTCCTTGTGACTGCCTTCCTTTCCGGCCGGGCTCATCAGGACGAAAAGCTGGCCATCGGCCGATGCGCTGATGACCTGCCAGCCGCCCGGTCGCCACTCGCCCGCATCGGACTTTTCGCCCGCCAAGGAGAAGCCGCCCAGATCGCGCGCTGACGCCTGCGAAAGATCGACCCCGCGGAACGCGCCCTTGAAGGTCACGAACCATGCCGTCCGTCCGATCATGGCCGGAGTCATGAACATCGGATCGCCATCGATATCGTTGAAGACTTCGCTCGTCGTCGTGCCGGCGAGCGTGCCATCGGTGTCGAGAGCAATGCTGGTCATCGTTCCATCGGCACACAGCGACATGAATCCGCGCTCGCCGGTCGGATAGATAAGCGAGCAGCCGGGCAGATCGATATCGACAAGCACCATGCGTTTTTCGAGATCGACGACCGTCACCGACGAAGCCGGGGTGAAGTTGAAGACCAGCCCCCATTTTTCGCCGTTGGTAAACTGGAAGCTGTTGGGCAGCGTCACGAATTGCCCGCGCTTCCCGCCGGGCAGGATGATTTCGCCCGTGGGTGACAGGCTCTTCTTGTCCCAAATGGTAATGACGTCAGTGCGCTCCCCGCGGTTCAACCGCGAATAATAGGTCTCGGCGACATAAAGTTCGGATTTGCGGGCCGAGGCAATCATCACGCCGAGCTGCGCCGCTGTGAACTGGCCCTTGTACCCCCGGTCCGGTGCAGCGACATCGACGACCGCGATTCGCCCGTCCACGAGGCTTTGGAAATTAAGGTCGTGAACAAAGACGTAGCTCGCCGGATAGTGGTCGGGCAGTTCCTGAACGGACGGGGTAGCCTCCTCTGCCAGAGGCGCATTTTGCGCAGCGGAAGGCACGGCGGCAAAAAATGACGCCAGCAGGATCGCGGCAGAGCCCCTCATTATCATCGCTCGCAACTCCTCATGATCGTCCGGCACCGCCAAAACTTTGACCATTGACAAACTTAAGTCAAGCGCCAAATATTCATTGCGATTGGGGAACGGGCTCTGCGTGGACAGTGCAGGCGACGCCAAGCCGAACCGGGAGCCGATGACGGTTGCCCAACAATGGATAGAGCTTGGAGAGGCTTTGTGACGAATTCCGAAAGCTTCGCGGAAGCGCAGGATCTCGAAGGCCGATTTTCCTATATGGGCTGGCGCATCGTCCTGGCCCTCTTCCTTGCGATGGCGGTACTGTACGGCACCGCCTTTTATGGTTTCATTATTATTACCCAGCAACTCGCTGCACTACATGGCTGGTCGTCCAGCCAGTCCGGTAGCCTGGTATCGGCATTATGGCTGATGTGTCCGTTGGCCCTTGTGAGCGCACCGATCATAAACCGCATGGGCGCTTGGCGGCTGCTGCTGATTGGCCTTCTGCTTATAGCGGCCGCGTTCCTCGCCCTCTCGATCACAACCGAATTCTGGCAAGTATATCTGCTGCGTTTGGTTACAGGTGCCGGGAAAGTTTTTACCGTCGTCGCGGTCCCCGTGATTATCTCTCAATGGTTCTCGCGACGCTTTTCGCTGGCGATTGCTAGCGCCTTTTGCGGTGGGTCATTCGGCGGACTCCTGTTTGCTCCGGCGACCGAGGTTACGACCCTCGCGCTGGGCTGGAAAATCGCCTCACTCGTGCTCGCCGGCGCGCTTCTGGTCGTTATCACAATCATAGCCCTGCTAAGGCGACACAGCGTCAGTCAGACCAAGCTACATCCCGAAACGCTCGCCGGACAAATTGAACCCGAACCGGAGAACGGCCATCCGGTCTGGCGGGAGCAGATTTCGAACATCAACATAATCGTCGCGATGCCGATGGCCATCGCCGTAGTCTTCCTGGGGATCGGCGCGCTATCCTACCTCATCTATGTACCGAGACTCCTTGAAGCCTATGGCTTTTCGTCGACGACCGCCGCAACGCTTCTGGGGCTGGCAGGTATCGGCGCAATGGCTGGAAACCTGCTTGCCGGCTGGACTCTCGACCGGATGAAAACGACCTGGACCAGCATCGGCGCGGCGGCACTCATTGCAGTTGGCTTGACGGTTCTCAACCTGCTGGACGGCGCACCCAATTTCCTGCTCGCAACGACTGCGGTACTACTGGTGGGCTCAGGAATGGGCGCCGGCGAGATATTGTGGCTTACACTCACCAAGCGGCAGTTCGGCACCGATCTTTTTGCGGTGACATATGGCGGCTGGAGTTTCTTCTACCAGGCGGGGTGCGTTGCAGGCGGTTCGGTCGGCGGGGCAATATTCGCCGCCACGACGCACGGCGGCTTTCTGGTTGCCATTGCGCTTCTTTGGGCACCGGTCATCGCGTTCAGCCTGTGGAGGCCCGGCATGCGAAACGAGGAACGAACGGCCATTCCCGCTCTCCAAGCCGCATAGGACCGATATGACCGACACGTTTTCAGCCCGTTTGCAGGGCTCCTCCAAGTCGCCCCCAGTCGGCAGCGCAGGGTAGCCGCAGTGACATCCACCTCATCATCGACTGGCGCCGGGCGTTGGCCGGCCATCACGCTCGTCGAAGCCGAGGCGCGACTGTGCGCTGCAGGCGCGCCCTTCGAGATCGAGACAATAAATATCAACGGCATCCCCACGCGCAGCTGGAAGAACCAAGCTGCGAGCCTGGCTGCACTCGCCCGCGATACCCGCTCCAGATTCGGGTCGCGCAATTTCCTGATCTTCGAAGACGAACGCATCACCTATGAAGGGTGGTTTCGCGCTACCGCGACGCTCGCCCAGGAATTGCGGGCCCGTGGGGTGACGAAGGGTGACCGCGTCGCCCTTGCGATGCGCAACCTGCCCGAATGGCAGGTGTGCTTCTTTGCCGCGGCTTGTATCGGCGCGATCGTGGTGCCGCTCAACGCCTGGTGGACCGGAAGCGAGCTTCGATATGGCCTTGCCGACAGCGGCGCTAGCGTCCTTCTTTGCGACGGCGAGCGGTGGCAGCGGATCGGCCCCTTCGCCGAAACGCTCGCCGACCTTCGCCATGTAATCACTGCCAGAAGCGAAGGTGCACCCGCAAATGCCGAGCGGCTCGAGGCGCTTGTCGGCACGCCGAGCGACTACGACAATCTTCCCGAACGCGATCTACCGGAAACCGATCTCCAACCCGACGATGACGCGACCATCTTTTACACCAGCGGTACGACCGGCTCGCCCAAGGGCGCGCTGGGCTCCCACCGCAACATACTCGCCTGCACCCAGGCCACGCCCTACCTCGTGCACCGGACCGCGCTAAGGCGCGGGGACGCGCCGCCGCCGCCGCGTTTGCGGAAGAACCTCGTGGTCATTCCCTTCTTTCATGTCACCGCCTGCTGCTCGATCCTCATGCAGACGATGACCGCCGGCAATGCGATCGCGATGATGCGCAAATGGGATCCGGTGGCGGCGATGGAACTCATCGAACGCGAGAAGATAACGAACACCGGAGGCGTCCCGACCATCGCCTGGCAATTGCTCGAACATCCCGAGCGCAATCGCTTTGATCTGAGCTCACTTGAACAGATAACCTATGGCGGGGCGCCGGCCGCGGCGGAACTCGTCCGGCGCATCGCCAGCGACCTCAAGGCATCGCCTTCGACCGGCTGGGGGATGACCGAGACCTCCGCCACGGTGACGAACGTCGCGGCCGAAGACTATCTGCTTCGTCCCGACAGCTGCGGCCTTGCGCTGCCGGTTTCGCGCCTCAAGATCATGACCGAGGACGGAACGGTTGAATTGACTACCGGCGAGGTTGGCGAACTATGGGCGTCGGGCCCGCAGATCGTAAAAGGCTATTGGCGCAATCCCGAGGCCACGGCGGAAACTTTCCGCGACGGATGGGTCAGGACCGGAGACCTCGCGCGGCTCGACGCCGAGGGGTTCTGCTATATCATCGACCGCGCGAAGGACATCATCATCCGCGGCGGCGAGAATATCTATTCGAGCGAGATCGAGAACATCCTCTACGAGCATCCGGCCGTCATCGACGCCGCCGCGATCGGCATTGCGCACAGGACGCTCGGCGAGGAACCGGTAGCCGTCGTCTGCGTCGGGCCGGGAAGCAACGTCAGCGAAGCCGATCTGCGTAGCTGGATCGGAGAGCGGATCGCCCGGTTCAAAGTGCCGGTCCGCATCCATTTCCTGAGCGAGATGCTCCCGCGCAACGCCAATGGCAAGATCCTGAAGAAGGATCTGAAAATCCTCTTTCCGGCGAGCTAAGCGGTTTTGCGTGGTGCCGCTCGGTCTAGGTCTTGCAGAAGTCGTTCGCAGCTAACGCCCCTGCCGCACGCCACGAAAGGCGGTAGGTGACGAGGAAACCATCGTGATCGGATAGCCTTGCGCCGTTGTCCGAACCGTCGAACATCGCTTCGACGCGGATCGGTTCGACAGACACCCTCCTGCCGTTGTCGAAGGCCTGAAGGTCCTGCGTATCCATCCAGGGCTCGTCGCCATCCCACGACATTTTGACGGCGCAGGTCGCGGGTTTCTCGATGCACCAGCGATGGACGATTTCATAAGGGATGGCAGTCGAGAAAAAGTCGAACCGCTCGGCGTTTCGCCGCATGTTGAAATCGCCGCCAATGATCAGCGGATTATTCGGCACATGGTGCCGATCCAGAAATTGCGCTGCTTGGAGGGCCTGATAACGATGCGCCTCGGCCGAGCGTTCGAGTGGGACGCGCGCCGCGCGGCCCGCGTTCATATGCGTCGTGAAGATATCGATCGGCGAAGGCACGCCAGGCACCCTCACCCGCACCAGCATGACGCCCTTGGCTGCGAGGCAGTCGAAGCCCGCGCACGCATTCCTCGCGAAGCCCTCCCGAAACATCTCGGTGATCGGAAAGTCGCTGAGCACATAGAGGCCGCTTCGCATCAGCTTGGGTCCGCGTTCGCCCTTCTTTCGGCGTCGCTCGGTGACAAACTCGCCGGCTACTGCCGGATCCTTCGCCATGTCCGACCGCTTGGGACCGCCGATCGCATTGGCGTAACCCGTGTGCTCGCCTATTCGCGCCGCGCGGCTCGTGAAGGTCTCCTGCATCAGGACGATGTCCGGCGCCCTGCCCTGCGCCCGAAAATCGGCGAGGCTCTTCCCGATCCGGTCGAGCGATGGGCCGCGATGCTTTCGCGCGGGCCATGGCAGACCTTCGACATTATATATCAGGATGCTAAGCGTCGTGCTCTGCCGCCCGTCCGCCAGACGCGTGATGACGGGCATCTCGGGAGCGGTTGGACAGGACGCGAACCTGTCCTGCGGCCAGGATGCGCAGCCCGCCGATAGCAGGATGATCGCCGCGACGGCGGCGACCCGTCGCATCAGCCTCTCACTTCCGCGAGAACCCGGCGTCCAAGCGCCGCGACCGCCAGCAGCGCAAGCCCGTTCAGCATCAGCTCGACCCCCAGGAAGGTACCAAGAATGGCAGAACGCCCGCCCTGCAAGTGGCGGTAAACCAGCAGCGCGAGCAGGAGCGAGACCGCACCCGAAACAAGGAGCAGCCAGAAGCTTGAGTCCTCACGATGCGAGACGCTCCAGACCAGTTTCCCGAGACCGGAAATCAGGAACAGGATGCCCATGAGAATGGTGAGCGCCTTGGCGCCGGCCACCGGATGAAAAAGGATCGAGAGACCGAGCGCGAGCGCCGCGCCCGCGGTCAACAGCGACGGCGCACGCGTTCGCCATCCCGTTTCAAAAAAGGCACCAACAAGCTGGATCCCGCCCGACAGGACCAAAGCCACGGCGGCGAGCGTGACCGCCGCCATCGTCGCGGCAAGCGGGTTGAGGATGGCGAGCACGCCGCAGATCAGCGAAAAGGTCCCTGAAAAGCGGAGCGTCATGGACAGGATCGACATAGGCTAGCACTCCCTTTCGGATCGACACCTTGCTGGCTTCCCGGACAAGCCCTCCTAGGGAACGGCCGATACCAGCAGGAAGAAACCGCAAATGACGAGATGGATGACCCCCTGTAAAACCGTGGTGCGTCCAGTCCCCAGAGTCAGCGCGCCGATCAGGAGCGTCAGACCAAGGAGCGCGGTCTGCGCTGGCGGGAGCCCGAGATCGAGGGGCTGCGCGACCACCAGGGAAACGATGGCTACCGCCGGAATGGTGAGCCCGATGCTCGCAATCGCCGAGCCCAGGGCAAGGTTGAGGCTAACCTGCAACTTGTTGCGAATGGCAGCCTTGATCGCCGCGATGCTCTCGGGAAGCAGCACGATCATGGCCACGACCACGCCCACAAAGGCCTGCGGAAGCCCTGCCCGCGCGATGGCATTATCGAGCGGGTAAGAAAGCTGCTTTGCAAGCAGGACGACGGCAACAAGACAGAGCAGCAGAAGCGCGAGGCTCACGGCGGCTTGACGGCGGGACGGCGTGATCGCCGCCTCGTCCTCTTCGGGCCCGAAGAGAAAATAGTCCCGGTGCTTGACCGTCTGGATCCGGATGAACGTCACATAAAGGACCAGCGAGGCGAGTGCGACGTACAAAAGCTGGGTAGAGGAATAGGTCGCGCCGGGCGCTGAGATAGTGAACTGCGGCATCACCAGACTCAGGACCGCCAGTGTGCCCAGCACCGCGAGCGCGGCGGTTGCCCCATTGAGCTGGAACCCCAGCTCTCCATGACGCCGCGCGCCGACGACAAGACTGATGCCCATCACACCGTTGACCGCGATCATCACGGCCGAGAAGATCGTGTCGCGGGCCACCGTCTCGACGCCCTCCGCGCCCGACAGAAGAAAGGAGACGATCAGGCCCACCTCGATCACGGTCACGGCGACTGCCAGCAGGATCGAACCAAAGGGTTCGCCGAGCCTGAGGGCGAGAATTTCGGCGTGATGCACGGCGGCGAAAACCGATGCGCCGAGAAACGCGGCGGCCAGGATGAGTGCGAAACCGCCGTCGGACCCGGCGAGCTTGGCGCTCGTCCAACCGAACAACGCCAGTGCGGCGAGCGGAACGACGGCGGTCCACGGCGGCGTCTTTCCGATCGGAGCCGAACTCATGCGAACTGCGTCCGCCGGCAAGGGCCGGGCCTGACCCTCACTGCCCGCCCTTGTAGAATTTTCCGTCCTTCATAATGACGTCGAAATTCTGCGCGGGATCGCCGAGCAAATCGATCTGCGCAAGCGGATCACCGTCCACGAGGAGGAGATCGGCGAGCGCGCCTTCCTCGACCACCCCGAGCCGTCCGGCATAGGGCGACCGCGGCCCCGAAAGCGCAAGAAGCTGGGCATTGTCATGCGTCACCAGTTTCAAAATCTCGGCCGGCGTGAACCAGGGCTTCAATTTGAGCAAATAGCTGTTCTGCTTGTCGTTGAGCTCGGGCTCGAAGAGAAAATCGGTTCCCCAGGCGAGCTTCACGCCAAGCTTTTTCGCATTCGTCCAAAGCGCCGCATTGTTGGCGACAATCTCGCGCCGCTTTTCGCGTCGCTTGGGGTCCATATTCGGATTGTCGTCGGCGAAGGTCTGGGTGGAGAGCCAGATGCCCTTGTCGGCCATCAGGCGCAGCGTATCCTCGTCGAGCAGTTGCCCATGTTCGATACACTTCACGCCCGCCTCGATCGCCCGGCGCACCGCGCGGGGCGTGTAGGCGTGAACCGTCACATAGGTGTTCCAGTCCGCCGCCGCATCGGCCGCCGCCTTCATCTCGTCGAACGTATATTGCGTAACGTCGATCGGGTCATATTCCGAGGAGGTTCCGCCGCCCGCCATCAGCTTGATCTGGCTGGCGCCGAAGCGCAGATTTTCGCGTGTCGCGGTCAGCACTTCGCTGGTCCCGTCCGCGATGAAATTGGCACCGAACAGTTCGGACCGCGAGACGCTGCCGCCGAATTTCCGCGACCGCTCGCTTGGCAGCCGGAAATCGCCATGCCCGCTGGTCTGCGAAATCACCGCGCCCGACGGCCAGACCCTCGGGCCGATCAGTTCGCCGGAATCGATGCGCCGCTTCAGCCCGAAGATCGGCCCGCCAGCGTCGCGCACCGCGGTGAAACCGCGCAGCAACATGTCATGCGACTGGCGTCCAGCGGCCTCCTCCGCCTTTTCGGGTGTGAGGTCGGGCGACAGCATCTGCGGCATCGTGAGCGCACTGAAGGTCAGATGTACATGCACGTCGATCATGCCCGGCATCAATGTGCGGCCGCCGCCTTCGATGACTTTAGCCGGCCAGCGCGCCGTGATGTTGCCGCCGATCTTTGCGATATGGTCGCCCTCGATCAGAACGTTGGTCGGCGCGCCCAATTGTCCCTTCACGACATCGAGAACGCGAACATTGCGGAACAGCGTTTCGGATGCCGGAGCCGGGTCTTGCGCTCGGGCGCCCTGTATTGCGAGCGAGGAAATCAGGACCGCAGCCGCAATGCCCAATCCCCGATGCAAAGTCTTCATGTTCATCGCCTGCCCCTGTCCAGTTCGAAAACTTCTATCGAAGGCTCGCGTGTGCCTTCCAGCCTGTCAGAATGAGGCCGTCGCACCAAGAAGCGGGCCGGCGAGCGCGGCGCTCGTCCGGACGTTGCCGCTCTTGTAGTCGACATAAAGATAGCGATAGCCGCCCGAGAGCCAGATGTTCTTAGCTACCCGCAAGTTCGCCGTCGCCACCGCCTGCCCGGTGACTTCGGATGCCGCGCCAAAGCCGCCGATGTCGCCGTAAAGCAGGAACGACAGGCGGGGCGATGCCTTGATGTTGAGGCGCGTCGCAAAGACCGGGTCGACGAAGCTCGCTTTCGCGCTCGCCGAAACATTGAGCGCAGGCACCGCAGCCTTCGGACGGATCCACCAAGCCCGTCCGCCGACAAGCACGTCAAGCGATGCGCTTTCCTGTTCGACCGCCCGGTAACCGACGAGCGCGGTCGCCGACGTCTGGCTCAACTTGCCTTCGGCGTGCACGACAGGAAGCGCCGGATTGCCGGTCGGCACCAGACCGTCGCGTGAAGAGGAAGAATGGGTGAGGTCGGCGATCACCACGAGACGATCATGCTTGACGAGCCCGCTGACAAAAAAGGCCGCGTCGACGTCCTCCATCAGCTCACCGAAACTCTTGTCGACATGCACCGTGGGCGCCCCGGGTCCAGGGCGGAGGGTCCCGCCGAATCCCGAGGCCCAGACATAGGGTGTGATCTGGACCGTCGTCCGCGAGCCACCCGTTTCAGACTGGGCGGCCGCCGGCGCAGCCATCATAATCGTCAGGACGAGAGCACCCCCACGCACAAGATTGGACCGGATATTCATTCGACTTGCCCCTGCCAATTTCGGCCGCAAAAGGACGCGCCCCGCCCTCACGACCTCAACTTCACGCCATTCCCAAGCGGAACCGCATCTCCTCGCCGCAACTCACCGGCACCATAAATGAGTATCGCCGACAAATTTGTCGAACGCCAAATATCCATGTCCCTCATGACCTTGTCAATCGCAATTCCCCGCCAAAATCCGCGAAAGAAGCTCAACAGCGGATCAACTATGTTTCTTCTCATGCCCCTGATTGCTTCGCCGTTCCCATATCCAGCGGGGTGCCCAGCTAGCCTGACGACTTGCGCCCGGGGCGCCAACGAACCGACCAATTTCAATGCCAACATCAGATCCAACTACAATTTTTGACATATGACATATTTTCATCAAAGCTTCAACGTGCAATATTCGCGAGACCATCGATTCGGCCTCGAACCGCGAGAGCATTCGGAGAGACGCAGGCATGCACACGGCTTTCGATGTCAGGAAGGATATGTTCCGCATTCTGCGCGGAACCGAACCCATCGCTACCGAGGCGTTTCTCGATTGGGACGAACGCGACAGGCTTGGGGTGGTCGTGGACGAGCAGGTTGGCGCCTTGGGCGCGGGTCTATTGCTGTTGTTCGGAGCTGCGGCGTTTTACGATGCCGGCGCCAAGAGACGTCGGCGCACGATCTATCCCGAAATCTATATTTTCCACGCCGGAGGGCCGTGGGGCAGCTTCCTCGCCTTCGATCTTTATCCGACGCACAAGGAGGTTTTCGTCGAACCCACGTGCGAGGCATTGCTCGCCGCGATCAACAGCCGCGGCATCACCCATCTCGCAGTTCCCGAGCGTACCGCCAGCAGCGACGCTGGGCCAGCCTATGAACTCGAGGCCGCGGTCGACAGGCTCAAGCAGTGCTTTGCCTATGGCTCAGACGGCACCCTCAGCAATGCAAGCATCACCATTTCCACCGAGAATATGGCGCTTCTCGGCAATTATTCAGTGACCCTCGACATCGGCATATTCGATGACGCCATGGCCCGCGCCGGCCAATCCATTCCATTGCAGTTGCGACCGTCTGCGTCGCCGGCCCTGTTAGAGGAAATTGGAGCGATACGGCGGCGCGCCGAGGCTGAGGCCAGACCCGATGAGCCGTCACATATATCATCTCGCCGCCGCCTTGAGGCGGCCATCGCAGTGGGCCGGATCGAGGAACAGCTGCGCGAGATTTCTGCGGCCGAAGCGATCGCGATGCTCGGCAGTGCTCAAGCATCCGCAGGCATCCCGACAAACACGGCATGAAAGCGACATGCCGCCAGGCGGACAATGCGCCGCCCGCCAATTGAAAATAGAGCCCCGCTATTGAGGAGAAAACCGGATGAGTGAACAAAATGAAGCAACCGCGACCCTTCCGGGGCGGACAGGTCCCACCAAGATCGAGCCCGGAGAAGCAAGCGATGCCGTCTTCGGCCGTCCCGGCGTCGTCAAGGATGGTCCCAGCATATTCGCAACCGCGCTGAGTTCGACCGACCGCTATTTCTCCGCGGGTGTCTACAAATGCGATGCAGTGGATATCCCATTCGACGCCTATCCCTATGACGAGTTCCTTTACATGCTGAGCGGAACCCTGACGCTCGTCTCCGATGATGGCACGTCGCTTGCAATCGACATCGGTGACGCAGGCTTCATTCCCAAAGGATGGAAGGGCCGCTGGGTCACCGCAGGACTCGTCAAACATTATGCAGTCTATACAAATGGCGGAGCTGAATGACATTTGACTGCTCGGGCGCGCCAGACCCAAAGCTTTGTGACGAGAAGGTGGCGCGACGCGAAAAGCACCGATGGGCGCTTTGACCGGGTCGATCCGCTATCTTTGAATTCCCAGCTCGACCGCGACGAAATACTGGTCCGGGACGCTGCTCGCGAATTTGCGGAAACCTATCTTCGCCCGAGCGTGACGGCGGATTTCGACGACGATTATTCGGATCCCAATCTGCTTAGGGCGATGGGGCAGCATGGTCTGATCGGCGTCGCCTTCCCGGAAATATACGGATGTGCTGGGGCGTCCTACGTCGCCTACGGCCTGGTGGCGCGCGAGATGGAACGAATCGACACCGGGTGTCGCTCGCTGCTGAACGTCCAGACGAGTCTTGTGATGTATCCAATCTACCGCTTTGGTTCCAACGAGCAGCGGAGCCGCTATCTGCCCGCACTTGCGCGTGGCGAACTAATCGGCTGCTTCGGCCTGACCGAACCCGCCGGTGGATCTGACGCCACCGCGATGAAAACGGTCGCGGTCAACATTGATGGCGGCTACCGCGTCACAGGGAAGAAGGCATGGATCTCCAACGCTCCAATCGCCGACCTGTTCATCGTCTGGGCTCGCAGTGAAGCGCATGGGGGCGTGATACGCGGATTCCTCGTCGAGAAGGGCTCCCGGGGGCTCTCGACGAAAAAGGTTCGAAACAAATTCGCGATCAGAACATCGATCAACGGCGTCGTCAGCCTCGACAATGTCCATGTCGGCCGCGACGCGATCCTTCCCGCAGCAATTGGACTCCAAGCGCCGCTCGATTGCTTGAAGCGTGCCCGCTACGAGGTGTCTTGGGGGGTCCTGGGAGCTGCGAAGAGTTGTTTTACGATAGCCCTGCAGCACGGTTTGGAACGCAAGAAGTTCGAACGGACGCTCGCGGCAAGCCAGCTCTTTCAGAAGAAGCTTTCGGATATGGCCATCGATATTTCGCTTGGCTTGCAGGCGTCGCTGAGGGTCGGTCGCCTGATCGACAGACATGAATGTGCTCTGGAAACAATCTCTCTCGTCAAACGGAACAACGCCGCAAAAGCACTCACCATCGCGCGCCAGGCGCGGGAGATCATCGGAGGGAGCTGCATGTCCTCGGGATACGAAGCCCTTCGTCACATGCTGAACCTTGAGGCCGTAAGTACCCACGGCGGCTCTGACGATGTCCACGCACTCGTTCTTGGCCGAGCAATCACCGGCTTTTCCGCTTTCTGACCGTTACCATCTGGCCGATTTCGGTCAGGCGGCTTCTGGCCTAAAAATTGGCGAAAGCCGCCGTTATGTTGGCCTTCGCAATCCATGGACCGCCGAATTTGGCCGACGGGAGCGAAAATCGGGCAAGCCGATTGCCGACGACGGTCAGCGATGCTTCCACGTCGCGGCGGCCAGCAGCCGCTTGATGTGGGATACGACCTTTTCAGGTTCGTAGGGGCGTCGCAGATGCGGACCCTCGTCGCAGAGCTGCCCGGCGGCCTTGGCCGCAGCGTCGATGCTACCGGCCAGAACAACCGTAACGTCGGGGAACTCCTCGCGAAGCCGGATGCGGAGTTCAAATGCGTTGGGCGATCCCGCGAGCTCGGCATCGGCCATCACGGCATCGACCTCAGTCGTACCGAGACGCAGCGCGGTCATCACCTCGTCCGAACTCGCTGCTTCGATAACTTTGTAGCCGCAGTGGCGAAGATATTCGGCAAGCGCGTTGCGGATAAGGACGTCGCTGTCCGCGACGATCAAGCACTGCGGGTCTGTGGATCCGTTCGCCATGAAGCCCCCATAAGCCTGCCAATTTCATTGATCAGCGCATCCGCTGAATAAGGCTTAGACATAAATGCGTCTGCCGGCTCGGATTCGTTCGGCAGCAAATGGCCGGAGCAAACAATAACCGGCCGGGCAGGCGCAAGTTCCTTCGAGCGGCGGGTCAGTTCCATTCCGTCGATCCCGCCGGGCATGCGAACATCGGTAATCATCAAATCGACCGTCTGTCCGGTTTTCAGGACCGCGAGCCCCTCGTCTCCATCGCTCGCTTCGAGGACTGTGTATCCGGCATCTCGCAACGCGTCGCCAAGCATGAACCGAATAAGAAGCTCGTCTTCAACGAGAAGAATGATTCCTTCGCCCACTGTTGATCCTTATCAGGACACCGAACCAGGCGAGCCCGCATGAGCCTGCAACCGTCAGCTTCCCGATTGAATACATACGCTGGCAGGACATAGCTAGTTCCGAGCACAATGAAGAAGGACGCCTCGAAATCGAAGGGCCTCCCAAGCATCACGTACCAGTCAGGGCCCGCGTCCAAAAAACTTCGCCACGATGTCACGGCGCATTAGCCACTTCATTTTTGCCGAAAATATGATAGACTTCGTAACCCAGCATGGTCGAATCACAAGGGTCGCTCCAAGTGAAATCTCATACTGAACAAGACATTTGGGAGCAGGTTCGCGAAGCTGAACGCCTTCATGGTGATCAGGCAGAGACTCAACTCGCTAAGCGTATTCACCAGCTGACCGCAAAAAAGCAGTTCGAAGAGGCGTCCTTCTGGGCCGCCGCCGCCGCCCGGTTGAAGGACCTTCACGATATCAAATTGCCGGGGCAGACCGTCCTGCCGGAGCTGCTGAACCCAACCGACGGCGGCAGTACGCGCTAAAGGTTCAGCGTTGTAGCAATCACAAACAGAATTGGCCGGTTGGAGACGGTCGGCTTCTGGGCGCAAATCATTAAAAGCCGACAGTAGCTAAGGCCGAGATCCTGCTGGGCTTAGATCGTTCCAGTCCGCGTCCTCACATATGGCCAGAGGCCCGATCCCGTGGCTCTTATCGGGAAGCTGTCAAGATCAGGATGTCGCTCCCAACTTTGCGAAGTCTTCCTCGTCGGCGCGGTGCATTCGCTGCCCTGTCACCGTACCCCAGGCCACTCCAATCGCTTCGCGGAGAGCGGGCGGAAACTTACGCCCATCGCGGCTATGGAAAGAGATAAAGGCATTGCTGGTAGAAGGCAGCGCGCCCGAAGTTCCGAGCGGCGTCTCGACGACAAGAATACCGTTGATCGATCGGCACGTGCCGCCCTTGACAGCGTCATTGACGAGCCACACGATTGAACGGCGGTCGAGCCGGAACGGAGGCGTGATGAAGACGAGGAGACCATAAGGGTCCTCCAGTCCCAATGCGGCGATTGTCGCCTTGATCTGTTTGTTGGCATCAACTGATTCCCGCTGCACTCGCTTGCCAATGATCCGCATCGCTTTGTGCGCGATAACCTCGGGAAGATCATATAGATGGATGGTGGTCTTCTCGGTGATGACCGGCGCTCCGTTCGTGATATTCTTGGCGAACATGACTCCCAGGGCGTCTGCAACCTCGGTCGACGCTGCCCGGTCGCTGCCGATCGATTTGACCTCAACGACGACAGGTTGATCGGCGAACAGGATATCCGCCCGCCTACCGTTATAGCCCTCCGGCAAATACGGTTCGACGGGGTGGCCGCCGGCGGCGCGAAGAACGTCAACCATCAGTTCGTGCTGATCCATCATCAGGCATATCATCGCAAACTCACCACCTGAAGTCACGGTCGAAACGGCTTATTGTGACATGCCCTTCCCGATTGGCGTCAAGTCCGCATAAATTATCATTATAAAACAATATCACTTACGCGACATCAAAAAAGCGAGACGACCGCCATGTATTCATGATATTAATAGCGCAGTGTGACATAGGGTGAGCCCGTGACGAAACTGATCGAGACCTACCTCAAGAACGATGGCCCCGCGCTCTCTAGTGACGTCGCGGCTTATCTTGTCGATCAGCTCGGGATTACACCCGCGACGGCACGCCAGCGCGTGTCGCGCGCAAGTGGCGACGTGAAGCGGCTCGGCGGGATCGTGTTTCCGCACCGGTCGCGATTCCTTTATCTGCAGGGACAGTTCGGCTCGCCCTGGTATTGGGACAGGCTCGGAAGAGCCCTGATCGACACCAATTCAGCATACGGATTTGCGATCGCCGCGTTGCGGCAACGCGGCGGCATCGTGCCGGCGCGTGAGTTTCAAATCGTCTCCGGCGCGCCGATGAAGCTTCAAAAGCACCTTTCCCCCTCAACGATCTTTACACGGCTCCAGGAAGCCGGATTGCTCGAACAAGTTATCGTCCCGGGTTCGGGCGAATGCATCGCCCTCATTCAGAGCGAGGGACATTATGAATTTGGGGCCGACAATATCCAGGCACGAAGGATAACGGAAAATATCCTGCTCGCGGCGGTCAAGGACTGGCTGAAGAAGATGGGGATCGCGAGCTACGGCAAGGTCGCCCTTCGAACCGACGACGAAATTCCCCAGGTCGGGACCTTTGCGTGGGACCTTACTGCCCCTTGCTATCTCGGTCCCATGGTTCGGAAGAGCGCCGAAGGAAAAGTCAAACCCGGCTTCGTCGTCTGTGACGTCCATCTCGGGGACAAGATGACGCGCGATGGGGTCGAGCCCTTCATTCGAAAATGCCTCACCCTGCGCAGCCTGCAAAAGGTCGGGCCGTGCATGCAGATTTTCGTTGCCGACTCCTACAGCAAGGACGCGTTCCAGCTCCTCAAGAAAAACGGCATTATGCCGGCAACGCCGGCGACCATGTTCGGCCAGGAAATCGCCGAAGCGTTGCGCGAACTGACGATCGCTCTGCAGCTTGCTGCGGTTTCGGTGATCGATGCCGACCGGTTCGAAGCGCTCTTCAATGCCCTCGGCAAGATCGAAGGGGCGGCCATCCAGCTGCGCGGGACGCTATTCGAGTTCATGGCGGCGGAAATCGCCCGCAAGCTGATTTCGCCTAGCGTAACGATGAACCGCATCTTCAAGGAACCTGGAGGGAAGGCGAAGGCCGAGGGCGACGTAGTTGCCGTGAAACCCGGCCAAGCGGTCACCGTCATCGAATGCAAAGGGTGGAGCCCGCGGGCGGAACTTCCCGATGAGTATCTCAAGCGCTGGCTGCAGATCAGCGTACCGCTGATGTACAAGGAAATCCGCGCACACCCAGACTGGAAGGACCTCGATGCCATCTTCGAGTTCTGGACAACGGCAACCCTTTCCCCGGAATCGCTCCTGTTCTTCGCGAATGCCAAGGCGAAGATCAAACCGTCGCGCTATTCGATCGGGCTCCGACTTGGAAACGACGTCCGCAACCTATGCGAGGCGACAAGGGATGGCAGCCTCATCACCGCGTTCGACAAGCATTATACGAAGCCGGAGAAATATAATCTCGATTGGGGCGGCCACGACCCAATGGTGTTCGAAGGTTATTGACCTTGTTCAATCCAACGCACGCTGAGATCAGCACTCAGTTGAGCATTAGCCGAACCCGGTGATTCAGAAAGGAATGACGCCCCGCCGGTAATTGTCGATGATCGTGCCGCGATCGACAAAATCCCTACAATGCTCAATTTTCCAGTCGGCGAAACTGAAGAAGAGACTGTGCGCAAAAGCACCGATGATCGGGCGCCGACGTGGAAACTGGTGGGCCGTGAGGTCATAGAGCCAAGTATCAACCGACACCCAGAGATGATGCTCATGCTTTCGCGGTTTCGTGCCCTTGATTAGGACAACATTGTCGAGACCGTATTTCTCCTCGATCAGGTAGATGAGGATCAGCGAGGCGCTTTCACAGCAATTTCGCGGAAAGCAATGACTGAACGGAAATTCGACGATTTCCTCTTCCCGATTCTGCTCGAGAAAACCGAGCAGCCGCCGTGCCGAAGCGTCGACCTCGAGCTTCAGCCGCATCGGCTATGCTCGCTCGGGGTGACTGCGTCGCGGCTGCATTTATGACCCCTCATATTGGAGGCGGAAACGCGTCTCATCGAGATGCGACAGACCGAACGCATCGCGCACCTGATCAGCCGCCTGCTTGACCAGCCCGCAGACAGCTTCCTTTGAATGGTCATCAATCATTCCCTCGAAATCGATGCGCGACTCGAGACACAGGGTGCGCTCATAGGGGTCAAGCGTCCCGGGAGCCCATGAGACATCATCCATGCCAACGAGGCCAAGGCGCACATGATGCGCTGCCCCACCGCCCAAAGACTTCGATAGCTCTAAGTGATAGCGTAAGAAACTCACCCAGTGCTTGAACACATATTCGTCGGCAAAGAAGCGCTCTCCGTTTCGCTCGTACGTGGCCTCCTCCGCCGCACCCCAAATCTCTCCGGTGCTGCGCCACCAGCGCGTCATCGAGCTGGCCACACCTTCCGGGTCACTCTTCGCGTGTCTTCGGTTCGCGACGCCGCCGGTCGTGTTCCCGTCGGTGAAGCTGCTCGTCCCGCCCAAGGGAAAGACATAAATCCGGTCGCGCTGGAAACGCTGCATGATGTCCACCGCAGGTTGAAAATGTACCGGGAGAATCCGCGCATAAAACCCGCTCTTTCCGAGCAGGGTGACTTTCTCGCTCGACGAAACGCGTGGATTGATAGTGAGCGGCGAGTCGGATCCGGCCCACCCATGACCATCTTCCATGCCATCCTGCCATGAGGCAATCGGCGCAGGCGGAGCTGGGACCGTCCCCAGGGCCGAGCGCACGCGCCGTTCGAGTTCCTCGGCGACCCATTGACGCGCCTTGCGATACTCTTCCTTGGTTGCGTCCTCTGCAAGGCTGTAACTTATCGGCGCTCGGCGGCCGCGCAAATCGAACGGCAGGTCTTCCGGCCGCGCATCGACGAAGGCAATATTCCAGACGAGTACGACCCGATTGCTCGTGAGCGCCTTCTTGGCATAGCCATATTCGATCATGACGTTGGGGTTCAGAAAGACCTTGCCGCTCTTCGGACAGCGGATGGCCGGGGTGGCGTCCCCGACAAATACCGAAGCCGCGTCAATTTTCTCGAGGATCGACGCAACTATGTCTGGAGTCCCCGCAACATCTTTCGTGTCCTGATCGATTTCGGGCCGATCGGCTTCTTCATATTCAGATCCGATCTTTGCGAGGGCCATCACCAACGCCTCCCTGATCAGGTTGCGGCTTACCCGCGCGTCCGTGTCACTTTGCCACGACCAGAATATCTTCTTCGCCAATTCCCCGCCCTCTCGATCCGCAGCCTCGTTTTCAAACGCCCAGCTATTGCAGCCTCTATCACCAAAAATTTTGTTGGCCGGCTATCGGCTTTGGCTGAGAAGCTGAGCAATAGTGATATTGCTGGATATCACCAATGCCGACAGCCATTACAGTGCGCAAAACTAAAACTGGACGCTCACTTGCGACCACGACCGACAAGTCGGGTACGATGGCTGGAGGATTGCGGGAGTACGCTGTGAACGACCTAATCGATTGGCTGGAAGCCCATGAAAAACTCGCAGGCTGGGCTCAATTTGCCGGCGCTATCGCAGCGCTGGCTGTCACTTACCTCACGGTTTTCATACCTATCTGGCGGCGAAAGCGGCAATTGCGCCGAGCTGGAACAAGGCTCCTATCGCACGGCTATGAGGCGCTTGAAAGCTACCACCGCTCGCTGACTTTTTTCTCCCCCTTTGCGATTTCGCTTCGCGGTGCGGCAGTTTCGATGAGCGTGGTGGTGGAGGAACTGGGACGTTTTCCTGCCTATGAGCTTGACGATCAGGGAAGCCATTCGCTCGCGCGCCGGATCGTCGCGATGAGCGGCCTTCTCAACGGAATGAAGCTCTTCCTCGAAACGACCGCGGCGCAGATGGGAGATGAGCAGGCTGCGCCCGATGACCATATTTTCATTCGGGATTTCGTGGCCGATCAGATGAACCTTGCACACGCGATGATCACCAACAAGGTTTTGAAGCGCCCCGAATGGCCTAGGGAGTCCGGCCAGACCGTCGCGTCCGTTGAATGACAGCGCCCCTGCATGTCGAACGCATCAAAAGAACTGGAGAAGGAGAAGAAAGAAGATCATGAAACCGATGGCGGTCAAGCATCCTGAACCCGAGTTGCCAGATTGCCGATATCCTTCTGCAAACCCTTTGGAAATGCCGCGTCCCTCGATCCGCCTGACTGCGCGATTGAATTTGTCGGCCCAGCCATCAGGCAATTCGAAGGTGATAGTTTCGGTCACGACAATGGGCGTCGAATCCGAACCATTCTCATCAAGGCGGATGGCCATATCTACTATCTCGTCGAGCCGATCGGGCGTCGCCGCGAATTTTTCGGCCTGCGACCCGAGCGCGTCCTGTA
This sequence comes from Sphingopyxis sp., assembly GCF_050725655.1. Classification (GTDB taxonomy): domain Bacteria; phylum Pseudomonadota; class Alphaproteobacteria; order Sphingomonadales; family Sphingomonadaceae; genus Sphingopyxis. The sequence goes on along the minus strand of NZ_JBOHHT010000089.1, from coordinate 119,503 downwards.
GCAGGTTGATGACCTCACCGTGTTTCGGCGACACACGTACTGATCGCAACATCTCTTCGTGGGCGACTATTTGTGCGAGGGAATCACGAAGGAGAAGCGCCGTATGATGGATTTCGTTGATGTCTCCCGGTTCACCAGGCGCACCCCACGCGCGATTAAACCGTTCTAGAATCTTGCCTAGGGGACCGATCATTTCGGTCATATCTTCGAGGCGAGTATGGGCAAAATCGATCACCGCCTCGTTGTCGAGGGCATAAACCGTTAGGGCGCAAACTCCTTCGCGCAGGTCGGCAAGCCTTCGAAAGAGGGGCGCGTTGAGATGACGCATCAGCGCTGCCGAAAGACTCCACTCCCACCCCGGTGGCTTGTCACAGGCTATGCGCCGGATCAGGGGAGGATAGCCCTCGAATTGGGCCAGCTCATGTCGAGCAAGATCGAACCGTGCCTTATCCGATTTCGAACCCAAGTTGGACGCGACATATTCCTCGTGCTGCTCACGCCAAAGGAACAGAAGGTCCGCAGGAAATTTTTGTGCATCGCGATCGACCTGCCGGTGGCAGTTTCGGCACAACCATATCGCATTAGAAATCGCGGCCCGTGCCTGGTCATTCATGCTCTCGTCGTAGCGGGCTTCGCCGGCCCTCGCGGCATAAACGTGCGCCGCTTCACCGATGATTGTCGCACGCGCAGCTTCAGAATTCGGCCCTACAGTCGAAACGCGGCAATCTGGCCCGCTGCACAGATAGGCCGCTCGTTTTGCTAACGTGTCGATCGTCTGCTTCGAAAAGTCAGCCGGCACTTTGAACTCCCCAAAAAGCCTACGACCTTCTCCAATGCGCAGCGCCTGATCGAGCCGCGACGGCGGCTAAGCGAGCTCATCCTGCGAGAGAATATCCGCATCCGGGAAGAGGCCGAGTCCGCGAATATGGGCTATCGCCGCTACCGGATCCGCTACGAAAAGAACAACGACCAAATCCTCCCTAGCGCGTGTGCAGCAAACATAGAAAAGCCGTCGAGTTCGCTCGATGCCGGTTTCACCACCCTCCTCCATCGTTTTTATGTCCCGCGCGGATAGCTCTTTCAACCCAAAGTACTTTTCATAAGAGAATTGAAAGTGCGTGCTCTCGTCGTCGTCGAGGACGACAAGCACGCGATCAAACTCGGCCCCCTTCACGCCTTGCTGCGTAGAAAAGGGCGACTCTTCGTTGACATATGCCTGATAAGGTCGAAGTTGATTGGCTGGGCAAGCGAGGAACGCGGCCATCGAAGTGATTTCATTTGAAAGATCTTCGCCCCCCTCCGGATCACCGCCGTCGTTCTCTTCCGCGTCGGGTGCAATCGCCGCAACTTCTTCAAGATAGGCGCTCAACCGAGGATCAAACGCAACCAAGCGGTTTTCTTTCGCAAGCACCAATACGTCGCGGATCGTTGCCTGCGATTCCGGTCCCATTAGTTCACCGACCTGATCGCTCGCAGCCTGAAGTTGCTTGAGGCGATCGGCGACGTTAACGCCTTGGAGCTCTGCCTTTACAAGCAACGGTGTATGAAGGCGAAGTAGTCGCATTGTATCAAAGTCTCGCCCATCGCGGACGGCTTCTGACAGCGGCAGTAGAAACGAAACCAACGGCCGCAGCGGCCAAGCGGTCGCGTCCAGAAAACCATTTTTAAAGGTGTCCGGCGCCTTGTCGTTAAGTGCCGCGTAAAGATCTCCGAAACCCAATCGTTTCGCTGCCATTCGATGCACAATCACTAGCATTTTTACTGGATCGCCCTCAGCGTCGGGCTGCCACATCTCGTCGTCGTTTGCGTTTGCCACCCACGCTCGCACTTGCGCCACGCGTTCATCCCGGTGAGCGTCGTTCGGTAGGACGAACAGTCGTGCTGTGCCTGCGACTGGCACTTCTTCCTCTCCTTCCTTTATCTTTCGGCCGCCGATCTGGACCAGATCATCACCGTCACGCCGAATAGCGTTCGCTAGATTCAATACTGTGGTCGGCGAACGAAAGTTTTCCGGTTTGGGAATGGCCCGCCAATCGTCCGGCTTAGGGACCGTTCCGATTCCAGTGGGGTAGATACGCTGCATTGGGTCACCGAAGAACCCGAGGCAAAAGCGAGCTTTCTCTTGTTGTTGCACCGCAATCAACGCTTCGACAACGATGGGAAACGTGTCCTGGCTTTCGTCTACAAAGACGAACGGGAATTGCTGCGCAACCAAAGTCCGGAAGAGCGGGCGATGAATCATCAACTGCGACGCCATCTTGATGACGTCGTCGTGACCGAGGACACCCTTGGCGTAGTCGCTACCAGTTCCATAAGTGAATGTATGAACCTGAGAGACAGTCTCGCGCTGCTGCTCGTAGCGCGCGGAATCGCGAGCATTCTTTTCTCGCGTTCTCTGTTGAACGCGCGGGCCAAAATCGGCGGCCGCCTGTTGCAATTCTTCGATCCGCTCGTCGATCCTGTTAGCGACCCAAGCTGCGATGTCTTGCTGGAAGCCGCGCGAGATCGACCAAAGGAAACTATGGATCGTCGAGACGTGAACGAGCGTGTTGTTCCCCACGTCCGCCCATATTTCTCCGGCAGCGATTTCGGTATAGGTGATGCATGCCACGCGCTGCCGGCGCAGTCTCAGGCGCTCACCATGCATCGCAAGTATCGAGGCGAGCCCCTTAATAAGGGACGTGGTTTTGCCCGAACCCGCTCCGGCGACCATATTGAAACTAGTCGGCGGCTGCGCTCCAAGACAGTCCCGAAGGTCCACGTCAGCCGGCGTATCGGGCTGCTGCGCGCGGCTATTCACCGCCCGCGGGCCCTTCAATTTCGGCTTCGACTTCCAGATCTACCTGCGCTTTGAGCCAAATGAGACCATCGCGAATATATGCCGGTACCCGCCACTCTTCCGGTCGGGCCGTAAGCACTCCTAGGGCGAACTTGGTCTTGTCGAAACTGTCGCCGCTGACCCGCTTATGGAGTCCCGCCGCTAGGGCCGCGGGATCGGCCAAAGCACCGCGTAAGCGCAGACCCAATTTTCTCTGTTCGGCGTTCTGGCACCATTCGGCGTTCTCGAGCCCGAAAGCTTCTTCCAAAGTCCGCCCAGCGAGCTGAGCGTTATGACCATTCCACAGGACCGGCACCGGAGTCTGATATGCTACGCGGACGCGGGTCATCCCATTCGCCGGTGTTTCCTTTTCCTCATCGGTCGCTGCGAAAAGGTCTGCGATTGAATGCTTGGCCGGAAGCCATTTCACGAGAGTCTGGTTCGACGTGACCGCGTCGGGCACCCCCGGTAAGCATTTCTTACCAAAGCGATGCACGGGCGCAGCATCCGGGACTTGTCCTTCCGGCGCGACTGGGGCAGCCCCGCCTATCAATGCCTCGAAATCATCGGCGGCTTCGCCTTCTTGGGGCTCAAATTCGATTTCCAGTTCGTCATCGTCATCATCATCGCCGCCATGGTCGGCAGGCAATAGGCTGACGCTGTCCACGTCGGTGATGATTAACGTGACGATCCCGAGGAACTCAATAAGCGACTTGAACTTGTGACCAAAGGCGCCGCCCACCTCTAGGATGCAAATGCAGGAAGATCGCAGAGAAGTCGCCGCTTGTGATATCATGATCGGGAGTAGTAGCCGCTCGACGTTGCCCTCGACGAGAACCGCCGCGTCCGAAAAAAACAAATCGCAGTGGGTGAGTTTCAGATACCGTTGCAGGAAATCGCGATGCTCCTTTTCTTCCGAATAAAAAGCGGACAGATTGAGCACTTCGGTAACCTGATCGTTGCCAGCTAACTCACGTCGGAAGTAGCGTATCGGTTGGAAGCCGCGCTCATACAGGATGTGAGGCGAGTGGGTCGTAATGACAGCTTGGGTGGTGAACGACCCTCCGCCCTCACCCGGTATGACTAGCAAGTCGAGAATGTTGCGAATAAACACTTGCTGGAGTTGCGCGTGAAGGTGCGCCTCTGGTTCTTCGATGAATATAAGATGTAGAGGCGCGCGCTTTTCTTCTTCGGCCTTCCAGCGCTCTTGGAGGTCGAGCACTTCGACCACCATATAAATCAGGTTCTTGAAACCGAGTCCGTTATAGGTGTCTGGCAGCATCATTGCCTGCCCGCCTTCGCCCAAAACGTAATGGACGCGCGCGTCCTGTGTCATGATGGACGCAGGGTTGAGGGCCGATTTGATTTCGAGCCGCGGGTTATTTAGGCCGGGGTAACCCAACCGCCCCAGTCGATCTAAAGTATCCTTAAAAACTTCCGCCAGATGCTTATCGAGGCCTACCTCAGATTCGAACAGCGCCTTCAGCGCCTGATGGTCGTCCTGACGTTGATCAAGATTGCGCTGATAGAAGCGGCTTAAACGCTTCGACAAATCCTCTGAACGACCACCGCCGCCGGAGGCTGTTGAATGATCTGCCAAGTGCCGCTGCGCATTCAGGAAATCGACCTTAATGAGCGATTTAAGCACAGCAGCGCCGCCGGGTTCGTTGCCGAGAGGCAGCGGCTGATATCCTTCCACCGCCTGAAACTTCGCATCGAATTGAGCGTGATCAAGGACGAAGTAGTGCAACTCGTACTCACGTCTCAGTTCCTCAAGCAGATAAGCTGACAGCGATTTCGGCCAAGGCACATAGTCGCCTGCGCCGCCAATTAACGCCGCAGCTTTAGCTTGGCCATCATCACGAGCGCTGCGGTAACGCTCGATCAATTCGGCGGCGTTCTTCGGCGCGAATTCTACGCGGACGCCGACGAGCGTTCCGGCCCAGGCGGTTGAAGGCAGGATGGGGATAACGAGATAGAGGTCTTCTGCTGCCACCTCGAACCAAAGGTCGAGCGAGACGGTAGGAAACTCGGCCCCGTCGATCTCGCCGTCTCGTTCGCCGATCTCGTCTAGCAGCGGCCAAACGTGAGAGCTGAAATCGTACAACGAAAAGGCGTCTCTGCCGCCGGAGAGGAACATCTGCATCGCCTGCGTTGCCGACGTTTTCCCGCTGTTGTTCGCCCCAACGAAAATGGAGATGTCGGACGCAAGCTCGACGTGTACGTCCCGAAGTCGCCGGAAATTCCTCAGTCTATAAGAATGTAGGTGCATCGTGTTCCCCCGGACGGAGACTACCGGCTGATAACCCGCTTGGGAATTTTAAACACGCACCGATCTGGTATCTGAATCTGATAGACCGGGCTCTCCTAGCTTCGTCGGATTCCAATACATCTCATGAGCGTCCGCTTTCGGGACGCGAACCGTCGCGGCTGAATGCCAGAGATCAGGCGCAGAGCCGACGCAAAAAAGGCGGCCCGAAAGGCCGCCAGGTTTGTGATGAAGGAGCACCTCCATCGGGTCGCTCGCGGCCCATACAGCAAGGTAGGCACCCCACCGCAGAAATCGACCACGCTTCGAACGAAAGAATCCGGACTGATGCTGTAGCGCAACACGTTGTTTCGCGCGCAACTATTTAATCGTCCGACGCGAGCGGTAGGCAAGAGACGATAGGCAACTAGCAGAACAAGAAACGACACGCGTTTGAGCCATTCTCCGGCGTGGTGTTACCAAAAAACTTCCCGCGCGTTTAGACAGGATGTCGGAAACACTTCGTACTCTGCAGATGAAAATGGAAGCCGCGGCCGAAGCCCTGGATTTCGAAGAAGCAAAGCGGTGCCGTGACAAGATCAGCCTGCTACGCGGAGGCGCGACTGCCGCAGCGGCCGAACAGGCGGATTTGTCCGGACTGAAACGACAGCAGCCCGGATCGATGGGTCTTGGAACGAGCCAACAGCAGATGACACCACCTGAGGGCTGGCAGCCACCGGCTAAACCCGATCCCATGACAACCGGTCGAAGCAGACGGCGAAGATGATGGGAGCCTCCGCGCGGGATGCGATCTTGGCCATGCTCGCAGATCGATCGCCTGAAGCATCGATCTGCCCGAGCGAGGTTGCGCGCGCGGTCTCGACCGACGACGACTGGCGCTCGGCGATGCCGATCGTCCATGCGGCCATCGACTCTCTTCTTCTCGAGGGGCGTGTCCAATTGAGCTGGAAAGGCCGGCCCCTTAAAACGCGCTCCGGACCTTATCGGATAAATTTGCCTGCGCGGCCGCTAGCTTCGGCGGCGCAGGCGAAGAGAACACTCCGAAACTAGCCAGCCAAGGCTCTGTTTTCAGCAAGCGCTTCGACGATCGCATCGCAGAATGCCGGCAAATCATCCGGGCACCGGCTAGTGATGATATTGCCGTCGATGACGACAGCTTCGTCCACAACGTTCGCTCCGGCGTTCGCAACATCGGTGCGGATCGACTTATAGCTCGTCATGCGCTTGCCCTTCGCAAGGCCCGCTTCGATCAGCAGCCATGGCGCGTGACAGATGGCGGCGACTGGTTTTCCGGCGGCGGCGAAGGCCTGAATGAGCGCGATCGCATCCTTCTCTACGCGAAGCAGGTCGGGATTGATCTGCCCGCCGGGCAGCACGAGGGCGTCGTAATCGTCAACGTTCGCGTCGGCGATCTTGAGGTCGACCTCGACGTCGTCGCCCCAATCGTCTTTGTTCCAGCCGGTGATTTCGGCCATTTCGATCGAGGCGATGTCGACGTCGGCACCGGCCTCTCTGAGACGTTCGAGCGGCACTTCGAGTTCGGATTGCTCAAATCCATCGGTCGCCATGATGAGAATGCGGCGTGACGAGAGGGGGGAGGTATTGGTCATGTTGGCAGCTCCTTATTGCTATCCAACCAATGCGCGGCCGCAGGCGAATGTTGCCTTGGCTGCGAGCATGCGACCCGGTTATCGCCCGCCTCGGCGGCGGAAGCGGCGGGCCCTCGCTATCGCACTTCCCGCTCGACGAGGAGTTCGGTTGCAGGCTTCCGCCGGAGCGCAACGATGAGCACGCCGAGCATGGCGAACCCTCCCCCAATCCCCATGCGCAAATCGAAATGGTCGTGGGTGATCAGCACGCCGAGGGCGATCGTGCCTAGGGGGGTCATCAAGGTCAGTGGCGCGAGCAGGTTGGCCTCATAGCGATCGATCAGGTGATAATAGACCGAATGCGCCCCCACCGACACGACGAGCGCGGTGAACAATACGGCGGCAAGAAGGGGCCAACCCGTCGCCATTGCCGACGCCCATTGGCCGTTCTCGACTGCCGCGGAAGAGAGCGTGAGAACGACCGACGATATCAGCCCGACCCATGCCTGGAAACGGAAGGGCGTGACGCCGTCGACCTGCTTCATCAGCACGGCGCCCGCGGTGCCGGCAAAGGCGCTTGCGGCGACGAACCATAGCCCGGTCGAAAGCGACAATCCGTCCGGCCGCCATGTCACGATCAGGACGCCAGCGAGAGTCAACGCGATCCCAAGGCCGCGGCGCCAGTGGATGCGCTCCCCCAATACCAGCACGGAAAGCAGCATCGTAAACGGAACGCCGAGCTGCAATATGATCGCCGCGGCCGAAGGTGATGTCGTCTGAAGCCCGACGAAGAGAAGCGAAAAGCTACCGCCGCCAAGAAAGAGAGCGATCAACGCAATGCGCCACGCCGGTCGCGGCATCGGCAGAAGCCAAGGAAGCATGACGAGCGCGACGACCGCAAACCGGAGCGACGCATAGAACAGCGGCGGGATCGCCCAGTCGGTAACAATGATCTTGCTGAGGACGTTGTTGAACGCCCAGATCAGGCACACGGCAACGAGCAAAAGAAAATCACGGACCCGCATCCCCCCGCCTAACCGGCGGCCCGTGCGGTTTCCTCAAGCTGCGCAATGCGTTCGGAACAGACGATTTCGACTACCGACGCCAGCTCGGCGACACGCGCGCCGAGCCATTCGAGTTCTTCTTCCGAGATCCGATAATGTTTCGAGTAGCGCGCCTTGATGTAAGCCTCTTTCAGCTTCTCGAAACGAGAGCGATCGGCCTTTGCCTCGCGGGGCCATGCCTCGATCAGCCGCGGATCGATGCGTTCGGCTTGGATACGCAATGAACGAAGGTTGTGAACGTGGGGGCTATAGAAAGTGCACACTAGAAGAATGCAGTTGTAGAATCGTTCGGTAGCCTGATGCAAATCGAACGCGGCTTTTTTGAGATCGCCATCGTCTACAGCGTGGCGAAACCCCCGCACGAAACTTTCGGAGCTTGGATACAACTCCTCATAATATTCGCGCGCCATCTCGAGCGCCGCATGCGGCGTCATCGGCTTCGGCTCGTGAAGCTCGGTATCGCTCGACTGGTAGATCGCGATCCCGTCGCGCGCGATATCCATGAAGAAATAGCGCCCCTGCGACAGACTCCCGTTCACCTCGTCGAGACTATGGACGATGAAATTCACAGGCGTCCGGAGAGTCTTCGTCACGCCAAGTTCGCGGCTTAACCGGTCATCGAGCTTCGACCAATATTCGGCGCGATCGGTGAGCCGCTGGTCGTTGACGATAATCAGCAGGTCGAAGTCGGACTGATAGCCCTTTGCCGTGTGCGGCTCGTCGACCCAGCCGCCGCGCGCATAGCTGCCGTAAAGAATGATCTTCTCGATCCGCCCCTTGCGCTTCCAGTCCTGCGTCGCGAGCGCGAGCACATCCTCGAATTCCTCAAAGACGATCTGGACGATCCGCTCGAGTTCGCGCTGCTTGTGCGGGGGGAGATGGTCGAGATTGCTGCGCATCGCATTTACCCTAACAAGGTGGCGGCAGCCTTGCACGTCGAGATTGAACCAGACGCACGGGATGCCGCCACGGTGGTCAATCCGCCGGATTCCATAGCAAGGCATAGACGTCCGGATTATCCTGCCCGGCGGCGCGGCCGAGGTTCGCATAGATGCGCCGCGGCCCGAACTCGGGGGCTTCGAGCGTGAGCGAGACATAGAGATTGCCCGAGGCTTCGCTGCGCCGAAGCCAGCCCGCGCCGCATTCGACGCCGCCCGACCAGACGCGATAATCGGGCTGCACTTCGCCATTCTTGCCCGGATTGGGGCGGATTTCGATGGGAACGCGGATCGAGATGGTGGTGAGCTGGCCGACAAAGCCTTTCTCCATCGTTCCACTGACAAGACCGATTGCGGCCATGATGCTTGCTCCTGCAACGCCCGGAGCCATCCCCGGGGCACCCGCCGCAAGAGACTGGCGGTGAGACTGGCCGCGCACCCGCAGGGCCGAAGCGCCAGCGAAGGACGGCGACGCCCCGGCTTTTTGCGCGCGAAGCGCCCGCGAGGAGGCCGCGCGGCGGCCGGGGAAAAAGGCGGGGCGGCGCCGTTGCGCGCCCGGGCGCGCCAGTCACCGCGGGACCTGCACCGGCTGGCAACGGGGTGTTCTGCAGAGTGGATGTTTGCGGCAAGGATTTGCTCACCGGATCTGGCTAAAGCTGCAGTCATGAAACTCATCCTCGTCGTCGCCATGTTTGCCATCTCCGTTCCTGCACTGGCGCAGGATGTCAGCGGCAGGGCCCGCGCTGCCGACGGAGATTCGCTCGACCTCAGCGGGATTTCGGTTCGCCTGCACGGGATCGACGCGCCCGAGCTCCTGCAAAGCTGCGAGCGCGCCGGAACATCCTGGCCATGCGGCAAGGAAGCCGCGGGTAAGCTCGCCGACCTTGTCGGCCGGGGATCGGTCGAATGCGAGCAGCAGGATGTCGACGATTATGGCCGGATCGTCGCGCGTTGCCGGGTCGGGTCGATCGATCTGGGCGAGGCGATGGTGAGCGCGGGTCTCGCGGTCGCACTTCCCCGGTTCAGCGATCGCTATGTCGCGAGCGAGGCCCGCGCCCGCGATGCTGGTCTTGGGGTATGGGCTGGCAGTTTCCAGATGCCCGCCGATTATCGCGCCGCGCATCCGCGGCCGAAGCTTCGTACCCCGGAGCCGCCACGCGCGTCGATGCCCCGCAGCGCGCCGACCGCTTCGCCTTCCGGGGTCTATTATCGCAATTGCAAAGAAGCCTGGGCGGCCGGCGCCGCGCCGCTCCGCCGGGGCCAACCGGGATATCGGCCCGAGATGGACGGCGACGGGGACGGCATTGCCTGCGAGCCTTATCGCGGCCGCTGATCGATGGCGGGTGCGGCAAGAATAGAATCGATCTGGATCAATCTGTTCTTCGCAGGCTTGCCCCGCCGCTACGGCAAGCTATGCTATCGGGGCATCGGGCCAGAAGGCGCGCGGTGCCGAGTTGTAAGAGGCTCGCTCGGTCCTTTATGATATTCCATCCGTTGCCGGGTGGCCGTCGCGCATGTCCAGGCCTTCGGGCTAAAGGCGGCGGCACATATTTTTCCGAGTATGTTCTTACCTCCCGGCACACTCGCCTTCCGATCCGACCGGTAGGCGATGGACATGGAATTCGACGACGAACAGGAACGCGCGCAAGCCTTAAGCAGTGGCGACCCCATGCCGCCGTCCGACTGGACCGGCTTTGGCCGGTCGGCCAGCATGGAAGCGATCTACAATGCGCATCAACCTGCGCTGATGCGTTATCTGCGGCGCCGCGCGCCGAAACAGGATCTCGGCGATCTCGTCCAGGAATGTTTTCGCCGTCTCGCGATGGCGAAAGGCCAGAAGCTGGCGTTGATCGAGAAGCCCGGCTCCTATCTCGTCAGCACAGCGCGCAACCTGCTCACCGACCGCGCGCGCGCCGACAAAGCGCGCCAGACGTCGCAGCACCATAGCTTCGAGGATGAAGATATCGCCGGCCCTGACCCCCATGCGGCGCTTGAAGCCCGCGACACGATGCGGCGGATCGGTGAGGCCATCGAAAAATTAAAGCCCCAGACTGGTTCCATCTTCGTGATGCATCGGTTCGATGGCATGAGCTATGAGGACATCGCGCAAGCGAAAGGAATCAGCGTGAAGGGCGTCGAATGGCATATCGCGCAGGCGATGATCGCAATCCGCAAGGCGCGGGCCGGCACTAAGTGAGCGACCGCGAGACCGAGGCGGACTATTGGTTCGCGCTTCTGCGCGCGCCCCATTCGGCTGCAGACGAGGCCGAGTTCGAGGCGTGGCGGGCCGACCCTGAAAATGCCGAAGCCTATGCCTTGGCCGAAGAAAACTGGTTGCTGACAACTGGCGTCGCGCCCGAGTATCTTGCTGCGCATCGGAAGGCGGCCGCAGCCCCCGCGCCGGCCGCGCCCGACAGGCGCTGGGCGCTCGCTGCGGCGCTCCTTCTTGCCGTCTCGCTCGCCTTCGGCTGGGTACTCCTCGGCAATCGCGGCTCCGAGCCGATCGTCGCGGGAAATGAAAGCGGCGAGCTACGTCTCGAGGACGGCACCCGCGTCGCTCTGATGGAAGGTGCGCGCATCGAAACGAAATATTCGCCCGGGGAGCGCCGTGTGTTTCTGAGCGGCGGTCGCGCGCGGTTCGTTGTCGCCCATGACGGTGCCCGCCCCTTCCGGGTGGAAGCCGGAGGAAGCGAAACTACGGCTCTCGGCACGATCTTCGAGGTCGATCTGACAGGGCGGCGGCCGGTCGTCCATCTTGTCGAGGGCTCCGTCGAGGTGCGTGCCATCGCCAAGCCTTTGGCCCCGCTCCGCCTCCGCCCCGGCCAGCGCGCATCGATCGACAATGACGCACCGATGCTCATCGAGACGGAGCCGGCGGGCGAGACCATCACCATGCGCAATCCCGTCGACCAAAGCGCCGCGACGAACCTTCTTGTCGCCGACGGCCTGCCGCTCAGTGCGGTCGTCGACCGCGCCAATCGTGCCGGAAGCACCAAGATTGAAATCGCCGATACGACTATTGCCGGGCGTCTGGTCAGCGGACGCTTCGATGTTTCGGATGCGCGATCGCTAGCACGCCAGCTCGCTGCCGCACTTGATCTCGATATGAAAGAGCAGGCGGGCGGCTATGTCCTGATGCCCAAATTAGCCAACTAGGAGTTTTCCCACCCGATACGTCTTGCCCCCTCAGACGGCCATGCAGGCCGCTGGGAGGGAAAAATGAAGTATCGTTTTCTGGCCGCGTTTCTAGCAGCGGGCTGCGCTGTCGGCGCAATTTGTCCGACCACTGCCTATGCGCAGACCGACCAACGCCCCTATGACATAGCGGCGCAGCCGCTTGGCGACGCGCTGCGCGCATATTCGGAAGTCTCGGGACGTCAGATCCTCTTCGCGACGGACCTGGTTGATGGACGGCAATCGTCGCCCGTGCGGGGCAGAATGTCTTCCGACCGAGCCCTTTCGCGTTTGCTTGCGGGATCGGGCCTGGTTCCCGAGCTTGTCGACGGCACGCTCGTGCTTCGCCTGGGAAACGGCGCTGTCGCCAGCACCAGCTCGACTGACGGCGTCGACGATGCCGCCATCATTGTCACAGGTTCACGGATCCGGGGCGCGGGCCCGACCGGGTCGCCTGTCGTCACGATCGATCGCGAAGCGATCGAGAAGAGCGGTTATGGCTCTGTCCAGCAATTGCTCCAGTCACTCCCGCAGGCGTTCGGAGGCGGATCGAACGAGGCCACGACCGGGTCGACGACGCGGAACGGCACGGGCAATGACGCGACACTCGGTTCGAGCATCAACCTGCGCGGTCTGGGAACGTCCTCCACCCTTGTGCTTATCGACGGTGCGCGCCCCGCACTCGGGGGCGTCGGGGGTTTGTTCGCCGACATTTCATTGATCCCGATGGGCGCGGTCGAACGGATCGAGGTTCTGACCGATGGCGCTTCGGCTATCTATGGGGCGGATGCCGTGGCCGGCGTGGTTAATATCCGGCTCCGCAATCGCTTCGAGGGCGCCGAAACGATGCTGCGCGCGGGCACGGCCGATGGCGACATGACCGAGGTTCAATTCAGCCAGCTGCTCGGGAAGCGGTGGAGCGGCGGTCATTTGGTGCTCGCTTATCAATATTCAGACCGCGGCGCGCTCGCGGGCGCAGCGCGGGACTTCGCGCGCGAGGACCTTCGCCCCTTCGGCGGGCCCGATTTTCGCTCGACGACGAGCGTGCCGGGAACGATCCGTGCGGCGAACGGACAAATCTTCGGCATCCCATCGGGTCAGGACGGCACCGCGCTGACCGCTGCGCAGCTGTTGCCAGGTGTGCAGAACCGCCGCGACGCACGCGCGGAAAGCGATATCCTTCCCCGTCAACGCGTGCACAGCCTTTATGCTGGCGGCGAATTCGAGATCAGCGATGGCCTCACGCTACGGGCTAATGTGCTCGCGGCCGAGCGCCGATTTCGCCGGATCGCCAAAGGTGATTTCCTGCGCGTGTCGCGCGTGCCGGTCACCAACCCATTCTATGTCGATCCGATCGGTACAAATCAGCCTATCTCGGTAACCTACAGCTTTGTGGCCGATCTGGGCCCCGACACGAGAACCGGGCGCGTGCGAGCCGTGACGCTATCGGGCGGTCTCGAGCAGCGCCTCGGGCCCTGGCGCATCGATCTCAGCGGCGCATATGGTCGCCAGAAGGGCAAGGCCAAATATCACAATCTCGTCAACAGCGCCCGGCTTGCCGCGGCGCTGGCTGACGCCAATCCCGCGACGGCCCTCAACGTCTTCGGCAACGGGAGTGCCAACAATCCCGCCACGCTCGCGCGCATCCGCGGCACCTATGGAACAATCGACGATTACTCGACCTGGTCGGCCGCACTTCGCGCCGACGGCCCGCTCCTCCGGCTTCCCGGCGGCGATATGCGGCTCGCCCTCGGCGCCGAGTATCGGCGCGAGGCCTATGATTATTTCGTCAAGAACGACATCAGCGCGGCGACGCCGAACAATGCGCCCTATCCCGGCTTTCCCGGCCCACGGCACGTCAAATCGATCTACGCCGAACTGAACCTTCCCCTCGTCGGCGAAGGCAATGCGATGCCTGGAATCCACCGGCTGGAAGTATCGGCCGCCGGTCGCATCGAAGAGTATAATCAGTTCGGCCGGACGAAAAATCCCAAGTTCAGCGCGCGCTGGGAACCTGTCTCCGGCATCGCCCTACGGGGCTCCTTCGGCACGTCGTTCCGGGCTCCGCTGTTCGACGAGCTGATCGGACCCGCGCTTTCGCTCTATTCGGTCGAACGCGTGCCGGACCCGGCTTCCCCGACCGGCACGTCAAACGTCCTCGCGCTGTTCGGCTATGCGCCGAACATCCAGCCCGAAAAGGCGACGACCTGGACCGCAGGCGTCGACATCGCCCCACCGTCGATTCCCGGGCTGAGGGCTTCGCTTACCTATTATGACGTCGACTATCGGGACCGGATCGGAACGGTCACCGAAGATTATCTGCGTTTCCTCTCGAACCGCGACGTCTTTGGCGGGGTCATCGTCGATAATCCCGCGCCCGACCTCGTGCAGTTCTACTTCGACCAGCCGACACTGAGCAATCCGCTTGGACTTGCACCGACCGACATCAAGATCATTCTCGACGGGCAGACCCGCAATCTTTCGGCCGAGCGGCAGCGCGGGATCGATTTCGATGTCGGCTATTCGCCGCAGTTTGCCGGTGGAACGCTCGATCTTGGGATCGGCGGGACGCATATATTTTCGATCATCCGGCAGCTGACGCCGGGCGCTGCCAGCACGGATTTTGTCGGCCTCTACGCAAGCCCGGTGAAGTGGCGGCTGAGGGGCCGCGCGGGCTGGTCGAAAGGAGGCTTTTCGGCAAATGCCTTCATCAACTACACCGACTCCTACCTCAATCAGGTTCCGGTGCCGGCCGAGCGCATTTCCGCCTGGACGACGGTCGATCTGACGGTCAACCAGCGCGTCGGCGACGCGGCGGCAAACCCGGACGGACGTGGGGTGCAACTCGGTCTCAGCATCCTCAATCTCCTCGACAAGGATCCGCCCTATGCGACCATTCGCAGCCAGACGTCGGCGCAAGGCTATGATCCGGAGAAAGCCAGCCCGATCGGCCGGATGATCTCGGTGCAGGCGACGATCCGGTGGTAAGTCGCGTCGCGCTCCTGCTCGCCCTGCTCGCCTCGTCACCCGCGGCAGCGCAGACGACGGCGCGCGACATTGCCGAGACGGCCGACATTTCCGGTGTCACTGCGTCCCCCGACGGCGAATGGGTCGTCTACCGGATCGAGCGCCCGTCGACGCTGACGAACCGGATCGATGTCGACTGGTACATCGTCGCCTCAGATGGCCTGTCTCCACAGCGAGCCCTTGGGCGGACCGGAACGGCGATGTGGGACGATGCCGGCGTCGTCCTTGCAGGCGAGGCCAAATGGGCTCCCGATAGTCGCACACTGGTTGTCCGCGCACTGGTCGACGGCCAGATCGCACTATGGTCCAGCGACGTGGCGGGGTCGGGTTTCCATCCGCTCGCGGCCGGCGAGGGCGACATCGAAGCCTTCGCATTCGCTGCCGATGGCTCGCTGATCACCAGCGAAGGGCCGGCTCGCGACACGCTCGCCCGCGCCGAGGATGCTGAACGTGAATCGGGCATCCTCGTCGACGGGAGTACCGACCTCGCGCAACCGCTCTACCGTGGGGCATCGATCAACGGACGCCCGGCGACGCAGCGCTTCTCGGGCGACTGGTTCGACCGGGCGCCATTATTGGCGGATGAGCCCCGGCGCGTGACCGCGCGTCTGGCGGGAGGGCCGGTCCGCGCCGCAACTGCCGACGAAAAAGCCTTGATCGCGCCACCACCGCACCCCGCCTTGCTAAAGCTTGACGATCTGCCGGTTTCGCTGCGCACGGCGCTCATTACCGAGGGCATCTGCCAGACCAAAACCGGCTGCCCGGCCGATCAGCCTCGGCTGTCATGGTGGATACCGAAATTCGGAGATGGAAGTATCGTCGCTACCCACAACGCCGATTACCGCCAAACCCTTCATCGGTGGTCCGCGACCGACAAGCAGCTCACTCCGCTTGCCACGTCGGAAGGGCAACTCTCGGGCGGGCGCTATCATTTTCAACCCTGCGCCGCAGCAAGGAGCTCTGTGTTTTGCGTCGAAGCGTCGCCGGCACAGCCGCCCCGCCTTGTCCGTGTCGATGCCGATGGCACGAAGGCGATCATCGCTTCCCCCAACCCCAATCCTGACAGCGACGGGCTCCTTGCGGAAACGATCGTTTGGCAGGTGAGCGGCAGCCGTGCGTCGGGCGTATTGATCCGCCCGAAGATCCCCGGACGGCTGCCGCTCTTCGTCACCTATTATCAGTGCGGGGGCTTTTTGCGGGGCGGGGTCGGCGACGAATGGCCGCTCCGCGCGCTCGCCAGTCACGGGATCGCTGCGCTCTGTATCAACGCCGTTCCCAGCAAGGCCGCAGGTCCCGAACGCTATCAGCTCGGAATGAAAGCGATCGAAGCCATCGTTGCCAAGCTGGACGATCAGGGGCTCATCGACAGGAAGCGCATCGGCATCGGCGGGCTCAGCTTCGGAAGTGAAGTTGCGATGTGGACGGCCATGCGGAGCGACCTGGTGAAGGCCGTTTCCATCGCCTCGGTGCAGATGGAACCCGCCTATTACTGGTTCAACGCGCGTCCGGGTCGCGAAACGTTCGCCGCCAATGTTCGCAAGGGATGGGGTGTCGGTCGTCCCGACGAGGATCCGCAGGGCTGGAAGAAGATATCGCCAGCGCTCAATGTCGACGATATCCGCGCGCCGGTCCTCATGCAGCTTCCCGAACAAGAGGCGCGGCTGTCGATCGAACTGCAGAGCAAACTGGCACTCGCCCGTCTCGGCGAAATGCACATCTTCCCCTTTGCGCCGCACCTCAAGGTCGAGCCGCGGCAGAAGCTCGCGGCCTATCGGCGCAATCTCGACTGGTTTCGATATTGGTTGAAAGGCGAGATCGACCCAGACCCGGCCAAGACCGGTCAATATCAGCGCTGGTCTGTGCTGGGTCCGAACGCGGCCTCGGCGGCACGAACCCAAGTTTCGATGTCGCCGATTTCGATGAGGCGGAAATAGTCGAAATCGCCCTCGACGAGATCGCGGGCGAGATAGGCCTCGATCCGCGGCAGGTCGAGTAGGCCGTTGGCTGCAAGCCTCCCTTCGAGCAACAAATCGCGAAGCCTGCTGCGCTGCGCCAGATAGGCCGTCGCGCACAGGGATTCGAGGCGCCCCTTGCCGCGACGCCAGACGATGTCCGCCGGCAACCGGTGGGCGAACGCGGCGCGTGCAACCGCGCGGTCGCGCCCGCCGGTGAACCAGGTCCAGCTTGGGACAGACAGGCAAAACTCCACGACCGGCTGCGACAGGAGGGGCGTGACGACGTCGCGCCCTTGCCAGCGGCCCGGCCGGTCAAGAAAATCGATAATGCGGCGGAGGGATTCAACATGGTTGCGCTTGGCCTGCGATACCGACTTCGCCCTGTCGTCCCAGGGATGAGCGAGCGGCCGATCGGGTAAAGCCGCCGGATCGAGGTACTCCGCGTCGCGGCGCCAGGAAGCGCGCGGTCCCTTTCGCTTTGCCCGCCAAGTGAGACGCGAGGCTTCCCAGATCGTGGCGCCGCTTGCGCGAGATATGTCGCGGAGCACGGCAAATGCTCGCGCACCTATGCCGAATGTCTCGAACGCATCGACGATCGGCGCGACGGTGCCGTCGAACTCGAAGATATTGTCGCCTCCAATTCCACCGAAGATTGCCACATCGGTGTCTTGCACCGCGGCAGCGAAGGCTCGGTCGATGCCGCCGAGCGCGCTATACGCGCCCGGGCGCGCCTGGAGCGTCTTAGGCAACGCAACAAGGTCGATCCCGCGTTCGTCGTGCGCCATTTCGAGGAGCGAGACGCCGCAATGCGCGGCGACGCGGCGCGCATAGAGACGTTCGTCGCCATCCGCCCCGGGCGTCACGAAGGTGATTGCGGAAAAGTTCGCACCCGCTGCACTGAGAGCCGCCGCGACAATCGAGGAATCGAGCCCCCCTGAGAGTTCCAGGAGGATCGAGGGCCGCGAAGCGCTCCAATGCCGAACGCTCCCGAGAATCCTTCGTTCGAGTTCAGGCGCCAGCTCGGCCACGGGCAACGAATTCTCCCGCATGACATGCTCCCATGGCAACCAGGTCGGCGTGACCATGGTGACAGATCCATTGATATCGAGACGCGTGCCGGCGAGGAGTTCGTAGAGGCCCGAGATTCCCGTGCGCTCGGTGCGAAGGTTGATGTGGACCAGGCCTTGCGCGATGAATTCCCAATCGATCGCAGGTCGTCCGAGAAGAGGGACGAGCAGGTCTGGGGCCGACCCGCACAATATTCCCTCTTCGCGATGTGCCCAATAGAATGGCGCGCCGGTGAGCGGCGCGCGCACGACACTGTGACGCGATCCTTGGCGCGAGAAGGCGATATAATTTCCCCAGCCATCGGCGGGCATTGCAACCGTAGCGCCCGAGCGGGAGAAAACGTCACCGACGACAAGTGCTTCGTCCGCCAATCGCGCCACAGGACAGCGCTCATCGACGAAGAGAAGACGATCAGGTTCGACAATGACTGGCGCCAGCCCTGAGCGCTCAGCGGCGGCGGCGATCGCGCCAGCCCGCTCGGCGGGGCCAAAAAATGCGAGTATGCCGAGGCTCATGCGATCACCAGGATGGGCGTGAAGTTGCGCGCCTCCGCCGCCGTGCCGGTAAGGACCGTTTCGGGGGTTTGTAGCCAGCAGTGGGCGGCGAAAGGTGACAGCCGCACTCCGAACACGAGACTTGCCGAAAGCCCCGAAGACAGAAGGAGATGATCGAGTGCGAGGGCGTCGACGAGACATCGCGGCGGCGTCGGATTGATCCAGCGGGCGGCGGCAAAACGCGTAGCAATCCGGCGGACGGACGCCTCGGACCCGGGAACACCGATGCGTGACTTTCTCCGGCGGTGACGCTCGATCGTGTCAGCGATCCGTCCTGGACGCATGCCTGACCGCGCCTTTCGCAAAGCGATGGCGGCGGCAAGGGCCATGGCAGGGCTGAAGGGTGTGTCACGCACGACCGACAGGTCGCAGCCGGGAATATCGGTGACCGTTGGAGGGAGACGGGTTTGGCCGTTGGCTCTCGCCAGCAATCCGGTTCCGACGAGCCTGCCCATGGTTTCGCTATCGTTCGCCTCGCCCGCGCGAAGTCGCTCGAAAGCCGCGCGATCTGCGCCGACTAGCGAAAGATATTTGTCGCGCACGAGGTCGAGAAACACGAAGTTTCCGGCGACTTCGCAGTAACCGACACCGGGTGCCAATTGCCATCCAAGCATGAGCGGGAAGAGCCGTCGGGCATCACTCTTGGGAACGACGCCCGACTGACTTCTCAATCCTGCGCGAGGCCGGGGTGCGGCATGCGGCCGCCCGGTTCGAAGGCGGGGCCACCTTCGCCTGCGGTATCTTCGGTGACGGTGCCAAGCTCGACAAGAGTGTCTTGGTCGCGTTCCATATTCATGTCCTTTCCTGAAATCATGGGTCGGGGAGTGCCGGGGGCCGGCAGAGCCGACCCCCGAACGGCCGGTCAGTCCTGGCGGAGACCGGTCTCGAGGATCTTGCCCCCGGCTTCGATACCGAAGGGGACCTCGCCGGCCGTGTCGACGCTGACGCTGCCGAGCTCGACCAGATCATTCAGTTCACGATCCATGATCGTTTCCTTTCAGATTGCCGCGGAATTGCGGCACCGTCGAAGTTACGCCCTTGAAGAAAATAGAATTTATGTACTTTCTCGATCTCGAAAATATCATCCAATTGTTTGCGACCGCGGCCGGAGCGCGGCGACTACCCGCCCTGCGTGCGCTATCCTGCGGCGGTAAAAACCCGCGCTTTTGCTGCGAAGTTCGGTCCAGCGCTCGCTCCGAAAGGCTGCTTCCATTGCGGAAAGATGCTCGTCGGCAGCGGGATCGGTGCGGGCCTCGGCCGCGCGGAAAAACTCGCTCCGCTCCACGAAATTGACGATCGCGTAGCGGATCTCCCGATTGTCGCAGAGGAGGGCGATCGCCCGGAACAGACGCGCGACTCGCGCCGGATAATCTTCGACCTCCATCGAAACCAGAAGCGACGCTGGCACCGCTGATCCCAGCGCGGGTGCCCGAAGCGCAAGCCCGATGAGTGCGCCTGCCCACTGATAGAGGTCGCAGAGATCGGATTCGGCGAAAATGGGTTGCCGAAACCCTTCCTGGTGCCAGCTATCGACGATGCGCTCGCCCGACAGCCGGTGCAGCGCTTCACGCACCGGCGTCGGGCTCGCCGCGAGGCGTTTCGCCAAATGAAACGGATCAAGCCGCGTGCCAGGCGGATAGGCGCCGCCGACGATCCGCGCCTTGAGATCGAGATAGACCCGCTCCATGGTCGAGCCCGCGTTCATGCCGCAAGATCCTCGCCACCCTCTCGTTGGGCCGCCACATAGTTTGCAAGTAATGCGTCCTGATCGGGACGAAGGGCATCGATCGCGGCCAAAGGTTCGGCCGGATATCCGCCGAACAGAACAGAGGGGCATTGTCCTTCGAAATTACCGAGATTGGGCCGGTGCTGAGCATAGCCGGCGAGTGCAGCGAGATCTGGCGGGAAATCTTTCGCTAGGGCGGGAGGATAGGCGAGCCACTGATTTTCATATGGCTTGAGCCAGCCAAGACAATAGCTGATGATGATCCCCCGCCTTACATCCACAGTGCGATTGCCGCCCGCGCCATGCAAGGTCGACCCCAAAAATATGATCGCATCGCCGGGTTCGGCTTCCGTAACGACCGGAGCTTCTTTCGGCTCTTCGATCAATGCCTCTACGCCATGGCTCCGAGGCCAGATGATTGTCGCACCATTATCCTCGGTGAAGGGTGTGAGCGGCCACATCACATTCATGAGATATTCGACGTCGCCGAGCGCTCCCTGCCACATATCCTGATCGCGGTGCGGAAACTGCGCCAGCGCGCCAGGATGGAGCTCGATTGCCTGGGCGAGGTTGAGCTGGATTCGCTCGCACCAATTGCCGAGCGCGAGTTCGGCGAGATCGAGGATCTCCCTGTGCATCACGAGCTCTCCCATAAGCGGCGAGCGGATGAGCAAGCGGCCGAAGCGCTTTGTGCGCTCGCCGTAAAAGCCGCCCTCGCAAAAGGGCGTCGCGGCGAACCGCGGTTCGAGGTCTTGCGCCAGACGGCAGAGCAGCGAAGCGGGTGCCGCGCCGCGCAGGATGGTATAGCCCTGCTGGAGCAGCTCACGTCCCGCGGTTGAATGGTGGGCGGGCCGTCCTGCCAGGTCCGGATGAACCAACATCCCGGCCTCCTCACGCTGCGCGCGTCGCGGAGACCGCGACCGCCTTGCTGATGATGCCCATCGCCGCGAGCCGCGAGATGGTCGAACCGTCGACGTCGATGCGAAGCGCCACCAGCGCCTCGCCACCGTGCAGCCGCGGCGGGCCGAGCGGCTGGCAGTCCCATCCGAAGCGCTCGACCTGCCGAAACCAGGCAAGTTCGGCGACGCCGGTATAAATCCGGATTCCATTGGCGAGCGCGAATTCAGCGAGACCCACCAGAAGTGAATCACGCGCGACCCTCCGATGCCGCGCGCCAATCCCCGGCGAAAGACAGAAGCGAGTGATTTCCAGAACGTCCGCTCCCTGCGGCGCCGGTCCGTCGACGAGCTCGGGAAACAGGCTGTCGAGAAGCGCCGGCCGCGTGGTGAGAAGCAGTCGCGCCGAGGCAAGATGTTCGCCATCGGCATCGGTCACGATGAGATAGGTGGCATCGACATCGTCGAAATGATCGAGTTCGAACCGGCCCGCGAGTGCCGGAATATCCCACTTAAGAAGATCGATGAAGACGCGCTTTCGCGCCTCGAACATCGAGCGAAGGGCGCGATGTTCGCTCGCGCGGTTCTGGTGATCGATGATACGCAACATGGATGCCTCCTTTCAAAGAGGCGATCCAATTGAACCGCTTTTTTCGGTCGCACCATAGCACGATAGGGGGGGGTGCGACGTCTTTTTTTACCGGCGAGCGATGTCGACGAAACTGATGTCGCCATCATAAAGCGCCCGCACCGTGAGCACGACGCCTCCATTGGCGCCGTAGCGCAGCCGGGCGTTGCGCAGATGCTCGCGCACAGTGTCGGGCGAGAGCTCGAGATGGCGCCCGATCCGCCAGATCGGGTTGCCCTGAGCGGCCCTGATGAGACATTCCCGCTGCCGGTTGGTCAGGCGCGGACCAATATGCACGCGGTCGGGATTGGCGATGCTGTCGGCCGCTTCGAAGGCGGCGCCGCCGATCATGCGGGCAAATTGTAGCGCATCCGGTTCGGCAGCAAACCCCGGCCGCCATGCAAAGGAAACCGAGCCATGGGCATCACCCGGAATATGGGCGGGCACCGTTAGCCCGTCGCCGATACCATGGCGCTCGGCCTCAGCAAGGATGATATCGTCGCCAGAGCGCGGGGTGTCGTAGCGACGCATATCGTGCCAGAGAAAGCCGGCCCGGCTGCGCTGGCTCGCGCGGTGTATCGGATCCGATGGCCCCAGTCGGTTCTGATCGAACCAATCGGCCCATTCCTCCGGATAATTGTGAACTCGCACGCCCTTGTCGGGCGCGGCGAGGAAGTCGATGTGGTGACTGAGCGCGAACCAGGCGCAGCCCATGAAGGAGCAGGCCTCACGAAGCAGATCGGCAAGTTCGGCTTGGGTCTTCACACGCGTGAATTCAAGCTCGAAGGCGTGGGCGGCGGCGATCGTCGGCATTACGAACCATGGCGCGCCGACCGCCGTTTCCGAACCAGTCGATCCGCGTGCCCCTCGTAAGGGCCGGCAAGCCCCGCCCTCTTACAAGGCCGACCGCCGACGGCGGGACCGCCGCTGGTCAAGGCGATCGTGGGAGAAACTGAAAATGGCGGCTAAGCTCATATATTCCTACTATATTCGAGAGATAGAACCAGATTGAGGCTAGTTCTCAAAGGGCCTCGTGGAAGAGCTTCAGCGAGATCTGCTCCGAAAATCCCAAACCGGTATGCCCATCTTGCGAGCTTTATCGGCCAGATTGTCCTGAATGCCAGTGCCCGGGAATATGATGATTCCGACCGGCATGGCCTCGAGGATTCGGTCGTTGCGTTTGAAGGGGGCTGCCTTGCCGTGCCGGTTCCAGTCGGGCCGAAAGGCGACCTGCACAACGTTACGGCTGTCAGCCCAGCACGCTGCGGCGCGTTCTGCTCCCGTTGGCGTGGCCCCATGGAGGAGCATCATGTCGGGGTGTCGCTCGCGTGTCCGGTCAAGGATTTCCCAGATGTTGTTGGGATCGCCCTCGGCGCCTCCCGTGAACGCGATGCGCGTGCCCTCGGGGAGCAAGGCTGCAGCTTTTTGACGCAACCGGGAATCGAGAAAATCGCGGCTGTCGATCAGCGCGGCGGTCAGTGATTTCTGTATCGCGCGTGAGCCGGTTCGCGGCATCCACGCTTTGCGGGTCAGTGCCCGATATTGATCGGCAGCGGCCTCGCGGAAGAATTCCATCGCGTCGCGCCTTTCGATAAGCGTGATGCCTTCGCGCGTCGCCTGTTCCAGCTCGGAGGACCGTATCTCGCTGCCATCCTGTTCGCGCTGAAGCCGGCGCTGCACCTGCTCATTGTCGTCGAGCTTGCGGTCGGCATGGTCCCCGGCGCGATGGAAGATCGCAACGAGGTTCCAGAGCAGGTCGTCGAGATCGGGCTCGATCCGTGTATCCTGCAGGCATCCCGCCAACGCATCGAACATGTCGACGATCGCGCCATGGGCCAAGCGGGCATCGGGTAGCGGACGCGGGTCGGGCTCGTCCTCGAAGGGCCGGTGCCCGAACAGCTGAAGTTCGTCGAGAAGCGTATGATTGTCGCCGGGGTCGGCAAGGTCGAGGCGAAACTGGTCGGCTGCATCGGTCATCGTGGCTCTCCGCTCTGCGGCCGCGCTCCCGCGGCCTTCGCGGCGACAAGAGCGGGAGGCGGCGCGGGGCCGCACCGCAGCTTAAGCTGCGGCCGAAGCGCCAGCGAAGGATGCTGGCCGAAGGCTATTTTGTTTCGCGATGCAAAGGGGCCGCAGGTCCCGGCGGAAAATAGCCGCGCGGCCAGCATTGAGGCACCCCGCGCCGCCTGTCGCAGTCGCCCTTTCCGAAGGCCGGAGCGCGGCCCTCCAGGAGCCATGCCCGCCCAGCCGCCGCCCGCCTCGCCTTTCCGGCCCGCCGCTTTCATCAAAGAAATTCGAGCCGATCGGAACGGCACAGTTGACGCGCGGTGGCGGCTCGCAACTTTTCGGGGCCCGCGGTGACGAGGTCGGCGTTGAAATCGCCGTGCGTTGGATCGAGCGGCCGTATCTCGATATCGGCGGCAGCGGCGCGCTCGGCCAGCGTGTCGAAAGCGTGCCTCCCTGCGGGGTCGTCATCGCGTGCGACATAGAGCCGTTCGAGTGGAGCGGGGAAGGTGATAGCGGCGAGATGTGCCGCCGACAGTCCCGCGATCATCGGCATTGCCGGCAGGACGCCGCGAACCGAAAGCAAGGTCTCGAGCCCTTCGCCAAAAAGCATCACGCGGCCAGACTGGCCGAAACGGACGCCGTGACCCAGCAGATGCCCCATCGCGCGGCGGGGATAGGCCACCGGCGCCTTCCCGCCCATCGGATCGAGCCAGGTGCGATGGACGCCCGTGATGGTCCCGACGTCGTCGGTCACCGCTGCGATCAGCGCCGGCCATGCCGGGCGAATGTTCGGTGGATCGTCCTCGGATGCACGATAATAGCAGCGCGGGTGGAAGCGCAGGCTGTCCGCCGCAAGCGAGGAGACAATGCGCCGCCCTTGCAAATAGGCGTCGGCAAGGCTTCCCGGGAGCGGCTTCAATGCCGCCCATAGCTGCCGGGCGGCCTCCGGCGATCCGGGCGAATATTTACGCGGGGCGGGATTTCGGGCCAGAGGCGGGTCGATCGGCAAACTCAGAAATCGGCGCGCTTCGTCCATGGTATCGCGGAAGCTGGCGTGACCGCAGGTCGCCGCGATGATATCGAGCAGGTCGCCATGGTCACCGCTTTGGGCATCGGTCCATTTGCCGGCCGACCGTCCGCCTTCGGCGTCGCCGGACAAGCGGACATAGAGGCTGCGACCCGGATCGTTGCGGATGTTGCCGACCATCCAATATTGGCCTTCGCGCCGTCCCTTGTTCAGATAGCGGCGGCACACGGCCTCGGCATTTTCGCCAAGACGTCGAGCGATTTCAGCGGCAGGCTTGTTCATTGCAGGGCTCCTCGGTTTCGCGGTCCATGTTGCCCACGCCCGGTCCGGGCGAGCAGATGCGAACCGTTCCAGCAGCCCCTGCCGGTGACGAGCTTCATATGTTCGATCGGCGGCTCGCATCTTCAAGGTCGGGGCAGAAAAAAGGGAAGCCTGACGATCCGTCAGGCTTCCCAGGTTGGTCGTCGTTCGACCCTATTCGGCGGCAACCGCGTCGATATCGCCATCGCCGCCGGTCTCGCCGGCTTCATCGCTACTGATCGCGGGCGCCGCATTATCGTTCGCCGCCTCAAGCACGGGTTCGTCGGCGACGAGGAGGTCCGGCGTGCGAAGCGGCTTGGCGAGCCAGCCCTTGCCCTTCAGCAACTCTTCGGCGGCGCTTGCCATCTCGGGCTTCTTCATGCCGGCGAGGCGGCTCGACACCTCCTCCCCGCATGCTTCTTCGACGGCGCCGAGGATCTGCGGCTTGGTGACCCGGCCGAGATAGTTTGCAACCGTTGCAGACCAGCCGGCCGCGACCATGTCGAGACCCGCCGCACGCGCAAGGATGTGCGAATGCTCGATGCGCGCCGCGACTTGCCGGGCTGACACGCGACCCTGATTATATCGGGTCGCTGCTTCCCACACCGCGTCGATGCCGAACGAGATGCAGTGAGCAAAGAGCGCCGCCTGCTCGTCGGCGTCGAAACCGGCAAGCGTCGTCCACACCTCATCGGTCGCATCCGGCAGGCGCGCCGACCAGCTTTCATGCCGGTCATGGATGGCCTTCGCCGACGGCGTGTCGTTGAGACCCGTGCCATAGCCGCTCAGCCGGTTGCTTCGCATCGCGATTCCGACACAGCTTCCCGATTGGCTGTAGGTGTAGAAGGTCTCGAGCACGAGCGCGTGGAGAAGCGCCGCGAAGGCGACCATCGGACTCTGCGCCACCGCATCGCGCAGTGCGAGCGTGCGGTGCGCCGTGAGGTCGGTGACGAGACGATCGGGAAGCGGCCGAAGCAGATCGTCGGGGTCTTCGTCCTCGCTGCCATCGACCGTCGGCGGGACACCGTCGCCGCGATGATCCGCAGCCTCGTCCTGCCCTTCACCGGATTCGCCGCCTTCGCCGTCCGCGCCGCCGGCCTCGGCTTCATCCTCCGGTTCGGCGGGTTCGTCTTCGGCCCGGACATAGCCGCGCTCGATGTGGAGCGAACCATCGACATCGATGCTGACGAAGGCGCCCGCGATCGCGACCTCGGCGGGATCATAGATCAGGGGCTTGGAGACGAGCGGCGCGATCTCCTCGTCGATCGCATGGATGCGCGCGGCGACTTCGTCGGGGATGTTCTCCTCGCCGGCCCATTGATCCTCGAGCCGGTCCGCTTCCTCGCGAAGCGCCTCGACCCGCGCCTCATCCTCCGCGTTCGCCGGCGGCTCCTCGCCGTCGATCGCCCGGAAATCATAGGTGTGACCGTAAGCAAAATCGACCGCAGCCTCGACCCACTTCCAGCCCTCGGCCGCGACGCGCGCGACTTCGGCATCGAGCTTCTCGGTCTGGAGCTGATTGAGCAACGTGACGTCTTCGAGCCAGCCACCGTCATCGGATTCGAAGAGATCGCGAAGGACATGGCCGCCCGCCGCGATATAGGCATCGAGGGTCACGAAGAGCACACGCTTGTCCGACGCTCGAACCTTGTCCTCGGTCAGCCGCGCCCGGATGAACCAGGGTTGCCGGTTGCCGCTCGTCTGGAGCATCTCCCAGATTTGCTCCTGACGCGCATGGTCGGGCGACACCGAGAAGGCCATGAGCTGCTCGAGCGTCATGCCATCCTCGGCATAGACGTCGTGCAGTTTCGGCGAAACCTCGGCGAGCTTCAGCCGCTGCTTCACCACCGCCGGGGTGACCATGAAGGTCGCCGCGACCGTTTCGACGTCGCTGCCTTGCGCGACCAGCATCTGCATCGCCCGGAACTGGTCGAGCGGATGCAGCGGCTCGCGGTGGACGTTCTCGGCCAGCGAATCCTCCTCGGCCGAGATCGCGTCGTCCTCGCGAACGATGCACGGGACAGGCTCGGTCTTGGCCATCCGGCGCTGCTTGACCAGCTGCTGGAGGGCGCGGAACCGGCGACCGCCGGCCGGAACTTCATATTTGCCGGTTTCAACGCCTTCCGCGTCGCGCTGAGCGCGAACGGTTAGGCTCGTAAGCAGTCCGCGGCGTTCGATGTCGGCGGCGAGACCGTCAATCGAGACGCCGCCCTTTACGCGCCGGACATTGGCCTGGCTCAGGACGAGCGCGTTGAAGGGAATATCCCGCGCGCCGCTGAGGGTGATTTTCACATGCTTCGTCATGACATTTCTCCATGACGGGCAGCCGCAAGACTCTCTCTTGGCTTTCAGCCCGTCATGGCTCCGGCCCGGACCTCTTCCTCTGCGGGAGCCAGCCGGGCCGGGGTTTCAGGCGAACAGGTGCTTGTCAGGCGGTGACCGCGAACGGATCGACAGCAGAGTGGATGGGCTGCGCCCGCCCCATCCAAGGCTCTGGCCGGATGCAGCGTACCCAATCGGCAAAGGATGGAATGAAGCCGAGATCTTCGCGGACGTGCTGCTCCCCGATTAGTCGCACCGGAACCTTGCGGCCGCTGGAAATGAGGAGGGCAGCGCCGAAGAACCGCTCAAGCATGAAGATGCCTTCAGCGTGATGGCGAAGCGCACGATGGCGAAAGTCAGCCGTGATGAGCTTCGACGGCTCGTCGAACCATTGATGGAGGGGAAGATAATCTTCCGCTTCGCCGCCCCATTTCTTCGCGCTGGAAAGCGCGTGATGGTAACAGTGTCCCATGACGGCCTCCGTCAGAATGAATGGACGAACTGCTCGCTCGTTTCGTATCGCTCATTATAGTCGAGCGTGATCACTTCTGCGGCGACGTCGAAGGTGAAGTCTCCATAGGCCCCTTCATTATTTTCCCACCCACCATGCGTGGCTGCGAGGGCATCATAGGCAAGGGTCTCGATGGCATCGGCGACCGGCTGCGCGCAGACCACGGGTTCATCTTGGCCAAACTGAAGCCGCGTAAGTTCAACCTCGATTGCGGGCAGATCGCGCTCGATTTCATCCGCGCCGAAAGCGGTCACTTCCTCGACCTGCCCGCTATCGCCCGACCCGTCGAAGCGGACGAGCACCTTCGAAACTTCGGCGTCCTTCAGTGCCGCGAATAGCGCCGACTTGTTGGCCGGAATCAGGGCGGCGGAGCGTGACTCGAACAAATTGTATCGCTCGATGAAATTTGCGATTTCCGGGTTCGGTGATGCAACGTCGTCGGTCATGGCATATCTCCAAGACGGGCTGGCCGCGAGACTCTCTCTTGGCTTTCAGCCCGTCATGGCTCGGGCGCAGCCCTCTCCCTCTGAGGGAGCGGACTGCGCCGGAGGACGGGCGCTGGCGCGGACTAGCGCACCGAAGCGAGAAGCTTCGCGCCCTTGCCTTCGAGCTCAAGGCGAGCGTCCTGGTGCGGCTTGTCCCGCGCGAGCGCGGTGATCCCCTGCACGAAGTCGAAAATCGACGAAGGCGGGTGCCCTTCTTCCTGGAGGACCGTGGCGATGATCTTGTCGGTCTCGGTTTTCGAGAAACCGCGCTTGCGCAGGAAGCTGTGCCGTTCCTCGCCATTGCGCGCTACGATGGCCACGCGCGATGCCTTGATGCCGTTCAGGAACGAACCAGGCGATGAGGATGCGAAGCGTTCGAGCGCGGGCGATGCTTCCTGGGCAAAGCGACCCGCCGCGAATTTGCTGTGGCGAATGCTGATTTCCTCGAAACCTTCCGCGCCCCAGATGTTCCGGTTCATGCAGACGGCGCGGAGATAGAAGGTCGCCATGCCGAGCGTCTTCGCGCCGACCTCGCTGTTCCAGCAGTAAAATCCCCGAAAGAAGAGATCAGGATCGCCGTTGGGCAGCCGCCCGGCCTCGATCGGATTCAGATCATCGACGAGGAAGAGAAAGACGTCGCGATCGCTCGCGTAGAGGGTGGTGTTGTCCTTCGTCACATCGACGAGCGGATTGTGATGCATCGTTGACCAGTCGAGTGTCCCCGGGACTTTCCAGCGCGTGTCGCCCATTCCGTTGCCCGCGATCTTCATCACGGCCGCCACAAGTTCATGGTCCCAGATGCGGCCATAGTCGGGGCCGGTCACGGCCCGGAGTTCGGTGCGGCCGTCCCCGGTTTCGAGCGTCTTAACCAGCTCGCCGCGATGCGCGAGTAGCCCATGCTGCATGTTGATCCCCGCCAGGGCCGCAGGCAGCTGGCGCAGATAGCCCGAGGGTGCGCCAACGAGGCTGCACAGCTGGCCGAAGGACCAATGGGTGGGCGCCACGGGATTAGCGCGGTCGGGAAGCCGCAGCGCCAGGCGCTCAGGATTGTCGGTCGCAGCTTCGACCCGGATGGCGCGGGTTTCGACCGTGCGCGCAGTTGCTGCTTCGGCGCGGGCGCGAACGGAGTCAAAGAGCGCGTTCAGCGACAGATAGCGCTCGTCGTCGGGACGCGCGAACCATTCGGAAGAGACGCGGCCGATGCGCTGGCCGCGCGAGATTTCGACTTTATATCCTGGGGTTTCAACAGCGTTTGAGGTGCGAGTTGGGAGTGTCATGACAAATCTCCGCGACGAGCGCCAAGAGCCTCTCTCTTGGCCTCTGCCCGTCACGGGTCTCCCTGGTCCCTCTCACTCTTCGCGCCGACCGGAGGCCCGGCGCTCGGCCCCGCGACCGGGTGCCTTCGAATGTGCCGGGCCCGATACCCGGCGGCCGGTCATTTTTGCGCCGTCTCGCGTTTCCGCCGCTCTTCCGTCAATTGGTCGAAGAACCGGAGGCGTTCGCCATCGGGCGCGCGCTGGACCTGAGCTGGCTTGTCGATGGTGAGTGCTTCCATGCGCTCGAGGTCATATCGGGGCCAGTGCGGCAACGAACCTCCGTTGGGATTTCCCGTCTTTGCGAAGTTCGTCCAATAGGATGTGAGGAGGTCCTGGAGTTCCCGATCGGCCTCGGTAATCGCATCGCCGCTGAGCTTCCCCTGTCCGCGCTCCAGATTGCCAAACGCGTAGATATTTTCCCCGCAGTGCATTCCCCGCATCATTTCGGGCGGAAAGGCTCCGCCGGCGCGTTTTGCGAGTTCGCCGGCAGCGGGCAGCGCGTTTCGGAAAACATAGGTCGGCTGTCCGCGCTCGGTATTGATCTTGGCAAGAGCATAATTTCCGTGGGCGAAGCCGACATCGGTCGACCAGTTGACGGCCGACCGGAGCGCTTCGGCTGGCGTATTCGCCGGGTAATAACGAAAGAACTCGGGAGCGTTACCCGGCGCCTCTTTCTCTGCCAGCGCCCGCATTGCCTCGGGGGTCGCGAGTGGCTTCCACGTCGTGGGAAAAATCGTCGCCTCGTTCAGCGACGAGCCGGTGAGAAGCGGAACATCCGCATAATAGCCTTTTTCGGCCGCCGTATAGGTGTCGAGCGGGAGCCAGTATCCGTCCGTCCCTGGGAGAGCCATGTCGCCCGAACCGGTCGCCTGCTGCGTCGCGACGATCGTGTCGGCGGACATTGCCCTGAGCTCTGCCAGATTGCTGGCGCCGAGGCGGCGGGCAAAGGATAAACCACGCTCTTCGCTTTCCGAAAGCGGAGCAAGGGTCGCATTCAGTCCAGGCGAGAATTTGGCGCCGCTCTCCGCGATGACACGGTGAAACAGCCCCTTCGCATGCGGCGAGGCCATGAGGAAGCTCGACATGTAGGAACCGGCGGAGCAGCCCATCAGCGTGACGTTCGCAGGATCGCCGCCGAAGCTGGCGATATTCTCATTCACCCACCGGAGTCCCAGAACGAGGTCAGACATCGCATATTGACCCGAACTCCCGTGAGGATTTTCCTTGGTGAGTTCAGGGTGGGCCATATAGCCGAGCGCCCCCACCCTGTACGGGAGGCTGACAAGTACGACGCCCTTGCGTGTCAGCGCCGTACCGTCGCTACCTGACGCGCCGGTGAACCCGGCTGTAAATCCTCCGCCATATATCCAGACGATCACCGGACGCTTGTCGGCCGGATTCCGGTTCTCTGTCCAGATGTTGAGATAAAGGCAGTCCTCGCTCGGTACCGCACCCTCTAGCCAGGGAGAGGCGGGCTGTGCACAGGGCGCCGCGAACTTGTTCGCCTTCAGAACGCCGCTCCAGGGCTTTGCTGGACGTGCGTCCCGCCAGCGAAGCTCGCCGACAGGCGGCTCGCCGAGCGGGATGCCCTTGAAGCTGACGACGTCCCTCTCCAAGGTGCCTTCAACCGTTCCGCCACTTGTCTTGACGATGGTTTGCGCCTGGACGGCAGAGCTCAGGAGGAGCGAAGCAGCGGCGACCGCGCCGAGGGCGGCGCTGCCGGTGCCTTCTTTTGGGGTGAAGCCTGAGCGGCGGGTCATCATCAATGCCTTTCTGACTTTGGTCTTGTGGAGGCGTTCGTCTGGGAACAGGCGACGGCGCCGGATCGTCTCTGCCCGAGTCTCAGTCGGAAATGGCCTTCGTCCCGCCGTTCATCGCGTCGATCACTGCGAGGGTCAGAACGGTGATTCCCATGGGGATCGCCCCTGCGGGATCGGGAGCAAAATAGGGCGAATGGTTGACGGGCACGGGCAAAGACCTGGCCTTGTAATCGGCAAGGACGCTTGGGGCGTAGCCGCCTATCGAGAAGAATACCGATGGGACGCCCGCCGCAACGAACTCGGCATAATCTTCGCTCGCGGCGGATGGCGGCGCCGAAGCCGCAACGAAGTTCAATCGGTCACCGAGCATAGGCGAAAGCAGATCGGCCATGTGGCGCGACAGCCCGGGATTATTGACGAGCGCGGCCCCGCCACTGGTCGCCTTGATCGTTGGCTCGGGTGCGCCGGCCATAGCTGCGACCGCGCGCGCCGTTCGTTCGACGCCTGCTTTCAGCATCGTCCTGACCTCAGGCGCGTGCGAGCGAAGATTGACCTTCACGACCGCCTCGTCGGGGATGATGTTGGCAACGGTTCCAGCCTGAAATGCGCCGACGGTGAGCACAGCGAAGGTTGCTGGGTCCTTCTCGCGGCTGATGACCGTCTGGACATCGTTGACGAAGCGCGCTCCGATGATGACGGGATCTATAGTGGCGGACGGCATCGAGCCGTGCCCGCCGCGGCCATGAAAGACGATCTCGAGCGAATCGGTTGCCGAGGAGGTGGTGCCAGCCTTGATCGAAACGCGGCCGGTGGCATTGCTGCTGACATGCGCGGCGAAGCCCACGTCGGGCTTTCCGAAGCGTTCGAACAGCCCGTCGGCGAGCATGGCCGTTGCCCCGCCCCGCTCCTCGGCAGGTTGGCCGACGAACATCAGCGTGCCGTGCCATTTGTCCTTGTGCGCGAGAAGCGCCTGCGCCGTACCGAGCCACCACGCCATGTGGATGTCATGGCCGCAACTATGGGCGACCGGCGTTTCCTTGCCGTCGACGATCTGCTTGGCGTGACTGGCGTATGGCAACCCGGTTTTCTCGGCCATTGGCAAGGCGTCGAGATCGGTCCTGACCAGCACCGTGGGACCTTCCCCATTTTTGAAGATCGCGACGAAGCCGGTCTTCGCGATTCCCTCAGTGACCGCGAAGCCGAGCTTGCGCATGCGCGCAGCCAATATTTTCGCGGTCCGGTTCTCCAGAAAGCCGACTTCGGGATGCGCATGAAGGTCTTTGTAAAGCGTCTCAAGCGAAGGATAGTCGGCCTTCACGGTTTGCGCGAGTTCGGCCTCGAACGATTGGGCGGCCGCGGCACCCGGGGCAAGCGCCAAGGCCAATCCAATGCCCGCGCCAAGCATATGACGACGCATCATCCTCTACTCCTTCTTTATTCCGAGCTACCCAGCGTTGCAGAAAACCGACTGCCGGCAGAACGGGGGTCGCGGATCGATCCCGGCCGCGGGCGGACTATCTCGCCCGCGACCGGGACGGCCTGATCAGAAATTATAAGTGAGTTCGGCGCCGTAGATAGCGGGTGGCCGGAAATCGACGCCAAGCCCTCCGGTGAAGGGATTGGTGGACGTGTTGGGGATATAGCCGCGGCTGTCGAGAATATCGCGGCCGAAGATGGCAAGATCGAAGTTCGAGTCCGCCACGCGGGCCCATTCGATGCGGAAGTTCGCCTGGTCGTAAGACGGGCCCTTCCTCGCTGGAGTGATCGTCGTCGTGGTCGCCCCATCGCGATAATAATAATTGCCGCTGACGGTGAGCTCCCCGCCGATCGAGCCAAGATCGATTGTCTGCGACGCGTTGAGGCCCCAGCTATAGGCGGGAGCGCCGGCATCGCGGCTGGCCTGGACCGGAGCGCCATTGCCCGGATCGAACTGGAGGAATTCTCCGCTTACGTGGCCCACGAACCCGCCGATCGAGGCACCCCGCCAAGGTTCGAGAGTCAGGCTCGCTTCCCAGCCGCGCAGATTTTCGGAGGCCGCATTGGTGATCCGGGTACCCGTACGCGGGGGGCTTCCGAAGCTAAAGATAACGACCGTCTGCGTGTCCTTATAGTCCATTTCCCAATAGTTGGCGTTGAGCTGGACTCCGACACCGCCGAGCGAGACGCGCGATTTGAAGCCCACTTCCTTGTTGTTCACGGTTTCGGGACGGAAAGAGGATGGCAGGAAGAGTTCACGCACATTGAAGCCGCCGCTGCGATAGCCGCGGCTGATGGTCCCATAGACGAGGATGTCGCGAGCCAGCTTGTAGTCGAGCGTCACGAGATAGGTCGACTTTGCGTATTTCGCCGAGTTGGTGAGCGAGCAGGCCGAGAGCGGCAGCGCGACATTGTTGGCATCGAGCAGCGAACAGTTCAGTTGGTCACCAAGATCATAGGACCCATCGACAAATGCGGTCGTAGTGCGCGTGCCGCTTGATATGGTGAGGGCCCGGCGGTCCCATGTGCGGCGAAACCCGCTCGTCAGACTGGCCTGCGGCAGCCAGTCGGGTCGATAGGTGGCCTGCGCGTAAAGGGATCGCGAGCTGTTATCGATCTCGCCGTAGGAGGTCGCGATCGGCAGGCTGAGCGCGGACACGAACGAGTCCGAGGATGAAGACTCGGTGCCGGTTTCCTTGAAATAGAAGCCGCCGGCGGTGAGCTCGACCTGCCGGTCGAACAATTTTGCCTGGACCTGGAGCTCTTCCGTATATTGCTTCTGCTCGAGACGGGCGAGAAGGCGGGACACCGGATCCGCAAGACCCGCGCCGGTCAATTGCGAATAAGCCTTGATGTTGCGATAGGCAGCGATGTTCCGGAGCGTGACCGTGTCGCTCAGGTTCCAGTCGGTGATGTTGGTAATCATCAGCGCCCGGTCGCGCGACTTGGGGACCGTCGGCAAGGCCACAACCGGTCCGTCCGAGAGGTTGAGCGCCAGCGCGGCGGCAACCGTCGGCCAGTTTGCGTAGCGCGGATCGGCGGCACCCGACGGGGCACCAGGCCCGTAGAAGCAGGCTGCCTGGCGTCCCGTCGTGCAAGGCACGGCGGAGATCGCCTTCGCCCCGTAGACAAGACCTCCGAGGTCGCGTTGATCGGCGCGGCTATATTCGACGATCAGATCGTTCGTCACCGTATCCGACGGGGCCCAGCGGAGCGTTCCGCGGACGGCTTCACTGTGCTGGCTGCCCAGCGACCTGCCCGAGTTGAGCTCGGTGATGAAGCCGTCGCGACGCCGGAGTTGCCCGGCGACGCGGAGAGCCAGTGTCTCCCCGACCGGAATGTTGATTGCGCCGGTCAGGCGGCGATGATCATAACTGCCGGCTTCGACCTTCAAATAGCCCTCGAAGCTGTCGCTCGGGCGCTCGGTGGTATAGGTGACCGCGCCGGCAACGGTGTTGCGCCCGAAGAGCGTGCCTTGGGGACCGTAGAGGATCTGGACGCTGGCGATGTCGTAGAAGCCGATATTGGACCCGTCCTGCCGTGCAAGCGGAACCTCGTTGAGGTAGAGACCGACCGTCTGGTCTTGGCCAAACAGCGTCTCATTGCCCCCGATACCGCGCAGAGCGATATAGTTCCCGTTGCCGCCCTTGGCGGAGCGACCGACAGTCAGGCTGGGAACATTGATCTGGAGGTCGCGGGTGTCGGTGATATTCTGCTTCGCGAGTGTCTCCGCTGGAAGGGCCGCGATTGTGATCGGCACGTCCTGAAGCCGTTCCGAGCGACGCCGCGCGGTTACGACGATTTCGCCCGGCTCGGAGGCAGTGCGCGGATCGGATGGCGCCGCGTCGGGGGTCTCGCCGGATTCCTGCGGGGCGGGTTGCTCGGCGTGTGCCGCCACCGGCAACATCGCAATGGCAAAAATCGACGATTTCAACGGAAATTTCCGAGACATATCACTCTCCCTTACCTGGCATGTTTCTGCCAATTCATATATCTCTTTAAAAGCAGAATCGCGGTGCCGCAAGGCCAATCAGCAAGCCGCAGTAGGCCTCTGCGGTTCCGTCGACCAAGGGCACGGCGCCGCAAACCCCGCGTATCTGGCGATAAATTCGCTACAAATCACTGCGTTTCGCCGTAAAACTGAGATCGGCACCACCGACTAAATTTTGAGATCGGTACAGCAGAAGCCAGCGCGAGCGCGACTCAAAACTAACTCAATCTTTGAAGTCGCTTGCTCGTCAAATATGGCCGAGCGTACTCATGCGCGCCGGGCCGACTCTATCGCGCTGGCGGACCGGGGCACAGGTTTTGGGTGAGACCATCCGCAGGCTCAGAACCATTTGCCCTCAACGCGGGCATGACGAGAACCTGGACGCGCAGTTCCTTATCCGCTTGTCCCAATGGCATCGCCGCGATCGAAAGGAGCTGGCGGAATATCCAGGCGACGAGTTCGGAAAGCGGAAGAGAATCCCGCACTTCGCCCGCCATGACGCCCTCTTCCAGCAGAGGGAGCAGCGCGTAGCCGGCGGCTTCCTGATCCGCCGGATTGAGGATCGCCATCACGCGCGTGTCGGGGCCTTTCGAAAGCTCACCAGCAAGCCAGTCGTGACCGGCGATTTCCGCGAGCGCGACGAAAAGGATGGCCTCGACGCGCGAAAGGACGGACTCGCTTCGAGCCGCGATCGCGCGAGCGCGGTCGACGAACGAGGCGGCCTCCCGTCTGAGGAGTGCGGCGAATATCTGCTCCTTATTCTCGAAGCGACGATAGAGCGTCGCGCGCGACATAGACGCCCCCTTGGCTATGTCCCCCATATGGGTGTGAACGAAGCCCGAGTGCGCAATGCAGGCCTTGGTGGCGTCTAGAACATCCTCAATATTGCCCGACAAAGGCGAATTCTCGGAAAATCCCGATTGGTTCCTCATGATAGATATACCTCATTGCAATGGGCGATGTCATCGGTTAGCTTGAGACAGATAAAAAATTTTGTCTCATACTATGATCGGCAGAGGAAGGAGACAAGTGCGATGGCCATGATGTCGACGCAACTTGGGGCAGTCCCGGATCATGTTCCGCAGGACCTTGTCGTCCCCTATGATTTTGTGGCCGGCGAGAATATGCAGAGCTGTCCCCACGCAATGCTGGCGAGACTGCAGCAAGGACCTCGGCTCTTCTTCAATTCCTCTGGCCAGAATCCCGACGGCAGCATGGGCTTCTGGGTGCCGACGAGAGCGGAGGATCTGCGTCACATCCTCCAGCATCCTGACATTTACTCGTCGCATCAGATAGCGCGCTATTCGTCATTGCTCGGTGAGAGCTGGCCCCTCATTCCGGCCGAAGTCGACCCGCCGGATCACACCGCCTATCGCAAATTCCTCAACCCTCTCTTTTCACCGTCCGCCGTCAAGGCAATGGAGCCGGCAATCCGGCGGCATGCGGTCAGCCTCATTGATCGCGCGCTCGCTGATAAGCAGTGCGATTTCGCAACGGCCTTTGCCAAACCATTTCCGATCATCATCTTCCTCACGATGATGGGGCTCCCCCTCGAAGCCTTTGAGGATATCGTCCGATGGGGACATGATCTTCACGAGGGCAGCAGTCTGGAGCAACGGGCCCGAGGAGGCAGGGCGATAGGAGAGTTTCTCGGCGCCGAACTCGCGCGGGCAAGCGCAACACCGCGCGATGATATCATCTCGCGAATAGCGAATGGCGAAATCGACGGACGCAAGTTGAACGACGACGAGATCATGGGAATGACCTTTCTCGTGTTTGCCGGCGGAATTCACACCGTAACCGCGTCGCTCGGCTTTCAATGCCTTCATCTTGCGCGGACGCCCGAACTCCAGCGCGAATTGCGTGACGATGTTACGAAGCTACCAGCCGCGATCGAGGAAATGCTCCGCGTGTATGCCGTCGTAAACTCCTTCCGGCGCGTCACACAGGATCATGAACTTGCCGGCGTGTTGCTTCGCCGGGGCGACTGGCTCCTGAACAGCCTGCCTATCGCCAACTATGATCCGGACGAGTTCGAAGACGCGGCGGTTCCCGACACCAGTCGGAAGCCGAACCGGCACATGACCTTTTCCTTCGGACCCCATTTTTGCCTCGGCGCCCATCTCGCACGGAGCGAAATGCGCATTGCCTGGTCCGAGTGGCTCACGCGCGCACCGCCCTTTGTGATCGCCGATGACAGCGCGACCGAAATCACTTCGGGCACGTTGTTGGGCGTCAATCGCCTGCTGATTGAATGGAATTGACGCGCCGATCGTGCGCAATGGAGACTGGACATGATTTCGCTGACGAACCGCGACAGGCATTTTATCGATGGTCAATGGGCGCGGCCCGTCGAGGGGGGCCGGATCGAAGTAATCAATCCCGCAACCGCTAAGCGTTTTGGCGAAGCTCCCGATGGGTCAGTGGCTGACATCGATGCGGCGGTTCGCGCCGCACGCCTGGCGTTCGATAATGGGCCCTGGCCCCGCATGAGCGCCGAGGACCGTGCAACCTTTCTGCAGCGGATGGCCGACTATCTGCTCGCGCGGGCCGAAGAGACCACGCACCTCATCATCCAGGAGATGGGAGCGCCGATCGCTTTCCTCGGGCGCGGGGGTACGGCCCCCGCCGCGATGCTCAACTATTATGCCGACCTCGCGGTCGAGCTGCCTCCCGCCGAGCAGCGGCAGGGACTTGCAGCGCCTTATCTTGTCCGCCGCGAACCGGTCGGGGTGGTGGCCGCGATCGTGCCTTGGAACGGCCCCCTCTTCCTGCTGCTCGCGAAATGCGCTCCTGCGATGGCAGCCGGCTGCACCGTGGTTGCCAAGCCCGCTCCGGAAACCCCGCTCGATGGCTTCCTGCTCGCCGACGCCGCCGAAGCCGCCGGCCTGCCGCCCGGCGTACTTAACATTGTGCCGGGTGGGCGCGAAGCGGGTGAGGCGCTGGTCAGCCATCCACTTGTCGACAAGGTTTCCTTCACGGGCAGCACCGCGGCTGGTCGGAAGATCGGCGAAATCTGCGGCCGCGATCTGCGGCGCTGCGGACTCGAGCTGGGCGGAAAATCCGCTGCGATCGTGCTCGATGACGCAGACCCCCAACTTGTGGCGGACTTCGCGGTCCCCCTCGGCCTGGGCTTCAATAGCGGTCAGGCCTGCGCGGCGCTCACCCGGATCATCGTTCCGCGCGCTCGGCAGAAGGATTTTGTCGAAGCCTTGAGCGCCAAGGTAAGCGAGCTCCGGGTAGGCGATCCCCACGACCCTGCGACAACGATCGGTCCCATGGTTGCCAAGCGGCAGCAAGAGCGTGTGCAATCTTATATTGACGGCGCGCGCGCTGACCGCTTTCCGATCGCGGCCGGCGGCGATCGCTTGTCGAACCTCCCCGCCGGTTGGTTCGTGCCTCCAACCCTCTTCTACGACGTTTCGAACGCGAGCCGTATCGCGCAGGAGGAAATATTCGGTCCGGTCGGGGTCGTCATACCTTATGATGGCGGCGACGAAGAGGCGCTCGCGATCGCCAACGACAGTCCCTACGGGCTCGCCGGCGCCGTCTTCAGCGCCGAGCCCGCGCGCGGATATTCCATCATCAAGCGGCTGCGCGCGGGAACGGTGGGGTATAATAGTTTCGGCATCGATTTCACCGCGCCCTTCGGCGGTTTCAAGGCGTCGGGCGTCGGCCGTGAGATGGGGCGCGAGGGCCTCGGCCAATATCATGAACTGAAGACCGTCACCGGCCTGGGCGAGGAACCCGACTAGCGCCATCGAGGATCCGCGAAATGAGAACCGAATTGGACGAGAGCTTTCTCCACGCCGACTATGTGATCATCGGCGCCGGCTCGGCGGGCTGCGTACTGGCCAACCGGCTCAGCGAGGACCCGTCGGTTCGTGTTCTTCTGATCGAGGCCGGCGGCAGCGACCGCAGTCCTGTGATCGACCTGCCCGTCGGCTATGCGAAGACGATGGCCGATCCGAGATATGATTGGTGTTTTCGCGCTGGACCCGAACCAGGTCTCGATGGACGCACGATCCATTATGCGCGTGGCAAGCTGCTGGGCGGGTCGAGTTCGATAAACGGGCTCGCGTGGGTGAGAGGTACGCGTGCCGATTACGACCATTGGCGCGATCTCGGCTGCGCCGGTTGGGGCTGGGATGACGTGCTGCCTTACTTCATGCGCGCCGAGGATTTCCGGGCAGGCGGGGCCGGGCGCGGACAAGGCGGCCCGGTTCCCGTCGATTTCAACCCGCTCTGGTTCCGTTCGATGGGTTTGCTGGTCGAAAACAGCCGGGCGATGGGCCTGCCGGCGCTGGCGGATTATAATGTGGAACGACCGCTCGGGCTTGCGCGCGCGCAACTCAACTGGAAGGCCGGGCGACGCCAGAGCGCCGCACGCGCCTATCTCGCCCCTGTTCGCAGCCGCTCCAATTTGCATATAGTGACCGACGCGCTGGTCGAGACAATCCTCCTCGAAAATGGTGCAGCGACCGGTGCAACCCTGCGCGTCGGGGACCAGTCAGCCGTTGCCCGTGCCGATGTCGAAGTTATCATTTGCGCCGGCGCGATCGGCTCCCCCTTGCTCCTCGAGCAGTCGGGCATCGGCGATGCGACGCGGCTGGGGTCACTCGGTCGCCGCGTCGAGATCGACAGCCCCGAGGTCGGCGAGAATGTCGCGGATCATCTGATGCTGACAACACATATGAGGTGCGCGGATTGCCGTCCATGAACGGCGCTGGCCGGGGCTTTGCGGCGATTCTCAACGGGCTGCGCTATCTTGCGGGACGAAAGGGCTTGCTCGCCGGAACGCCAACGCAGGCCATGGGCTACGCCCGCGTCGGGCCGGGCGATGGACCCGCCGACATCGAGCTCTTCGCGGGTCCGCTGACCTATGCTTTCAGGGAAATCAATGGTCGGGTGGCCGCCGTGGTTGATCGCCGCCCGGGCTTGAGCCTTTCCTTTTATCAGTGCCGCCCGGAAAGCCGGGGTCATGTCCATCTCGCGGCCGACGGACACGTCGACCTGAGCTGTGGTTTTCTGACGCAGGAAAATGACCGGGCGATTGTCACCGCCGGTCTGCGGTATTGCAGGGCGATGGTTCGGCAGTCTCCTCTCGCCGAATTTATCGTTGGCGAGAATATGCCGGGACCCGAGGTCGACAACGATGATGCATCGCTCCTCGAATGGGCGCGCCGCGCGGGCGGGACCGGCTTCCACATCGTCGGCTCGTGTCGGATGGGCAATGACGAGAGGTCGGTGGTCGATCTCGGGCTCAAGGTCCGCGGGGCCAGGCGGCTTCGGGTTGTCGATGCGTCCGTGATGCCGGCGCTGGTCGGTGCGAACACGCATGCACCGACCGTCATGATCGCAGAGCGCGCCGCAGACATCATCCGCCGGCGAAGCTGATCACGGCGATACAGGCAAATCAGACGCAGCGCCCACCGAGGAAGAGCCAGCTCCCGCCGCGATGAGTGGGCCTTGGCGATGGCGGCGCCCCCCTTTCATTGCATGACGGCGTCGAGCGTGTCGAAACCGAGAAGCATTTCGTCGACGCGCTTCTGCAGCCTCTGGCGGCCCTCGGCATGCGTGAAAATAAAGAAATCTCCGCGCGTCAGACCGGCGAGCGCGATCGCCGCGACGTCTAAGACCGGCATGGCATTGCTCGGCCTCGCCGCAGCAGATGACGCCGGCGGCGCCCCGGGGGCGCTCCCGCTCGCGGCATCGATTATGCGCTTGCCGCCAAGGCCGGTGTCGACGGCGCCCGGACACAGCAGCGAGACGATGATCCCGTCGGGCGACAGTTCGTCGCGCATCGCCTCGCAGAGCGAAACAAGCGCATGCTTCGATGCGGAATAGTCTGAAGCGGCGCTGACGGTGTCGATCCCGGTCATTGAGCCGATATTGAGAATATGGCCGCGTTGCCGCTCCCGCATCGCAGGCGCGAAGGTCTGGACGCCCCGCAACGCGCCGACGACATTGGTGTCGAGCACCTGGCGGAGCACATCGGGCGATACGCCGAGGGGCATTTCATATGCTCCCACGATTCCGGCATTGTTGCAGAGAAAATCGACTTCGCCGAATGCCTCCCGGGTCTGGCGAGCGACACCGTTCCAACTCTCGCCGTCGGTCACATCGAGGTGGAAGGCGAGCGTCGCGCCCCCGCTTTCATTGAGGGCGGCGCTCGCATCCTGCACCCCCGCAGCGTCAACATCCGCCATGATGACTCGTGCGCCATTTGCGGCGAGGACCCGGGACAATCCAAGCCCCAGCCCGCCGGCGGCGCCAGTAACGAGCGCGACCTTGCCGCGTAGCCAGCTCAATTCAACCATATATCCCTCCCGAGAATGCCGGGCTCCGGATGGCGTCGACCCGCCTCCCGCCTAAGCGCCACTGGCACAAGACGACGTCTTCACTGTTCGATCTTCGGGCGCTATCGCGCAGCACGGGGAAGCGTGGCGAGAACCCGGCCCGGCCCGACCGAAATGTCGCTGCCGTTTTCGGACCATATCTCAAGAGTCACGAGGCCCGCGCCATCGACTATCGCCTTTTCGATGACGCGTCCGCGCACGGTGACGCGATCGCCGGCGACGTTGAAGCCCGACATGCGGAAGCCGCTGATACGGCGGATCGTTCCTGCTGGTCCGATGTAAACTCGCACCGCCTTTTCCCACATTCCCTGGAGAAAGAGCGTGTTCGCGTAGATGTCGGGGGCTCCCGACGCGCGCGCGACGTCGGGATTGTGATGGATTGCGTTGAAATCGCGGTTCGCGCCCGCCGCCATGACGAGCCGATACACTGTCAATGGAAAGTCGAAAGCCTCCAACACCTCGCCGATTTCCACATCGTCCCAGAGGCGCTGCTTCACCGCGCGCCCTCCCGCGGCGTGTAGAGAAAGAGGCTGGTGCGCACGCGCGCCAGTAGATTCCCCTCTTCGTTCGCGATTTCGGCCTCGGTCGTCACGAACGCGCCACGTCCGACCCGGGTTTCCTTGGGATGGCACGCCACCAGCTTTGCGCCGCGTCGCTGCAAGCGCTCGCCGACATGCGCCGGGCGGAGATAATCCATATCGACGTCCGTCGCAAAATAGCCGGTGAAGGGCGGGAAGAAATCGGGAAAAACAGGCTTGACGACGCTTCGCTCCGGCTGGGCATCGCGGTCCGCGGCAGGAAAGAGGGTGGGCGCGCCCGGGAACCACATCGGCGGCAAGGCAAAGCTCAGCATGGCAGTATAGGGCGCGATGATATCGGGATGGCCATGCCGGCGCGCTTCCTTACGGTCATCATGAAGGGCGCACGCAAATTCGAGCGGCTCGGTCCAGCGCCGGATGGCACCTGCTTCGACGCGGTCGGCCGCTTGCGCAGCCGCGCCCGTTCCAAGGTCGGTACCGATCGCGGCGACGACGGGATCCCACAGCCGCTGCCATGCTTCGTGCTCGCCGCTGATATCACTGCCCTCGTTCATCGAAGCGCTTTGGCGTCGACAAGCGCCGCGATCGCGGCATCGGAATAACCAAGCAGGTCGCGGAGCACCGCCTCATTGTCGCGTCCATATACGGGTGCCGCTCGCCTCGGCCCGACGGCCGAAGCGGAGAGGCGAAAACGCGATCCCTCGACAATGCTGACGCCGCCATGGGCGTGCGCGAGCTCGACGAGATGCCCGTCGCGGCAAAGCTGCGGATCCAGCGCAAAATCCTCCGAATTCGCGACGACATGCGCCGGAATGCCTTGCGCCTGCAGCTGCCGCTCGATCTCATGGGTGTCCCGCGTCACGGTCCAGCGTGCCACCATCGCCTCGATTTGTTGTTCTGCAGCCTTGCGACCGACGAGCTTAGCAAGATAGGGGTCCATCGCTTCGTCGCCAATCAAGGCGGCGAAGCGATGCCATTCGCTGTCGTCGCGAACCGCGATCGCAACCCAGCGATCGTTGCCCTTCGCGGGGAAGACACCATGCGGAGCCATTGCCGGGACACGATTGCCTTGTAGCCGCGCAACGGTGCCGGTCGTTTCGAAGTCGGCGATCTCGGCTGCCAGGAAATGCAAGCCTGCCTCGACCTGCGCGATGTCGAGCCAAGCGCCCGGTTCGTTCGGCCCTTTGCCCACGCCGTCCAGTCCTTCACCGCGCTGCGCCGCGAGGCGGGCAAGCAAGGCGGCCAGGGCAAAGCGCGGGCCGACATAGTCGGTGTAAGGCCCATAAGGTCCGATCATCTCGCCATCGGGATGGCCGACAATTGCCTGGAACCCCGACAGGGCGGCACCGATGTTGCCGAAACCGGCGAGGCCGGCGAACGGACCGCTCTGCCCCATGAGCGAGGTGCTGAGCATCACAAGACGCGGGTTGCGCGCCGAGAGCATGTCGTACCCAAGCCCCCATTTCGTCATCTGTCCGGGCGCGAAGCTTTCGACGAGGACGTCGCCCCACGCTGCCAGATCGCGAACCACCTCGCGCGCTGCGGGGTTGGCAAGGTCGAGGCTGAGTCCGAGCTTTCCCGCATTGCAGTTCTCGTAAAGCGCCGAGCGCTCGGGATTGATGTCGCCCCCGGGAAACGGTCCCATCATACGGGCCGTTTCGACACGCAGCGACGATTCGACCCGGACGACCTCGGCACCGCAATCGGCGAGCACACGCCCGATCATCGGCCCAGCTACCACCCAGGCGAGATCGACGACCTTG
Organism: Sphingopyxis sp.; assembly: GCF_050725655.1. Classification (GTDB taxonomy): domain Bacteria; phylum Pseudomonadota; class Alphaproteobacteria; order Sphingomonadales; family Sphingomonadaceae; genus Sphingopyxis. Next base: position 75,444 of record NZ_JBOHHT010000089.1, on the reverse strand, counting down.
AGACCGGCAAGGGGCGCCTTTGAGTTCGCGACGTCATCGCTACCGGCCGGTCGGCTCCGCGGCGCGGCGCGTTCGAGCGCGCCCAGAATCTCCGCCGCATGGGCGCCGGCCGCTGGCGCCGCATGGACCGGGCGCCGCGCCGACAGTCCGTCCAGGGCGGCCGGCAAGCGGACCGGCACGCTGGCTCCCACAGCCCCGGCGAGCGCCCCGCGCGCCGCGAAATGCTCGCTCGCTGCCAGGTCGGCGATCGTCATCACGGGCGCGAGGAGAAGCTTGTGACGCATTGCGATCAGGGCAAGGTCGGCCTTTGTGAAAGATGCGAGCGCGGCGGCGACCTCGTCGCGCGCTGCCTCAAGATCGGCCTCGCCCATCGCGCCTGTCGACAAGGCTTCGGGCACGCCGCGTGCCCAGTCCCATTCGCGGAATTGCTGCTGGGCAAGCCCGGCGTCACAGAGCCAGGCGAAGAGATTGTTGGTGAAGCGACCGGCCGCCGGACCCATCGCGAGGTGCATTTCGACAAGGCCATCGCGCACTGGCCATTTGGAACGGCGCGTACGCGAGCCGCTACCGCTGAGATCGAGATTCCCTTTGCCGCGCATCGGCGGCGGCTTACTGCCGAGCGTGAAATCGGGATGACCGACCGCATGCGCAAGAACTGCCGAGAGCGTCGCCTGGGCCACGCTTGCCTGGGCCGACACGGTGACGAGCTGGCCCCGGCCGGTTCGCTCTCGCTCCGCGAGCGCCACGAGTGCACCGACCGCCCCGTCGGCACCGGCATGGAGCAGCGCCTGATTGGAGCCGATGCGCACCGGGGGACGCTCGGCATCACGGCTCGGAAAGAGAGCGCCGCCCGCCGCCCAGAGAATGAGGTCGCTAGCCGCATAGCCGCGCTTGGGTCCCTCTTCGCCGAATGGCGAGATCGAGAGATGCACCAAATGCGGGTTGTCCGCGCGTAGCGCCTGCCAGTCGAGACGCCGATCGCAAGCCATACCTCCGGTGATCAGGATATCGGCACTCGCCGCAAGCTGCCCGAGCAGATCGCGCCCTTCCTCGCTGTCGAGATCGCAGCATATGCTGCGGCGGTCGCTCGCGAGAGCCGTCCATAACGGGCTTTCGCGCTCTTCGGTATCCGCACGACCGGCCGCCGCGGTCTTCGCCTGCCATCTTGTCGGCGAGCCGCCGGGCGGCTCGACGAGGATGACGTCGGCACCCAGCTGCGCCAGCATCTTGCCGGCGATGAGCGCGCCCCCTTCGGCGAGATCAAGGACACGGATGGCAGCGGACGTCATTGCGTTAACTCAATTATAGATCTACAGGAGAGAGGGTGAAGACATCGCTCGGCTTTCTTCTCGACGACACAGCGCGCCTCTTCCGTCGCTCTTTCGACGCGAAGACGCGCGGCGACGGAGTGACAGCGCTCCAGTACCGGCTGCTCAAATATCTCGCCGAGCATCCCGGGACCCGGCAATCGGCCCTCGCTCAGCGCCTCGAGCTTGCACCCATTACTCTTTCCCGCATGATTACGCGGCTGGTCGCGACCGGCCTCGTCTTGCGCCTTCCGGACAGCGACGACCGCCGGGCGAAATGCCTTCATGTCACGGGCCGCGCGCCTGAACTCCTCGACGAGGTGGCGGAACGGGCCGAGGCGACGGTGCGCGAGGCGATCGAGGGGCTTAGCCAAGGCGAGAACGAGGATCTGGCTCGGCTGATCGGCCGCGTTCGGACCAATCTCTCGCGTGTCGCCGAGGCGCACTCGCCCTGACCCGGCAAGCATCCCCGGTCAATCCGGCCGGGCGAGGCGCTCGATCTCGTCAATCGTGTGGACTTCGGCGAACCACAGGGACAGGTTGAGAAGCGCAGCGTCATGCTCGCTTGTGGTCATCGCACCGGTGCCGTCGGCAGCGATGATGACGCTGAAGTCATGCTGGTGCGCATCGCGCGCTGTCGTTTCGCAGCAGACGTTCGTTTCGATGCCCGCGATCACGATCGTCTCGGTTTCCTGTTCGCGCAGGATTCGACCAAGATCGCATTCCGATCGGGGATGCAGCGCGCTGACCGTCTGTTTGGAAACCCGGAGGTCGCCGGGCAGCGCATCGAGTTCGGGCGCCAGCTCGTAGCCCGGTTTCCCGATTGCCAAGGCGGCGCGAAAGGCGGCGCCCTTGTCATGGCGGGGATCGGCAACAGGTTCTTGCGAGGGCGGATAACCATGCTGGACCCAGATCACCGGAACGCCCGCGGTGCGCATGATCCCGACGAGCCGATTGATCCGTGCAACCAGCGCGGCTCCATTCGGGACGGCGATCGGCACCGAAGGGTCGAGAAAGAAATTCTGCATGTCGATGACGACAAGCGCCGTGCGGTCGGCGACGATCTTGGCGGGCGGGCGGATCGATCGTCCGCGTTCCGTCGCCCAGGCGGGCGGCATCGATATCGCTTCGGCCGTGCTTGCCATCACTATTTCTCCACTTGCGGTGACTGACGCGGTAGTCAGCTGGCGAGAGACGCCGCAGCGCCCTGATCGGCAGCGAGAGCGACAAGTTCGTCCGCGCTCTGCACTTCAGCGAACCAGAGTGCGAGATTGAGGAGGGCGGCGCGATGCTCTTCCTCGCTCATCGCGCCGGTCGCGTCCGAAGCGAATAGGATTTGGAAGCCGTGCTGCGAGGCATCACGGGCGGTCGTCTCGCAGCAACCATTGGTAACAATGCCGGTGATAACGAGCGTCTTGATCCCACGGGACTGTAAGGTCTGGAGGAGGTCTGAGCCGGATTGCGGGTGGAAGACGCTGGCCGTCTTCTTGACTGCGTGGAGGTCGCCCTCCTCAACTGTGAGCCGTGCATCGATATCGAAAGCGGCGTTGCCCGGGACCAGCTGCCTGACGAGCGAGCTGCGTACGCCGCAATCGCCATCGGCGGGCGCCTCAGCGCCGGCGAAACTATGCTGCACCCAGATAACGGGGCAGCCGGCATCGCGCATCGCGCGCCGCACCCGGTCGATATTGTCGACCAGCTTCGGAATTCCCGCCACGGCGAGCGGATGTGTGCCGTCGAGGAAAAAATTCTGCATGTCGATGATCAGGAGCGCTGCCGTGCGCGGATCGAATGCGACCGAGGGGCGGATGGCCCGGCCCCGCTCAAGGGCCCATGCTGGAACTGCTGCTTCGCTCATGTCTTGCTCCCGGTGTGCCGAGTTCGACGCCCGGCGATGACGTTCGTACAATATCTGTCAGCTGGCAGCGATGGGCACCGACGCGGCCGCTTAGCCGCGCCGGCTCCCCAGCCCGCTCAGAAGGAGAAGCGCGCAGTCATACCGTACGTCCTCGGATTTCCGACAACCCCGCCTGCAACATTGCCCGAGAAAGTCGCCGAGACAAAATATTCGTCCTTGGTCAGGTTGCGACCCCACAGGGACAGTTCGAGACCGTTATCGAGCTGCAGGGCAAGGCGCGCGCTCAGAAGGTCGGAACCCGATACAAGGGCACCTGGTGTGAGAGGGTTGGGCGTTCCGTAAAAGGCGCCCGAATGGTCGAAATTCACCTGGCCCGTAAGCTTCGACGTGCCGATTTCCTGTGTGTAGGAACCGCCCACCGCCCATTTCCAGCGCGGCGAGAGGATCTGGACGATAGTCGGATCCTTGAAGTCGAAGTCATTATGACCGACCGAGGCTTCAAGACGAAGTCCCTTCACCGGCGTGAAGAAAGTTTCGACCTCGAACCCTTCGACATTCGCGCTGCCTTGGTTCACGTTGGCAGTCGTGGTGGTCGGCGTGTTGGGCGGCGACAGGATGAGCGACTGCTGCACGTTCGAATAGTCGACATGATAGGCTGCGGCATTGACCGTCAGCATGTCGAACAGCTTCACCTTGAAGCCTGCCTCATAGTTGACGACCTTGTCGGGATCGAACGGCAGGCTGCTGAGCGTGTTCACCGAGCGCAGCTGCTGACCACCACTGCGGAAGCCGTTCCCGGTCTTCACATAGACGAAGATGTCGTCGGTGACCTTATAGTCGGCCCCAACATCGTAAATCCAGTAATCGAACTTGTCGGTACGGCGCAGTTCGCACGGCCCGTTGGGGGTCGTCGACGTGATGATGCCCGGCCCCGCGGTGTAGACACAGATGCCGGTATTGACGTTGCGGTTCTGGCCGAGAATGCCCTTGGTATCTTCGGTGTAACGGCCGCCGGCGCGGAAGGTGAGACGGTCGGTGGGATGGAAGGTCAGGCTGAGATAGCCCGACTTCGACTTGTTGTTGACGGAGCCGTCGAATGTAATGGCGTTCGCGCGGCTACCGAGCGTGCGCGAATTGCCCGGGCTGAAGTCATAAGCATCTTCCTCGAAATAGTAGAGGCCGCCAATCCAGTCGAGCACGCCATCGAAGCTCGATCCGGCAAGCTGGATTTCCCCGGTATATTGCTTTTGCCCCTGGCTGAGGTTGGGCTCGAACTGAACGAGCGTAACGCTCTCGCTTACCACACCGTCGGCATTGGTGCTCGAGCGGTTCGACCCCTTCACATAGGAGCCGATCAGCTTGAGCGTGATATCTTCGGAGAGATCCTGCGCGATGGTCGCCTGCATGATGTCGGCACGCGACTTGCTGAACGGAGTTACGTTCGAAAGAGCCGCATAGAAGCTTTCATCGCGTTGCGGCGAGTTGAACTGGGTCGTGACGCGCGGCGTGGTCAGCGTTGTGTTGCTAATGTCGCCGAACAGATTCGCGACGAGGACGCCATTGCTCTTTTCGCGGAACAGATAATAGCTCGCGTCGATCCGCGTCGTATCACTCGGATGCCATGCGACGCTGAGGCGATGCGAGGTCACCGACTCATCGTTGGTGTCGATGACGCGCCTGATGGAGGCGGGGCCGGTGTAGGGCTCGGTGACAAGAGTGGTTTTGGTATAGCCATCGTGGCTGCGGATATTGCCCGCATAACGCAGCGCGAGCCGGTCGGCGACGATCGGGATAGTCACCGCGCCGCCCATTTCGAGCCGGTCGTAGTTTCCATAACCCGCATAGAAGGACCCGGTGAGGCCTTCGTCGACCTTCGGCTTGCGCGCGATAACGCGGATCGCGCCGCCGATCGTATTTCGCCCGAAGAGCGTCCCTTGGGGGCCGCGCAGCACCTCGACGCGTTCGACATCGAGCAGTTCGCTGAGCGCCGAATAGGACCGGGCAAGGTAGATGTCGTCGACATAGACGCCGACGCTCGGATCGACCGTCGGCAAATTCTCGCGTTGGACCTGGCCGCGCATCGAGATGATCGCTGTCGATTTGGAGGCCGCCGCGGGGCGGACCGCGAGGTTTGGCACCGAACTCGCGAGATTGTCGATATTGGTGATGCCGCGCTGTTCGATGGCTTTGCCGGTGAGCGCAGTGACCGACACAGGGACCGTTTGCAGCGTCTCCTCGCGCCGCGTCGCGGTCACGATGATGTCGTCATTGCCAACTTGGTCCTCTGCGACAGGTGGCGCCGCGGCTTCCTGCGCGAAGCCCTGGACGGGCGTGCAAACGGCAAACACGGCGATTGCAAACGACGAAGCAGTCAGTAGCTGGCGCATAGTGGGTCCTCTCCTAGCTCGATTCGGCTATAGAGTTATATCAATCATATTTGGGTAACTCTTTCAAGCATGATTTTCCGCTACGTCGATCTACGCGCTAAAGTCAGCAATTCAGGCAATTTTATTGGCCAGCGTTGATAGATCGCTACCCTCGCCCCACGAGATGACGGAGGTTGAAACCCTCTATTCGGCTAACGCTTCCCGCATTTCGGACTGCGAATGGGCTGTTTGAATCAGATCCGGACCCTCGCTTCGCCCCAGTGCCGGGCACGAAGGTCGCGCTTCAAGAGCTTGCCTGCCTCGGAGCGCGGCAGGGTCGCGGTGAACTCGAAACTGCGCGGTATCTTGAAGCCCGCGAGCTTGCCGCGTGCGAGACGCGAGAGTTCTTGGCTGAAGGCATCATCCTCTCCCCGCTCGGTCTCGATCACCGCATGGACACGCTCGCCGAACTCGTCATCGGGGATGCCGATAACCGCGACATCGGCGACGTCCGGATGCGCGAGAAGGACCGCTTCGATTTCCGCCGGATAAATGTTCACGCCGCCCGAGATGATCATATGGCCGCGCCGGTCGGCCAGATAGAGATAACCGTCCGGATCGAGCCATCCCATATCGCCAAAGGTCGCCCACCCTTTTTCATGAAAGGCATCATGGGCGTCCTTCTCCTGCCCGCGATAATCAAAGGGCTTTGGCTCGGTAAAGTAGACGAGGCCTACCTCTCCCTGCGGCAAAGGCTGACCATCGGCACCGACGATCGCGATTGCTCCGCCGTAGCGCGGCCGACCGACGCTACCCGGATGCGCCAGCCACTCGTGCGGATCGATGGCGGTCATCCCGAAACCCTCGGTTCCCGAATAATATTCCCAGATGATTGGCCCCCACCAGTCCATCATCGCGGCTTTGACCGCAACCGGACAAGGCGCCCCGGCATGAACAACACGTTTGAGGGCCGATGAGGGAACGGTCTGCCGCGCCTGCTCGGGAAGTTTCAGCAGACGGACGAAATGGATCGGGACCATCTGAACATGGCTCACATCGTGGTCCGAGAGCGCCGCGAGGCAGGCGGCGGCATCGAACTGGCGAAAGACGATGATCGTCGCGCCGAGCCGCTGTGGTCCGATCGCCCAGTTGAGCGGGGCGGCATGATAAAGCGGCCCCGCGGTGAGCACGACGCTTGCCGCGGTGATTTCGTGAAAGTCCCGGTAGAGCTTTTCATAGGATGTGAGTTCGGCGAGCGATCGTCCCTGGCCACCGGAGGCAACAACCCCTTTGGGGCGCCCTGTGGTCCCCGAACTGTATAGCATCATGCCGCCGCCGAATTCGGCCGCGGTTCTGTCCGGCGAGGCCTCGTCGATCGCTTCCGCAAGGCCCAACCATCCCGGCTCGGCGGTGCCGGCAGCATAGCGGCGCGCGGGGACGGCCGCCGCCCCATTGACCAGAGCAGTGAAACGGGGCGACGCGATGATGGCCTTGGCGACACAATCGCCGAGAATATATTCAATTTCAGCCGGCGCGAGGTGCCAATTGAGAGGAATGCAGAGCAGGCCGGCACGGCGGGCCGCCCATATTCCGACGATCAGATCGGGACCATTTTCGAGCAGGAGCGCTACCGCGTCACCGGTTTGCAGCCCGTCGGCCATCAGGCGATTGGCAAGGCGGGCAGAGCGGTCGTTGAGGTCGCCGAAGCTCAGAGTTTCGCCCGTATCGGCTACCAGCAGCGCAGTTTGATCGGGACTCGCGGCCCCGAATATCCAAGGCGCGCGCTCGCTCATAGATAGGTTCCGGATGCATCTCCGAGCTTCATGCCCCCGTCGCAATCGAGGATCGTGCCGGTAATATAGGCGCTCTCGGGGGAGGCGAGGAACAGCGCGGCATTGGCGATGTCCTCGACAGTCCCGAAGCGGCGGAGCGCGGTCTGATTGGCCCAGATGCGCTTGTCCTCATCGGTCGGTGCCATGCGATCGACGCCCTCGGTTCCCAGAATCGGACCCGGCGAGATCGCGTTGACCCGGATGCCCGCCTGGCCCCATTCCATCGCTAGCACCTTCACTACCATGTTCACGCCGGCCTTCGCCGCGCAGACATGCACCTGTTCGGGAAGGGCTTGAACGGCCTGCGGCGCGGTGATCGCGATCATCGAACCGGGCCGGCTGATGATGTCGAAGCCGCTGCGGAACACATTATAGGTTCCCAGCAAGTCGATATCGACGACCGTCTTGAACCCGTTCGGTGAGATACGGCTTGCCGGTGCCATGAAATTGCCCGCCGCGCCGGCAATGATGAGATCGGGTGCGCCGAGGCGCTGCGCCGCGTCGGCGAACAGGGCCGCCACCGCGGCCGCATCGCGGACGTCGGCGCTGCCGCCGACGGCCTCACCACCGGTCTCCGCCATGATCTCCGCGGCGGCGGCGGCGGCCTTCTCCCCGTCCCGGCCAAATACGAGGACCTTGCCGCCGCGTTTTGTAATGCCCTTGGCGATGCCCAGGTTGATCCCGCTGGTGCCGCCCGAGATGAAAGCAATCTTGCTCACGTCATATCCTCCCTTAACCCCGCCGGACGTCAGCCATCCCAGCGCAATTCCCAGATTGCGCCGTCCGGATGGTGAAATTCCCCCGTCGAGTAGCTTTTGCCCCAGTGGCTGACGAGCAGACGTCCGCCGGCAAACAAAATGTCGTTCCGGCCGGCGCGAAGGCCCGACACGAGCGGTTGCAGCTCACCTGCTGCATCGCGAAACAGGAGGCGCCCGTCGTGGGGCAGCGGGTCGTGATCATAGATGGTCTGCGACTGGTTGATCGAGCCATGATCGGTATAGACCAGCGAACCGGACAGGGGCCCGAAGTCCGCGCCGCAGCGCTGCGGAAAGGCCAGCATACGGTTGCCAAAGGCGAATGGGTCGGACGCGACCGCGCCCTTTTCCACGAGGAAGAAAGCGCTTTCCTGTCCGACAAAGCGCCCCTTATTGTCGTCGCCGATGATGAAATTCGCGTCGGGCACACCTCCGACGATCAGCTTCCCTTTATGCTCGGGAAAAATATCGTCGGTGCCGAAGCACATTGCGCGCGGCAGCAGTTTCGGGCCGTGGACGCCATCCATGATCGCATAGGTTTCGGCGCGGCCGGAACCCGAGACACGGTAGATGCTGTTGTTGCGAAGCGCCGTGAAATAATAATATCCCTCATGTTCGGTCCCCTCGGGTCCGAACCCGCCGGGGATCAATGCGGCAGGAATACCCTCGCCGCTCGCGCTGTGGTTGCGCGGCAAGGTGGCGAAGAGGGTGAGCTCGCCCGAGCGCCGGTCCCATTTATGAATGACATGATCCCAGTGCGCGCCTTCGCGTCCCGGCTGGACCTGCGCGAGGATGAGGGCGTGCCCCGCCCATCGGCCGAAGGACGGCGGAGCAAGGCGGGGAAACATGATCATTCCCAAATGCGTATGTCCCCACGCGACGGCGGGCTCGAGCCGGCCGTCGGCGGTGAGCCACCAGATCGCCCCGTGGCCGAGGGCCGGGTCGAAGCGCGAGGACCAGCCCTGTCCGCCGACATCGCAGATCGCGACTCGCCCATCGGGCTCTTCCCAATCCACCACATGCGGGTCGTAGAGGACATCGTCGGTCGGGATGATTGTCCGGAAGCTGTAGCCCGGGATGTGAACCTTGGGCGTGATCTCGAGGTCTTCGCCGTTCGTCCAGTCGGCCATTCTATTTCTCCTAGAGTCCGCTGATGTCGACGACACACACGCTGCTCGCGCCAGCTTCGGCGCCTGGCGCGATGTCGGGGATGAGCAGCGCGGGTTCGCCGCCAAGGGCAGCGGGATAGCAAATGTTGATATCGGCCGGCCGCGCGACGGGATCGGAGCCATCCGCGAGTTTCAGGATAAGATGGCGGCCGTCGGCAGGAAACAGATGCACCTCGCTCGTCGGCGGCGTCGAGGCAATGAAGGTTCCGCGACGGGTCTCGCCCACGCCGTCGATGATCCCGAGGCCCGCGATAAGAGGGGCTGGCTGCTGGCCGCTGCCGAAATCGGCGAGCGAATAGCGATACACGCCACCGGCTACCGGATCGTTGGGCGAGCAGCTGACCGAAAGGATCGAGCCGTCGCGCCAGGAGCGCGTGAGCCCGTTGGTCTTACCGGGCGTGAGCAGTCGCTGCACCGCGTCGGCCGCACCCTCCTTGCCCGCCATCAGGTCGTCGATCGCACCGTGCGGAATGCGGTAGATCGCCGAAGGTGAGACGCTGTCCCAGCCGGGCACTTCGGCCGCGGGCGCCATGTCGCTCACATAGAGATCGCCGTTGGCGCCGAAGGCAAGGCCATTGGGTTGCTCAAGATCGCTGAACTTTGCCGCGATTGCGCTACCGACACCGAGCGGAAGCGCACCAAGCAGGATGCCGGCGTTGGGGTCGAACACGGCAAGGTTCGATTGATAGGCGGACTTCGGCAAAATTCGGCCGCTTCCGCGCACGGTCTGCGGACCCGCGGCTTCGGTGATGAACGCCGTGCCCTTCGTAAGCTTCGCTGTTGCGACCGGAAGAATGTCGATCCCGTGCGTTCCCGTCAGGCCGTCGATGAAGCGTCGCTCGAGAAGCGGAACGTCGCCCCGTCCGGCGAGCCTTGCGCGCGAGATGAAGGCCTCGCCCTGAGCATAGGTTATCCCACGCCCGGCACGATAGCTCTCGATTCCCAGCAGGATGGTGCAGTTGCCAAAGACGATCGTTTCGCCGTCGGCGAGAAGCTCTGCGCTCTCCGGATTCGTGCAACCCTCGATGCGGCCGATCAAATCAGCCTTATATATGTGCCGTTTACTGTCGGCGATATTGCGGGTCATTTCGGTACCTTTCCCAACGCTTTTATTTTTTCGATCTCCCGGCTCCTAGGCGGGGGCGGACGTCGCGGCCCCGTCATGAAGCGGCTGCAATATTTCCCGAAGCGCGCGCTGGTCGACCTTCATGGAGGCGGTGCGCGGCAGGCTCGGAAGGAAATGGAACAGGACGGGTAGCTGGTAGCTCGAAAGGCTCGACCTCAGGAACGCCTTCAGTTGCTCGACAGATGGCGCCGGCTTGCTGGCGTCGAGCAGTATTGCCGCAGCCGGCACCTGCCCGAGGCGTCCATCGGCAAGACCGATCACCGATGCTTCGGCGACGGCGGGGTGTGCCTGAATGGCGCGAATGAGCTCGTCGGGATGGACCTTGAAGCCACCGCGGATGATGGCGTTGTCCGAACGGCCTACGATCCAGAGAAACCGCTCGGCGTCGAGACGCGCGAGATCGGTTGTCCGGGTCCAGCTTTCGCCATCTCCGATCTGACGCGAGCGCAACTCGAGGATGCCTGTCTCGCCTGCCGCAAGCGGAACGAGGGTTTCCGGATCGACGACACGCCCTTCGACGCCCGGATTCAGACGCCCAACCGCGCCGCGCCGCGTTTCACGAAATGCCACGAAGTCGTCGAGGGTCCAACCCGCCACACCGCCGAACTCGGTTGCACCATAATTCTGCAGGACCGGAATTTGGTAGCGTTCATAAACGGCGTCGGCGAGGTCGGGGTCAAGAGGTGCGGTGCCAACGCGGAAGGCCTGGAGCGAAGAGAGGTCCTCAACCGGCACCGCCGCGTCATAGATCATCTTGAGCGCGGCGGGAGGGACGCTCGCAGCCTTGATTGCGTGCCGCTTCACGACATCGCGAAAATCATCGACGCGGAAGCGTTCGAGGAGTCCGATACTGCGGCCCGCCATCAGTGCGTTCATGAAGGCAAGCATGCCGCTGATGTGGGCGAGCGGCGCCATCAAAAGTTGCACGCCCTTGCGAAGTCGGGGCGCATCGTCGCTGTTGCGCCCTTTCTCGAAGCGGGCCGCGCCGAAGACCGCGGCCTCAAATGCCTCGCGACGCATCGGAACGCGCTTCGGCGCTCCCGTCGTGCCGCTGGTCAGCATTTCGAGCGCGACGTCCTCCTCAACCGACCGGGCGGCCGCGACGTTCGCGGAACTTCGCTCCTGGCGCACGATCGCGGGCGCATCGGTCCGGCCGGTCAGTTCGACAACAAGGCATCCAAGGCTCTTCAACGCTGCGGATAATTCCGGCGCTTCAACGTCCGCGGCCATGCCGATCACGGCGGGGACATTGGCAGCGAGCGAATCTTCAGCAAGTTTGGCCGGGCTCTGCATCGGATTGAGCGTCACGAGGCAGCGATCGCCGATCACGGCAAGGATCGCCGGCAGCAAGGCGGCATCGTTGCGAATGAACACGCCGATGCGACATTGCGGTCCGAGACCTGCGCCCGACAGAATAGCGTCGATCGCACTGCGCGCGCGGGCAAGGTCGCCCCAGGTCAACCATCTGCCTTCGAATTCGACGGCCTGTGCATCGGGATCGAGCGCGAGGATTGCGTCTATTCTATTGGCCAGCTCACCCATTATTCCGACTCCTTGACGCCTCTGTAGCATGGGTGCATGATGAATTGAAATAACTCTTTATACTATGGGAGCAGCTATGGCGGTACAGGATGGTGGAAGCCACAGCGATAACCGCGCGCGGATAAGAGCGCTTCGCCCGGACCTTTTTCCCCAGCAATATTGTATCCAGTCGCGGCAGGCGGACCTCGATACGCTTCGGCATATCAGCAATTATTCGGTTGCGACGATACTCGGTGAAGCCCGGACAAGAATGATCCGGGAGTTTGCGCCGCGCGACCAGCGTCCCGAAGGCGTCGTGTTCATGGTCGGCCAGAATGCGACGACCTTCGTAAGGCAATCGCATTATCCTCATGATTGTACCGTCGGGTGCGGCCTTCTTTCGATCGGCACTTCGACATTCCGTATCGTCCAAGCCTTGTTCCAACAAGGAGAGTGCAAGGCGCTGGGTGAATCGGTGCTGGTGGCAGTGCGGTCGGACCGGGCGACGCCAATCGACGGCGCGCTTCATCAGCGGCTCGCGTCGCTGCTGCTCCCCGAACATGCGGTACCCCGACAACTGATCGGTTGACAATGAACGTCAGGCCGTACGCTTGGGCCAGTCTGACCCGAGCAGACCGGCGAGCGTCGCTTCTTCCCAGCTCACATCATCCTGCTCCGCACGCTGGCGAACAAGGGCAAAGGCATCGCCGGTTCCGTCGAGACGCAGCGGGGGTTCGCCGGTTTCGATGGCATCGACGATACGCTCCGCGACCGAGGCGGCGCTGTGCGGTGCGGTCCGATTGCTTGCGACCCGCGCCATGGCCCCATCAATGATGGCCTTATAGGCGGGGTGCGGCAGGATTTGGCGGTTCTGCGGAAAGGCGCTTTCGACCGCGCCCAGAAGAACCGAGCACACAAAGATGCCGAACGGCCGCAATTCGATACGGAGCGCGTCCGAATAGGCGTCGAGCGCTGCCTTCGTCGCCGCGTAGTGACCGAGCACCGCCGTCGAGCGCTTGCCGGCAGCAGACGAGACCTGGAAAATGGCCCCCGAGCCGCGATCGCGCATCGCCGGCAGGCAGGCACGCGTCACGCGAAGCGCGCCGAACAGATTTGTTTCAAAAGCGCCCTGGACGTCCGCAGAGGATGCAGCTTCTACAGGACCCCATAGACTAACGCCGGCATTGTTGATGAGCACATCGACGGGGCCCGCAGCGGCGACCGCTTCAGCGACCGATGCATCGCTGGTCACGTCGAGCGCGAGCCGGCGAGCAGCGGGAAGATCGTCAAGGCTCTCGGGGCGCCGGGCCGTAGCGGTGACCCGGTGCCCGCGCCGCGCGGCCTCGATAACGAGAGCCCGGCCGATCCCGCTCGAGCAGCCCGTAATCAGGATATGCTTGGGCTCGAACGCATCAGTCATGATTGTCTCCGGGACGGCAGGGTAGATTGGGGTTCAGACGTCGACCGGGGTCCAGACCATCGGCAGATGCCGCAGCACCGCTTTGGCGTGACTTGTCATCAGTTCGTACGGCTGGTCGGGGTCGAGACGATAATCGGGAATGACGGCGGTCACTTCCTCGAGTGCGATCCGTAGCTGAAGCGTTGCAAGATGCTGACCTATGCAGCGATGCGGCCCGGCCGAGAAAGTCATCGCTCCCCCAGCATTGCCGCGTTCGAAGCTGACCGTCAGCGGATCGGCGAATTTCGCGGGATCATGGTTGGCGGCGCCCATGGGAAGCAGGATGATGTCCCCCTTGGGGATCGTCACGCCAGCGATCTCGACGTCGCGGCGCGCCTCGCGGCGGATCTGGTGGAATCCGTTGTAACGGATGAGTTCCTGCGTCGCGGCCGGAAAAATCGACGGATTGCCCGCCAACTGCTTTTGATATTCGGGGTTCTGGGCCAGGAAGAGGAAGGCGTAGCTCATGATAGCCGCGGTCGAGTCGGTCCCGGCGAAGAAGAGCAGGGACGCGATGTTGAGCATCTCGTCGTCGGTCAGCTTGCGGTCATAGACTTCGCCGTCGAGAAGGATGCTGAGAAGGTCATCGCCCCTGTTTTTGCGCCTGTCGTCGAGAACATCCTTCAGAATGTCGTCGATCTGTTGACTGGTGTCCTGGCGTAGTTTCCGCGCGGCTTCTTCGCCCTCACGCTCGAAGGTGTCGGCGGCCCCGAAGATGAGCGCGAGAGATAGCCGGTTGAATTCCTCGAAGTTCGAGGGGTCTATTCCCAGCAGCCCGCAATACATGGTGCTAGGCGAGATCATGCAAAAATCATCGACGAAATCGCAGCGGCCGAGCGGAGCGATTTTCCTGACCTGCGCCCGCATGACATCGCGGATGAGCGGCTCGAGCTTGGCGATCATGCGCGGCGAGAAGATGGGGGTCATCACCTTGCGGTAGACCCCGTGCTCGGGCGGATTGAGCATCAGCGGTATATGGATTTTGGGATACGGGTTATGGGGCAACCCCCCGGCGTGCTGGCCGAAGCTATCGGGATCCTGGAGGATCGCGCGGATATCCTCGAAGCGCGTGAACACCCAGAACCCGCCGTAAAGATTGCTATAGAAGACGCGGTACTCTTCCCGGAACCCATCAAGAGCGCTCGGCGGGAAGGCCGTAACCTCAGGCCCCTTGATGTGGTCGTAGGCAATCACATGTTCCGGCGCGATCGAATCGGCGGGGCTCATCAACACTCTCCCAGCTATTTTATCGCGATAGCGTGCCACGGCGAGCAGCTTGCGTGAACCGTGATAAAAGGAATATACTTATCGCCATTCATGATAGATCCACGCACCCTCTTCCACCCGATGCTCCTGCGCAGCTTCGTTGCCGTTGCCGAGGAGCATGGGTTCAGCCGCGCCGCGCGGCGGTTGAACCTCAGGCAGTCGACGCTCAGCCAGCATATCGTCCGGCTCGAGGAGGCCGTCGGCCATCCCCTCTTCTGGCGAACCACGCGGGAAACATCGCTCACGCCCGCCGGCGAAGAGATGCTGGACCATGCCCGCACGATCCTCGCGAGCTATGAGCGTGCCCACCGCGGGCTCCACAGTTCGGCGCTCGAAGGCAAGGTTCGCATGGGAGCTTCGGAAGAATTTGCGATCCAGCGCCTTCCTTCAATTCTCAGTCACTTCAAACGGATTCACGACGGCGTCGATCTGGCGGTCACAATCGCGCCGTCGACCGAACTCGAAGCGAAATTTGCCGCGGGCGACCTCGATCTCATGGTCGTCGAACGGCGCGCGGGGCTTCCCGGCGGCCACCGCCTCCGCTCGGAAAGCATATTCTGGTATGCCGTGCCGGGGTTCACGCCGGATACCGATGCCCCGATCCCCATGGTGATGTACAAGGCCCCGCACCTCATCCGCGACATCGTCGTGGCGGAGTTCGAGCGGAACGGCCAGCAATGGCGCGAAGTCTGCACCGGCAGCAGCTTCCTCGGCCTGCGTGCCGCCGCGATGGCGGGGCTGGGACTGGCCGCGCTCAGCACGACCGCCAATCCGCTCAGCCTCGAGCGGGTAAAGTTCGAGAAAATCCTTCCCCGACTTCCGCAAATCGACCTCGTTCTCGTGACGCGGGGCGACGATGATGCCGTGCGCGAACTCGACCGACTGATCCGTTCAACCCAAATCGCCTGATTGCCCTTCGCCGCTTCGTCCGCTATTGAGATTACTCAATAACGAAGGAGATGGATGTGACGCAAGCGGAAGCCGCGCCCTGGCATCGCGTCGAGCGGGTCGCCGCGCTCGCGGAGTGGCTCGATGCCGCTCTCGGCGGAAAGTCCGAGGCCGTAATGACGCCGCTCGCCGGCGGCTCAAGCGGCTCGGTGTTCCGTCTTCAGCGCGGTTCGCAAGCCTATGTCCTTCGTACCACTGCATGGCCACCACGGCCGGACAGCCGCAAGGCGTTGGAGCGCGAAGCGCGGCTCCTTGCCGCGCTGACTGGCAGCAGCGTACCCCATCCGGGCTTCGTCGCCTGGTGCGCCGACGAAGCCATATTCGGCGTGCCCTTTCTCATTATCGATTTCGTCGATGGCTGGCTGGGCGCGGGGGAACGGCCGGACGCCTTTGCCGCCGATCCGGACCTGCATCATCGTGCGGCGTTTGCGATGGTCGAGGCAATTGCCGAGCTACCCAAGGTCGATATCGCTGCTGCGGGATTGTCCGATTTCGGAAGGCCCGACGGCTTTCTCGAGCGCCAGGTCGACCGCTGGAGCGGCCTGATGGCGAAGCATCGCGCCCACCCCGACTATGGCGACCGGGCCATAGCCGGCTGGGATGAGGTGACCGAGTGGCTTCGCGCGAAACGACCAGAGATGCAGCAGGCCTCGCTCATCCACGGCGATGTCAGCTTTTCGAATGTGATGCTCGCTCCGTCGCCGCCGCCGCGCGTCCTTGCGATTATCGACTGGGAGCTTGCGACGCTTGGAGATCCGCTGCTCGACCTGGGCCGGCTCCTCTATGCCTTCCCGGCCGCGGACGGAACCGCCGGCGCATCGCTTGCGATCGACCTCACAGGCTATCCGTCGCGCGATGCGCTGGCGCGCCGCTACGCCGAATGCACCGGCCTCGATGTCACGTCGATCGATTATTATATGGTACTCGCAATGTACAAGCTCGCGGCGCTGATCGAATTCAATCATGTGAAATCGATGCGAGAGCCCGCGGGGTCGCTTGCGCACCGCATCGCTGATTTTATTCCTGATCTTGTCGCGAAAGCGGCCGTCATAGCCCGCCACTCGCGTCTTTAGAGTTCTCCGTCAGCCGGTCGATCACGGAAACGCAGGGCCGCGCGTCAGGACTTCACTCCCGCCATCGCTGAAGACAATTTGGCCGATCATGTTTGAATTCTCGGCGCATGCGAGAAAAGCGATGAGCGGCGCAATGGCGGCGGGCGACGGGTAGGATGGCAGCACGATCGGTGCCACTGCCGCCGCAGCGGCGCGACCTTCGGCGGTGCCGAGCGCCGACTGGGTCAAAGGCGTGACGACCACTCCGGGAGCGACCGCATTGAGGTGGATTCCCGATCCCGCCCATTCCGCCGACACCGCTTTGCTGCGCATCCAATGGCAAAGCGCGCGCTTGCCGGTAGAATAGGTGAGCATTGGATCGGCGGAATGCCGGAGAGCACGCTCTTCATCGTCGGCCAGATAATATTCCAGCAGCACGGGATCATGCGCCAGGATTGCTGTCGATGACGAGACAATGACCACCCTCGCGTCGGTTCCCAGCGCAAGCTGCGGCCGCAACAGGTCAAGAAGCCGCGTCGTTCCAAAGAAATTGACGGCGCTCACCATCATGCTGCTCGTGCGCCCTCCTCCGATGCCGGCGCAGGGTATCACGGCGTCGATACCGTCTGGTGCAAGCTCGAGAATCCGGGCCGATGCGTGTGCGCGCCCTTCCTGCGACGAAAGATCGGAAATGATGTCAGCCGACTGAAGATCGACGCCGATCACCCGATAGTTGGCGCGCCGGAAATAGGCTGCGGTCGCAAGTCCGATGCCGGACGCCGAGCCGGTGATGACCGCTGTCCTCATGCGCTCGGGCATCGTCCCTCTCCCGTTCCGGAATGCCTCCAGGGCGTGGCTGAAATTCTCAAAAGCCGGCTAGCGGTTCTTCCACGCGGGCGGGCGTTTCTGCGCAAACGCCGCGGTTCCCTCGTAAAAATCCTCGCTCGCCATGAGCTTGTCGCGCGCACTGCTGTCCAGGGTCAGGCGCGCCGCAAGGTCCGGATCGGCTACCGCGTCGGCTTCGTGCAATACCTGCATGGTGAGACGGACCGACGTCGGCGAAACCGAAAGGATTTCGCGCGCGAGTGTCCGCGCCGCCTCCATGACGTTGCCGGGCTCCGACACCGCATTTGCCAGGCCCCAGCGCTCGGCGGTCGGCGCGTCGATCGGCCGCCCGGTGAGGAGCAATTCGCATGCAAGTTTTCGCGGCAGCTGGCGGGGCAAGCGCACGATGCCGCCGGCGCCAGCATAAAGACCGACCCGAACCTCTGAAAGCGCCATCGTGGCGGCGGGGTCCATAACGAGCAGATCGCAGGCGAGAGCAGTTTCGAATCCGCCGCCGAACGCGAAACCATTGACCGCAGCGATAATCGGCTTGGTACGGCTGCGGCTGGTCAGCCCCGCGAAACCTGCCGGGGGCATGACGCCGCCGCGCCCGGCGGTCTTGAGATCGGCACCGGCACAGAAAGCCCGGTCCCCCGCTCCCGTGATGATGGCGACCCAGAGATCGGCATCGGCCTCGAAAGCGTCGAACACCCCGGCCAGCTCGTGATGGGCGTCGATTGGCAGGCTGTTGCGCGCATCGGGACGATTGATCGTCACCTCGAGCAGATGGCCGTCGCGTCGAACGAGGATATGCTCATAGTCCGGCTTGAAGGCGGGTACCCTCAGCGGATAAACCCGGCGGAGCGTCTCGGCGTCGAATGCGAAACGATTGCCCTCGTCGCGGCGCGTCACGACGATCTCTGCGCCAAGCGGGTCGTCTTCGATCAACCTCGTCAGAACCGAGACGTCGGCATTGTTGGCCAGGAACCTCCGGCCATCCTCAAGCTCGCCGAGGACGATTCCCAGTGTCGGCTCGCCTTTGGCATAAGTCACGGTATAGCTCAGAATATGAGCTGGCCCTTCGGCACGATGGGCGAGCGTCGCTTTGGGCATCGCGTCCCGTTCGCGCTGGATATCGTCATGTTTGCATCCCGGCCATTCGGCAGGCTCCGCCGAGAGGACGATACCGCCATATTTCGACTGGATGCCGCCGTTGAGGCCGATCAGGCCGAACGCATCGGGACGGTCGCGCAGCCGCTCGGTCATCGTCGCGATGGCATGGGTCGAGTAGTTGTTACCCGGGCCGCCGAAATAGGGCAGACCGCCAGTGACGGTCAGCCCTCGCGGATCGTCGGGCGAGAGACCTAGAGCCTCGATCCCCGCAAACACCGGCGCCGGGAAACAGCTGTAGAAGTCGAACAGTGCAATATCGGCGACACTCTTGCCGGCGCTGTCGAGCGCGGAACGGAGCGCCAGCTCGGCAGCCGGATAGCGACCGGGCTCGGCGCGGCTGACCAGTTCGGGCTCGGACGCCCAAGCCGCACCATGGACGAATATCCATTTGCTCTCGGCGATACCGGCCCGCCGGGCTTCGGCGACGGTCGTGATCAGCAGCGCCGCGCCTTGGTTGACCTGGTCACGAGATACCATCCGCAGGCTGTAGGGCGAGGCAATCATCCGGTTGCGCTCGCCGACATCCGAAATCTCGTCGGGAGCCAGGGCCGAAGTCGCAGCGCTTGCATAGGGATTGTCTTGGGCAACCTTGGTAAGAGGCGCGAACAGGCGCCCCATCCGCTTTCGATAAGTCTCCAGCGTCTCTCCGGCTGCAAAGCGCCGCGCGTTTTCGCACATCGCATAGCCCGGGGGTGCGCCGACAAGTCCATGGACATTGGCATAGAGCGAGACGAGACCCTCGAGACCGCGCCCCTTGTCTTCCATCTCGCCCTCGATCGTTTCCGACCAGTCGCGGCTTTCGCCCTTTGTCGCAAG
Organism: Sphingopyxis sp.; assembly: GCF_050725655.1. GTDB lineage: Bacteria > Pseudomonadota > Alphaproteobacteria > Sphingomonadales > Sphingomonadaceae > Sphingopyxis. The sequence goes on along the minus strand of NZ_JBOHHT010000089.1, from coordinate 55,971 downwards.
GTGCCGCACGGTCGAGATTGCCTCGGAGCCGAAGAGAAGGGCAGCAGCACCCTCGCCGCGCCGCAGCCGCTCGCCAAGATCTGCGAGTAGCACCAGAGGCGACTGGCCACCGGCCTTTTCGAGGATCGCCGTCCTTGGGCCGAGGCCGAGACGGTGGGCAACCGCCAGCGGAAATTTGTCGGGCTTCCCGAACTTGGCGGGAAGCGGCGTGCTGTCCTCGAAGGTCCGGATCGCACCGACCAGATCGACACGATCGCGAAGGGTGCCGGCGGCATCGGCAATCGCAGCTTCGCAGGCACGTGCCGCGATGTCCGCGGGGGCGAGACCCTTATAGTCGGCCGCGTCGATACGCTCGACGAATTGCCCTACCCCGACGATTATGGGTGTGTTGTCAGCAACCATCTTCTTCCCTTCCAGTCTCGATATTTTGCGTGGTCGCGCCCGCAGTGTCACTCGTCGCCGTAGATCGAGCTGATGATGTGCCGCTCGGAGGGCGGCGCGGCGACGATGCCATCGGCGCGAAGGCTCAGGATTGCCGCTTCGTCAAACCCCAGTTCAGCGAGAATGGCGTCGCTATGTTCGCCGAGCTCGGGCGCGGGCGCCGGCACCGGCGCCAAAACGCGGTCGACGATCGCGGGCTGGCGAATATAGGTGAAGGGCTTGCCGTCCGCTTCAGCTTCGACGAACAAGCCGCGGGCGGCGATTTGCGGATCGGCACCTACCTCCTCGATCCCGTCGTTCACGGGACCGATCGGCAGATTGTGCGCGATGGCGAGATCAAGCCAGTGCTGCCGTGGCTGCGCTCCGATGATCGACTGGATCTCATGTCGAAGTTCGACGCCGCGCTCCCCATCCTTAAGATCGGGGCGATCGACGAGATCGCAGAAAGCGGTCCAGAATTTCCGTTCCTCGGGACAGAAGAGGATGAACAGATCATCGGCGCATTGATAGGATTGGTAGCGCGCAATCGGCCGGATATTGTCCTCATCCTGCCACCAGCCACGCCGGGCCGGGCGGTTCAGAAGCGCCGACACGCCGGCCCAACCGCTTGCCACCACGGCATGCGCCGATGACACGTCGATGAAGCAGCCCTCGCCGGTGCGTTCGCGGTGGGCAAGGCCGGCCGCAATGTGGAACGCGGAATAGATGGCCCCCATCGCGGTCCCTTCGCCGCCCGACAGGAGGCTGCCGGTGCGACGGCGATAGCGGTCGCTCGGCACGACAAGTCCGTCCTCGCCCATCATCATCGGCAGCGCGCCCGCCATTGCGTCCATCATCTGGCCGTGGCTGGGCACTTCGCGGAAGGGTCCGGTCGCGCCGAAGCCGGTGTTCTGGCAGTAGACGATATCGGGCTTGAGCGCCTTGAGTTGGTCATAGCCAAGACCGAGCCGGTCATTGCGGTCGGCGATCGCGTTGGTCACGAAGGCATCGGATGTTGCCAAGAGGCGCCCGAAGATCTCGCGCCCACGTTCGGTCTTCATGTCGATCGCGATGCTGCGCTTGCCCTTGCTCGCCTGGAGATGGAGGTGGCGCGTTTCGGGCAAGCGGAGATAATCGCCCATCGCCGGACTCTCGATCTTGATGACGTCGGCTCCGAGGTCGGCTAGCATCATGCCGGTCGAGGCCCCGTTCAGAAGCATCGACGATTCGATAATCCGGTAACCCGACAGCAGCATCACGTCTCTCCTCCGATCGACAGGACGATCTTCCCGACGGCCCCGCGCGTCTCCATGCGCTCGAAGGCCTTGGCCCATTGCTCGATCGCGTAGATTGAATCGACATGCGGCCTGATTTTGCCAGCCGCGACGAGATTCTCGAGCTGACTGGCGATGGCTTTCCGTCGCTCGGGATAGCGCCGCCCATATTCGCCAGCGCGCACACCGATCAGCGCAATCGACTTGATAAGCGCCACATTGCTTCGAAGGCTTCGCTTTTCGCCCGAGGTGAAGCCGATCACGAGCATCCGCCCACCGAAGGCGAGCGCGCTGATCCCTTGATCGAAGGCGTCGCCGTTGACCGGATCGAAAACAAGATCCGCGCCGCCGCCGGTCAGCGCCTTCACTCGCGCCGCAAGATCCTCGCCGGGCGCCAGAATATGATCGGGCGCATAAAGCTCCGCGATGCGCGCTCGCTTGTCGGCCGATGCCGAGACAGCGATCACATGCGCGCCGAGCGCTTTGGCGAGATCAACCGCGGCCAGCCCCATTCCGCCCGATGCGCCGTTGATGACAACCCACTCGCCGGGGCGAAGGCCTCCGCGCTCGACGAGAGCGACATAGGCGGTCAAATAGGCCGCGCCGAAGGCAGCGCCTTCCGCCATCGACAGGGCGGAGGGAAGGTGGCCGACAGACGTCGCGGGCAGAATCGCCCAATCTGCAAAACAACCAAGCCCGATCCCCCATACCCGGTCGCCGGGCGCCAAGCCCTCGACCCCCGGCCCGATGGCATCGACGGTCCCGGCCAAATCGCCGCCGATCGTGAAGGGTGGCTCGGGCTTCATCTGATATTCGCCGCGCGTCAGCAGCAGATCGGGGAAGTTGAGGCTTGCGGCATCGACCGCAACACTAACCGCACCGGGCCCCGGCTCGGGTCGTGAAACCATATCGAGGCGCACGCCCGCATAGTCCGGAGCGAGCTCGTGCACCTGCAGTGCGCGCATGAGATTGGAGCTCGGCATAATTCATATACCTCTATTCGCTTGCTACCTGCGACGCAAGCCCCGACCAACGGCAAAAAAATACCCCGGCCTGGCGCGCGCGAAGCGGCCGGACCGGGGAGTCTGGAGAGGAAAGGTGGGCGGGGCGTGCCATACGCCCCGCCGATATCTTGCTCGCGGGGCGCAGCGCCCCGCGGCGTGTCCCGTCAGCGCGTACCCAGGCCCGACACGGGAACGCCGTAAAGGCGCTCGGCGTTACGGTAGAGGATGTTGCGCTGCGCTTCTTCGGGGTGGCTGGCGAGCGTCTCGACCGCCTTGCCCCGCACATCGGGATAGAGCGAGGTCGGGTGCGGGAAATCGGTTTCGAAGAGCAGGTTGGTCGAACCGAATTCGCGGATATAATGGTCGATGCACTGGGCATTTTCGAACCAGTAGGCGGTGTAGATCTGATCGACGAACATTTCGCGGGGTTCGCGCTTGAACTTCGCGAGGTCATTCTTCGTCAGCATTTCTTTCCAGTTATGCTCGATCCCGCCGATGAGGAAGGGCAGCCACGACGCGCCCGATTCAACAATCACAAACTTCAGTCGCGGATATTTCTCGAGCATGCCGGTGAGAATGAGGTTCATCACGTCGGTGCCCATCTGGATGAAATTGTTGACCGCCGTGAAGGTCGACAAGGGGCCGTTGAGCGAACCGTCGGGCAGGCGCGTCGAACGCTCGGGCAACCACCATTTATCCTTTTCGCCTTCGAAGTCGCCCGAGCCGATGTGGAAGTTGATTGGCAGCTCGAGATCCTGGCAGATCGAGAAGAAGCGCTCCCAGTCCTTGTGCGCGAGCGGCTGCTGGCCGAAGTCACCGGGCTTGTTCGACATCGCGACGCCGGTCAGTCCATTCTTGCGGATGCGCTCGAGTTCCTTCTCGGAAGCCTCGAGATCCCACAGCGGAAGCGCAGCCTGCGGCAGGAGACGGCCGTCGCCTGCTTTCTGGAAATCGACAAGCGCGTCATTGTAGGTCTGGACGTGCCAGTTCCGCAGCTCGACGTCGCCGCCGACCTTGAGCAGGCGCTGCGAGCCGAATCCGATGACATTCGGATAGACGATCTGCGCGCCGACACCGACGCTGTCCATGAACGCCACGCGGGCTTTGGCTTCGGTCGAAGCTTCAGCCATGTCTTCCATGCGCCCGATGGTGAAAGTGCCGAGCTCCTTGCCCATGTCCTTGCGGACGACCGACGGACCGACCATCGCGACTTCCATGCCATTGACGAACCAGGCCTGGTTGCGGTCGGGGCGCTCCTGAAGTTCGAAGACCCGGCCCTTGTATTTTTCGGGTGCGCGCGACGTCCAGAGATCGCCGGGCTCGGCCCAGTGCGTGTCGATGTCAAAGATCGGCATCGTCTCGAGAGGCGCGGCGGAAATGCGTTCGGGGCTCAAAAAGGTCATTGCAGTTCTCCCATTGATTATGGGGACGAGAAGGCCAGAGCATCGCTATTTCGTCAATCGTGATAACTATGATACAAGTATCACAGATCATGATACTGCACCCTCGCCTCCTGTTCAGCCCCATCCTCCTTCGCAGCTTGCTCGCGATCGTCGACGAGGGTGGTTTCTCCCGCGCCGCCAAGCGGTTGTCGATGCAGCAGTCCACGGTCAGCCAGCACCTCATGCGGCTGGAAGAACAGCTCGGCACAAAGCTGATCGAGCGACATGCCTCGCGCGTGATTTTCACGCCGGCAGGCCAGCGGATCGAGCAGAGCGCCCGCGAAATCCTCTCTCTCTATGCCCGACTGGCGAATGAGGTGGGCGGGCGCGAACTAGAGGGGCAGGTGCGAATCGGTTCGCCCGAAGAATTTGCCGTGTTCCGTCTGCCCAATATTCTGAGCGCGTTTCGCAAGGTTCATCCGCGGGTCGATCTCGAGGTCCATGTTGCCCCTTCGACCGACCTTCTCGAGATGTTCGACAGCGAACGACTCGATGTTGCCATTTTCGAACGCAAGCCGGGTGATCGCCGCGGAACGCTGATTCGGCACGAGCCGCTCTACTGGTACGGAAGCGGCGCGAGCTGGCCCGCCACCGACGAATCCCTGCCGCTCATCCTGTATCCCGAGGGGAGCCCGGTTCGCGACGTGATAACGGCCGCCTGCGCCGATAATGGCCGCGCCTGGCGTGCGACCGGGAGCAGCGCGAGTTATCTGGGAATGCGCGCCGCGGTGCTTGCGGGTGCCGGCATCACAGCCTTTGGCGCGAGCAGCAAACCGGTGACGGTCGAAACTGCCCCCGCCGCCATCGGGCTGCCGCGGCTTCCCGGCATCGAGCTCGCGCTCGAGGCGCATTCGACCGATGCGACCGCTGCGGAATTGGTCGATGCGATCCTTTCGGCCGAACGACATGAGCGTCCACCATTGCAAAGCTAAAAGAGTTAGCTTAATTACCACTCCGGGAAAGGAGTGCCAATGGATCTCGAACCGAACGGCGACGAACAGCAGGTTATCGACGCGACTGCCGATTTCCTCGCAGGCGCTATGCCCCTCGAGCGATTTCGCTCCGCAAATGAAGGACGTTTCGACGAAACGACCCGCACCCAACTTGCCGAACTCGGCTGGTTTGGAATGGGCGTTGCCGAGGCGGCCGGCGGTTTCGGCTTTTCAGCCATCGAAGAGACGCTCGTATTCCGGGAGATCGGACGGCATCTCGGCCCTACCGCGGTTCTACCCATTGCGCTCGCAGCGAAGCTCGCGGCCGAAGCCGGCGACCTCGCGCTGGCGAGGGACATCGCGAGCGGCGGCCATAGTGTTGCGTTTGCGGTCAATGACCCGAACCGGGAAGCTTCGCTTTTGTTCGACTGGCATGGTGCGGATCTCGCGCTGTGCGTCGATGGCGATGATGCGCGCCTCGTTTCGCTTGCAGGAATCGATGTCGAGCCGGGCGCATGCCTGGACCGATCGGTCGGACTTGGCAGAGCGAATCTCGACGAAGCCCGATCGCTCGTTTCGGCGCCTCGGGCGTTGACGGAGCGAAGCGGGCGCCTGTTTACCGCCGCGATGCTTGTCGGCATCGCCGAGGCCGTTACCGACATGATCGCCGAATATGCGAAAATCCGATTCACGTTCGGAAAGGCGATCGGGTCCTACCAGGCTGTGCGCCATCCGATCTCGGACATGAAAACCCGCGCCTTCGCGGCGAGACAGCAATTGTTCCTCGCAGCCGTCTCTTGCCGCGACGAAACATCCGACGCGGCGATGCAGTCCACCGGTGCCAAACTTCTCGCGAATGACGCCGCGATGGCGAATGTCGACGCCAATATCCAGCTGCACGGCGGCATTGCGACGACCGATGAGCATGACGCTCATTATTTCATGAAGCGCGCCAACGTCCTCGTTCGCCTGTTCGGCGCGAAGACCGCGGCCGACGATCTCAACAATATGGCGTTCGCGGCCTGAGGACTGATTGATGGATCTCGATTATAGCGATGACGACCGGGCTTTTCGTGCACGCGCGCGATCCTGGCTCGAAACCAATATCCCGGCCGACCCGCGCCCGCCCGAAGGCGCCGACGCGGCGCAATGGGACATGGCCTGGCAGGCCAAGCTTGCCGGCGGCGGGTTCGCAGGCCTGAACTGGCCAAAGGATTATGGCGGCGCGGGCCTCGACGGGGTCAAGCAGGTCATCTGGTTCGAGGAGCTTGGACGCGCGGGTGGTCCGCACCAGGGGACCATGGGGATCGCCATGAACCATGCAGGTCCGACTTTGATCCTGCGCGGGACCGAGGAGCAGAAGAAATTCCATCTGCCCAAGATCCTCCATGGCGAGCTTAGCTGGTGTCAGGGCTTTTCCGAGCCGGGCGCGGGCTCCGACCTTGCCGCAATTTCTACCAAGGGCGAAATCGACGGCGACGAGATCGTCGTCAACGGCCAGAAGATGTGGACGTCGAACGCGCATCACGCGACCTACCAGGAACTGCTGATCCGGACCGATCCGGCCAGCAAGCGCCACGCAGGACTGACCTGGATCATCTGCGACATGCGGACACCGGGGATCGAGATCAAGCCGATCAAGAACATGATGGGCGAACGTCATGTGAACATGATCTTCTACGACAATGTCCGCATTCCGCTCAGCAATGTAGTGGGTGAGATCGGCGATGGCTGGGCGGTCGCCATGTCGACGCTGGCGTTCGAGCGCGGCATCTATTTCGTACCCGAAATGCTCTCGATGATCGAGAAAGTGCAGTTGCTGACCGACATGGCGCGTCGTCTCCGGCTCGAAAACGGAAAACTGGCGATTGAAGACGGCGCCATCGCCAACAAACTGGCGCTGATGAAGGCGAAAACACTGGCGCTTCGCGCGCTCTGCATTTCGACCGTCGGATCGAGCCGAACCGGCACCCAACCAGGCCCCGAAGGGTCGATGGTCAAACTCTATGTGACCACGACCTACAAGGAATTGTCTCAACTCGCCGCCGAAATCGTCGGGCTCGACTTCCTTGGCTATGACAATGACCGGACGACCAACCGCTGGACCTATGAATATATGTGGAGCTGGGTCCTGACCATTTCGGGCGGCAGCAGCGAAATCCAGCGCGAGATCATTGCCGACCGCGTGCTCGGCCTGCCGCGCGCTCGCTAACCCATCATCGGAGAAAAACTATGAAGATTGATAGCAGCACCGTTGCCGTCGTGACCGGCGGCGCATCCGGGCTTGGCCGGGCATCGGCCGAAGCCCTTGCCGCTGCGGGCGCGAAGGTCGCGATCTTCGACCAGAACGCCGACGCGGGCGAAGCTGTCGCGGCCGAGGTGGGCGGCATCTTCTGCAAGGTCGATATCACGAGCGAGGAAGACGTGGTTGCCGGGTTTGCGCGATCTCGCGAGGCGCATGGGCAGGAGCGAATTCTGGTCCACTGCGCGCAGGTCTCGCGCGGCGGCAAGACCGTGAGCTTCGACAAGGCGAGCGGCGGCTATCGGCGTTACTCGACCGAGGATTATCTTTTTTCGGCGAACGGCATTCTGATCGCAAGTTATCGGATGGCATCGCTCGCAGCACTCGGCATGGCGTCGCTCGATCCGCTCGAGGATGGCGAACGCGGCTGCATCACGCTCACGGCTTCGGTAGCCGCGCAGGAGGGACAGGTCGGGCAGATCGCCTATGGTTCGCTGAAGGCGGGCGTGAACGGGCTGGTCCTGCCGATGGCGCGTGATCTGATGGACCTCGGTATCCGCGTCAATTCCATCATGCCGGGGGTCTTTGCCACCCCGCCGATGCTCGCGCTCGGAGAGCGCAACCCCGCGGTGTTCGAGGGACTGGCAAAGTCGGTCCCCTTCCCGAAGCGCCTCGGAAAGCCCGAAGAGTTCGGCAGCCTAGTTCTGGAACTCGCGCGCAACAGCTATTTCAACGGCCAGAATCTGCGCCTCGACGGCGCCATCCGCATGGGGCCTCGCTAGACAGCAGGCTCGGCCGCCCCGCTCTTCATCCAGCGTGCAATCGTCCACCCGCCCGTCGCCGAGAGGGCGGGCGACCCGTCGCGCTCGATGTCGAAGGCATAACGCAGCAGCCAGAAGCCTGGCCGTCGTTCCTCCATTTCCTGCAGCGTGAGCGCGCAGCGGACCCGCGATCCTACCGGTACCGGCTCCAGGAAGCGGACGCGGTCATAGCCATAATTGGCACCCATATCGGTGCCGCTAACGAGCGGGGCCGCGCTTCGCATAAGGCGCGGAAGCAGCGAGACGAGAAGCAATCCATGCGCAACGCAACCGCCGAAGCGGGTGCGGGCGGCGGCTTGCGGATCGACATGAATCGAGGCTTCGTCTCCCGTCAGGACGGCGAAGGCGGTGACAAGCTGCTGGTCGACAAGACACCAGTCCGAATGAAAGGTCCTGCCGATCCAATCGCGGTAGCCAGCGAGCGAAACGACGGGGCGTCCGCTTGCCGACCTGGGAAGTCCGGAGAGGCCCCCTACGCCGTCCGCCGCCATGCCGTGATCTCCGGCTGCGGCGGCAGCTTGGCGAGGCCATGCTCGCGCGAGGCGACAAGTATCGTCGCCTGGGCGCTGATATTCTCATCGCCGCGCTGATTGATGCTGCTGATTTCGACCTCGATCAGCGGACCGAGCTCTGCATCGACGCGCGCCTCGACAATTTTGCCGCGGATCCAGCTTGTATCACCCATATAGTTGAAATTGCGCAATTCGTAACGAATGCGGTGGACGAAACCATCGTCGCCGGCAAAGTTGGTGAGATAGTTGCAGAGCCAGACGAAGCGCATCGGCCCGATGTCGTAGCTCGACTCGACGCCAATCTTGTGGGCGAGTTCAATGTCCCAGTGAACGCGCTGGAGCGTGTCCCACGAACCAAATTCATTCTTCGAGTAGAAGCCCCGCAGTTTCTTCCGATTTTCAAAAGCCATGCGATAGGGCGGGTTGCCATAGGTTGTCCAACCGGCACCCATATGGAAGTTGATCATATCGGTGACGGTGAGGGGACCCTTGACCATCTCCGGCAGTGCATCTCCTGCCGTTACATCCTCGAGATAGAGCGTGTCCGCACCGCGAATATATTCGGCATCATAGGCGCGCTCGATGGCCTCGAGGTCCGCATCGCTATAGGACGCGAGCTCGACGCGCTTCTTTTCCTTGACCGGCTTGTCCTTATCGACTGGCCTGCGCTCGGTATGCACGAACCAGCGATGGCTGGTGACATAGGTCCGGTCGTCGTCGTCCCACCAGTTGGAGACATTGTCGACGATGACCGATTTGCCTCCGAACCTGCTCTGCTTCTCCTCGACGCTGCCGACGACTTCAGATTTGTAAATCTTCCGGCCTTCGGGGATTGGCAGATAGTAGAGATATTCGGCGCCCGAATGAAAGAGCTGGACGCCGCGCAGCGCCGAGCGCGTTTCTTTCACGAAGGCGTCGTCCATGAGCGGGTTGCGATCGATTCCCATCGACCATTCAAAACCCGGTGGCGCGATCACGCCGCCCCAGCGCGTAGACCTTGCATAATCCTCGTCGTTGAAGAGCGGATTCATGTCCCCCATGCATTCCGACCAGCGGCGGACCGCGTCAGGGTTCGAGGCAGTGTTCCAGGGTGTCTGAAGCACACCCTTTCGCAGCGAGGGATTGGGGAAACCGATGCGCCGCCGCATGTTGGCTACGTCGGTGTCGGTGATCTTCCCGATGACAAGCCCATCGTCGCGGGCCGGTGTCATATTTTTTTCCTGTACCGTCATGCCTAGTCCCTGTTGCCTCGTGTCGCCTCACCAACCGGCGAGAGCGGCCGAGCGAGAGCGATGAATGGAGGGGAGTCCGTGGATCGCGCGAGCGGTCATCGCGCGCTTCAGATAGATATGAAGCGGATATTCCCATGTGTAGCCGATGCCGCCGTGCGCTTCGACCGCCGCGCGCGCGACGCGCACTGCAACGTCGCTCGCATGGGCCTTCGCGAGTGAAGCGGTATAGGAAGCCTTGGCCGGGAGCGCGTCCCAGCAATGTGCGGCATACCAGTAAAGGTAGCGCACGGGTTCCATCTCGGCCTTCATATTGGCGAGTTGATGCTTGAGGCCCTGGAAAGAGCCGATCAGGCGGTCGAATTGCTTGCGCGTGGTTGCATATTCGACCGCGAGGTCCATTGCGCGATTCCCGGCTCCGCAGGCGTCGGCTGCCGAAAGCACGAACAGGGCATCGCAAAGCCGTGTCGCGAGAGCCGTGCTCCCTTCGATCCGCGTCGCGACCGCGCCGTCAAAACGGACATGACCGAGCGGTTGCGACCGGTCGACCGCTTCGACGGGCTCGACTGTAACGCCCGCTGCGGTCGTTTCGATAAGAGCAAGTTCCCCGCCTTCGCACCCGACAATGAGCAGGTCTGCCTCGGCCGCCCAGAGAATGTTGCCGAGGCTTCCGCTGAGAGCGGCAGGCGCCTGCGTCCAGGCTTCCGGATCGGACTGCCCGTTCTTCTCGATCGCGAACGCCGCGATCGCTTCGCCTGCGAGCAAGGGCGCAACCCAGCGCTCGCGAAGTGTCGCGTCGCCGCTCGCGCTCAGAAGCCAGGCCGCCAGCGCGTTGGCCGCCACCGGCACGGGCGCTGCGGCCTGACCAAGCTGCTCTTGGACAACCGCAAGCGTGAGCAGGTCCATTCCAATCCCGCCATGCTCTTCGGAAACGAGAATGCCGCAGAGGCCCATTTCGGCGAGGCTCGACCAAAGGTCGCGATTGACCGACCCGCGGTCAAACTGTTGAACAATCTCCGAATCGGGCACCGCCTTGGCGAGCAGGGCCCCCACCGTATCGGCGATCACCTTCTGGTCCTCGGTCAGGTCGAAGTACATTGTGAACTCCCTGCGCTTACGCGGCGGCTTCACGCGGGAGGCCGAGGCCACGCTCCGCGATGATGTTACGCTGGATATTGGAGGTACCGCCGGCGATCGCGAGGCCAAGCGAGCCCATGACCTGCTTGAACCAACGCTCCGCGCCGGCCTTGCCGGTCTCGGGCGGCATGGTGAGCATCGCGTCGCCCGCGATGTCCATCGCAAGCTCGGAGATGCGCTTGCCGATCTCGGTGTTGTTGAGTTTCGCGGCCAGGCCGAGAACCCCGGCACTCTCGCCGCGTGACCCTAAAGTCGTCTGATAATAGCCCGAAACCGTCTGGGTCAGCACATAGGCGTCGATCGCCGCCAGGCGCTCGCGCACGTCGGGCACTTCGATGGCCGGCCGGCCGTCGATCGTGACTTCCTTCGCGAGCTTCACGAGGCTGCGAAGAAGTGCGCGTGCCCGCGCGGCGGATCCCACCCCATTGCGTTCATGCTTGAGATTGACCTTCGAAACGTCCCAGCCCTTGCCACGCTCGCCGACAATCCAGTCTTTCGGCGTTCGGGCGTCGTCGAGAAATGTCTCGTAAAATTCTTCCTCGCCGCTGATCTGCTTGATCGGGCGTATCGTGATGCCGGGCTGCTTGAAATCGAGGAGAAGGTAGGAAATGCCCTGATGCTTCGGAGCATCGGGTTCGGTGCGGCACAGAAGGAACATATAGTCGGACTCGTTTGCGCGGGTCGTCCAGATTTTCTGGCCGTTGATGACCCATTCGTCGCCATCGAGTTCGGCTTTCGTCCGCAGCGATGCGAGGTCACTTCCCGAACCAGGCTCCGAATAGCCTTGCGCCCATTTGATCTTGCCGCGGATCGTGGGCTCGATGAACTTCTCGCGCTGCCATTCCTCGCCCACTTCCAGAAGCACGGGCACCAGCATCATCGTTCCCTGGCCGGCGACTTCCTGAGGCGCACGTGCGGCCAGAAATTCCTCGGCAATAACCTGCGCTTTCAAAACATCGGCAGGTTGCTCCGAACCGCCGTAGCGCTTGGGAATGGAGCGGTAGAGATAGCCCCTGCGCGTCGCTTCGAGACGGAATGCGTCGACGAAATCGGCATCGCGCGCCTTGCCGGCCTGCCAATGTGCGGCGAGGAATTCAGCAACCTCTTTACGGAAGGCCTGATATTCTGCGCTGAACGTCAAATCCATTTCAACCAGCCTCTGTTGCGTTCGGGGCGAATGATTCCCTGTTACGGCCTGCCCCCATCTTGCAGGCATTGTGAGCGTGCTTCGCAGCTCCGTCAAGCCATTCATATAACTCTAATAGCCTTTCATCGTCCCAAACCGCCGTTTGCCGACCTCATTTTCCCGGTTTTGAGCCCATTCCGTTACATGAGGCTTGCAATCCTGCCCGAAACTGCTGAATTGAGGTCTTCCAATTGGGCTGAGACAGGAACGATATTTTGGCAGTGAAAAAGAAGGACTCGGCCGTGTCACGCGTCGCGAACCGGATTCGCGACGATGTGGTGAAACTCGCCGACGGCGAACTGCTCGGCTCGGAGGAAGAGCTGGTTGCCCGTTATGAAGTAAGCCGGCCGACATTGCGGCAGGCCGCGGCGCTCGTTGTCCAGGAGCATTTGCTCGGTGTTCGGCGCGGCGTTGGCGGGGGTTATTTCGCGCGCGCGCCGCAGGCGAAGGCAGTGAGCCGCATGGCGGCGCTTTATCTCAAATTCCATCACGCCCGTCTCGGTGAAATCCTCGCGGCGTTCATGCCGATTCGCGTCGAATTGGCGTCGCTCGCTGCGGCGAACGAAGATCCCGTCAAGCGGGCCGGTCTTGCCGAGTTTCTGGAACAGGAAGAGGCGATCGAGACCTATGGCTCCTTTCGCGAGTTTGTGCTCGCAGAGCGGCGCTTCAATCTTCTCCTCGGTAGCCTCGGGAACAACAGCGCGCTCGGCCTGTTCATGGAGATCCTGCTCGACCTTTCCGGGATGATCGATCGGTCGGACGATATGTACCGCGCGCATCCCGATCGCGTCGAGCATCTCCGGCGCGAACGCAACGCGCTCGCGAAGGCCGTCCTCGAAGGCGAAGAAGAGTTTGCCGTCATCATCGCCCGCCGCGCGTCGCGCCTGTCCTCCCAGTGGCATCAGGACGATCTGGCGCAGCGCGGAAGCGGCAACAGCAGCAGCGATCTCATCCGGACCCTGAGCGCGGCGAGCTGACCCCTCCGCTGCAAAAGATTCAGCCAGCGGCCTCGGGAGGGTGGCGCTCGTCGAGGTCGGCAACGACCTGCCGGTGCAGCGCTGCCGTTATGATGTAGCCGCGCAAGAAGAAGATCGAGATACCATAGGCAAGGACGGGGAGGCCGAGGTAGACGAGCAGCATGCCGTCGACCATCGCTTCCTTGCCGGCAGGCGCATCGGGATATCCGACCATATGATAGCACCAGCCCAACAGGCCGTTGCCGATCGCCATCGAGACTTTCGAAGCCAGCGTCATCACCGCGAAACCCACCGCTTCGGTGCGCTCTCCGAACTTCCAGTGGCCATAGTCGAGCGAGTCCGCCGCGGCCGCGAACTGCATGATCAGAACCGACTGGGCCGCGATGCCGATGACGAAGAAGCCGCCGACGAGAAGCCAGATCGAACCCAGCACGAAGAAGTGGATGACGAGCAGGGTGACGACGGCGAGCGAGGCCCCGGTTATCCAGGTTGCCCGCTTGCCGTATCGACGGCTCACGGCGGGCCACAGGAAACTCGCAAGGAGCGCCGACGCGGTCATCGCCGTAAGCGGCCAGCGACTGAGTTCGCGGTGGCCATAGGCCTGCTCGACGAAAGGAAGCGCACCCGACATCAAGATCGCATAGCCCGTCTGGCAGGCGAGCGACGCGAGGACGACGATGCGGAACTGGTCGTTGCGCCAAAGCAGGCTCGCGATCTTCACGGGATGGCTGACATCCGCAACATGTCCGACCCTAATCTCGCGCGTGACGATCCCGGTGAACAGAAAGCTCGCGGCGGTTACCGTCGCGAAGATGATCGAGAGGAGAAGGAAGCCCTGACGGTCATCGCCCTGTCCGAGCCAGTCGATCGCGCTCAGGGCCCCGAACGAGACGACGAGCTGGCCCGCCGCAATAAACCAGGCGCGCCAGCCTTCGATATCGGATCGCTCGTCGGCGTCACGGGTAAGAACGACGACCATGCTCGTGTAGGGCATGTAGATGAACTGGAATGCTGCCCGGAAGATTGTCAGCGTGAGCAGGCAGTAGGCGAAGAGGCTCGTTCCCTCGAGCCCCGGATCGACGAAAACCGCGATGAGAGCAAAGGATAACGGCACACCGCCGAACAGCAGATAGGGGCGATAGCGTCCCCATCTTGTATTGGTCCGGCCGGCGAGCCAGCCGACAATGGGATCGAGAACGGCGTCCGAGAGCGCGCCGATCGCAAGGATCGTGCCCGCATGATCGGCGCGCATGCCGAGAACCTTGGTGTAGAAATACAGGAGGAGGACGCCGATCGTCGCATAGACGAGCGCGACACCGAAGCCGCCGACGCCGAAACCGAGACGGGCCCGCCAGGCGGCATGCTCGACCGCCATCAGAAGGTCACCACGGTGCGGACGGCTTCGCCGCTGCGCATCATGTCGAAACCGTGATTGATCTCGTCGAGAGTGATGCGGTGCGAAATCAGTTCGTCGACCTTGAGATAGCCTTGCAAATACCATTCGACGAGACGCGGGATCGCCTCCTTGGGATTTTCCCCGCCGAGCAGCGACCCCGTCCAGACACGGCCTGTGATGAACAGCCGCGGATCGAGTTCGAGCGCACTTCCCGGCCCCGGGATGCCGACCGCGACGCTCTTGCCCCACGCGGGATGCGAGGCCTGCACGGCTTGCCGGGCGAGTTCGACATTGCCGACGCAATCGAAGCAATAATCGGAGCCGCCTGCAGTGAGTTCAACGATTTTCGCGACCGCATCTTCCTTCGAGCCGTCGATGAAATGCGTCAGGCCCATTTGCCGGCCGATAGCCTCGCGCGCGGGATTGATGTCGACGCCGATGATCTGCCGCGCCCCGGCGAGCTTCGCTCCCTGAACGACATTGAGGCCAATGCCCCCAAGGCCGAAGATGGCGACTGTCGAGCCTGGCTCGACTCCGGCTGTCCGCGTGACCGATCCCACGCCGGTCATTACCCCGCATCCGACATAGCAGGCGCCGGCGGGCGATGCGGCCGGGTTCACCTTGGCAAGGCTATTTTGCGAAATGACCGAATGTTCGGCGAATGTCGCGGTGCCGCAAAATGAGGCCAGCGCCTCCCCCTTGTAGGAAAGGTTGGATTTGGCGAGAACCCATTGCTCGACGCAGACATTGGTCTTGCCCGAGAGGCAGAGATGGCAAATGCCGCAGCGGGGCATCGGCGACGGCACGACGACATCGCCGGGCGCAAACCCGGCAACGCCCTCGCCGCACGCGAGCACGACGCCGCAAGCTTCATGACCGAGAACGATGGGAAACGGATAGCGGGCGACCTTGCCTTCGAGAGCACCAAGATCCGAATGGCAAAGACCGGTCGCTTTCATCTCGATGAGGACTTGCCCCACTCCGGGATCCGCGAGATCCACCTCAAGGATTTCGAGCGGACGGTTCGCCTCCCAGGCAACGGCTGCACGCGTTTTCATTTGGCACCTCTCGATTCTTATTGTTATAACTCTATTCGATTGGCATTGTGGGTCAAGGACAATGTGGCAGCGTCGCGAATCGACGACGTAGAAACGATAATCCGGTTGGTCGAATTCCTCCGGACAAAGCGGAAGAGGAAAGATGGACGATCTTAGAGTGCACGGAATCATCCACGATGCGATTGTGGTGGGCGCGGGCTTCGGCGGTGTCCATATGCTCCACGAGCTCCAGAAGAGAGGGCTGTCCGCCATCGGGATCGAGGGCGGCTCCGACGTCGGCGGCGCCTGGTACTGGAACGTCTATCCCGGCGCGCGCTGCGACGTCGAGAGCCTGCTCTATTCCTACAGCATCTGCCCCGACCTCGACGCGAAGTGGCGTTGGAGCGAGCGCTATCCTGCTCAGGCCGAAATCCAGCGCTACATCGGTTTCGCAGTCGATCTGTGGGACGTGCGCCAGCTGATCCGCTTCGACAGCTGGGTCCGCAGCGCGACATATGACGAGGCGGCGACCTGCTGGCGCGTTGAGATCGAGGGCGGCGACACGCTTTCCTGCCGCTATCTTGTGATGGCGCCGGGCCCGCTCACCAAGGTCGTATGGCCCGATATCGAGGGCATCGGCGAATTTCTCGGCGAGACCTATCACACGGCGCGCTGGCCGGAGGGCGTTGCGCTCGATGGAAAACGGATCGGCGTGGTGGGGAACGGGTCGTCGGGTACGCAGTTCATGACGGCAGCGGCGAGCCGTGCGAGCGAGCTCCATATATTTGTCCGCACGCCCCATTTCAGCGTCCCGGCGTTCAACCGGCCGCTGACCGATGAGGATTATGCCGAGTGGAATGCGCGAAAGGATGAGATCCGGAGCGACACGGGTACGGGCGTTATCAGCGGGTCGGGCGATGCCTTCGCTCCGCGCGCGATCATCACCGTTCGCAAGCCCGGCGCGGAGTTCTCGCCCGAAGCACAGCGCGAGCGCATGGAAACCTACTGGAGTTTCGGCGGCGCCCAATTGATGCGCGTCTTCTCCGATGTCGTCGTGAACGAGACAACCAATCGCCTCGTCGGCGATTTCGTGCGCGAGAAAGTCCGGGAGATCATCAAGGATCCGGGGAAAGCGCGGGTCATGGAACCCCGGCATTTCGCCTTCGGCGGCAAGCGGCTTGTGGTTGACACGGGCTTTTACGAGATATTCAACCGCGACACGGTGATGCCTTATGATCTTCGCGAGACGCCGATCGAGCGTATCACGAAGGATGGCGTCATGCTTGGAGGCCGCGAGATCGCGCTCGACATGATCGTCTTCGCGACGGGCTTCGACGCGGCGGCCGGCTCTTATCTCGCAATGGACATCCGGGGCCGCGGCGGCGAGGCGTTGAACGATCGCTGGCGCGACGGTGCCGCCTCCTATCTCGGCCTTGCGGTCAGCGGCTTTCCCAACTTCCTCATGGTCAACGGACCCGGCGCGCCGGGTCCTTTCAGCAATGTCGTCGCGAGCAATGAATGGTGTGTCGCCGCGGTTGCCGCCATCATCGAGCGGATGGAGGCAGCCGGGATCACGACCGTCGAAGCCGACCCCGAGGCCGAGCGGACATGGATGAAAACGATCGCGGATATAGCGGCTCCAACCGTGTTCGCCACCACCGAGAACTGGTATTCGGGTACAAATATCGAGGGCAAGACGGGCGGTATCGTCAACTGCATCAATCCCGCGATGTACCGGCAGGCCTTGCTGAAGGAACAGGCGGCGGGCTTTCCCAATCTGCGTTTCGGCGCCGCAAACGCCGAGACCGACCCTTCGGCCGAACAGCGCACGTCGGCCTGATGGCAACGCACAATTTGAACAATGAGGTTGATATGGACGCCAAGTCGACACTGACGGACGAGGAAGCGCCGCTCCGCGGAATCCGGATCGTCGAGATTGCGCCGCGGGCGGCTGGCGCCGTGACGCGTCTGTTCGCCGAACTCGGCGCCGACGTCATCAAGCTCGTCCGCCCCGACGTGAGCAGCACGGCGCCCTTGCCGGTCAATCCGAGCGATGCCAGCAAGCGCATCGTCACCGATAGGGAAGCGGCCTTTGCAACGGCCATGCGTCTGGCGCGGAGCGCGGACATTCTGATCGAGGTCCGGCTCGACATGTCGGCGCCCCCGCTTCTTGACGATGCCGCGCTCGCTTCCATCCGCAGCGAAAATCCGCAAATTGTGGTCGTGTCGCTTACCCCGTTCGGCAAGGACAACGGCTATTCGGACTGGAAATTCTCCAGCACCGTGATGGATGCGCTTGTCGGCAATCTCGCGCGTTCGGGCATACCCGGATGCGCACCGCTTCCGCCGCCCGCCGGGATAACGCTCGAATGCGCATGGATACAGGCGGCGTGGGTCACCTTGCTCTCCTATTTCCACCGTCTCCGCACCGGGGTCGGCGATCAGATCGATGTCGCGATCGTCGAGGCCGGAGCCCAGTCGATCGACCCAGGGTTCGGGATGGGCGGAAGCGCTCTTGCCGGTAAGACGGCCATCGATGCGCCGCGCGGGCGCCCCGAAGGTCGCCATCTCTACCCGTTGTTGCGCTGCAAGGACGGCCTCGTGCGCATTTGCGTCCTCGCGCCGCGCCAGTGGCAGGGCATGTTCGCGTGGATGGGCCGCCCCGAGCGCTACGCATCGCCCGACTTCAACCGTCTCCACGTCCGCTTCAAGTCGCCGACGCTGCTCAAGGATATCGCGGCCTTTTTCGCCGACAAGACGCGCGCCGAACTGGAAGAAGGCGGTGCAGCCCATGGCGTCCCGCTGGCGGCCGTGCTCAGCCTTGCAGAATGGGTTCGTTCGGATCAGATGCGCCAGCGCGCGGCCACCGCGGTTTTCGATGCGCCCCATGGCAAAAGCGTCGAAATTCCGAACGGGATGATCGAGGTCGATGGAAAGCGCGCGGGTGCGCGCGGACTGCCGGTCGTCGCCGACGCCGACGTCGACTGGCTCGCCGCCGAGCGCTTCTTGCCCGAGCCGGAGGCGATTACCCCTGAACGTCCGCTCAGCGGCCTGACCGTCCTTGATTTTGGTGTCATTGTCGCGGGCGCCGAACAGTCGCGGCTGCTTGCCGACCAAGGCGCGCTGACCCTCAAGATCGAGAACAAGGCGTTCCCCGATGGCGGACGGCAGTCGGAAGCGGGATGGATCGTTTCGCCGAATTTCGCGATGGGCCACCGCAACAAGAAGGGCCTCGGCCTCGACCTGCGACAGGAAAAGGGCATCGAGCTGCTTTTTGCGCTGGCGCGAAAAGCCGACGTGGTGCTCGCCAATTTCAAGCCGGGAACGCTGACATCGCTTGGTGCCGACTACAGCCGCCTTTCGAAGGAAAATCCGGGGATCGTGATGGGGGAAAGTTCCGCCTATGGCGGCTCGGGCCCCTGGAAAGGCCGGGCCGGATATGGCCCGCTGGTGCGCGCGAGCTCGGGCCTGTGCGCGATGTGGTCCTATGCCGATGGGGACATCAGCGACAGTATGACGACCTATCCCGATCATGTATGCGGCCGCATTCTCGCGATCGGCGCGGTTTCGCTGCTCATCCGCCGCATGCGGACAGCGCGCGGGGGCCATCTCGACATGGCGCAGGCGGAAGCGATCACGTCGCAATTGTCCGACCGTGTGGCAGCGCTTTCGCTTGGCATCGAGCATCCGGTGAGGCCAGACGCACCTTGGGGGTGCTATCCCTGCGAGGGGGATGACGAATGGTGCGTCGTCACGGTGCGCAATACCGACGACTGGCTCCGCCTCACTGAGGTCATCGGCCGTGCGGACCTCGGGAAGGACAGATATCTCCGAACCGCCGCAGGCCGCATCGGACACCGCGACCGTCTCGACCAGGCGGTGAGCAGCTGGTGCTCGAAGCGCAGTCCCGACGAAGCGATGTCGCGGCTCCAGGCGGCCGGCGTCCCTGCCGCGAAAATGCTCCGGGTACAGGAAATGCCCGATTTCGCGTTTTTCGCCGCACGCCGTTCGTTCCGCGAAGTGCGCCATCCGCATCTGCCGCATCCGCTCCTCATGGAGAATTCGATCGGGCTCTCCGAACGGCTGCACGATCCCCTTGTCGAGCCGGCGCCCGTCCCCGGCGAGCACAGCCTCTGGGTCGCGAACGAGATATTGGGACTCGATGCGGCAGCAAGCGACGCGCTGGTCGCAGCGGGAGTGCTGGAAGTTCCTGCCGCTCCCGCGGCCTAGGACCGGCTGGCGCCGCCGCGCGTCAGGCCGTCCAGTTAGGCGTCCGCTTTTCGAGAAAGGCTGCAGGCCCTTCGGCCGCGTCGGGATGGTCGCGGTGCCGCATCACCATTTCGTACCCGAGGTCATACCCTTCAGAGAGGGGGCGCTCGAACGATTCCCAAACCGCCTCGAGCGAGCGCTGGACAGCAGCGGGCGACACGCCGGCGATGATGGTGGCGAGCGCGTGCGCGCGCGGTAGCAACTCACTATCGGGCAAGACTTCGGAAACGAGATGGAGCTCGAGCGCCTTCGCAGCCGAGAGACGTTCGGCCTTGCCGAGGGTCACGAGACGCAGCACGGCACCGAGCGGCATACGACGCGCGAGGCCCACCGGTTCCATGCCTGTGACCTGACCGACGTTGACGTGCGTGTCAGTGAAGCTCGCGCTCTCGCCGGCGATAATGATGTCGAAGTCGGCGACGAAATGGAGGCCGGCACCAGCGCATATCCCGTTCACCGCGCAGATCGAGGGCTTCCAGATATTGACCATGCGGGGCGTGAACCGCGGACGTTCCGCCAGTCGTTGCTCGACATCCTGTTTCGCCGAGTCGGCGAGGCTCTGCGCGTCGGCGCCCGAGCAGAAGGCGCGCCCTTCCCCGGTGAGAATGATGGCGCGCACCGCCGGCGAAGCGCCGGCCTTCTCGAAAATGTCTCCCAGCTCGTTCAGCATCGGTCTGGTCAAGGCATTGAGCCGCTCGGGCCGGTTCAGTCTGATGGTCAAAATGCCGGTATCATCGAGGCGCACAGCGATCGTGCCGTCGCGGTCGAACCAGTCGCGTGTCACGCCCTCGGTCACTGCAAGTCTCCCAGTAGTACAGCGGAGCCCGATCGGGCAGCCGCCAGATTTTCATTCAGGCGCGCGGGCCGGTCGCTTCGCCGAGAATACGGCGAATGTCGCTTCGATAGCGGCGCGTTACCGCCGCTGTCTCGACCATGTCGAAGGCATGGAAGGCGCCGGGATAGCTTTGCAGTTCGACGGCAACGCCGGCGGCCGCAAGACGGCGTGCATATTCGTGATTTTCGTCGAAGAAGAGATCGATCGATCCCACGCCGATCCAGGTGCGCGGCAGGCCTTCGAGATTTTCGGTGATGGCAGGCGAGAACCAGGCAGGCAAAGTGTCGGCGGCGACATGCGGGCCGGCAAGCGCCTTCCAGGCATAACGGTTCGCGCTCCGCGTCCATATATGTTCGCCCGTCCCCTCGGCACCGGGAAAAGCGTCGGATCCGGTCCGATGATCGAGCATCGGATAGGAAAGAAGTTGCAGGCAGGGTAGCGGAACGCCGCTGTCACGGGCCCTCAAGGCCAATGCCGCCGCGAGCAGTCCGCCCGCGCTCTCGCCGCCGACCGCAATCCTGCCAGGATCGATGCCAAATTCTGCCGCTTCCGAAAGGAGCCAGCGATAGGCCGCGAAACAATCGTCGAGTGGTGCGGGATATGGCGCCTCGGGCGCGAGGCGATAGTCGACCGACACGACAATTATGCCAAGATCGCGCGCGAGTGCAGCATTGGCGATCGAGCTTACATCGGCGGACCCCATGACGGTGCCCCCGGCGTGCATGTGGAGGAGCGCTCCGCCGCCGGCCGGGCGTCCCGGTGGATCGAAGACGAGAAGCCGCACGGAAGGCGCGGCATCGCCGACTGGAACAAAATGCTCGCTCGGTGCGATGGCCGGCGCGGGCGCGTCTGGCCGTGGCTGGCCAAGCATCCGGCGAACCTCACCGATCGTCTGGTCGCTGAGTTCGAACTTCGGAAAGACGCCCAGCACGGGCGCGAGTTCGGGATCGACGGTAGCTCGGTTGCTCATGACAATAGAAATAACTCTATTTTCGCAGAGCGCAATGACGAACTGCACCTTTGCCTTGACAGCCCGCGCGCCGAACCATATCCCGATAATTACGGACGGAGGAGTATCGTAAATGAGCCGACAGATTCGCGACCTCGTGGGGGCAGAGTTTCCGCTCTTTGCTTTCAGCCATTGCCGCGACGTTGTTGTCGCTGTCAGCCGTGCCGGCGGGTTCGGCGTGCTCGGAGGAAGCAGCTTCACGCCCGAATCGCTTGACGAGGAATTGCGCTGGATCGACGCGCATATCGATGGTCGCCCCTATGGGGTCGACATCCTGATCCCTGAGCATCTCGGTATCGGTGCAGGCCTCGACCCCGAGGCCATCGTCGCGAAAATACCAGCTTCGCATGTTGATTTCGCGCGCAACCTGCTCACGAACGCGGGCATCGCGGTCGAAGGCGAGCAACTCGTGAACCGCCAGATGCCATCGGTTTCGCCGGAGATGGGCGAGGCCCTTCTCGATGTGGCCTTCGGCCATCCGATCCGGCTGATCGTCAACGCGCTGGGCATTGCGCCCGCTGCGATGATCCGGCGTGCCCGGTTGGCTGGCGTGGCGGTCGGCGCCCTGGTCGGCGCGAAGGAGCATGCTGTTCGGCAAGCACAGGCGGGAGTCGATCTCATCATCGCGCAGGGAACCGAGGCCGGCGGATATTGCGGCGAAGTGACGACATTGGTGCTCGTGCCGGAAGTCATCCGGGCGGTCGCGGATCATGGTGCGCCTCCCGTACTGGCTGCCGGCGGCATCATGACCGGTTCTCAGATGGCAGCCTGCGTCGCGATGGGCGCCGCAGGGGCCTGGACAGGCTCGGTATGGCTTGCCTCTCCCGAGGCGGAAACATCGAAGGCGTTCCGGGCGAAGATGATCGCGGCGACGTCACGCGATACGGTGCGCTCGCCTTATCGGACGGGAAAGCCGTGCCGGCAGTTGAAGTCCGAATGGTTCGACGCCTGGCACGGCCCCGACAGCCCAGGCAGGCTCGACATGCCCTTCATGGGCATGATCAGTACCCCCGCCTTTCGGCGCATCGAAGCCGCGGCGGACGCAGGCAACCGCGAAGCGGATGCACTTCTCAGCTATTTTGTGGGGCAAGGGGTCGGCCTCGTCGAACAGGAACGGTCGGCAGCCGCCATCGTGCAGGAGTTCAAAGAGGACTATCTGCACGCCTTGGAACGCCTTCAGGCATCGGTGGAGTGACGCCCGATGGTTCGCGTATCGGGCCGGTTACCGACCAGCGATGCCCGGCGCGCCGGCGATCCCGTTCAACAGCAGCGCCACGAGCTGGCGCACGAATTGCGGGGCCTGCGCCGTCATCCGGTCGCGCAGTTCGGGCGGTGTTGCGGCGACATGGCTCATGACGCTTCCGGTGAGAATATCGAGGATCATCGTCGGGGCGGCGTTGGCGGGAAGTTCGCCGCGCGCGATCGCATGGCGGACCATCTGCCGCGCGCTCCGCTTCACGCCCTCGCGATAGGCGGCCGTCGAGGCACCGACTTCGGGATGCCGCATGACATCGAGATGAAGCTGAAAACCGAAATTGCCATGCGTGCCAGCATAATGATCGAAGAGCATCATGCAAAAGGCGATGAGATCGTCCCGAAGATTGCCGGTGTCGATATCGCCGACCGCCAGCCAGCGCTCGGCGAGCAGCGTCGTCAAAAGCTCCTCCTTGTTGCGCCAGCGCCGGTAAAGCGCGTTTTTGCCGACGCCGGCTTCGCGCGCGATGACATCGAAACTGAGGCCGGACCATCCTGCAGCGGCGTAGAGTGCCATCGCCATGTCGAGGATGCGGCGCTCGGTTTCGGGATCGCGCGGACGACCCCTTGGCGCGGATATGCTGGCTTCGCTCGTCGGACCGGTGACCATTGCGCTTCGCTTTGAACTAAATTACGGACGTTTCCGTTCCGTATATAGGTGATCGATAATGACTGATATAGAGGACGGCCTTCGCGAAGCAATGCGCGAGAGTTTCGAGCGGCTTCTCCGCGACCGCTGCGACGAGGCGTTCGTGCGCCATTCGATGGAAACCGCCACGGCACATGATGCGGCGCTATGGTCAGAACTGGCCAGTCTCGGCCTGACCGGACTGTTGGTGCCCGAAGCCTTCGGCGGCCTCGGTGGCGGGCCGCGCGAGGCCGGCCTGATAATGGAGGAGGCCGGAAAGACCCTGCTCCCTGGACCGCTTTTCTCAAGTGCGATCCTCGCGACAGCGCTCATCGTCGCCTCGCGTGACGACGCCGCAAAAGCGCGTCTGCTCCCCGGCCTCGCCGACGGATCGCTGATCGCGACGGCCATGCTGACCGGACCGGGCGGCGCCTGGGACGGCGAGGATCTCGACATCGCCGCCGTTTCGGATGCGACCGGAACGCACCTGAGCGGGACAGCGCATTTTGTGAGCGATGCCGAAGTCGCCGATGTGTTTCTCGTGGTCGCGGGTCGGGGCGCCGAGCGGACGATGCATGAAGTCCGTCCGGCCGATGGCGTTCGCGTCGAGCCCTGCGCCAGTTTCGACCGAACCCAGCGCCTTGCCGCCGTACATCTCGACCGGGTCCCTTCGATCGCGATCGATATCGCTTCCGACGCCATTGACGCGGCGCTCGCGCTCGGCCGCGTGGCGCTCGCGGGACGCCAGGTCGGGGCTGCGGAACGCAACTTCGCTTTTACGATCGAATATCTTGGGACGCGCGTCCAGTTCGGCCGCCAGATTGGCGGTTTCCAGGCACTCAAACATATCGCAGCCGACCTTCTCGTCGAAATGGAGTCCGCAAAGACCGCGGCTTTGCATGCGGCAGAAAGCCTCGCTGACGGCGCGCGCGATGCGGCTGCGGCGGTGGCCATGGCGAGCTTCACCGTTTCGGACGCCCAGCGGCTCATCGCTGCGGAATCCATCCAGCTGCACGGCGGCATCGGCTTCACCTGGGAGCATCCGGCACATCTTTACTATCGCCGCGCGCAACATGACGCCCTTTTCCTTGGCGCGCCGGACCGGGCGCGCGAGACCTTTCTGACGCTGCTGGAGGCTGGCCAATGAGCGAGGAACGCATATTCGACGAGGTCCGCCTTTGGCTTGCCGACAACTGGCGCGAAGACACATATGCTGGCGATGACGGCCGGCTCAGGTGGCGCCGCATGGTTCACGAGGCGGGCTATGCCGTGCCAGGGTGGCCGAGCGGCGAAGGCGGCCTTGGTCTCGACACCGAAACCGCAAAGCAGGTCGAACGCGCGTTCAAGCAAGCCGGCGCGCCGGGAAGCGGCCAGGACCGGACAAATATCGCCGCGAACACCGTGCGGCAATATGGCACGCCCACACTCAAGGCCGCGCTTCTCGACGATCTCGTCACGGGGGCGGCCGTCACCTGCCTTTTGTACAGCGAGCCCGGTGCGGGTTCGGACCTTGCCGCGGTGCGGACGCGCGCGCGGCGCGACGGCGATCAATATCATGTCGCCGGGCAGAAGGTCTGGACCTCGCGCGCGATGGAGGCGGATTACGGGCTGCTGCTCGCGCGAACCGACTGGGAGGTACCCAAGCATGCGGGATTGAGTTTTCTGATCATCCCGATGAAGCAACCCGGCATCGACATCCGTCCGATTCACCAGATCAACGGCGAGTCGCATTTCAACGAGGTCTTTCTCGACAATGCGCTCGTGCCGGCGGACCATCTCCTGTCGGATGAGGGCGATGGCTGGCGGGTCATCAACACCGCTCTCGCCTATGAGCGCCTGATCATGGCCGAGGGAGCCGCCGAACGGCGCGCCAGCGGCAAGGACGGGCACGCCGACCTGATCGCCCTCGCGCGGCGCCATGACCGCCTCGCCGACCCCTGCATACGGCGCGACATTGCGCAGGCCATCGCCTGGCGGCGTCTGAACAAATGGAACGCCGCCCGGGCGAAGCGGATTGCGGCCGCAGGCGGCGTGTCACCGCTCATGTCGCTCGGCAAGCTCGCGATGTCGAGAATCCTTCACAACGATGCCCGGGTGATGCGCGCCATCATTGGATCGAGTGCGCTTTGCGACGGCCCGGAACAGGCCGACGCGCAGGATGCCAATTTCAGGACCCTCCACGCTTATATGAATTCGATCGGCGGGGGCACCGACCAGATCCAGCGGAATATCATTGCAGAAAAGATATTGGGGCTGCCCCGAGAAATTGAGATCGACCGCACGATCCCCTTCAAGGATTCGCTTGCTCTGGCGCCGCGAAGATCCTGAGGCGAGGCGCGCGGACCTGCGCTGCCAGGGTCGAGAATTCACCTGGTCCCACCTCCGTTGGCGACCCGACGTCGCGCGCCTCCGCGCCCTTGATCCCGCATCATGTCAGCGACCCAAAACATAATGTCAGTCATTGACAAAAACTCCCCCGACAGGCATCCCGCTTAAAAGAGATAGTTCAATGGGAGCTTGCGGTGGTCAAACTGATTTTGCTCGCGTCGCGCAAAGCCGACACGTCGCGCGAGGAGTTCCGCGCCTATTATGAACAGGTCCACGCGCCGCTCGCAGCATCCGTGATGAAACATTGCACGCGATATGTTCGAAATTTCGTCGCGGAAGAGCCTTCGGGCGCGTTCGGCTACGACGTTCTCACCGAATTCTGGTTCGACAGCGAAGGCCCCTGGTCGGAACGGCGCCGCGAAACAGCCAGCGACGACGTTGCCGCACTCCTCGCCGAGGACGAGGCACGCTTCATGGATCGCGCGTCGATGCGCATCGCAATCGTGCGCGAGGCGGAAAGCTCTCCCGCCCTTCTTCTGGGAAACCGGGCGTGACCGGCAATCTTGCGGAGCGCCTTGCTGCCGGGCGCGACCGGGCCGTTGCCTGGCTGTCGGCACAGGTTTCTGCTTCAGGCGTTCCTGCGGGATCGGACCGCAAACCCGGCTGGGGTCGCCTGCCCTGGGCGCTCGCGCTTTCCGGCCAGGGTGCACTCGCGTCGAGCGTTGTGGCGTGGGCAGATCGCGAGGCGGTCGGCGGCGATGGCGGGTTTATCGACGGGCCGGCGCTCGGTTCGGGCACGATGACGGCTTACGGACTGTCTCACCTTGCGATCGGCGCCTGGCTCGTTGAGCGCTACGATGTCGCCGGGCGGATCATGGCGAAGCTCGAGACGATGATGCACCTGGAAACGGGGGGCGTCGACACCGGTCTGACCGACGCCGACGGCGTCGCCATGCAGGACCTGCTGATGACGGCCCAAGTTGGGTTCGCCGCCCTTGTGACCGGTCGAACATTGGTTGCCGCGCGCGCGCGCGCATGGGTTGATGCGCTGCTGCGCGATCAGCCCGACTATCCGCACCGCCTTTACACTTTCCGGGCCGGGTCCCGGCTCGTGACCGATCCCACCGACAGGATCAAATGGCTCGGCCTTTGCGAGTTCCAGTCTCCGCGTCAGGCCTATTATACCCCGGGTATCGCGGCCGCCTTTCTCGCGGGTGTCGCTATGCAGTCGGCTGATGCGTCGGCGCTGGAGACCGCTGAGGCCTATCTCGAAATGAACCGGCGCGGGACGCGCGACCAGTTCGAAGATCTTGCGTCGGTGCAGCTTTGCAAATTCGGGTGGGGATCTGCGCTCGTCGTTCTCGCGCGAGCAGGCGCAGGACCCGTCGGCGACGTCGAGACCATGGGTCAGTGGTTCCTCGATCGTCAGGGTGCGGATGGGTCGTGGGCGCCATCCGCCTTCCTCGTTCCCGATCCGGACATCTCGGACCGCATCATGAAGACCGCCGAGCATGTCATGGAAGTCAACGCGATTTTGGCCGCGCTCGGTGCTGCGGCAGCAAGAAACGGAAGACCCGCCGAATGAAGCCTCTCGTTGAATTTGACCAGTTCAGTCCGCATTATGCCGCGAACTGGCGCGCCATCGGTGAGGACCTCCGCGAAAGCCGTCCGATCGCCTGGTCGGAGGCCTACGGAGGCTTCTGGATCGTCTCGCGTTACGAGGACTGCACCCGTGTTGCCTCCGACTGGGAAACCTTCTCGTCGGAGAATGACGTCGCGGGGACCGGCAACGGCGGCCATGGCATCATGATCCCGCGCAACCCCTTCCAGTTCGCCCTGAGCGAATCGGATCCGCCGCAATGTCTTGAGATCCGTAAGATCGAGACACCCTTCCTGACGTTTCAAAACGCCAGGAAATGGGAAGAGACGGCCCGCGGCTTCGCCGACGAAGCCCTCGATGCGGCTGCAGAGCGCGGCTCGATCGATTTCGTTCGTGACTTCGCTATCCCTGTTCCCGCCCGCACCGTCATGAAGCTTGCCGGGGTGCCCGACGACGACTGGAAGGCTTTCGCGCTCACCGCTTACGGCGCTCAGGTGCCGCGCGACCACCCCGACTATCCAATCGACAAAATCCGGCATGTCCAACAGCTCATGCTCGACCTCGTGCAAAAACGGCGCGCCGCGCCACAGGACGACGTGATCAGTGCGCTGGTGCAGGGCTGCGTCAAGGGACGACCGATGACCGACGAGATGGCGGTCGCCGTCTTGTCGGCGCTGATCTTCGGCGGCTTCGACACGGCGACGACGACAATCTGCCATATGCTCATGCTTCTCGATGAAAAGCCGGAACTGCGTGCTCTCGTCAGCGGCAACCAGCGAAAGCTCGAGGCGGCAATGGAAGAGGTTCTGCGCCTGACGCCGCCCAGTCACTCGATGAATCGTACGGTCGTGAAGGAAACCGAGATCCACGGCCAGCAGCTCAGGCCGGGCGACCGCATCAAGATGCTCTGGACTGCGGCGAACCGCGACCCGCGGATGTTCGAACGACCGGACGAATTCTGGATCGACCGCCCAAACGCGAACCGCCATCTCTCGTTCAGCGCCGGCATCCACCGCTGCTTGGGTTCATTGTTCGGAAAAATGGAGATTCGCGTCGCGATCCAGACGGTTCTCGGGCGGATCGGTGACTATCAGGTCGATCGCGAGCACGTACAGCGCTACGAGAGTTTCGGAAGCGTGGCCGGTTATCATGCGCTGCCTGCGCTCTTCAGGCCGCGAACCTCCCCGACCGAAGCAACGGCACCTTGACAGAGCGCGGCATCGGACGGCCGGTCGGCAGCACCGACGCGCGCGATCATCTGGAACGCGCGGCGTGGCAGCTGTTCCAGACCCGCGGCTATGATGCGGTAACCACCCAAGCCATCGCGACGATCGCCGGTTGTTCGCAGCGAACTTTCTTCAGGCATTATCCGACGAAGGAAGATGTTGTCCTCAGCTGGATGGACGGACACAACAAGGCGATATGCGCGCGCATCTCTGCGGATCCTTCGCCGGGTTCGGCCCCGGCGGTGTTGCGCCGGGCACTTGACGTCTACGGCGATATGTCGGCTCCCGATCGCGAGCGGCTAGCGGCGTTGTCGCGCCTGGCCACGTCGTCGCCTGCTCTTCTCGGCGGCATCCGCGCCCGCCAGGGCAAGTGGGAAGACGCGATTGCCGCGACGCTGGTCGCCCATCCCCTGCTCGACGTCGGCGAAATCCAGTCCTTCCACCTCGCGGCTTACGCGATGGCTGCGCTCGGCGTCGCGATGCGGATGTCGGCTCGGCCAGGCAGCGGAACGACGGCCGAGCATCTCGACGCGGCGTTCGAACTGCTGCGGGACGAACATCCGCACACACCCATAAGGTAAATTGCATGGCACAACTCGACATCTGCCGCTTCTCTTCCTTGGTTCTCGACGACGCATGGCTCCGCGCCACGCTCACTTTCATGGACGAAGGATCGCTACAGTTTACCGACGGCGACAGGAGGATAGAGATTGCGGTTCGCGATGGCATCGCCGCCGGTGTCGCGGAGGCGACGAGCGCGCCCGACATCCTTTTGCGCATCCCGCCCGCTGTATGGGAAGGGCTGGCCAGGAATCCGCCGCCGCCGGGTTTCGAGAGCGCGACGATGGCACAGCGTAACGGGCTCGTGATCGAGGGCGATCTGGAACGCTTCGTCGCGCCTTTTCATCCGGCTATCGAGCGCCTCTATCTGCTCCTCGGCGAAGCGCTTCGCGGCCCTCTCAAGGTCATGGCGACGAATGCGGAGCCATTTCGCGATACCGATGATCCGATCGGCCGCTATCGCTGGGTAACGGTCGACGGGACCGACTTTCGCATTTACTATGAAACAGCGGGGACCGGACCCGTTCCCCTGCTGCTCCAGCATACCGCGGGCGGCGATAGCCGCCAATGGCGGCACCTTCTTGCCGATCCGGTGCTGCAGCGCGACTTCACGATGATTGCCTATGACCTGCCCTATCACGGCCGGTCGCTGCCTCCGACAGGGACGCAGTGGTGGCACGACCAGTATCGCGTGAGCCAGAAGCAACTCATGGATTGGGTCGTCGCCTTCTCAGGATCGCTTGGCCTCGACCGACCCGCATTCATGGGCTGTTCGGTCGGCGGCCAGCTCGCGCTCGACCTTGCCGCCTTCCACCCCGGCAAGTTCCGCGCCTTCCTTGCGCTAAACGGCTGGCACGACATGCGTTTCGCCAAAGATTTCTCGAACGACCGCTTCCGCAATCCGCGCCATTCGAACAATCTCTACGCCTCATCCTGCTACGCCGCGACCAGTCCGCTTGCGCTCGAGGCGAACCGGCAGGAAAGCTACTGGATCTACCGGTCGAATTTTCCGGGCGTCTATGCCGGTGACAATGACTATTTCATGCATGAGCATGATTTCCGACGCGACGGGGACCGGTTCGATCCTGCGCACGCCAAGGTCTATCTCCTGAGCGGAAGCTATGACCCCAGTCTCGCGCACGACGATTGCGGTCCGCAAGCTGTGGCGCGCCGCTTCCCCGGGGTGATCTTCAAGGTTCTGGACGGTCTCAGCCATTTCGCCCCTTCCGACGATCCGGAAGGCTTCAGCCGTGAAATTCGTCCAATCCTGCAAGAGGTGGCGGCGGCCGGGTGACCCGCGCCGCGAATTGGCAAACCCGCCTGGGGCTTCGTAGCGCACGACCTCGGACGCACGACCTCGGACGCGCGGTGCCGAAGCGGCGCGCGATGCCGGACCCATTTCAGCAAGGCGCAAGCGATGCGTCGAACACGGGGTGGCGCGATCGTCTCGGTCGGAACCGACGCCGATGCCCATTGCGATCACTCTATCCCATCAGGAACCCAGCATCGTGCGTCCGCCGTCGACCGCAAAACATTGCCCGGTGATGTAGCGGCCACCCTGCCCGCAGAGCATCAGGACGAGCGGCAGGAGGTCCGTCTCGACCACGCCGAGCCGTCCGCCGAGCGGAACCACGCGATCAAGCTGCTCATCCATTGCCTGGCGATCACCGGGCGTCAGGCTGTCGATATAACGCTCTGCCGCCTCGGTCGCCATCGTCGGAGCAAGGGCGTTGACCGTGATGTCAAATTCCGCCCAGCTGCCCGCCGCAGCGCGGGTCCAGGCAAGAACCGCGCCCTTCGCCGCCGAATAGGCCGCCCGCTCGGGCATTCCGCGAATTCCCGCGAAGGAGGCCAAGTTCACCATGGTGCCGCCGCCCCGTCCTTTTTGGGTTTTCATGCGCCGCGCAGCTTGTTGATTCGCAAGAAAAGTGCCGCGCGCGTTAACGTTCATGAGACGATCGAAGACGTCGACGGGTATATCCTCTGCGGCATAGCCAGGCTTGTCCAGCCCAGCGGAGCAGATGAGGATGTCGAGAGAACCGAGGAAGGCGTCGGCCTCACGAAAGGCTCCCTCGACCGCAGGGGAATCCGCCACGTCGCAGGCCATGAAGCGGCAGGACGCCTCGCCGATTTCGCGCGCCAACGCTTCACCGACATCGGCACGCAGGTCGAGCAAGACAAGCTTCGCCCCCGCGTTCGCGAGGCCGCGAGCAAGACTGGCGCCGATGCCGCGGGCGCCTCCCGTGACAATGGCCGTTCGGCCGCTGAGATCGACCATAGAAGCTGGATCCTTTCGCTGCGTTTCTCTTTGGGCTTGCCAATGAGACGTATATTCATATAACTCAATTCACGAAACAACCATAAACAGGATGCCCCGATGATCGACTTCAGCCTGGAACCGGAATTCGAAGCAAAACTCGAATGGATCCGGACGTTCGTTCGCGAGTCCGTCGAACCCCTCGACGCGATGTTCGATTATAATCCGAATACGAGCTACGATATCACGAACGAGAAGGCGACGATGGTCGTCAAGCAGCTCCAGCAGCAGGTTCGCGAGCAGGGGCTCTGGGCGCCGCATCTCGATCCAGAACTCGGCGGTCAGGGGTTCGGGCAGGCGAAGCTCTGCTATATCAATGAAATATTGGGGCGTTCGAACTGGGCGCCGCGCATCTTCGGCGCGCAGGCGCCCGACAGCGGCAACAGCGAGATCCTCGCCCGCTTCGGCACCGAGGAACAAAAGCAAAGCTACCTCAAGCCGCTCCTCGATGGCGATATCATCAGCTGCTATTCGATGACCGAGCCCGACGGAGGCTCCGATCCGAGCACGTTCGTCACCCGCGCCGTGCAGGATGGAAACCACTGGGTCATCAACGGCGAGAAATGGTTCGCCTCGAACGCTCGCTATGCCGCCTTCCTGATCGTACCGGTCGTGACGCACCCTGATGCCGAACGGCACGAGAAGATGACGATGTTCCTGATTCCGGCCGGGACACCGGGGGTCAAGATCGAGCGCAACGTGGGAACCTGGGGAGAAAGCCCGGAGGAATCGTCGCACGCGTTCGTCAGCTACACCGATGTCCGCATTCCGGCGTCCGCGATTCTCGGCGAGCCCGGTCAAGGCTTCAAGGTGGCCCAATCGCGCCTCGGCGGCGGCCGCATCCATCATGCAATGCGCACCGTCGGTTTGTGCCAGAAGGCGCTGGAGATG
This sequence comes from Sphingopyxis sp., assembly GCF_050725655.1. Lineage (GTDB taxonomy): Bacteria > Pseudomonadota > Alphaproteobacteria > Sphingomonadales > Sphingomonadaceae > Sphingopyxis. The sequence goes on along the minus strand of NZ_JBOHHT010000089.1, from coordinate 23,444 downwards.
GCGTGCGAGCGTGCGGTCAGCCGCAAGGCGAAGGACGGCAAGATTGCTGATCTTGGCGTCGTCCAGGACCAGATCGGAGGTTATTGGTCGAAGCTCCAGCAGTTCCGGCTGCTCGTCCTGCACACCGCCTGGCTTTATGACCAAGGCGCGGCGCGGGCGCGCGAGGCCTATATACAGACCGCCGCGTGCAAGGTGGCGACCGCCGAAACCGCCAAGGAAATCATCTGGGGCTGTGCGCATATCCATGGGTCGCTGGGCGCTTCGAACGAGATGCGATTTGGGCAGATGATCTCGAGCGCGTTCCGCATGGCGATTGTCGACGGGCCGACCGAGATTCACCAGGCCACGCTCGGCCGGCAAATCCTTCGTACCGCGGCGCCCTCGCCAGGCCGTTATCCCACCGACCATGTCCCGCCATTGCTTGAGGCCGCAATCGCCAAATATGGCGACCTCCGCAAGAATTGACCCGCGCCGACACCGAGAAGGAATGTTTATGAGCCAGGCCGTCATCGTCACCGCCGTGCGCACCCCGGTTGCCACTGCGCGCAAGGGCAGCCTCGCGCACACCACTGCCAACGAACTCGCGCGCACCATCCTTGCGGGCGCAATCGATCGCGCCGGTATCGACAAGGACGCGGTCGATGACGTGATCTTCGCCGAGTCGATGTGGGGCGGCGGCGCCGTCGCGCGGCACGCCGTGGTTGAGTGCGGGCTTCCCCGGGCTGGCGGGATGGCGATCAACCGGCACTGCGCCGGCAGCCTGACCGCGGCAGGGCTTGCCGCAGCGCAAGTCCTCTCCGGGATGGAAGATCTGATCATCGCGGGCGGCGTGCAATCGACGTCGACCGCGCCGACCCTCAGCTGGCGCGACCCGGCGACTGGCGAGACCCATTCTCCTTGGGGACCTCCAACCCATCCCGACCGCCCCGATGCGCCCAATCGCGACATGTCGATCACGGTAGGATGGAATACCGCGAAGCTGACCGGAATCACGCGGGCCGAAATGGATGCTTGGGCGGTACGCAGCCATCATCGCGCCGCCGCAGCGATCGAAGCGGGACATTTTCATGACGAGATCGTACCGGTCAGCGCGCGCAAGGAGGACGGTAGCTTCTTCGAGTTTGCGACCGACGAGCATCCGCGGCGCGACTCGAGCCTCGAAAAGCTTGCCACGCTCAAACCGATTCATCCAGAAATCGCCGATTTCCCGATCACCGCCGGCAATGCGAGCGGCGTCAACGACGCGGCCTCCGCCCTCGTCATCACCCGCGACGATGTCGCGCGGAGCGAAGGTCTCGGCACCCGGGCCCGCCTCATTGGCTGGACGTCGCTCGGCAGCGACCCTGCCCGTACGGGGATGGCAGCCATCGACGTCATCGAAAAACTGCTGGCCAAAGCCGGCCGCAGTGCCGCGGACATCTCCCTCTGGGAGATCAACGAAGCATTCGCCGTGGTCCCCCTCGCGGCCTGCCGGCAATTTTCTCTCGATGAGGACCGGGTCAATATTTCCGGCTCGGGCTGTTCGATCGGCCATCCAGTCGCGGCATCTGGCGGCCGGATGATCGCGACGCTCATCCGCGATCTCGAGCGCCGCGGGGGCGGCCTTGGCGTCGCGGCGATGTGTGCAGGCGGCGGGCAGGCCGGGGCTGTCCTGATCGAGGTCTAGTCCCCGCAGCGCTAAGCTTTTCGGAGAAATTTCATGATCGCGGCGACGAATGCATCATTACTGTCGCCTGACACCATGTGCGACGCGCCCGGTACAACTGCAAGGTCGGCGTGCGGCACCAGCGCCTGAAATTCGCGAGCGAGATCCTCGCTGACGATCTCGCTCCGTTCGCCGCGGACGAGCATCACCGGCCCCTCGAGGCGCGCCGCCGCTGCGGCCACGCGCTCGAGGTCGAAGCGAGTACCGGTATCGGCGTCGCGATATCTCATGAAGGCGGGGTCCCAGTGCCAGTACCAGCGCCCCTCGCGCTCGCGGAGGTTGCGCCGCAAGCCGTCGAGGCGCCGCGGGCGCTCGCGGTGCGGCAGATAGGCGGCGACGGCGTCGGCGGCCGCTTCCAGATTGTCGAAGCCATCTGATGCAGAGGACATGAAAGTCCGGATATGGCTCGCGCCTTCTGCTTCGGGACGGTGGACCACATCAACCAGCACGAGCGCCGGGGTTCCCGGCAGCATCTTTTCCCCCAGTGCGAGCATCGAGGCCATGCCTCCGAGCGATGCACCAACGAGCGCCACGGGCGGGGTACCGATCAGCCGTGCGACTGCGGCAATGTCCGCGGCATAGGATTCAAGACCATAGGCGCCCGATTTCGACCAGCTGGCTTCTCCATGCCCGCGCTGATCAAGAGCGAGAGCTCTAAACCCCCTTGCGGCAAGCTGAACCTGCGTTTCAGCCCAGGATTGGCGCGTCTGTCCGCCGCCATGCAGGAGAAGAATGAGCGGCCCATGTTCAGGGCCGAGTGCATCGCCCATGAGGACAAGGCCCCGCTCCGTCTCGAAATCGATCGGCTCAGGCTCCATCGCGGGGGCGCTCGTCTCAGCGGCCCGAGAAGGACGGCGGACGGCGTTCGACCGCCGCGGCAACACCTTCGCGATAATCGTCCGATCCAATGAGCATGTTCTGGGCGAGGAGGTTAAGGGCCCAGCCGTCATCGAAACTCGATTCCATACCGCGGCGAAGGCCTTCCTTGGCAGCGGCATAGGAGAGGGGCGGCTTTTCGCCAAGTTGCAGCGCAAACGCCTGGACGCTGTCCTCGAATCCATCGGCTTCGAGAAGTCGCGTCGCCAGGCCGATTTCGACCGCCTCCTCGCCGCGGACCTCGCGGCCGAGCAGCATCATTTCCTTTGCGCGCCCAAATCCGATCAGCGCCGGGAGAACTTTGAGACCACCGAGCGGCGCAATGAGGTTCATCCGCGCCCAGCTTTCATGAAACATAGCACTGCTTGTCACCAGGCGGAAATCGCAGGCAATCGCCAGCTCGCATCCAACCGTGATTGCGGCGCCGCGCACCGCAGCAATCGTCGGCTTGGCGCAGAGGTGAAGACGGCGCGCCGCGCCCTGGAAATGCTCGTAAATTTCGTTGCGGACCTGCACGGTCGTCATCTTTGCGAGATCTTCGAGCATGGAGAAGTCCGCGCCGGCAAGGAAATGCTTGCCGCGATGGCTCAGAACGATCACGCGAATCGCTTCGTCCGACGCGGCTTCGTCGAGCGCCGCACAGAGCTCGCGAACGGTATCGATCCGCGCCGCATTGCTATGCTCAGGTCGGGCAATGAAAATCCATCGGGCGCAACCGCGGGTTTCCGTTTCGATGTCTTGATACATGACGTTCGATCCACTTTTTGACGCGCCGCTGACGGCGAATTTTCTTCCTATAGAATAAACTAAATCGTCACCAAGAGCAAAGATATATCCAAGGAATGCGTTTTCCCTAGACGAAAGCGTTAACTCTTTGCAGAGTGTCATTTAGGGAGACGGCATGCGATCGCAGCGGACGGCGCGCTCCAGTTGCGCGCGCAGCGACGCGACCCGCTCGATATCCCCGTAGGAGGAGCGACCGATGAGCGACATGGCAGATCCGCCGAGTGCCCTGGCGAACCCGGGTTATCGCAACCTATGGGCCGCGAGCATCGTCGCGAATTTCGGGACCTTCATGCTCATGGTCGGAGCAGCGTGGGCCATGGTAGGGCTTGGCGAAGGGCCCACGCTCGTCGCCCTCGTCCAGTCTGCCATCGTCGCTCCGATCTTTCTGTTCGGCATCGCAGCGGGCACCTTCGCCGATCTCTACGACCGCAGGCGCGTCGCGATCGTCGCCCTCGCGCTCGGACTTCTCGCCTCGCTCGTGCTCGTCGCCCTGACTGTCGGAAGCGGTCTTTCGGCATGGCCGCTGCTGTTCTGCTGTTTTCTCGTCGGGACGGGGAATGCCATATTTTCTCCCGCCTGGCAGACCGCGGTTGCCGAACAGGTTACTCCGGCCCAGCTGCCACAGGCGATCATGCTCAACAGCGTGAGCTACAATCTCGCGCGAAGTGCCGGTCCGGGTGCTGGCGGCCTGCTTGTTTCCGTCGCGGGCCCGCTCGGCGGCTTCCTGTTCAATACCGTCAGCTTCATCCCCATCCTCCTCGCGTTCCTCCTGTGGCGGCCGAAGCTCCATCGTGCGACGCTTCCGCGCGAACGGCTTGGCCAGGCGCTCACGGCCGGGCTGCGTTATATATCGCATAGCGCGCCGCTGCGGGCCGCCACGCTGCGGGCGCTGCTCGCCGGACTGATCGGTTGTGCGCTGACGGCCCTTGCACCGCTGATCGCGCGCGACGTCGTCGGCGGCGGATCGGAAACATTTGGGCTCCTCCTGGCATCGCTCGGTGCCGGATCGGTCGTGGGTGCGCTTGGCCAAGGCCGCCTTCGCAATCGCTTCGGTACCGAAGGAGGCGCAAGAATATTGAGTCTGGCGGGTGCCGCCGGCAGTGCGCTGGTCGCGTTCAGCACGTCGCTTGCGCCGAGTTGCGCAGGCTTCCTGCTCGCGGGTGTCGGAATAGCGGGTCAGGGCGCTCTGCTGAACGTCTTTTTCCAGACGAACTCGCCACGTTGGGTGTCCGCGCGCACCTTGTCGGCCTTTCAGTCCGTCTTTGCCGGTGGCATGGCCATCGGCAGCCTGATGTGGGGCGAGATCACTACCCGCACCGGGCTAGTTGGAGCGCTCGAACTCGTCGCACTGGCATTCGCCGCTACGATTCTCGTTGGACTTGTCTACCCGATCCGCACCCCGGAGGCGACGCCCCGGGGCGAGCCGGAACCGCTCCCCGGTGCACTGATGGAGGTTGACCGGCTGCCGCTCGATGTCGGCCCGATCGTCATCGAACTTCACTATGGAATCGATCCCGTGGCCGACGAAGCCTTCCTCGCGCTGATGAAGGAGGTTCGCGCGACGCGGCTGCGAAATGGCGCGCGCGAGTGGACGTTGCGCCGCGATCTTGAGGACGACACGCATTGGGTGCAACGATTCATCTGCCGCGATTGGCGCGACTATCTGCACCTGCGTCAGCGCTCCAGTGCGGCCGAGCGGAGGTTGCACGAGGAAGTCGCAGCGCTGCAGGCGACGGCGGCGCCGCCCGATATCCGGATCTTTCTCCAGGTCGACTAGCGCGCCGGGCCTGCGATCAGCCGAGCTTCAGATAGACGCTCTTCGATTCCAGGAACGAGTCGAGCCCCTCTTCGCCATGCTCACGGCCCCAACCCGATTCCTTATATCCGCCGAAGGGCATCGTCACGTCGAGGATGGAATAGCAATTGACCCAGAGATTGCCGGTGGCAACGCGCGATGCGAGCCGATGGGCGGTGTTGACGTTGGTCGTGAAGATACCGCCCCCCAGCCCGAATTGGCTGTCGTTCGCGAGCGGGACCAGGTCGTCGATATCATCGAACGGGGTTGCCACGAGCACCGGGCCGAAGATTTCTTCCTTCACGACCCGAAGATTGCGGTCGGTGTAGGCAAAGATCGTCGGCGACACGAAATAGCCGCGGTCGGGCATGGCCTGACCGCCGTTTATGAGTTCGGCCCCTTCGGCCTTGCCGATCTCGATATAGTCGGTAACCCGCTTCTTCTGGGCCGCCGACACCACTGGACCAAGGGTCGTCGTGGCGTCCTGAGGGTTCCCCGGCTTGAGCCGCTGCATATAGTCGGAGATGCCGGCAAGAACGCGATCAAAGGATTTGCGCTGGACGAACAGGCGCGACCCCGCAAAGCACACCTGGCCGCAATTCATGGTGATCGCCATCGCTGCGGCCGGAATCGCGACATCCATATCGGCGTCGTCGAAGACCATGCACGGTGACTTTCCACCGAGTTCGAGCGTAACGCGCTTCAGGTTGCCGGCCGATGCCCGGACGAGATTCTTGCCGACGCCGGTCGAGCCTGTGAAAGTGATCTTGTTGATGTCGCCATGGTCTGCGATCGCTTGCCCAGCGTCCGTGCCAAACCCGGGGACAACGTTCAGAACACCTTCGGGCAAGCCCGCCTCGAGTGCCAATTCGGCTACGCGTAGCGCCGACAGGGGCGTGATCTCGGAGGGTTTGTGGACGACGCTGCAGCCCGCCGCCAGCGCCGGGCTCACTTTGTTGAGCATCGTGCTGAGCGGCCCATTCCACGGCGTGATGACCCCGACTACCCCCACTGGCTCGCGGCGCGTGTAAGCGAGAAACTCGCCGGGCGCCGAAAGGGACTCCGCCACCGCCTTGCCGTAAATGCGCTGTATCGAGCTGGCCGACCAGCGCACGGTATTGGCGCAGCTCATGACGCTGCCGCGCGCCATTGTGATGGGCATACCGTTGTTCATCGACTCCAGGAGCGCGAGCTCCTCGACATTCTGTTCGATGAGATCGGCAAGCCGACGCATGACCGCGCCGCGCTGGGGGGCAGGCATGGACCGCCAGCTTTTCGTCTCGAAGCTGCGCCGGGCGGCGCGGACCGCCGCGTCAATATCTGCGGCGCCCCCTTTCGAAACCGTCGCGATGACGTCCTCGGTCGCCGGATTAATCACGTCGAAAGTCTCGCCCGACTGAGCGGGTTGCTTCTTTCCGTCGATGATCAGCTGCTTCGTGCCGCGCAGGAATGCGGCTACCTTATCCTTAGGCTCCATCTTGTCTCTCTCCCGGGCGGACACCGCCAGCCTGAACCTGATCGTCGCCAGCCGCGCTCTCAGTCGCGGCTGATGACGAAGTCGCTTGTTTCGCGATCCCATGTCGTACTCGTCACGCCTGCATCGCGCAGATCCTGTTTCACGAGGCGGCCATGATCGTTGCGCGGCAGCTTCACCGCGAAATCGATAAATCGCGGCACGAAATAATAGGGTGCCTCGTCATTGATGAACCGCGCGATGTCGGGTGCCGACAGATCCGCACCGGGTTCTGCGACGACCGTGACCATGAGCTCCGATTCCGATTCAAGCTCGCTCGACTCGATGCCGAATGCCGCCACATCCTTGACGAGCGGATGCCGGATGACGACGTCCTCGACCTCGAACATCGACATGTTCCGCCCCTTGTAGCGGATGTAGTCCTTCTTGCGGTCCGCGAAGCGGTAGAGTCCGTCCACGCCCTTCATCGCCATATCGCCGGTATGGTGCCACAGCGACCGCCACGTCTCGGCGGTACGGGCCGGGTCGTTGAAATACCCGAGGAAAATATAACCTGGGGCCCGCGGGCGAACGCAGATTTCGCCCGCTTGCCCCTCGTCGACCGGCCGGTCTTCGTCGTCGAGCAGGGCAATTTCGAGATGTGGAACGGGGTAGCCCAGCACGGCACCGGAGCGATCGCCGGATTCCTCGGTTTCGTCGAAAACCCGGAAGGTCTCGCTAGTACCATAGCCCTGCCGCATATCCTCGATACCGAAGCGCGGCTTGAACTGCCGGATGATTTCGGGAGCCATCGGCATGGCGGCGAACCGCCGAAGCGTGTTGTCCGCATCGTCCGGCTTCTCCGGTGAATTCCAGAGATGCATGTGCATCGCCCCGAGCGTGAACGCATGGGTCGCATTGAAAGACTTGATCCGGTCCCAGAAGCGGCTGACCGAGAATTTGGGATCGATCGCAGCGCGAACGCCCATGACCAGGGACGGATAGATGGAACCCGTCCAGCTGCTCCCAAGATAGACCGGCGTGCAGCTGTAAAGCGTGTCGCCCGCCTGGATGCCCCGATCGTGACTGAGCACCTGCATCAGGACCGAACTGTGCGAGTGCATGACGCCTTTCGGCTTCCCGGTCGTACCCGATGACCACCACACTTGAACGGGATCGAGCCACTTCGCTTCATGCGCGGGCGCGTCGGCTGCCGCCTGACAAAAGCCGGAGAGCGGAAGCGCTGGAAACTTGCCGCCGGCCCACTCGCCGCTCACTACGAGGCTCTGGACGCCGCGAAGTTCGTCGAGTTTGTCGAGACGCGGAGCGAACGCGGCATCGACGATTAGGACATGAGCCTCGCACGCCGCGATGGCGTCGTCGAGAAATCTGCCGCTGAAATCGGTCGAGACCGTCATGAAGATGCCGCCGATCCTCGCGACAGCAAATGAAATCAGGACCACTTCGATAGAAGGCTCCATGATCATGGCGGCGACACGCCCAGGCCCCACACCCAGTTCGGCAAGGCTGTTTGCATAGCGATTGACGAGGTCGTCCGCCTCGCCGAAGCTTAGTTCACGACCATCTTCTACCAGCCAGGACGCATCCCCCTGGACTTGGGCTTGCCAAGCGAGAACCTTCCCGATCACGCGCTCTTGGGGGTTCGACAAATCATAGGGTTTCATAACGAATCCACATCCCAGAATTTATGCCACCCTTCTAGGCCAGTCCGGTACGATCGACAATAGAGTAATATCAATTGCCCTTGCGGCGAGGATTTTTGCGCCATGACAATTGGATTGCCGGCATTCCTTAATATGAAAATGAGATGGCGCGGAGTCGGCAAGCGCGAAGTTCTCGCGATAATCTCTTCTTCACCCTCAAAGAGCGACGACCCGCGTCATCATCGTCCGGACGTGCCGCGGCCAAGCGCGTGTCCCTGATCGCGGAACGGCAGAAAACCGACTTGTCATTATAGATTTGTTTGGTGAGTATTTGGAGAGAATGGCAAAAAAGCCTTGCCCACTCACCAGCGTCGCTCGCGGCGACTGCCGTATAACCATCTGATTTTACGGTAAAAACTGGAGCGGGCGAAGGGATTCGAACCCTCGACCCCAACCTTGGCAAGGTTGTGCTCTACCCCTGAGCTACGCCCGCTCTGGCGGCTGGAAACCGGTCGGTTCCAGCGGGTGAGGCGGGCGATTAGCACCGGCTTTTTGACTCGGCAACCCCTGATTGTGCATTTTCTCCGAAGGGTTGGCATATCGCCCGCAAATCCCACATAAGCGGGGAAAGAGTCTTTCCGCCGGCGCAGAAGCGACGGCAAATCAAAACAGGAGCATGTTTGCGTGGCCACGCTCGGTCTGAACCCCACCGAAAAGGAAGCCGTCGAAGCCTTCCGCAGCGACGTCGTCGAACCTTCGATGACCAGCCTCGTCATCCTCGATTTCTGGGCCGAATGGTGCGGCCCGTGCAAACAGCTCGGCCCGGTGCTCGAAAAGGTCGCCGCGGATTATGCCGACAAGGGCGTCATGCTGGTCAAGGTCGATGTCGATGCGAATCGCTTCATCGCCGCCCAGTTCCAGGTCCAGTCGATCCCGACCGTCTACGCGATCTTCCAGGGCCAGCCGGTCGCCAACCTGACCAACGCGCGCACCGAAAGCCAGTTGAAGGCGATTCTCGACCAGCTACTCGCGCAGCTTCCGATCGAGAGCGAAGCGACCGCCCGCGCGGTCGAGATCGCGCCGCTGATCGAGATGGGCGATGCTGTCCTCGCCGAAGGCGACGGCGCGCGCGCCGCCAGCATCTTTGCACAGATCCTCGAAATGGCGCCCGACAACGCAGCGGCGCATGGCGGACGGATTCGCGCGCTTGTCCTCGCGGGCGATATCGAAGGCGCACAGGCCGCGCTCGACATGATCCCTGCCGAGATCGCCGAAGATCCCACGATCGCGCAGGCGAAAAGCGCGCTCGCGCTCGCCGCCGATGCCCCCGATGCGGGCGAACTCGCCGCGTTCGAAGCCGCTGTGGCTGCGAATCCCGATGACCACCAAGCCCGTTACGACCTGGCGAGCGCCCAGATCGGCGCGGGCCAGCGTGACGCCGCCGCCGACAATCTCCTCCACATCGTCGCCGCCGATCGCGAATGGAATGAGGACGCCGCGCGCGCCAAATTGCTGTCGCTGTTCGAAGCCGTCGGCCTCGAAGACGCATGGGTCGCGGCGCAGCGCCGCCGCCTGTCGCTGATCCTGTTCGGCTGATGGGCGAAACCGCGCCTCTGACCATCCAGCGGATCGCGATCTTTCCGCTCACCGGCGCGGTGCTGTTCCCCGGCCTGCACCTGCCGCTGCATATCTTCGAGCCGCGCTATTCGGCGATGGTGCAGGAAGTGCTGGCGCGCGACCGGCAGATCGGGATGATCCAGCCGCGCCAGCTTCCCGGCGAAGAGGACCGCGAACCGCCCGCGCTCTATGACGTCGGCTGCGTCGGGCGTATCGTCGACGTCGAGGCGCTCGACGAGGGCCGCTTCAACCTAATTCTCGAAGGCGTCGCGCGCTTTCGCGTTCGCCGCGAACTCGACGTCACGACGCCGTTCCGGCAGGTCGAAGCCGAGATCGAACTCGAAGCCGAAGATGAAGTGGTGCTGGCAAGCATCGAGCGCGCCAGCCTCGAACGCGAGGCCAAGCGCTTCGCGGCGCGGCAAGGCTATGTCGTCGATTGGGATTCAGTCGGCCAGCTCGACGACGCCACGCTCGTCAACGGCATCGCGCAGGTCGCGCCGTTCGATGCCGCCGCGAAGCAGGCGCTGCTCGAAGCGACGCCGATCGACGCGCGCGCCGAACTGGTCGTCCAGCTGATGCAGTTTTTCGGCCGCTTAGACGGCGACGACGGCCGCGCCACGCTGCAATAGCGCATTAGTGGAGCTTGCGGACCGGCGCATGATGGACGATGTCGGCGAGCGCCCGGCGTACGACATGCCGGTCGCTTTCGCGCAGACGGTCCGCCGCGTCGCTCACCATCAGATGGTGCCGAACGAGCTTCTTTTCGGCGGCGAGCCGGGTTTCCAGCCGGCTTTCATCGCCGCGCGATGCGCACAGCCTTGTGCGGCGGCGGCTCGCCCACTCCTCGACCAACCGGTCGGCAAAAAGCGCGGCAAGATTGTCGGCCGCGCCCTTCTCGGTGTCATCTTCGGCAGCCGGATCGGTCAGCCACGCGTCGGCGCCCTCTTCCTGCAACGCGTCGAGCGATAGCGTCGCGGTGACATACCGCCGCCCGGCGCAACGCTGGTCGCCGTGAAGCCGATGCCGCAGCGCCTGCAGTTCGGCGCGGAATTGCCAGTTCACATAGGTGGTGAAGCGCGCGCGCGCCGGATCATAGCGTTCGGCTGCGCGATGCAGCGCGATCGCGCACACTTGCGCGGCATCCTCGGCAACATCGGTCAGCCCATAGCTGCGCGTGAAATAGCGGATACGCGACGCGGCGAGCGCGGCGAGCCGGGTAAAGCTGCGGTCGGCCAAAGCCCGAGCTCGCGGGCCCGGCACCGCGTCGAGCGCGGTTCGCGCCTGAATATAGTCCGTCACCGCAGCTTCGAGCGCATCGCTTTTTGCCGACATGGCCCTGTCCCCCATCGTGTCACGGCATAGTTGCCGCATTGGTAGGGATAGGGTGTCATGCTTAGCTCCGTGCTGCCGGCGCCGTAGGTAGTAATACCTAGATTTCGGCGCCCGCGAGCAGGCGCGGCAGGTCGCCCGCCTCGCCGCGCGCCTCGTCCATGAAGAAACGCTTGAGCATCGGCAGCCGCTGCACCGCGCCCAGCCCGGTGCGCCGCACCGCGGCGGCGGTGCGGCCCGGGATGCCGAACAGCCGCGTCAACCCGTCGGTCGCGAGGCTGACCATCATATTGTCGAGCCCGCGCCAGCGCTGGTAGCGCGCGAGGAGCGCCGCATCGCCGAGGTCGAGCCCGAGCCGCGCGCCTTCGACGAGCACTTCGGTCAGCGCCGCGACATCGCGCAGGCCAAGGTTGAGCCCCTGCCCCGCGATCGGGTGGATGCCGTGCGCGGCATCGCCGACCAGCGCGATGCGGTCGGCGACGATCGATGCGCTGTGATGAAAGCCGAGCGGATAGGTCATGCGCGGCGCGACGAGCTCCATCGCGCCGAGCGTGCCGCCCGCGCGTTTTTGCAGTTCGGCGACAAAGCCGCGCTCGCCGAGCTTGGCAAAGCCCGGGCCGTCCTTTTCGGCAACGGTCCAGACGAACGCCGAGCGGTGCCGCCCCTCTGGATCATCGACGAGCGGCAACAGCGCAAACGGACCCGATGGATAGAAGATTTCGTGCGCGATATTGCCGTGCGGCTTTTCATGCGCGACCGCGCCGATCATCGCATGATGATGGTACGACCAGTTCGCGATGCTGAACCCCGCGGCGTCGCGGGTCGGCGAGCGGCGACCTTCGGCGACGATCAGCAGCGGCGCCGCAAGCTTGGTGCCATCGGTCAGCGTCAGCGTGACGCCATGCGCGTCGATGTCGCGCGAAACGACCGCAGCCGGCATGTGCAATCGCACCAGCGGCGCCTCGGAAAGCGCAGCGGCCAGCGCGAGGCGGAGCTGGCGATTTTCGACCATCGTGCCGAGCGGCGGATCACCCAGGGCGGTGACGAAATCGAGCTCGCCGCCGCGGTCGCTGTCGGGGGCGCCGTCGCCGACCTTGATCGCACGGATCGCGCAGCCGTGTCCGGCTAGGCGATCGGCGAGCCCCAACACTTCGAACATCTGCCAGGTCGCGCTGGCAATCGCCGATGCGCGACCGTCGAAGCCCGGCGCGATCGTTGTTACCGGGTCGGCGGGATCGACGATCTGGACCGACAGACCATGATGGGCGAGGGCAAGGGCGAGTGCTTGGCCGACAAGGCCGCCACCCGAAATCAGGACATCGCTGCGCAGCGTTTCGCTCATCGCTTCGCCCTAGCGTGCGGCAGGGCGGTTGGAAAGGCTGTGGGCGAGCGCGGGGCCGTGCTTGACGACGAGTCCGCCCCATGCGCATATCGCCGTGGTTAACTGACAGGGACCGGACAAGAGCATGGCTAGCCGCAAGGCCGCACCCGCAAAGGCCGATTGGCGCACGGTTTTCCGCCAAAGCATCGCGCGATCGCTGGTGATCGCCGCGGCGGCGCTGCTCGGCCTGTTCACGCTCTTCCTGACCCTCGCGCTCGTCACCTATGACAGCACCGATGCGGCGCTCAACACCGCCGCCCACGGCACCGCCGCCAACTGGATGGGCAGCGCGGGGGCCTGGTTCGCCGACCTTGGCCTGTCGATCGGCGGCGCGCCGATCGTCCTGCTGTTGCCGCTGCTTGGCATCATCGCGTGGCGGCTGTGGACGGGCGAGGCGCAGCCCTATTGGCCACGCCAGCTTGCTTACAGCTTCATCGGCATTCTGCTCGTCGGGCTGGGGGCCGAACTCTGGTCACCGGCGACCAACGCACCGATGCCAGCCGGCTGGGGCGGGATCATCGCGCTGCTGATCGGCGGCGCGGTCGCACCGCTGTTCGCGCAGGCGGGCGAACCCGCAGCGGCGCTGATCCGCTTTGCGACCATATTGCTGCTCGTCGGGCTTGGCCTGTGGCTCGCGTGGCGCGCGCTGCGGCTCGAAAAGGGCTGGGCCTCGCGCTTCAGGCTGCCCGCCGCAGAAGGCAGCCGTGTCATCGAACCCGCCCGGGTCGCGAGCGACGACACCACCGCGCCAAATCTGATGGACCGCGTCGTGCGGCCGCGCGCGGTCGCCGAACCGAGCGACCGCGCCCCGCCCGAAATCGCCGATCCCGCCGAGCGTACCGCGCCGTCGAAACCCAAAGCGAAGCCGCAGACCGAACTGTTCACCAATTACCAGCTGCCGTCGATCGACCTGCTCGCACCGCCCCCGCCGGGGCCGACCGGACAGATCGACAAGGCGGGGCTCGAACGCAACGCGCGCCTGCTCGAATCGGTGCTGGAGGATTTCCAGGTCAAGGGCGTCGTCACCGCAGTGCGCCCCGGCCCCGTCGTCACCATGTACGAACTCGAACCCGCGCCGGGCACCAAGGCGAGCCGCGTATCGAACCTCGCCGACGATATTGCGCGCAACATGTCGGCGCTGTCGGCGCGCATTGCGCCGATCCCGGGCCGCACCGTGATCGGCATCGAACTGCCCAACGCGAACCGCGAGTCGGTGGTGCTGCATGAAATCATCGGCAGCGCATTGTTCCAGGATCAGACCGGCGCGCTGCCGATCATCCTCGGCAAGAATATCAGCGGCGACCCGATGATCGCCGACCTTGCGCCCATGCCGCACCTGCTGATCGCGGGCACGACGGGTTCGGGTAAGTCGGTCGGTCTCAATGCGATGATCCTCTCGCTTCTCTATCGCCTCGGTCCCGACCAGGTGAAGATGATCATGATCGATCCCAAGATGCTGGAACTCAGCGTCTATGACGACATTCCGCACCTGCTTGCCCCCGTCGTGACCGAGCCCAAGAAGGCGATCCGCGCGCTCAAATGGGCGGTCGAGCAGATGGAGGATCGCTACCGGATGATGTCCTCGCTGTCGGTGCGCAACCTCGCGAGCTACAACGACAAGGTGCGCGGCGCGCTCGCCAAGGGCAAGTCGCTCGGGCGGCGCGTCCAGACCGGCTACGACCCCGAAACCGGCCAGCCGATCTATGAGGAAGAGGCGCTCGATTACGCGCCGCTGCCGCAGATCGTGATCGTCGTCGACGAACTCGCCGACCTGATGATGACCGCGGGCAAGGAAGTCGAATTCCTGATCCAGCGGCTCGCCCAGAAAGCACGCGCGGCGGGCATTCACCTGATCCTCGCGACGCAGCGCCCTTCGGTCGACGTCATCACCGGCGTCATCAAGGCGAACCTGCCGACGCGCATCAGCTTCAACGTGACGTCGAAGATCGACAGCCGCACCATTCTTGGCGAAGCTGGGGCCGAACAACTCCTCGGCAAAGGCGACATGCTCTACGTCCCCGGCGGCAAGCAGATCACGCGCATCCACGGGCCTTTCGTGTCCGACGACGAAGTCCGCGCGGTCGCCGATCACTGGAAGGGGCAGGGCCGTCCCGACTATATCGAGAGCGTCACCGAGGATCCCGAGGACGGCGGTTTCGCGATGGAGGGCGCCCCCGCGGGCGGCGACAGCGCCGAGGACCGCATGTATGCGAAGGCGTGCCAGATCGTCGTCGAAAGCCAGAAGGCGTCGACGAGCTGGCTGCAGCGCCAACTGCGCATCGGGTACAACAGCGCGGCGCGCCTGATCGAACGGATGGAAGAAGAAGGGCTGGTCAGCCCCCCGAACCATGTCGGCCGCCGCGACGTGCTCACCGACCAATATGGTCAGCAGCGGTGAGGAACCTTTGTCGGCCTCACGACTTGAACAGCGTCTAACGAGAGGTTCAGCGCGGGTTCAATGCCCGCCTGCGATGGACCGGTCCCCTATCCAGAGATGAGAGTCCGATGATCTTCAAGACGAACATGACCCGCCTCGCCGCTTGGACGCTCGCGCCCGTCGCGGCTGTGGGCCTCGCAATCGGCGCGCCCGCCATCGCGCAGTCGTCGAACACGCTTGCCGCGGTGCAGTCGCACCTCAAGTCGACCAGCTCGATGACCGCCGACTTCGTGCAGACCGACCGCAACGGCCAGCGGCTGAGCGGCAAGTTGACCCTGAAACGTCCGGGCAAGATCCGGTTCCAGTATCAGAAGGACGTACCGCTGCTGATCGTCGGCGACGGCAGCTCTCTGACGATGATCGACTATGAGGTGAAGCAGGTGCAGCGCTGGCCGGTGAAGAATTCACCGCTCGGCGCGCTGCTCGACCCCGACCGCGACCTGACGAAATATGCCAAGGTCCTGCCCACGGGCAGCAACGACGTCCTCAGCGTCGAGGTCAAGGATCCCAAGCGCCCCGAATATGGCACGATCACCATGGTGTTCGTGCGCGACGGCTCGGCACCCGCCGGGTTGCGGCTGCGCGGCTGGGTCGCGCTCGATTCGCAGAACAACCGGACGCGCATCGACCTCACCAACCAGAAATTCAACGTCGCGATCGCCGATTCGGCGTTCAAATGGACCGACCCGCGGCCGAAGCAGCGCGGCCGCGCGGGTTGACGCAAGCCGACTGCCGCTTTCAAAATCATGGCGCCGAATCTGCGAGACGGATTCGGCGCCATTTTTCCGGACCAACGGACGTCTCGTATCGACGAACTGCAAGAACGGCGCCAGAGCGTGTATTTTGTTCAGCTTGGCGACAGGGAAGACCGGCTATTTCATCTCTCGAAGGCGCCAACACGGCCCCCGGATTTGGGTTTCCCCCTGTTGCCCCACCCGGACTGCCAGGCACCTTCATTCAAGAGCGTGACGAACGCTGACCTTGAACCCCCGTTCCACCGCCCCTGGAACGGGGGTTTAATTTATCCGGTGTTTGGGACGTTGCGCCCCCCGGCGCGCGCCGATAGAGCCACCGCATGACTCGCACCAGCATCGCTTCGTGGAACATCAACAGCGTTCGCGCCCGCATCGGCATCGTCGAAAAATTCCTTCGCGAAGAAGCGCCTGATGTCCTCTGCCTGCAGGAGACGAAAGTCGAATGCACGCTGTTCCCGCCCGACATGTTCAAGCGGCTGGGTTATGAGCATATCGTCACCCACGGCCAGCGCATGCACCACGGCGTCGCGATCGTCAGCAAACTGCCGCTGACCGACGTGCGCAAATATGACTGGCAGGCGAATGGCGAGGCGCGCCATGTCGGCGTGACGCTGCCGTCGGGCGTACGGCTCGACAATGTCTATATTCCCGCGGGCGGCGATATTCCCGATCGCGAACTCAATCCGAAATTCGGGCAGAAGCTCGATTTCTTCGGCCGCATGACCGAATGGTCGGCGACGCTGGCCGGCATGCCGACGGTGCTCACCGGCGATTTCAACGTCGCGCCGCTCGAAAGCGACGTGTGGAACCACAAGGCACTGCTCGACGTCGTCAGCCACACGCCCTTGGAGGTCGAAACGCTCGCGCGGCTGCAGGCGGCATCGAACTGGGTCGACCTCGGGCGCCACTTCATCGAGGCGCCGACACCGCTCTACACCTGGTGGAGCTATCGCGCGAAGGATTGGGAAGCGTCGAACCGCGGCCGCCGGCTCGACCATATGTGGGTGACCCCCGACCTGATGCCCAAGGCGGTCTCGCACCGCATCGTCCAGCCCGCGCGCAGCTGGGAACGGCCGTCGGACCACATCCCGCTGATCACCGAGTTCGATTTTTGAGCCATATCGGCGCCCGGCGGGCGGCACGCGCCATCGACGCGCTGCGGCGCGGTTGGCCATTTCGCATTGAGGGCGCGGACGGTGTGCTCGACCTGCTCGCGGTCGAAAGCGCGCGCGATGAGGCGCTGGCCGAGTTTGGAGGCCATGACGCGCTGCTCTCGGGCGAACGCGCGGTCACGCTCAAGCTGGCCAATCAGCGCGTCGCCGCAACGCCGGGTCCAGTCCGGCTGGCGAACGCCGCCGATACCGTCACGGCCGCCCTCGCGATCGCCGATCCGGCGCTCGATCTGGCCAACCCGCTCAAGGGTCCCTTCCGCACTATCGCGACCGGCGGCGAAGCGGCGGCGACCGCTGCAATGACGATGGCGCGCCATGCCGGGCTGCTCCCCGCCTTTTTCGTGCGCGAAGCCGCCGGCGACACCGAAACCCTGTGCACCGTCGACGATGTCGCCGCGTTACTCGACCCCACGCGGCTCCAGATTGCCGCGCGCGCGCGGCTTCCCGTCGCAGCCAGCGAAAGCGCCGAGATCATCGCCTTCCGCTCGCCTGAGGAGGCGTCGGACCATGTCGCGCTCGTCATCGGCAAGCGCGACGGCAATCCGCCCGTCGTCCGCCTCCACAGCGAATGCCTGACGGGCGACGTGCTCGGCAGCCTCAAATGCGATTGCGGGCCGCAGCTCCATGCCGCGCTCCATGCGATGGCCGGCGCGCCGTGGGGCGTGCTGCTTTACCTCAGGCAGGAAGGTCGCGGCATCGGCCTCGTCAACAAGCTGCGCGCCTATGCGCTGCAGGATCAAGGCTATGACACGGTCGACGCCAATTTGCGGCTCGGCTTTCCGGTCGAAGCGCGCGATTTTGCGATTGCCGGGCGGATGCTCGAACTGCTCAATATCCCGCGCATCCGGCTGATGACCAACAATCCGGAGAAGGTCGCGCGGCTCGAGAAGGAGGGCGTCGAAGTCGTCGAGCGGCTGCCGCTCGCGCTGCCGACGAACAAATATAACGAGCAATATCTGGCCACGAAACGCGACCGTACCGGGCACCAGCTCTAACGAAAAAGGCGCCGGACGATGCCGGCGCCTTCATCAAATCAATGCACGAACCGCGCGACGACGTCGCGATAGCTGCGGCTGACCTTCACCTGCGCGCCCGAACCGAGCACGAGGAAGCATTCGCCATTGGTGTGCGGCTTTACCTGCTTCACCTGCGACAAGTTCACGATCGTCGAGCGATGCACACGCTGGAAGTTGCGCGGGTCGAGCCGCTTTTCGAGATCCTTCATCGTCTCGCGCAGGATCAGGCTGTTGTCGGCGGTATAGATGCACATATAATCGCCCGCGGCGTCGATGCGTTCGATGCTGTCGACGTCGACGCGGAAGATCTGGCCGCGATCCTTGATGTTGATCATCTTTTCATAGCGATCGGCGGCGTGCGTGTCGGGGGCGACCTCTGCGTCATAATCCTCGACCGCTTCGGGCGCGACTTCGGCGAGCACCGTCTTCAGCCTTTCGACCTCGGCGACGCCGCGCTTTTCGGCGAGCCGCTGGCGGACACGGTCGAGCGCATCGGCGAGCCGCTCGGGTTCGACCGGTTTGACCAGATAGTCGACCGCCTGCGCCTCGAAGGCGCGGATGGCGTGATCCGAATAGGCGGTAACGAACACCACCAGCGGCGGTTCGACCTCCATCAATCCCTGGATCACCGAAAAGCCGTCGAAACCCGGCATCTGGATGTCGAGGAACACCAGGTCGGGTTTGTGGGTCTTGATCTTTCTGATGGCTTCGCGGCCATTTTGCGCGGTGTCGACGATTTCGACGTCCGTATGCGGTTCGAGCCGCAGTTGCAGGCCTTGGGTGGCCAATTTTTCATCATCCACCAGGATGGTTCTGATCGTCATGTTCTCTCGGTTCCAATCGTCATTTGCCCATCGGGCTGGAACGGAAACTCGATTACCACCGTGAAGCCGCCCTCAGTGCCCAGATGGACATCGAACCGGTGCTGGTCGCCAAAAGCCTGCGCCAACCGGTCCCTGATATTGGCTAAACCCACGCCAGTCGATTCCGTTGCAATGCCTGTCGTGGGGTCGGTGCGGTCGGCTGACAATCCCGCGCCGGTGTCGGACACGGTAATCCGAACATTTTGACCGGCCAACTGTGCGGACAGCGTGATATCGGCGCCATCCTCCTGCGGCGTCACCGCATATTTGATCGCATTTTCGATGAGCGGCTGGAGCAAAAGCGAGGGCAATCGCGCCCGCGACACCGCCGGATCGATCGCGAAATGCGGGCGCAGCCGTTCCTCGAAGCGCATTTTCTCGATTTCGAGGTAAAGTTTCAGCGTCTCGATCTCCTGCGCCAGCGTCACCTGCGCGGTCGGCTCGTTCGCGAGCGTGTAGCGAAGGAACGCCGACAGGCGCGACAGCATCGCGTTGGCGGGCTCGGCCTGTTTCAGGAGCACGAGGGTCGAAATGCTGTTCAGCGTGTTGAACAGGAAATGGGGATTGAGCTGGTAACGCAGCATCGCCAGCTGCGCCGACGCCGCCTGCGCCTCGAGCCGGATGACGCGATCATTCTGTTCCTCGAGCTGGAGGAAATAATTGATCGCGAAATAGAGCGCCGACCAGGCCGCGAGCGACGTCGCGTCGATATACATCGCGCCGAGCAACAGGCTGGTGAAGCCCGCCTCGCTCGCCGGATTCTGGATCTGCGCGACCCAAGCGTCGATAAAGGCCCACAACGCGGTCGCGATCCCCGCAAGCCCGAAACTGACGCCCCACATCAGGAGCGGACGGCGGCTGATCAACGCGCGGTAACAGGCCGACAGGATGAGCGTCAGCGAAAAGCCGGTGATCGCCGAAATCGTCTGGGGAATCAGGAAGGTAAAAGCCTGGCCATTGGCAAGCCCCGACACCCCGCGCAGGCCGAGCCATGCGGCCCAGCCCAATATCTGCAGGTTCCAGAAGGCCCGGACCTTGTTGTCGAAAAAGGGGCCCGGCGAAGACAGTCGGAAAAGCGGCATGGGAGTCTTTGCGATGGCGATGGTCAGTCGCCGCGCGGGCGATATCGGAAACCGGCGCAGCCGATCATTCGGCCGCAACCGGCGCCAGTCCGCCGTCACTGCGCACGCGCGCCTGGCCAAGCGGCTGCAGTTCGGCGCGATGCTTCCACAGCAATTCCTTGTAGCCGATCACCCGGCCGTCGTGCGCGGTCAGCGTGACGGGGCCGATCGGCTGTTCGTCGCGCGCATCGACCAGCACCGGGGTCGACGGCACGCCCGCGCCCCATTTTTCGCCCCACTGGCGCAGCGCGATCATCGCGGGGAGCAGCTCGATGCCCTTTTCGGTCAGCTGATACTGAACCTTGCGCCGGTCCTCGGCCATCACTTCGCGCGCCATGATGCCATGGTCGACCAGCCGCGACAGCCGGTTCGACAGGATGTTGCGCGCGATGTTCAGTTCCTGCTGGAACTCCTCGAAATGATGGACGCCGTTGAAGGCCGCGCGAAGGATCATGAACGACCATCGCTCGCCCATCGCTTCCAGCGCCAGCGGCAGGGCGCAATTGCCCCCATCCATGTCGTTCAGCAGTTCGCGTAATTTTCCCATAACCCAAGCCCTAACGTAAAATCGGCATATGCGCCAAAAAATTATAGGGTCTTGCGTTGCATTTCGCAACTCAAAGTCTAGGTAGCGCTTCGCAACCTTTCGGTTGCGCAAAAACAGGAGGTCCCAATGCCCATATTCAAGCTTTCCCCCCGCACCCATTCCTTCGCGCTGGCAGGCGCCGCGCTGATCGGCGGCCTCGCATTCGCATCGACGGCCGCGACCGCCGCCGGCGGCACCTATTATCGCGCCGAACTCGCCAGCCCGGCCACCCAGGCACGCTTCGTTGCGCGTGACGTCGTCTGGGCTTGCACGGATGCCAGCTGTATCGCTGGCCAGGGGACGAGCCGTCCGCTGATCATGTGCTCGGCGCTCGCCAAGAAAGCGGGCCCGGTGAAGAGTTTCACCGCAAGCGGCAAGGCGCTCGAAGCCGAAGAGCTCACGCGCTGCAACGCCGCGAAATAATCTGGCCATAAGCCTTGGAAAGCCGCCGCGCTTCGCCCGCCTCACGGGCGGGGCGCCGCGGCTTTCCACGCCTTTTTCTGCACGACGACCGATGCTTCCAACCGGCTTTATCAAAGTTGCTGATCTCGGGCGGTTCCGCGCAAGCAAATTTCGCATTGCAATATTGCCTGCATGAACGACATTGGACGCGATGCTGAGGCAATATGAACTTGTAGAGCGCGTACGCGCTTATGATCCCGACGTCGACGAGGCGCTGCTCAACCGCGCCTATGTGTTTACCGTCCAGAAGCACGGCAGCCAGAAACGCGCGTCGGGCGACCCTTATTTCAGCCATCCGGTCGAGGTTGCGGGCATTTTGACCGACCTCCATCTCGACGCCGAGACGATCGTTACCGCGCTGCTCCACGACACGCTCGAAGATACGCTGACGACCCCTGAAGAGATCGAACGCCTGTTCGGCCCCGACGTCGGCCGTCTCGTCGACGGCGTCACCAAGCTCAGCAAGATCGAGGCGCAGACCGAAAACGAACGCGCCGCCGAAAATCTGCGCAAATTCCTGCTCGCGATGTCGGACGATATCCGCGTGCTGCTGGTCAAGCTCGCCGACCGGCTGCACAATATGCGGACGCTGCATTTCATCAAGAATCCCGAGAAACGCCGCCGCATCGCCAAGGAGACGATGGATATCTATGCCCCGCTCGCCGAGCGGATCGGCATGTACGAGTATATGCGCGAGATGCAGCTGCTCGCGTTCAGCGAACTCGAGCCCGAAGCCTATGCGACGATCACCGGCCGTCTCGCCAAGCTCACCGCGGGCGGCAAGGACAAGGTCGCGGGGATCAGCCGCGAGTTCAAGGAACTGCTCGCCAAGAACGGCATCGAGGCCGATGTGTCGGGGCGAGAGAAGCATCCTTATTCGATCTGGCGCAAGATGCAGGAACGCCACGTCAGCTTCGAACAGGTGACCGACATCATCGCGTTCCGCATCATCACCCCGACCGACGCCGATTGCTACGCCGCATTGGGGTTGCTCCACCGCAAATGGAAAATGGTCCCCGGGCGGTTCAAGGATTATATCTCCACACCCAAGCGCAACGGCTACAAATCGCTGCACACGACGATCATGCATCAGCAGAATATGCGGATCGAAATCCAGCTCCGCAGCCTCGGCATGCACCAGCAGTCCGAATTCGGCTTTGCGGCGCATTGGGCGTATAAACAGGGCGGCGCCGCCCCCGACGGCCAGGCGGGGTGGATCCGCGACCTGATCGAAATCCTCGAACAGACGCACGATCCCGAGGAGTTCCTCGAGAACACGCGCATCGCGATGTATCAGGATCGCATCTTCGCTTTCACGCCGAAGGGCAGCCTGCACCAGCTGCCCAAGGGCGCAACCCCGGTCGATTTCGCCTATGCCGTCCACACGGGGCTCGGTGACCGGACCGTCGGCGCCAAGGTCAACGGACGGCTGGTGCCGCTGCGCACCCAGCTCAACAATGGCGACACGGTCGAGATCCTCTCGTCCGACAATCAGACGCCGCAGCCCGCGTGGCTGGGCTTTGCGGTCACCGGCAAGGCGCGCGCTGCGATCCGGCGCCATGTCCGGTCGAAGGAAAAGGTCGAACTCGCGGCACTCGGCCGCAAGATGTACGACGAGATTGCCCTTCGCCTGCCGAACAAGGTCGGCGACAAGGCGCGTATCGCGGCGCGCGAACGGCTGAAGCTCGACGACGACACGACGCTCTATGTCGCGATCGCCAAGCAGCGGATCACCGACAATGCGCTGCTCGAGGCGCTCGTCCCCGGCATCACCGCCGAGATGAAGACCAAGCCGGGCAAGCTCGTGCAGGGCGCGGCGGTTTCGATCGCCGGACTGACCCCCGGTGTCGCCTATCAGCTTGCCGATTGCTGCCATCCCGTTCCCGGCGACCGTATCGTCGGCCTGTCGCGGCCGGGCGAGGGGATCGAGGTGCATGTCATCGATTGCCCGAAGCTCGCCGACGGGATCGACGCCGACTGGATCGACCTCAGGTGGCAGGAAGACAGCGAGGGCGGAAACGCGCGGCTGTGCATCGTCATCCTCAACGAACCCGGCACGCTCGCCGAAATGTCGGGCATCCTTGCGGCCAATTCGGCGAACATCACCAATTTGCGCCTGTCGAACCGCGAGGGCGGTTTTCACACCTATGACGTCGTCGTCGAGGTGCGCGACGTCCAGCATGTGATGCGCATCTTGTCGGCGCTGCGCGCGTCCGACACGGTGGTTCAGGCCGAACGGCAGTAGTGCGGATCGCGTGTCCGCTTTGGGGTGGGAAGCGGCCGTAAGAGTGGGTGCGCGGGTATCCCCTCCCGCAAGCGGGAGGGGCAGCGAGGCTTGCCAGCTTGCTGGCTAGCCGCAGCGGGGTGGGCCATCGCAACGTCGCTGCCCACCCCCGACCCCTCCCGCCTGCGGGAGGGGAGAAGAA
>NZ_JBOHHT010000088.1:0-35966 GCF_050725655.1 Sphingopyxis sp. | reverse complement strand
CGCGCATTCGGCGCTCGCCTATATCGGACTTGGGGCAGGGCACGCGTTTGTCCATCAGGCTATCGCCGACCCGGCGATCCGGCCAGTGATCGAGCGGCTGATGCGCGAGGAAGCCGTCCCGACGATCGACGCCGCACCTGGGCAGGACCTCACTGCCTATGCCGGAGCCCTGCTCGACCGTTTCGCCAACCCCGCGCTGAACCACCGGCTGATCCAGATCGCGACGGATGGTAGCCAGAAAATTCCGCAACGCTGGCTCGAAACGCTCGCTTGGCACCAGAATCGCGGCGCGCGTTGCCCCGCGCTCGAAACAGCGATCGCCGCATGGATCGCTTTCCTGCGCAGCGACCATCCGATCGACGATCCGCTTGCGGAGCAGCTCCGCACGGCCGTCGCGGGGGAGAGGGTGATGGAAAGGCTGTTCGGCGCGAACGGCCTGCTCCCTTCCGGATGGCACCCCGAAGACATCCTCGCATAATAGCGGCGGATCGAGGAAACGGGCCATGCCCCGACCGTTGCTAATGCATCGGCTCGAGCTGGCCTGCCGCAAGACAGCTCACCAGTTGAACATCGTTCCGTCTTCGAGCCGGGCGACGGGCAGATAAGCGGGCTGATAGGGATATTTTGCCGCCAGCTTCTCGTCGATGTCGACGCCATGCCCCGGTGCGTCGCCCGCATACATATATCCCTGATCGAAACGGTAGTTGTGCGGGAAGACTTCGTCGGTCTCGGGTGTGTGGCGCATATATTCCTGGATCCCGAAATTGGGAACCCAGCTATCGAAGTGGAGCGCCGCGCCCATGCACACGGGCGACAGGTCGGTCGCGCCATGGCTGCCGGTCTTGATCTGATAGATTGCGGCCAGATCGGCGATCCGCCGCAAATGCGTGATTCCGCCGGCGTGGACCACGGTCGCGCGGATATAGTCGATCAGCTGGTTCTGGATCAGGTCCTTGCAGTCCCAGATCGTGTTGAAAATCTCTCCGACGGCCAGCGGGGTTGTCGTATGCTGGCGAATGAGTTTGAACGCTTCCTGATTTTCCGCCGGGGTCGCATCTTCGAGCCAGAATAATTTTGCGGGCTCCAGCGCCTTGCCGAGCTGGGCGGCTTCGATGGGCGTCATCCGATGATGGCCGTCATGGAGAAGATGATGCTCGAAGCCGTAGGTGTCGCGGATTTTTTCGAACAATTTCGGGATGTGGTCGAGATATTTCTTCGTATCCCAGATCGTCAGCGACGGAAGCGCGGAGTCGGCGGGCTCATAGAAGAGCTTGCCGCGGCCGACACCATAGGCGTCCTTGATCCCCGGGACCCCCGATTGCGCGCGAATGGCCTTATATCCTAGCTCGATATAGTGACCAACGGCGTCGACGGTTTCGGCGATGTCGGCGCCATTGGCATGGCCATAGACCATCACGCCGTCACGGCTCTTTCCACCGAGCAGGTCATAGATCGGCATGCCCGCCATCTTGCCTTTGATATCCCAAAGCGCCGTGTCGACCGCCGCGATCGCCGACATGGTGACAGGGCCGCGCCGCCAATAGGCGCCCCGATAGAGATACTGCCAGATATCCTCGATCCGGCGCGGATCCATCCCGATCAGGCAAGGGATGACATGGTCTTCGAGATAGGAAACGACCGAGAGTTCGCGCCCGTTCAGCGTCGCATCGCCGATTCCGAAAACGCCCTGATCGGTCTCGATCTTCAAGGTCACGAAATTGCGCCCAGGACATGTCACGATGACGCGGGCAGATTGGATCTTCATGCGATTTTCCTGTTGTCGTTACGGGGAGCCGATCGGCTGGGATCAGGATGCGGCGTCTGTCGGTTTCTTCATCGACGTACCGCAGCATATCGCCGTGAGCATGATTGGAAAACCGACCGATGCTCACGGCGATATGAGAAGCTCAGAACTGGAAATTGACTGCCAGGCTGAACGTGCGGCCGAAATAGGAGGTGTAGAGCGGGTCTTTCCGCGTGGTGTCGGTGTAGAGGCGATTGGTTTCGTTGGTGATGTTCGACACCTCCGCAATGAGCTTGATATTCTCGTTGATGTTGTAGGAGGCCGAGGCGTCGACGAAGATCGAGCTCGCATTGACATTGGCATCGCTGTCGGTCGGGCCCGGGACCCCGGTAAGGAAGGCCGCCCGGTAGTTGACCGTCGACCGGACGCTGAACTTATCATCCTCATAATAGAGCGTGGCGCTGGCGGTTTCCGGCGAGAGACCGACGAGAGGCGCCCGGCGCGTGAGGGTCGGCGAGATGATGTAATTGATGCTCGAGCGCACGCGCGTGAAGTTGGCGAGCAAACCGAAATTGCTGAGCGCCCCCGGCAGGAAACGGAACGGCAGCTGGAGGTTCGCCTCGAACCCGCGCAGCGGCCCACCGTCGGTGTTGTTGCTGCGTGTCACGCTGAAGAGTTCGTCGGGCGTGATACCCGTGCCCGTGCCCTCCAGCAGCGATAGCGGGAGCCCGAGATCGCGGAACGGCACCAGCTGGTTGGTATTCTGGATATAGGTCTCGATGTTCTTGTAGAAATAGGCGACCGACAGCAGCGAACCGGGCGCGAAATACCATTCGAGCGCGGCGTCGACCGTGTTGGCCCGGATCGGATCGAGATAGGGGTTGGTGATCGAGGCGGTGCGGATCACGATGTTCGCGCTGCCGCTGGGGATAAGCTGCCCATAGGACGGACGCGACATCACGCGCGCTGCTGAGAAGCGCGCGATAAGGTCGGGCGTGATGTCGAACGCGAGATTGACCGACGGCAGCCAGTCCTCGTACGAGCGTTCCACCGTCGAGATCACATATCGTGTGGGATAGGGCGACCCGGCCGGCGCGGCGGTAGGGATCGGCCCGTAGGTGTCGAAGCTGGTGCGGACATAGCGGACGCCGGCATCGCCGCGCAGCGCGAATGGCAAGGCGTCTTCGGTGTCGAACTTCACCATGACATAGCCCGACGTGTATTTCTCGTCGACGCCGCCATAGGTGCCCTTGGCGCACTCCAGGTTGCAATATTGATAGCTGCTGAAATTCACCGCGTCGCGGAACTTATCCGGATCGATGGCGAGGAAATCCTGCATCTGGCCGTTCAGATTCTTGCCGATGTCCTTCGTAACGAAGGTGATGTCGGCGAGCGACACGCCTGCGGGGAGCAACTGCGGCAACGACTGGGCGGGGATCAGTTGCCGCTCGCGCGCGGTATATTTGTTGGTGCGATACTGGCCGCCCACCTGAATGGTGAAGTTCGGCGCCGCCTCCCACGCGCCGTTGAGTTCGAACGTCTTGCTGACGATCGTGTTTTTACGGATGAAGCTCGAAATCTGTCCGCGCTGCGTGCCGTCGGGCAGCGGCGGGCCGAAGAGGAAATTGGCCGGATTGGTCAGGTCGATGCCGTAACCGATCTTCGGGACGTCCGGATTGTCGCGGAAGTCGATCGAGAAATTATCGGTGTCGTTCGAATCCATCGCGACCTGGAGGCGGTCCACGTTCAATTTGGAATCGTTGATCCCGGCCAGGCCGAAGACGCGGAACGCGTCGGAGAAGCGATGGTCGAAGTTGAGGTTCACCTGGCGGAAAGTCGAGGTGAAACGCTCATCCTGCATTTCCGATCGCAGGTCCACGCCGTCCCACAGGCCATGGATCAGCGACCCGTTGTCGTCGACTTCGATGTCGCGGATCGACATCATCGGCTGGCCGTTGTTCGATGCGGTGCGGCCCATCGAGCGCGCGTCGAGCATCGTGTCGAGGCGATTGACCTTGAAGCGGGAATACAGGCCGTCGAGCGAGATATCGGTGTCGTCGGTGGGTTTCCATTGCAGCGTCAGCGACCCGGCCAGACGCTCCTGATTCTGGCTGCCCTTCACCGGACGCGGAAGGCGCGGCAGGAACACGCCGCCACCCGGGCGGCCCGACACGCCCGTGCGGCTCATGATATAGTCATAGGCTTCCTTGGTGCTGGTGCGGGGGTTGCCGGCGCTGCAGTTGTTGGCGTCGGCGCCCACCGATGTCCCGCCATTGGCATAGCCCGGCTCCGGGCTGTTCACCGGAAAGCCCTTGTAAGTATAGCCGACGGGAGTGCAGTAGGGGAAGATTACGGTGGCGGGTTTCTGGCCGGGGGCGGGCGGTGGCGCGCTCGGATCGGGCAGTTCGCGCCCGGCGACGTACGATGGCAGCACGTCGACCGCCGAATAGGCATATTCGTCGATGTGGCGCTTCGAATAGGCGATGCTGCCGAGCACGCCGAACGTGTCGCCGAACTGCTTGGAAACGAGCGCGGACAGCCGCGGATCGGCCTTCTTGCTGATGTCGTTGTAGATTCCGCGCGCCGTGCCCGAGAAGACGAAGTCCTCCTTCTGGTCGAACGGCCTGGGTGCGCGCAGGTCGACCGTCGCACCGAGCGAGCCTTCCTCAACGTCGGCGGAGGTCGTCTTGCGGACCGAAAGCGCGGAGAAGATTTCGGTCGGGAAGGTCACGAAGTCGAACGATCGCCCCGTGGCGACGCCGCCGCGGATATCGCTGCCGCTGACCTGCGATGTGCCTTCCATCCCGTTGATCCGCACGCGGGTGAATTGTGCGCCGAGACCGCGAACCGAGATATTGCGCCCCTCGCCGCCATCGCCGCGCGACAAAGCGACGCCAGGAATACGCTGCATCGATTCGGCGAGGTTGGAATCGGGAAACTTGCCGATGTCTTCGGCGACGATACTGTCGATCGCGGCGGTTTCCTGCCGCTTCAGGTTCAGCGCGCTATTTAGCGAACCACGGAAACCGGTGACGATGATCTCTTGCGTGTCGGGTTGGGGAGGTTCGCTGTTCTCGCCTGTCGCGCTGGTTTGTTCGGCCGGTGCTTGCGTGGCCGTCTGGCCCTGTGCCGGCGACACGATCAGCAAGCTCATCAGACTCGTTGAAATAAGCAGGTGACGCCTGCTGCAGCTATCGCGACTCATTCTTCTCTCCCTTCGGCCTGCACCAAGATCCGTCGCCCTTTTGTGATTGCGGGCGATCGATTTGACGTCGTGTATCCTGTTGCCGGATAGACTTGTCAGTCCAATTTGGCAATAGTGCCTTACCAATTATCGGGATGGCAGGGATTATGCGCAAATCCCGCGCCACAATGCGACCGCTATTGCGCATGCGCGGCATTGCGCAGCGAATGGGGTGATCTGACACAAAAGAGAGAGACGATCGGGCTTCGGAGATCAGACTGTGCGACAGGCAAGGGCGCGCCAGCGCTGGTCAGTTTCTGAGCGTGCTCGCTCGACCGCCTCGGTTTCTGTTACGTCCAAAAGATGCTCAATGAGCCCAGAAAGAGGGTCGTGCATCGCGTTATCCGCGTTATCCGGTGATCGCGCTTCAAGCGCATCCAGAATGCGGCCGCGCTCGGATAAGTGCGTTTCCGTCCCCAAGTTACCGCTTTCACGAGCGAGCGCCAATGGCCACCCGAATCGCATGTCCCAAAGTTCTGTGCGACGGTCACAGCATCTCCCGTCGCTTCTGCGATGGCGATATGGAAGCGTCGGTCAGCCTTTATCATCCTCCTCATCTGGAACCGCAGCATGCGTAGTTAGGCAAGCTGGGCTTCGTCGAGTTCAGTCGCAGTGACTGCAGCGACTTCCCCCTCGAGAAGCCGGCGTGCTTCGGTGATTTCGAATGCGCCGGTGCCGAGCTCTCGGTCCTCGTCGAGCCCAGGCAGATAGATCAATCATGTTATTTTTGATAATGTAGCTGAATTGCTGATTGTATTTGGTCAGGCCAATATTGGCCGCCGTGGAATGGGCCGGCCTGCATTAACGTGAGGGCTCGATGATGCCGTGTGTCATCGGCGGCGTTGGAGCGTTGGGCCTGGCTGGGTCTGTCCCAGTCCTCGATCGGTAAGGCGGTCGCGCGGTGGCCGAGTTGGGCTCGATCGCGCTTAGACTGAGATGTGTGGCAATCGGCGCCCCAAGAGTGCTGATCCGCTACCCGTCAGCACCGCACCGCAAGACTGGCGCGCGCGGCTGGGTATCGATTGACCACGCATGTCGCTCCGCGCCCTTCACCGTCGCGTAAAACGGTTGGAGACCGGGGCGATGCCGAAGCTGTCACCGTTCGCTGTCTGGTTCGGATCATTCGACGCTTGGGTTGAGCAGCAAGTTCTCCCCGGCATCGAGAGCGGGGCGCTGGAAGGCGCCGATATGATTGTCATCGTTTCTGCGCTTCGCCGTTGGGAGACGGACGGCGCGTGGCATCGGGAATAGGATTGCGCGGGTTTCGCACATTCTCCCCGCGCCGAGGACCAGCGGACGGTCCCTCGTAAATCGAACATCCGCAGCAGCGGGGACGAGGTTTCCTCCTCCTATCCTGACGCTGTCAGCACCCTGCGTTCTCGGGCGTGGGGTGCTGTCACGAAGCAGCTATCGAATAATTCACTATCATACGATATGCGCAATGCATGACTTCGAAGTATCCATTGTTTGCGCTGATTGCGATTAGCTGCCCCGCCCCGGCACTTGCTGCCGAGTACATGACTGTGGTGACGAGCCAAGTTTATCAGGTTGCCGGCACACCGAAGGAAATCGCTACGAAGGCGAATACCTGCATTTCGCAAATTCTGACAAGCCGCACCACTGATGATCCGTTGATCATTAGCAGCAATCTAGATGGTGGCACCATCGTTGCTCGCAACTCCATGGAGTACGGTTCAGTGATGCGTTGGAAGATCCGCAGCCGGTTCACATTTGAAGCGCGTGACGGACGTTTCCGTATCGAGCAAACCAGTCTTGAGCGGTGGACTTCCAATATTCTCACTGGAAACGAGGCATGGGGTCCGATCGGCAAATGGTCGGGTTCAAAGTGGCAGGAAGTGCAAAGCAAGTTTGAAGCATCCGCTGCAGCGGTTGCAGCATGTGTCGTGAATGGTCCGAGCCGCGACGAATGGTGAATCAGCGGCGGAACTTACACAGCCCTTACACGGGGCTCGCATAGGAAACGGGCAGCTTGTGCTGCCCGCATAACCTATTGCAAATGCTTGTAAAATTGGTCGGGACGAGAGGATTCGAACCTCCGACCCCCACACCCCCAGTGTGATGCGCTACCAGGCTGCGCTACGTCCCGACCGGCCCTGTTGGGCAGGCGAGGCCCCTAGCGCGGGTTGGCGGGCGATGCAAGCGGGGATGGGCGGTTATTGCCTCGATCGACGGGACGGGGTTGATATGGTCGGCATCATTCCCATTTCGGCCACGCTTGCCAAGGGGGAGGGGCGCAGCGACCGGTTGCGCGCAACTTCCCTGCGTGATAGGCGCCGCGCCATATTTGCGTGCCGGTTCCGCAAGGGGGATTGGCAATGCTTACGAACGGAAAGTTTTTCACTCATGTCGATGCAATTGCTTCTGACCCAGGCGGCCGGATCGGGCGGCGGGGCTGCCGGTTTCCTGATGCTGGTCCCCTATCTGCTGATCTTCGCGGTGTTCTGGTTCTTCCTGATCCGCCCACAGCAGGTTCGCGCCAAGGAACATCGCACCAAGGTTGCCGCGGTGAAGCCGCGCGATCAGGTCGTGACCGGCGGCGGGATCGTCGGCAAGGTCACGAGCGTCGACGATGATTACGCGCATGTTGAAATCGCGCCGGGCGTGAAGATCAAGGTCGTCAAGTCGACCCTCGCCGACGTTCTCCAGCCCGGTGGCAAGCCCGCCAACGACTGACGCGGCGGCCCCCGCGTCCTTCGCGGTCCCGCTCTTGCTATCGGATCTTTAGACCATGCTCGATTTCCCGCGCTGGAAGACCATCGGCATCAGCATCATCCTGGTGCTCGGTATCCTCTTTTCCATTCCCAGCTTCCTTCCCGAAAAGACGAGGGACAGCCTGCCGTCGTTCCTGCAGGCGAAGGTCAATCTGGGCTTAGATCTGGCCGGTGGCAGCCATTTGCTGCTCGAGGCAGACATCGCCGACCTGCGCAAGACGCAGCTGGCCAATATGGAAAAGACCGTGCGCACGGCGATGCGCGGCGAAAGCGGGCCGGACGACGATATCGCGATCGGCGAGCTGTCGACCGCGGGAGGCAAGATCAGCTTTCTCGTCCGCGATCAGGCGCAGCTCGACGACGCGCGCGATCGACTGTTCAGCCAGACGCAGGGCGCGGGACTGACCGGCCAGCGCGACTGGAGCATCGAGGTCGTCGACACCACGCGCATCGTGATGACGCCGACGACGGCCGGGCAAGCGCAGGCGGTTGCCGAGGCGATGGATTCGGCGCGCGACATCATCGACAAGCGCGTCAACGAGATGGGAACGCGCGAACCGACGATCATCCGAGAGGGCAATGATCGCGTCGTCGTGCAGGTGCCCGGACTGGATGACCCCGCCGCGCTCAAGGAGCTGATCGGCAAGACGGCACGGCTGGAATTCCGCATGGTCGATGCCAATGCCGATCCCGCCGAAGCGGCCGCGGGCCGTGTCCCTGTGGGCAGCGAGATTGTCGCTTATGCTGAAGGTGAGGGCAATGGCGCGCCATTCGAGGTGCTGCGCCGTCAGGTGATGATCAGCGGCGAGCAGCTGATCGATGCGCGCCAGAGCTATGACCCGCAGAACAACCAGCCGGTCGTTTCGATCCGGTTCGATTCGGGCGGTTCGAGCACCTTTGCCAAGGTGACGGCGCAGAGCGTCGGCAAGCGTTTCGCGATGGTGCTCGACGGCAAGGTGCTGTCGGCGCCGTCGATCAACGAGCCGATCCTGGGCGGCAGCGCGCAGATTTCGGGCAGCTTCAGCGTCGCGAGCGCCAATGCGCTGGCGATTTCGCTGCGTTCGGGCGCCTTGC
Source organism: Sphingopyxis sp. (assembly GCF_050725655.1). Classification (GTDB taxonomy): domain Bacteria; phylum Pseudomonadota; class Alphaproteobacteria; order Sphingomonadales; family Sphingomonadaceae; genus Sphingopyxis. The sequence continues at coordinate 27,172 of NZ_JBOHHT010000088.1, read as the reverse complement.
CGGTGAAGATGACCGTCGTCGAAGAGCGCACGGTCACCCCCGAACTGGGCGCCGATTCGATCCGCAAGGGCGCAATCGCAGGCATTATCGCCACGGTGTCGGTGCTGGTGCTGATGATCATCGTTTATGGCCGGTTCGGCGTTTACGCCTGTATCGCGCTGATCTTCAACGTCTTCCTGATCATCGCGATCATGGCGGGGTTCAATGCCACGCTGACGCTACCCGGCATCGCGGGCTTTGTGCTCACCATCGGTGCCGCGGTCGACGCGAACGTGTTGATCAACGAACGAATACGCGAAGAGCTGAAACGCGGAAGGCGGCCGTTCCAGGCCGTCGAGCTCGGCTATTCCGAAGCGAGCCGCGCGATTTTCGACGCGAACGTCACCAACGTCATCGCGGCGTCGCTGATGTTCTGGTTCGGCTCGGGCCCGATCAAGGGCTTTGCCGTGGTGCTCACCATCGGCATTGTCACCAGCGTCTTCACCGCCGTGACCGTCACGCGTATGTTCGTCGCCCATTGGCTGCGGACCAAGCGCCCGACGGCGGTCCACATTTAAAGGAGGGAGCGAATCATGCGCTTGCTGAAACTCGTCCCCGACGACACGAACATTGACTTCCTGCGGTGGCGCAAGGTCGCGTCCGCGATGAGCATCATCCTGGTGATCATCTCGATCGCACTCGTCGCGGTGAAGGGGCTGAACCTGGGCATCGACTTCGTCGGCGGCCAGTCGGTCCGCGTCGAATTCACCCAGACGATGCCGCCGATCGACGAGATTCGCGAAAAGGTCGGCGATATCGGCCTTGGCGAAGCGACGATCCAGCAGTTCGGATCGGACAAGGCCGTGTCGATCCGTACCGCACTTCCCGATGGCGACAAGGCGGCCGCCGAACGTGCGGGGCAACAGCTCGTGGCGGGCATCCAGAAGGCATTCCCGACCGCGAAGGCCGGTTCGGTCGAAACCGTTTCGGGCAAGGTGTCCGAAGAATTGCTGCGCACGGGTGCGATCAGCCTCGCGCTCGCGATGCTCGGTATCTCGATCTATATCTGGATCCGCTTCGAATGGCAGTTCGGCGTCGGTGCGCTGGGTCGCCTGTTCCATGAGGTCGCGCTGACCTTTGGTTTCTTTGCGGTGACGCAAATCCAGTTCGACCTCAACAGCGTCGCGGCGTTGCTGACGATCGTCGGTTATTCGCTGAACGACACGATCGTGGTCTATGACCGCATTCGCGAAAATCTGAAGAAATACCGCAAGATGGACATCGTTCCGCTGCTCAATCTCAGCATCAACGAGACGTTGTCGCGCACGGTGATGACGAGCGTCGCGATGCTGCTCGCGCTTGGCGTGCTGCTGATCTTCGGCCCCGACGTGATCTTCGGCTTTACCGCCGCGATCCTGCTCGGCGTCTTCGTCGGCACCTATTCGTCGATCCTGATGTCGACGCCGATCCTCGTGTGGCTGAAAGTCGGCCCGCACAGCTTCGTTCCGCGCACGACGGCCGGGATGGACGGCGGCGAGCGCGTCGAGCGCAAGGACGACGGCGCGGTCGTCTGAGGTCCGAAGCTTTGTAAAAAAACCGGCGCCGGCCTGCTCTGAGAGTGGGCCGGCGTTGCCGTATCTAGAGACTTGCGCAGCGGCGGAGATGCGCGGCGAGCTCGCGGCCGTTGCGGTCCCAGTCGAATCGGCCGCCAAGGCTTGCCGCGACATCGGCCGGTGACGGCGGGGCCGCGAGGATCTCCCGAACGGCTGTGGCGATCGCGTCGGGCCGGCGCTCGACGATCCGACCCGCAACCGGTGACGCCACCAGTTCGGCCGCCCCGCCCGCATCGCTGATCACGATCGGCGTGCCACAGGCGAGCGCCTCGACCCACGCATTGGCGAGCCCTTCGCTGACCGATGGCATCACGACAAGGTCGGCGGCGCGATAAAGCCGGGGGAGGTCGGCGTTGGCGACGGGGCCCATGAAGTGGACGCGGGTTGCGACGCCCAGCTTTTGCGCGAGCGCGCGGTAACGGCCTTCCTCATCGCCCGCGCCGGCAAGCCAGTAGTGGACGTCGGGCAGCGCGGGCAGCGCCTCGATTACGAGCGCCTGACCCTTGCGTTCGATCAGCGCGCCGACGGTGAGGATTACCGGGGCGCCGCCCATGCCGAGTGCTGCGCGCGCCGCGGCACGGTCGCCGGGGTGGAAGCGTGCGGTGTCGATACCCGTGTAGTGGACGGCGATCCGGGCGGGATCGATGCCGATCGCGGCCATGTCGCCGCGCATTGCTTCGGAGACGGCAAGCAGACCGGCCGCCTTCTTGCCCGCTTCGATCACCTGCGATCGCGTTGCGGGATCATGGCCGAAGTGGCTGATGTCGGCGCCGCGCGCCTTGATCGAGAAGGGAAGGCCGAGCGTCGCCGCGACGTGCATCGCAGCGGGACCGTCAGGAAAGAAGAATTGCGCGTCGATCATGTCGAAGGACTGGCCGCGCACGGCGGACAGTACGGCGTTTGCGACTCTTGCTGGATTGAATCTTGCTCCGACGCGCGGGATCAGCGTGAAGCGCGGGCGGAGGATGGAGAGGCCGTTCCAGCTCTCGTTGCACGGCAGGTTGCGCAGTGCGCGATAGCGTTTGTGGAACGAGAGCGGGAAGGGCGGCAGGCCGACCGGCGCGACGATGGTGAGGTCGATCCCCGGCTGCGCCGCGAGTGCGCGCAAGCTCTTCTCAACGAACAGGCCGAAGTTGGGCCGTGCGGCGTCGGGGAACAGCGTCGCGATCGACAGCACGCGCAATGGCGGAGCGGTGGACACTCAGAGCGTGCGGAGCAGACGGACGGCAACCGCGGCCCATGGCGGGTTGCTGACGACCTGCTGGCGCTGGCCGGTGCCGAGCGGGAGCAGGTGGAGTTTCTCGCCGTCGACGTTGAGCAGGCGGGCGAAGAAGAAACGGCCCGCTGGGCGGGGGACGAGCAGGTCGCGGTTGAGTGCACTCGTCCAGTCGCCCTCGATGCGGCGGCACCAGATTTCGTCGCCGGCGCGATAGTCGCCGATCGACGAGGTGACGCGCACCGCGACCATGTCTTCACCCGGACGCGCGGTGAGCGCCTGTTCGACACGCGTCGGCGCCTGTGCGCCGTCGGCGCCGAGCAGCGCGGTGATGGTGAGCTGGGTGTCCTGGGGCAGCTGGACGAGCTCGGCGGCATCGACGCCGAGCGCCGCGGCGATGCGGTTCATCCAGCCGAGCGAGAGGGTGCGCGTGCCCGTTTCGAGGCGTCCGATCGTCTGCGCGGTCGTCGGCGGAACGCACCGCTGGCCGACTTCTTCGAGCGTCAGCCCCTTCGCGCGGCGGACCGAGCGGATGCTGTTGATCATGTGGATGGCCCTTGAATAACCAAATCGGTTTCTTCTTTCCTACAAAATATCCCAGTGTCAAGCCCGGCGTGTAACAAAGGAGAATCGCATGACCGCACGCCGCCTCGAAACGCACCTCCACCCCGACGACCGGATCGATCCGGGAAAGGCGGGGCCGCAGGTGATGCGGCATGTGACGGTCAACGTCGGCGAAAGCCCGATCGCGTGGCTGGCGTCGCGCGGGTTGCTGACGGCGGCGCAATTGGGCGCGGGCGAAAGGTTGCGCTGCGATTATGAGCGCGCGGGGCTGTCGGCGCGGGTGACGATGCGCTGGGATGCGGCACCGCCGGGCAAAAGCCGCGGCGGTGCGCGCGCGTCCGACGCGTCGTTGGCGCGGATCGATGCGCATCGGCGCTTTCACGCCGCGCTCGACGCGGCGGGACCGGGGCTGGCCGACATATGCTGGCGCGTGATTTGCGCGGGCGAGGGGATTGGCGGTGCGGAGAAGGCGCTCGGGTGGCCGGCGCGGTCGGGAAAGCTGGTGTTGGGGCTGGCGCTTGATCGGCTGGCGCGGTTCTACGGGACGGGGTGAGGGATAGGAATGGCAACGAGCGACCGAAGAGCGACATTCCGCATCACACCACTTCGTCATTCCCGCGAAAGCGGGAACCCAGCGTAAATCAAAGAACGACGCGGCAGCGTCGTATCGCAACGTTGCCACTGGGTTCCCGCTTTCGCAGGCACACCGATGTTATAAATCGCTGGAAGCAATCATTTGAAGCATCCAGTCTGCTTGGTTCTAATGAGGGACCGCGCATCAGGCACGGCAGGGAGTTGCTCGACATGGGCAATTGAGAGTTGCTAGGCAGGGCAGCGCGTCGATGAGGCGATGGGCCGAAGCTGGAGCCCTACGTCGTCCCGGATGGAGTCGGGTTGAAGCGCTTTCTCCTCGTCCATGAAGATCGGCGCGACATCGGCATAGTCGAGGATGATCCACGCCCGATCATAGCGGTATCGAACCTTGGCGACGCGATGGCCCGACGTCCTCAGCGAAGCACGCTTCTCTTCCAGGTCGGGGAAGGCATCGCGCAGGAAATCAGCGTCGGGAAAGATCAGGTCCTCATTCGGTTTGGCCGGTCAGTTCGACCAGGTGATGAACCCGCTGATGTCCGTTCGCTCTTCCGGCTTGCGTCCGTGGGTGGCCAGATGGCTGAAGGTGATCGTCTGTTCCTCCGGCAGGGTCTCGATCATTTCGTACACCCGGTCATATTCCGTGGCCGCGATCCGCCATTCTCCATTCACCTTGACATATATGTCCTTATAGATCGCGCTGCCGATCGTCCGTTTCATTTGATCGCGCGCAATGAAGATGTCTTCCAGATACCAAAGGCCCTCGGCTGCGCTGTCGCTGATGAATTTGATCTCCGGCATATGGCCATGGTGCATCGCGACGCAATCCGAGTTGAACGCCGTCAACAGGAAGTCGATCATCGTCGCCTTTCCTTGCAAATTGACGCGATACGCGCCGCCGCGATAATCGACCCGCACGCCATCGGTAAACACGCTATCAAGCAGCGCGGCATCAGCCGTGTCGATCGCGCGGAAATAGCGGTGCTTGACGATCTTTATGTCCTCGGCGTCTGAAAGCTGCTGCGGGGTGAATGGCATCGGTCGATCCTCTCCTGATCCTGATGGCTTTCGGACGCGTCCGTTCGGGCGGGCGTGCGCCACCTCTGACCTGGCCACCATCCCATGCCATCACTACGCATATATGATAATTCTAGCGGTTAGAGCAATTATATTCGTCACATATGCCTATACGGACTACGCATATAGATGTATCGGTAATGTCAAAATAGATGAATAGGAGAGGGGTAGATTGCGTGATTCGGTGAGCACAATTGTGTTCGGTCCCGTTGCGCCCGATGCGGCAGGTCCATCTTGCGCCTGCTCACTGGCATCGGCTTCTCAGACGACAATTTTTGAGACTCGGTCGATCATGCGTCGATGTACGCGTCGTTCGTTGGAAAGCGGAACCATGACGTTGAATGGCAAGGTAGCGCTTATTACCGGCGGCGGGCAGGGCGTAGGTCGAGGCATCGCGCTTGCATTGGCGCGCCAGGGTGCAGACGTCGCGCTGATGGGACGGACGCAAGAGACGCTGGACAAGGTAGTCCCCGAGATCGAAGCCATTGGCCGGCGCGCTTTCGCGACCACGGGCAATGTTCGCAGCGCCGCCGATTTGGCGCAGTTAGTCGATCGGACGGTCGATGCGCTCGGCGGGATCGATATCCTTGTGAACAATGCGCAGGAAGTGCCGCTTGGAGCGCTGCTGGAGGTCGAGGACGAGGCTTTTGCCGGCGGTTTCGAAAGTGGCCCCCTGGCCGCCTTCCGGTTGATGAGGCTGGTCCAGCCGGTGATGAAGGCGCGGGGCGGCGGGGTGATCTTCAATCTCGTCACCTCGGCGGGCGTTCGTTGGAACATGGCAGGCTATGGCACTTATGGCGCAATCAAACAGGCGATGCGCAATCTGACGCGCGCCGCCGCCGCCGAATGGGGCACAGACGGCATCCGCGTGCTCAGTATTGCACCGCTTGCCATGTCGCCGGGCATGGAAGGTTGGATCAAGGGCAGCCCGGACGAAGCGGCGGCTTATTTTCAGACCATTCCGCTCGGCCGCGTCGGCGATTGCGAGGAGGATATCGGCCGGGGCGTCGCAGCGCTCGCCTCCGACGACCTGCGCTATCTGACCGGCGCGACGATCCCGCTCGACGGCGGGCAGGCTAATTTCGACTGACAGGACCGGTCCAGGTGGAAAAGGTAATTTACGCGCTCTGGCGCCGCGAGGCGCTCAACCAGCGTCCGGTCGAAGAAACGGCTGCATCGCAAAGATTCGAGGTTCGAAGGAAATATCGAAAACCGCAAAATTGTCATTATCGGGGCCGGGTTTTCTGGTCTTTCCGCCATCCATCGGTTTCGCAAGGACTATGACGTCATTGGGTTCGAAATCCCCTGACTGCGCGTTGCGCGGCCGCCAGACGACTGAAAGGAGCGCCCGTGCTTTCACTGCAGCAAATATCGGATCGGCTGGAGATTCACGACCTGATCGCGCGTTACGCACACGCCATCGACGATCGCGATTACGGCGCGCTCGACGAGGCTTTCACCCCCGACGCGACGATCGATTATTCCGACGTCGGCGGAATCATGGGCGGACTTCAGGAAATCAAGGCGTTCCTTGCCGAAGTGATGCCGAGCTTTTCGATGTTTCAGCACATCTCCACCACCACCCGGCTGGAAATCGATGGCGATAGCGCTACCGCCCGCACCATCCTGTTCAATCCGATGGTGATGGAGCACGATGGCGCGGAGCGCGTGTTCTTCATCGGCCTTTGGTATTGCGACAAGTTGGTCCGAACGAGCCGTGGCTGGCGCATTTCTTCTCGCCGAGAGGAAAAGGGCTGGTCCTATAACGCCCCGGCGGGAATGTCGCCGTGACAATCGATAAGGAGAGACAATGATGCGTATCGATATTCCATCAGATCGGGCTCATGACCCCTATGGCTATGCCGGCGAGCAATTGGTTCCCGAGCTTATGTCCGCGGCCGGCGATTTTTCCAAGGCCGTCTATCAACATTCCCGACTGTCGTTGCGTGAATTTGAGGGCGCTCGCGCTCGCACGGCAGAACTGAACGGCTGCCTCATCTGCCAGCGCTTCCGCGCGGCGCGTGATCTGGGCGGAGTTTTTTCGGGAATCGGCACGCGCGCGACGGTGGCGGACAATGGCCCCGCCCCTGACGAGGCATTTTATGAGGCGGTGAACCAATGGCGCACCGCGACGCTCTTCAGCCCACGGGAAGTGCTAACCATCGAATTCGCGGAGCTTTTCGGTACCGACCCCAAGGAGCTGGCGGAGAATGAAATATTCTGGGAACGGATGCGGGCCAATTTCTCCGACGCGGAGATCGCCGATCTCGCCCATTGCGTCGCGTCGTGGGTCGGGCTTGGTCGCGTGGCGCATGTGCTGGGCTTCGACGAGGTATGTCTGCCATTCGCGGCGGACCCAGCCGGATAGGATCAATATTGAGCTCGGGCGCCCGGCCATAAAGATGCCCATCTCGTCAGTGCTCGTCGGCGCCTCTGGTTCAACCTTGGCACTGGGCGTATCGCAGCGACAAAGGCAAATAAGGCTCAGGGGAGCCCACCCATGAATTGACCCATCTCCTCGACGGTCAGGCGGACATAGGTGTCGGCTTCGGCTGTGCTGAGGACCTTCGGCAGCGAGAGGTCGCTGCACACCTGGTCTATCCGACGGAGGAGCAGACGCGCGCGCGCGCGTTGGAGGAGCGCGGCCTCACCCTTGCCGGCAGCACCGACGAAGCCGCCAACACCAGCCACCCCGAGCCGGTCGATGAGAGCGTCGCGATCGTTGTGCAGCCGCTGGCGGAAGCTGGGCTCGAAGACTTCGAGCTGGCCAACGAGCGCGGTGACGTAGCCATGGTCGACATACAGCGCGGCCAGCGCCTTGAGCCACGCCGTCAGTTCGCGATGATCATCCGTTGCAACGGGCGGAAGTCGATCAAAGAGCTCCATCCAGTCGACGGTGATCCCGTCATAAATGGCGAGCGCCAACGCCAGCTTGGATTCGAAATGCATATAGAATGTCGCGCGACTGACGCCGGCGGCACGGATGATGTCGTCGATCGTCGCGTAGACATATGGCGTGGCTGCAAACACCTCGCCCGTGGCCTCCAGGATCGCTGCGCGCGTCTGCCGCCGTTTCTGCTCCTGAACGGCTGTGCGTCCGCCGGGGCGCCCGCGCCCGCGTGCCGGCTGCGCGGCGATAGTGGCTGTGCTCATTTCCGATCCCTTTCCGAACGCTTCCCTGTTGCCGCGAAAGCTCGTGTTTTGCAATAGAACGATTGACTGGACTGTGAGTATGCCATAATTCCCAAACAGAGATAGAGGAGCGAATGGGGCATGAGTGATGGCGTGGATGGCTCGCTGCTGCTGGATGCGGTGGCGGTAGAAAGCTGGGCGACGATGGCCGATGTGGTGATCGTCGGCTTCGGCATGGCGGGTGCCTGCGCCGCGATCGAAGCGCGGGCGACGGGCGCGTCCGTGATTGTGATCGAGCGGACGAGCGGCTGCACCGGCAGCACCTCGGCCGCGGCGGGGCATTTCTATCTCGGCGGCGGCACGGCCGTGCAGAAAGCCTGCGGCTTCGAGGATACGGCCGAAGAGATGGCGCGCTATCTGGAAGCGGTCGCACTCGACCCCGACTATGAGAAGATCCGTTTCTATGCGGACGGCAGCGTCGCCCATTTTGACTGGCTGGAGGCGCAGGGCGTTCCGTTCGACCGCAGCTATTATCCGCAGAAGAATGTCGTCCAGCCGGGCCGCGAATGCCTGATCTGGACGGGCAATGAACAGGTGTGGCCCTATCGCGAGAAGGCCAGGCCGGCGCCGCGCGGGCACAAGGTGGCATTCGATGGCGAGGAAGGCGGTGGCGCACTCGCGCTGCGGATCCTTTCCGAACGCGCCGAGGTGGCGGGTGTCGAGATCATGGCCGACATGAAGGTCGAGGCGCTGGTGCAGGATGGCGGCCGCATCGTCGGCGTGCGCGTACGCCGCTTCGGCGAGACGAATTATGTGCGCGCGACCAAGGCGGTGGTGCTGGCCGCTGGCGGATTCGGCCAGAATCCGGACATGGTGGCCCAACATGTTCCCATCCTGAAATCGGCCTATGTGCAGGGCAGTCCGCATGACGACGGACTTGGCATCCGGATGGGCGAGGCCGCAGGCGGCGTCGCCATCCACATGGACGAGCCGTTCCTGACATCACCCTTCTACCCGCCCGAAGATCTGCTGAAGGGCATTCTCGTCAATCGTGACGGTCGGCGCTTCGTGGCGGAGGATTCCTATCACAGCCGGTCGGGCATCTTCTCCGCGCGGCAACCGGACGGGATCGTCTATCTGATCGCGGATGCGGCGATCTTTGCCTATCCGCACTTCGCGTCACTGACCAACCAGAGCTTGATCGACGGGTTCGAAACGATCGCCGAGATGGAAGCCGGGCTGAAGCTGCCTGAAGGCAGCTTGCAGGCGACGATGGCGGCCTATAACGCTCACGCTGCCAATGGCGAGGATCCCGCGTTCCACAAATATTCCAAATGGCTAAAGCCGTTGACCGAGGCCCCCTATGCCGCGTTCGACCTGTCATTCGGCCGCGCGGTCTATACCGGCTTCACGCTTGGCGGGCTCAAGGTATCCGCCAGTGGCGAGGTGCTGAACGAAGTCGGCGGCGCCGTGCGCGGTCTTTACGCCGCGGGCGCCTGCGCATCCAACATCGCGCAGGACAGCAATGGCTATGCGTCGGGCACCTGCCTGGGCGAAGCCTCCTTCTTCGGCCGACGCGCCGGGCGCCATGCTGCAACTTTGACTTGAGAGGACAGCCGATGAGCCAAGCAAAATACGGCCCAATCGACCAGATCGGCTATCTCGTCGACGATCTCGATGCGAGCATCCAGCGCTGGATCACCTTGATGGGTGTGGGCCCGTGGACGGTGTTCCGCAATGTCCGCCTCGACGGACGCTATCGCGGCCATGCGGGCGTGGTGACGATGGACGTAGGACTCGCTTATCAGGGCAACGTCCAGGTCGAGCTGATCAAGATCACCAATGAAACGCCGTCGCCTTATCGCGATGCAGCCGGAAAACCGATCCTTGGCATCCATCATCTCGCCTGGGTGGTCGACAATCTGGAGGCGGCCGTCGCGCGGGCGAAGGGCGATGGCTTCAAGGTCGCCTTCGAGGCGTCGAACCCGGCGACGCGGGTGGCCTATATGGAAGCCGATCAGGAGCCTGGCGTGTTGTTCGAGTTCATCGAGGGAGAAGGCATGCGCGAGATGATCAATGCCGGCATCGTCGCCGCCCGAAATTGGGACAGCAGCAGTCCATTCCACATCATCGATTTGTCGGCAGGAGACCGGTTATGAGCGAACGTTTGAAGGACAAAAGGGCGTTGGTGCTGGGTGTGGCGCCCGGCAATGTCGGCGCGGCTATCGCAGCGCGCTATGTCGAGCAGGGCGCCAGGGTGACGATCGCCGGCCGACGCGCCGAGGCGCTGCAGCAGGTGGCGGCCGCGATCGGAACCGAATGGCAGGTCTGTGACATTGGCGTCGAGGAGAGCGTGGATCGGCTTGTCGCCGCGACCGCCGATCGGTTGGGCGGGCTGGACATCGGGGTTAACGCGACCGGCTGGGGCTTGCTCAAGCCCTTTCTCGAACACGACCGCAATGACCTGGAGCAGATGGCGGCTGTGCAGTTCACCGGGCCGTTCCAGTTCTTTCAGGCACTCCTTCGGGCGATGACGGCGGGCGGGTCAATCATTCAGATCTCGTCGGTCACCGCGACGATCATGTTCGATCACCACGCGGCCTATATGGGCACAAAGGCGGGGATCGACCATGTCATCCGCTGCATCGCGCATGAGTTCGGTCATCAGGGCATCCGCGCCAATTCGATCGCGCCGGGTGGTGTGGCCGATTCCCCCATGTCCGGCGGTGGGTTGATGGTGCCGAGCGTCGCTGCGCTTTACCGCCGGGAAATCCCGTTGGGCCGCAGTGGCGTGGCGGCCGATGTCGCCGATGCGGCGCTATGGCTGGCAAGCGACGAAGCCAGTTTCGTCTCCGGCCAGACCATCCATGTCAGCGGCGGGCAGACGCTCCGGCGCAATCCGTCGATCGCCGAAGTCTTTGGCGCATTTGCCTGAACGCGCAGTCGGGGCCGCGCATTATTGGAGGAAATCGGGATGGCGTCGTGGTTTGGCCAGTTCGATCAGATCAGCGTTGCGACCGACGACCTCGATCGCACCATCGGGTTTTGGGAACGGCAGGTCGGTGTGGGACCTTGGACCGTCTTTCGCGGGCTGAACCTCTCCATGCGCTATGAAACGCGCGCGATCACCCTGCCGTGCAATGTCGCCGTCGCCTGGCATGACGGTCGCCTGCTCGAGTTGATACAGGTTGGCGGCGATGGTCCATCTCCCTTCCATGATGCGCTGAACCGTCCGATCATCGGACTTCAGCGTCTTGCGTTTGCGACCGATGATATCGATCGCGACGCGCGGAATGCGGAATCGCGCGGGATGGAACGGTTCGCCGATGGCGAAGTCGCGGGCCAGCGCTTCGTGTATTTTCGGTCATCTGAAGCCCCCGGAGTGATCCTCGAACTGCTGGAGCGCACACCGATGTTCGATAGGCTTGTCGAATGCCTGAAGGCCCGGGCGCAGCGCTTCACCCCATCCTTGCCAACGGGCTCCCCGGCAACCGGGGAGACCGGGGGCGAGATGACGGTGGTGGAGCTCATCGGCTATGGTGGTCCCGACCAGTTCCGGGTGGCAACGGCGCCGAAAGCGGCCCCCGGTTCTGGTGAGTTGCGGATCCGCGTTGCCGGTGCAGCCGTCAATCCAGTCGACCTCAAGGCACGGAGCGGCTTACTGCACGACTTTGTTCCGCTTGCCTTTCCGGCTCAGCTCGGCGGCGACGTATCGGGCGTGGTGGAAGCGGTGGGCGATAACGTGGCCCAGTTCGCGATCGGCGATCGCGTGGCGGGCATGATCAACCCGTTTGCGAACGGCGGCTATGCCAGTCACATCATTGCCCCCGAAAGCGCCTTCGCCAAGGTGCCGGATACGATCGACCTGGCGGCAGCCGCAGCCGCCCCAACTGGCGTTCTTACCGGCACGCAATTGGTGGAGATCGGCATTCGTCCGCGTGCCGGAGACCGAATCCTCGTGACGGGTGCGGGAGGGTCCACGGGGCGGGCCGCGGTGATGGCGGCGCTGGACGCCGGCGCCACTGTCTTTGCGGGCGTCCGCCCGGACAGTCGCGCCGCAATTGCCGATCTGGCCGTTACCGCGACGATTGATCTTGCAGACGAAGCCGCACTCGCTAGCGCCGGTCCCTTCGATGCCGTGGCTGATACCGTCGGCGGCGACATTGCCCGGCGCCTCTTCGCCCATCTGAAACCCGATGGGATTCTGGCTTCGATCGCAGTTCCACCGCCGGAACCGCCGGCTCATTCCACGCAGCGCTTCTGTTCGTTCACGGTGGCCTTTGATCGTATGCGCCTCGAGCAGTTTTTCCGCGAATGGGCTGTCGGCAACAGAAGGATTCCAATCGCTCACCGGCTGCCGCTCTCGAAAGTAGCCGATGCACATCGCCTCATGGAGTGCGGGGGCGTGGGCGGAAAGATCGTCCTGATTCCCTGAACCGACACCGCTTGATGGCATCGACACCCGGCTCGCCCTTGGTGCGCTGTCGTGCGTCCTTCATGGTGATATAGCCTTCGCGGAAGCCGACCTCACTGCGATTGTCCGTCGTCAGAACATTTGGCTCAAAGAGCGGCGTAGATTAGCGGAGTGTCGGCCTCGTCTTGGGGTTGATATTAGGCGGCGAGCTTGCGGTGCGGCAAGCGCCGATGTTCGATGGTCTGTCGCTTGATCCTTTCGCGTTGTTTGATGATGGCTTCGGCTCGGCCGAAGTAGGCATCGGCGGGCGTCACATTGTCGAGGCTCTCGTGGTAGCGCCGATGATTATAGTGCTCGACTGACCGCTACGGTTGCGTTGGTCATCACCGTGGCCGCTCCTGCACCAATAGCCGGACGGTCAGGCGCGCCGAACTTGAACGGCGGGCGCTTGCAAAGATCGAGCGCGCGGTCGCGGGCATCATGGCCGCGATCGAGGATGGGCTGTATCAGCCTGCCATGAAAGCGCGCATGGCCGAACTCGAACGAGACCACCGCGAGGCTCGCCGAAGCACCGCAGGATGTTCCCGACGTCCATCCCGGCATCGCCGAAATCTACGACAACCCGCAACCCGACCCAAGCCGAGTTATGACAAAGCTGTGCTCGGGTTCCCGGGAATGACGAAGGTGGGGTAAGGCAGCGCTCCACCCCAAAGCCGACATCGATCTTGCGTCGCGGTAGATGATCGCGCCTTAGCGCCTATGCGCGTTACTGGAGTGCCTCGACCTCTTCGGCCAGTGCAAGCCAGCGATCCTCGGCCGCAGCCTTTTCGCTGCGCAACTGGTCGAGCTTTTCCGTCAGCGCGGTGAAGCGCGCATGGTCGCGCGTGAACAGCGTGCCGTCTGAGAGTTCGGTTTCGGCCTTTGCCATCTCGGCTTCGATTTCCTCGATCCGGCCCGGCAGCAGGTCGTAGTCGCGCTGGTCTTTGTAGGTGAGTTTCTTGCGTGCGGTCGGCGGCGGCGCGGGCGCGGCGCTCGATGCCTTGGTCTTGGTGGCGTTCGGCTTGACCCGCTTTGCTTCCCAGTCGGCGTAGCCGCCTGCGACGATGTCGACCTTGCCCGACCCGTCGAGGCCGAGCGTTACGGTGACGGTGCGGTCGAGGAAGTCGCGGTCGTGGCTGACGAGCAGGACGGTGCCGGCATAGTCGGCGATGACTTCCTGCAAGAGGTCGAGCGTTTCGAGGTCGAGGTCGTTGGTGGGTTCGTCGAGGACGAGCAGGTTCGATTCGCGGGCGAACTCGCGCGCGAGGAGGAGCCGCGAACGTTCGCCGCCCGACAGCGCGCCGACGCTTGCCTCGATCACGCCGGGGTCGAAGAGGAATTCCTTGAGATAGCCCTGGATATGTTTTTTGACCCCGCGCACCTCGATCCAGTCGCCGCCGTCGGAGAGGATGTCGCGGACGGTTTTGTCGGGCGACATCAGGCTGCGCTGCTGGTCGATGACGATGCCGTCGAGCGTCGGGGCGAGGGTGATCCTGCCCTTGTCGGGCTGGATTTCGCCGGTCAGCAGCTTGAGTAGGGTCGACTTGCCCGCGCCGTTCGCGCCGACGATGCCGATGCGGTCGCCGCGCTGGACGCGAAAGTCGAAGTCCTTGATGATGATGCGGTCGCCGAAGCCTTTGGACACGCCCTCGGCGACGATCACCGATTTCGAGCGCACGTCATCGTTGGCGAGGCCGAGCTTGGCGACGCCGGGGCCGCCGATCATCGCGGCGCGGGTCGCGCGCATTTCCTTGAGCTTTTCGAGGCGGCCCTGGTTGCGCTTGCGGCGCGCGGTGACGCCGCGTTCGAGCCAGTGTGCCTCGAGGCGAAGCTTCGAATCGAGGCGCTGCGCGGCGCGCGCTTCTTCGGCGGCGATCGCGTCGCTCCATTCCTCGAAGCCGCCGAAGCCGATTTCCTTGCGGCGGATGCTGCCACGGTCGAGCCACAGGGTCTGGCGCGTCAGGCGGGTGAGGAAGGTGCGGTCGTGGCTGATCGCGACGAACGCGCCGGTATAGCGCGCAAGCCAGCTTTCGAGCCAGTCGATCGCGGCAAGGTCGAGGTGGTTGGTCGGTTCGTCGAGCAGCAGCACGTCGGGATTTTGCGCGAGCGCGCGGGCGAGCGCGGCGCGGCGGCGCTCGCCGCCCGAGGCGCTGGCGGCGGTGCGGCTCATGTCGATGCCGAGCTGGTCGGCGATGGCGGCGACTTCAAATTCTTCCGGCGCATCGGGCGCCGCGATGGCGAAATCCATAAGCGTCGCGAAGGGCGAAAAATCGGGCTCCTGTTCGAGCATCACGACATGGGTGCCCGGAACAATAACGCGCTTGCCCTTGTCGGCGTCGATCTGGCCGGCGAGCAGCTTGAGCAGGGTCGTCTTGCCCGCGCCGTTGCGGCCGATCAGCGCGAGACGGTCGCGTTCGCCGACATAGATGTCGAGATACTGGAACAGCCAGCCGCTGCCCTGCACAAGGCCGAGGCCCTCATAAGATAAAATCGGTGCTGCCATGATGAACGGCGCGCTACCGTCACGTTCAGCATCATGCAAGCGCGCTGCGCACAAAGGCCGGAACGGGTTCGCTCCGTCTGCGTTACGGGGCGGAGATCAGGAACCACCGGAAGCCCGGTTCACAGGAGAATGAAATGACGAAGCAAATGTTCGCCGTTATGGCAACCGGACTGGCGCTGATGGCGGCGACGCCGGCGCTTGCGCAGCAGGGAGGTTCGACGGTGACA
Organism: Sphingopyxis sp.; assembly: GCF_050725655.1. Taxonomy (GTDB): domain Bacteria; phylum Pseudomonadota; class Alphaproteobacteria; order Sphingomonadales; family Sphingomonadaceae; genus Sphingopyxis. Next base: position 11,817 of record NZ_JBOHHT010000088.1, on the reverse strand, counting down.
GCAGCAACGACCCAAGGCCCGATCCTGACCTTTTCGGTCAGTGAGGAAGTGCGTTCGCGTCCCGACCAGGCGACCGTCGGCGCCGGCGTGACGACGACCGCGCCGACCGCGGTCGAATCGATGCGCGCCAATGCCGCCGCGATGGACAAGCTGATCGCCGCCGTGAAGGCGCGCGGCATCAAGGCCGAGGATATTCAGACGAGCGGCATCAACCTGTCGCCGCAGTACGACTATAACAACCGCGGCGACGGCCAGCCGCCGCGGTTTCTGGGTTATCAGGTGTCGAACAGCGTGCGCGTGACGACGTCGAAGATCGCCGACATCGGTCCGCTGCTCGACGCGCTGGTCGCCGCAGGGGGCACCAATATCGACGGCCCGTCGTTCGGCATGAAAGATCCCGACGCGCAGCTCGTCGGTGCGCGCGGCACCGCGATCAAGGCGGCCGAAGCGAAGGCGCAGGATTATGCGCGCCTCGCGGGCTTCCGCGGCGTCGAGCTGGTGTCGATCAGCGAAGGTGGCAGCTTTGGCCCCAATCCGCCGATGCCGACGGTTCGCATGGCGATGGATGCCGGTTCGGCGAAGGCGACCCCGGTCGAACCCGGTCAGGTCGGCAACACGCTGACGCTGAATTTCCAGTATCGTCTGGTGAAGTAAAACGCGGGTGGGGGCTGGTCCTAGGCCAGCTCCCCCTCGGCCCACGGCCAGGGGCGTTCGCGAAACCATTTCGTGATGATATATTTGCGGCCCTTGCGCACCTTCATCCCGTGGTGGAGCGTGTCGGGGTTCGCGGTGCCGTCGGTATGAACATTGTTCCATGCGAGCAGCTTGCCGGCCTCGGGCTGGTGCATCTTGCCGGTCGCTAGGAAGCGCGTCGCGCCGCCGGCTTCCGGCTCGTTCAGATAGATCATCAGCGTCCAGCTGCGCTGGCCGGGAATCGCGCAATAGGTTTCCCAGTCGCTGCCGTGCGGGTCGAAATAGTCGGTGTGCGCCTTGAACTCCTGTCCGACGTCGTAACGCTGGCCCTGCATCGGTTCGCCATATTCGCGCGGGATGCCGGTGAGGTCGTGGAGACGGTTGTTGACCGCGATCACCAGCGGGTCGCGGTGGTCGAGGTCGCAGGTCGTGCTGGTGCGAAACGCCGTGTCGCCGTTCGGGTCGGCGATCGTCGAAGGCCGCACGTCGCGGTCGATCTGGGCCATCAGCACGGCGCAGGTTTCGGCATCAAGAAAGCCCGACAGCATGAACTGTTGCAGCTTCGGCGTCGGCGCGCGGCGGATACCGGGGACGGCGGCAAGCCGCTCCGCGGTACGGTCGGCGCCCGAGGTCGCCATGTCGACATGTTCATTCGCAGCCATGGCGCGCATTTTAGCAGGGAAGTGTGTGCGAACAATGCTTGACGAGCGGGGGGATGCGCGCCTATCGCCGCGCGCTGTCGAGGCCGCTTTTTTGCATCCTCTTCGTTTATGTGGCGACCATAGCTCAGTTGGTTAGAGCGCCGGCTTGTGGTGCCGGAGGTCGCGGGTTCGAGACCCGTTGGTCGCCCCATTTTCTCTATCATAGCGTGATGGACGCTTTTGGGGTGACTCGTTGCGCCCGTTGCATTATTGCGTCCTGACGTAATTTTCTAATGCGAGGATGAGTCTATGTCCGCTGTCTGGGATTTCGCCGATTTCGACGATCATGAACATGTCCACATGTTCCGCGATCGCGCCAGCGGGCTGACGGCGGTTATCGCCGTCCACTCGACCCACCTCGGCCCCGGCGCGGGCGGGGTGCGTTACTGGCATTATCCGCAGCGCGCCGCCGCGATCACCGACGCGCTGCGCCTGTCGCGCGGCATGAGCTACAAAAATGCGATGGCGGGCCTGCCGATGGGCGGCGGCAAGGGCGTGATCCTGGCCGACGAACATGGCGCGAAGACCCCCGAACTGCTCGCGGCGTTCGGCCGGGCGGTCGAATCGCTGGGCGGCGCCTATGTCACCGCCGAGGATGTCGGGATCACCGATGCCGACATGGTCCAGATTTCGAAGCACACCAAGCATGTCAGCGGCCTGCCGGTGGCGAGCGGCGAAGCGGGCGGCGACCCCGGTCCGCTGACCGCGCTGGGCGTCTATCTCGGCATCAAGGCGGCGATTCGTGAAGGGCTGAACACTGACAGCGCGAAGGATGTCCGGATCGCGATCCAGGGTGTAGGCAGCGTCGGCAGCGGCGTCGCGCGGCGGCTGGCGGCCGAAGGGGCAAAGCTGACCCTCGCCGACGTCAATTTGGCGCGCGCGAAGGAACTCGCCGACGAACTCGGTGCCGAACTCGCCGATTCGGCGGCGATCATGGAGATCGAAGCCGATGTGCTGAGCCCCAACGCGCTGGGCGCGATCCTGACCGAAGCGAGTATCGAAAAGCTGCGCGTGCCGATCGTCGCGGGCGGCGCGAACAACCAGCTGGCGACCGCGGCCGACGGGCAGCGCATCCACGATCGCGGCATCGTCTATGCCCCCGATTATGTCATCAACGCGGGCGGCATCATCAACGTCGCGCTCGAATATCTGGGCCAAACCCAAGGGCGGGGGGGCAGCCGCGAGGAAGTTGAGAGCCGCATCCACCTGATCCCCGGTCGGCTCGCCGAAATCTGGGCCGAGAGCAAGGCGAGCGGGACGCCGGCGTCGTCGGTGGCCGACCGGATGGCGCAGAAGCTGATCGGGCGGGGTTGAACCGTTTGGGCGAGGGCGAGCGACCAGCCCGAGCCCTCCCCGTTGCGGCTAGCGAACAAGTTCGCAAGCCTCACTACCCCTCCCGCAAGCGGGAGGGGTTTTGTTATGTGCGATTTCCGCTAAGCCAACCCCTGATGAAACGGCATTTTTATCTGGTCGCGGGCTGGGCGTCGTTGGGGCTTGGCGCGATTGGCGCGTTCCTGCCGCTATTGCCGACGGTGCCGTTCGTCATTCTCGCCGCCTTTTGTTTTGCGCGCTCGTCGCCGCGGCTCGAGAATTGGCTGCTGACGCATCCGCATTTCGGGCACCATATAGCGGCGTGGCGCGAGAAGGGCGCGATCAGCCGCAAGGGCAAGATCGCCGCGACGGCTGCTTTTGCCTTCAGTATTGTCCTCGCCGCGATCTTTTCGCCCTGGCCTTGGGTGATGGTGCCGGTGATCGCCGCCGCCGTCACCGGAAGCTGGATATGGACGCGGCCGGAGGGTTGAATTTGCCGAGCGTGACTTCGATTCCTTCGTGATCCCGGTGGGTTGGCCATGCGGCGCGGGGCGGCGACAGAAGGACCGCCGGGTCGCGCCGGGCAAATTGCTGGACCCCTTTCTCCGGCTCGCCTAAGGACGACGCGATCCGATGCACGCCTACGCTAATCCCACGCGCTTTCTTGCGATTGCCAAGCCGCTGACGCCGTGGTTGCTGGGCGTCGGGCTGTTGCTTGTGCTGGGCGGTGCCTGGGCCGGGCTCGCGGTGGTGCCGGGCGATTACAAGCAGGGCGAAACCGCACGCATCCTTTATGTTCATGTCCCGTCGGCGTGGCTCGGTATGGGCGGCTGGACATCGCTCGCGATCGCGGGGCTGATCCAGCTTGTATGGCGGCATCCGCTGTCGGGCATCGCGGCGCGCGCGATCGCGGTTCCGGGGATGTTGTTCACCGCGCTTTGCCTCGCGACCGGATCGATCTGGGGGCGCCCGACCTGGGGGACCTGGTGGGAATGGGACGGGCGGATGACCTCGATGCTCGTCCTGCTGTTTTTGTACGCGGGCTTTATCGCACTGACGAGCGGCGATGACGGGCAGCGGCAGGGCGGTTCGCTGTCGCGCGGCGCGGCGATCTATGCACTGGTCGGCGCGATCAACATTCCGATCATCAACCGCAGCGTCGTGTGGTGGAACAGCCTGCATCAAGGGCCGAGCATCACACTTGGCGGATCGAGCATCGACGGCGCGTTGTTGTGGCCGCTGGGCTTGACCGTGCTCGGCTTTTCGTTGCTATTCGGCGCCATTGTGCTGATGCGGATGCGGCGGATCATTGCCGACAATCGCGTCGCGGCGCGGCTGCGACGGCTCGCGGACGACGAGGGGATTTGACGCGTGACGGGGGTGATCAGCGGGGGCGGGCAATGGGCGTTTGTCGCCGCGGCCTATGGACTGACGGTCGTGCTGACCGGCGCGGTGCTCTGGTTTAGCTGGCGCGCGATGAAAAAGGCCGAGAAGCGCAGCGACGCGCTCCGTAAGGACAGGAAATGAAGGCCAAGCATCAACGGCTGATTCTGGCGCTGGTCGCGCTGTGCGGTGTCGCGGGTGCGGGTGTGCTTGCGGCCAGCGCGCTGCGCGACGAGGCCGCCTATTTCCGCACGCCGGTCGAGATCGAGGACGGGAAGGCCGGGGTCGGTGAGCCGATGCGGCTGGGCGGCATGGTCGCCAAGGGCAGCATCAAACGGCAAGCCGACGGCCTCACGATCCGCTTCGTCGCGACCGACGGCAAGGCATCGGTGCCGGTCGAGTATAAGGGCATTGTCCCTGACCTGTTCGGCGAAGAATCCGGAATGGTCGCTGACGGCCGGATGCGCGCCGACGGGATTTTCGTCGCCGACCGCATCCTCGCGAAGCATGACGAGCGCTATATGCCGCCGCAGATGGGCGATATGCCGAAGAACATGAAGGCGCCGGCAACGACATGATTGCGGAACTGGGTCTGGCCCTGCTGTGGATTGCGGCCGCGCTGGCGTGCCTGTCGCTCGTCGCGGGAACCTTGTTCCTGCGTGGTGGCTCGAAGGATCTGGCGGCGGTCGTGCGCCCGGCGAGCGTTGCGCAGGGTGTTCTCACCGCAGCGGCGTTCGGCCTGCTGATCGCACTGTTCGTGCGCTCCGACATGTCGGTCGAGCTGGTCGCGCGCAACAGCAACAGCCTGAAACCGATGATCTTCAAGGTCGCGGGGACGTGGGGCAATCACGAAGGCTCGATGCTGCTGTGGCTGATGATCCTGTCGCTGTCGGGCGGGTTGATCGCGATCTTCGAAAAGCGGCTGCGCGAGGACACGCTGGTCGCGACCTTGGCGGCGCAGGCGGCGCTGAGCCTCGGCTTTTTCGCCTTCCTGCTCTTCTCGTCGAACCCGTTCAAGCGGTTGCCGGTGGCGCCCCCCGACGGGCAGGGGCTCAACCCGCTGCTCCAGGACATCGGGCTCGCCTTCCATCCGCCGACGCTTTACGTCGGTTATGTCGGGCTGTCGGTCGCGTTCAGCTTTGCCGTCGGCGCACTGATCACGCGCGAGATCGGCCCGGCCTTTGCCCGTGCGATGCGGCCGTGGGTGCTCGGGAGCTGGATTTTCCTGACGCTCGGCATCACCGCAGGCAGTTACTGGGCCTATTACGAGCTTGGCTGGGGCGGCTGGTGGTTCTGGGACCCGGTCGAGAATGTCTCGCTGATTCCGTGGCTTGCGGGCGCTGCCCTGCTGCATTCGGTTGCGGTGACGGCCACTCGGAATGCCTTGCGCGCGTGGACGGTGATGCTTGCGGTGATCGGCTTTTCGATGTCGATGGTCGGCACCTTCATCGTGCGATCGGGGCTGCTGACGAGCGTTCACAGCTTTGCCGTCGATCCCGAGCGCGGGACGTTCCTGCTGGCACTGATGGCGATCTATATCGGCGGCGCGCTGACCTTGTTCGCGCTGCGCGCCGGTAGCGTTGCAGAGGGCAAGAAGTTCGCGCTGCTGAGCCGCGAAGGCTCGCTCGTCATCAACAATCTGCTGCTCACCACGATCCTCGCGCTTGTCCTGCTCGGCACGCTCTATCCGATCGTCGCCGAGGCGATGGGCGAGAAGATTTCGGTCGGCCCGCCTTATTATAACAAGGTCGCGGGGCCGCTCGCGCTGATCCTTTGCCTCGTGATGGTCGCGGGGCCGCTTTTGAGCTGGCGCAAGGATGACGGGAAGCGGCTGTGGTCGCGGCTGCCGCTGGCGATCTTCGCCGGCGCGGCGGTGCTGTTCGCGCTGATCCTGTTCGGCGGCAAGGTCGGCATCCTGCCGCTGCTGGGTATGACCGTGGCGGGGGTCGTCGCGGTCGCGAGCCTTGCGCCGCTTTGGGGCCGCAACCTTCGCCGTACTCCGCTGACGACATGGGGAATGGTAACCGCGCATTTCGGCGTCGCCGTCGCGCTCGCGGGCATGGGAGCGGAAAGCGCCTTCATCAAGGAACGGCTGGTCGCGGCGGCGCCCGGAGAGGTGGTGAAGGTCGGCGATTTCAAGGTCAAGTTCGTCGGCGTCAAGCCGGTGGCGGGACCGAATTACACAGCGATCGAGGGCACGCTGGTCGCCACGACATCGTCGGGCGGCAGCTTTACGATGCGGCCGGAGGCGCGGACCTTCCCGGGCCTGATGGGCACGGCACCGACCGAGACCAACGAAGCGGCGCTGCTGACGCGGCCGGGTGGACAGCTGTATGCCGTGCTCGGCCAGCCGGTGACGAGCGACGATGGCAGCGCCGACCGCTACCAGATCCGGCTGTGGTGGAAGCCGCTGGTGTGGTGGATCTGGCTCGGCGGTACGCTCATCGCGATCGGCGCATCGTTGTCGCTGCTGGGCCGGGCGCAATTACTGGGTATCTGGCGCGCGCGTCGCGCCCGCAAGTCCGAGGAGCGTTTTGCGCCATGAAGAACCGCTGGGTCCTGTTTGTGCCGCTCGCGATCATGGGATTGCTGTTCGGCGCCTTCGTCTATCGGTTGGTGACACCCGCCGAAACGCTGATCCAGTCGCAGTGGATCGACAAGCCGATGCCGCTGTTCGACCTGCTGCCTGCAACGGCGGGCGTCGAGGGGTTGAAGAGCAGCCAGCTCGCCGACGGGCGCCCGCGGCTGGTCAATGTCTTCGCAAGCTGGTGCATTCCGTGCCGCGCCGAGGCGCCGCAGCTCGAGGCGCTGAAGGCGGCGGGCGTGCCAATCGACGGCATCGCGATCCGCGACCGGCCCGAGGATGTCGCGATGTTCCTGCGCGAATATGGTAATCCGTTCGACCGCATAGGGTCGGACATGCAGAGCAGCGTCCAAATCGCGCTGGGGTCGTCGGGCGTACCCGAAACCTTCCTGATCGACGGCAAGGGGATCATTCGCGAGCAGATCCAGGGCGTTATCCTGGCCGATCAGGTGCCCGGGATCGTCGCCAAGCTCGAGGCGATGAAGTGACACTCCGGCTCCTGCTCCTCTGCCTGTTCGGGGCATTGGCGCTGCCGTCGGCGGCGCAGGACCGCCTGCCGCCCGCGCCCTATGCCTATCAGCAGCTAAAGGATCCGGCGCAGGAAGCGCGCGCCAAGGCGCTCATGGAAGAGTTGCGCTGCCTCGTCTGTCAGGGGCAGTCGATTGCGGATTCCGATGCGCCGCTCGCGGGCGATATGCGCCACGAGGTGCGCAGCAAGATCGCGGCGGGCGAAAGCCCGGCCCAAATCAAGTCCTGGCTCGTCGCGCGCTATGGCAATTGGGTCAGCTATGATCCACCGTTCGATGGCGCGACGGCGCTGCTGTGGCTAGGGCCGTTGCTCTTCCTAGCGCTCGGCGGGTGGCTGGCCTTTGGCCGTTTCCGCCGCGGTGCGGACGACGAAGAGGAGGACGCGGCATGATCTGGCTTTGGGTGATGCTCGCCGCGGCGCTGACGATCGGCGGCATCTTCTGGCTTGGCAAGCTGCCCGCCGCGGCGCGGCCGCTGGCGGGGGCGGCGGTGATGCTGGGTCTCGCGGGCTATGCGCTGCAGGGGCATCCGTCGCAGCCCGGCAAGCCCGTCGCGGCGCCCGAGGAGCCCGAAGGCTTCGGCGAGGCGATCACCGACCAGCGGCAGGGGATGTCCGAACGCTTTGGCCCCGCGGCGCAGTGGCTCGGCATGTCCGACGGCTTTGCGCGCACGGGCAAGACCGAGCTGGCGGCGAAGACGCTCGGAAAGGGGCTCGAGACCTATCCCGACAATGTCGACCTGTGGGTCGGGCTCGGCAATGCCCTGGCGGCGCACGGCGGCGGCGTGATGTCGCCTGCGGCGGCGCTGGCGTTTGACGAGGCGGCAAAGCGCGATCCGTCGCATCCGGCGCCGCCTTTCTTCGCGGGGCTGGCGCTGGCGCAGGGCGGCGACCTGAAAGGCGCCGAGACGGTGTGGGGCCAACTCCTCGCGCGCAGTCCCGCCGATGCGCCGTGGCGACCCGATCTGGAGATGCGGCTGGCGCAATTACGTCAGGCACTTGGGCCGCAGCTGCCCGCCGAAACCCCGGTCGACGTGCCGACTGCGGACGTCCCAAATTGAAACCTATTACAAAGGCTCAAGCTCGTCTAAAGGCCCGCAATGACTGCTGAGTCGCAACAGGCGGCGGGCGGCGCCGCAGGCGCTGTGACTGCTGGCGCCGAAACGGCCCACTACGGGCACGGACATCACAGCGATGGCAAGCTGAAGCTTGCCGTCGGCGCGATCGGCGTTGTGTTCGGCGACATCGGCACCAGCCCGCTCTACGCGTTTCGCGAAACTTTTGCCGGGCATCACCCGATCGAGGCCGACCGGCTGCACATTTATGGCGTGCTGAGCCTCGTCTTCTGGTCGATGATGCTCGTCGTCACGTTCAAATATGTGCTGACGATCATGAAGGCCGACAACAAGGGCGAGGGGGGCAGCCTTGCGCTGCTCGCGCTGATCAGCCGTTCGTCGGGCGAGAAGCGCTGGACCTGGCCGATCATCCTGCTCGGGGTGTTCGCGACCGCGCTTTTCTATGGCGACAGCATGATCACCCCGGCGATGTCGGTGCTCTCGGCGACCGAGGGACTGACCTACGTCAACAAGGGATTCGAACCCTATATCGTGCCGATCGCGCTCGCGATCCTGATCGGGTTGTTCGCGATCCAGGCGCACGGGACGGCGAAGGTCGGGGCGCTGTTCGGGCCGATCATGCTGCTTTATTTCATCATGCTGGCGACGCTGGGCGTGATGCATATCGTCACGCATCCGGGGATCATCGTCGAAACGCTGAACCCGGTGAACGCGCTACGCTTCTTCTACGTCGACGGTTTCACCGCCTTCATCGCGCTCGGCGCGGTCGTGCTCGCGGTGACGGGGGCCGAGGCGCTTTATGCCGACATGGGGCATTTCGGCCGCGGGCCGATCGGACTTAGCTGGCTGACCTTTGTCCTGCCGGCGCTGATGCTGAACTATATGGGGCAGGGCGCGATGGTGCTCGAGGCCGACATGGGACCGCGAAGCGACCTGATCGCCGATCCCTTCTTCCAGATGATGCCCGAGGCGTGGCAGGTGCCCGTCGTCATCCTGGCGATCCTCGCGACGATCATCGCCAGCCAGGCGGTGATTTCGGGCGCCTTCTCGCTGACCCAGCAGGCGATCCAGCTCGGCTTCATGCCCCGCCTGCGCGTCGAGCATACGAGTGCTTCGGCGCAGGGGCAGATCTATATCCCGATGGTCAATTGGGGGCTGATGGTGATGGTGATCATCCTCGTGCTCTTCTTCGGATCGTCGAGCAACCTTGCCGCGGCCTATGGCATCGCGGTGACGGGGGCGATGTTCATCGACACCTGCCTGCTTTCGGTCGTGCTCTTCACGCTGTGGAAATGGCCGGCGTGGAAGGCGCTGCCGATCCTCGCGGTCTTCTTCATCGTCGACATCGCCTATTTCGGCGCCAATCTGATCAAGGTGCCCGATGGCGGCTGGGTCCCGCTCGCGATCGGCCTGACCATCTTCACCCTGCTCACTACCTGGTCTCGCGGACGTAAGTTGATGCAGCAGGAGATGGCCGAAGGCGCGATGCCGATCCCGGTATTCGTGAAATCGGCCGCGAACAGCGCGACGCGTGTGCCGGGCACCGCGGTGTTCATGACGTCGAGCAGCGACGGCGTGCCGCATGCGCTGCTCCACAATCTGAAACACAACAAGGTGCTGCATGCGCGGATCATCCTGCTGACGATCAAGATCGCCGACGTGCCTTTCGTGCAGGAGGAGAAATTCTGCCTGCTCGAGGATCTGGGACAGGGGTTCCACCGGTTGGTGCTCAATTACGGCTTTATGCAGCCGATCGACGTGCCCGAGGCACTGACCCGCGTCACGAGCTGCGGCGGCGAGTTCAAGATGCTCGAAACCAGCTTTTTCCTGTCGCGGCAGACGCTGATCGCGGCGAGCAAGCCGGGCATGCCGATCTGGCGCGAAAAGCTGTTCGCGTGGATGCTGCGCAATTCGGAAAGCGCGATGGAATATTTCCGCCTGCCGACCAATCGCGTTGTCGAGCTGGGTAGCCAGGTCGCGATCTGAGGCCGCGTCAGGATTAACTTCCCGACATCTGGCAATAAGCGTTTGTACATCGGGGCAAGTCTTGCAATGCAAGAGGCGATCCAGAAAAGGCCGCGCAACACCATGGATGTCGGCAACCGCGACGCTCTGATTATACCGGTTCCGCCGGAACCCTTTGCCTTGATCGTCGGAGCGGCGATGCAGGGCGGTTCGAGCGATGCCGTCGAAACCGCGCTACGCCGCATGGGGCTGAAGCCCGAGCGGGTCGACGGGGACGGCGCCGATGTCGCCGTGCGGGTCGCAGCACCCCGTTTTCGCCTGACGTTCGGGGCGGTGTCGGTTCTGGCCGGCCCCGCAGCAGATGCCGCGCTGGACCTCGCCGATCCCGACCACCCGTCGACCAGCCTGCTTGCGGCCAGCTTGCCCCGAAGATGGCGCGAGAGCGGCGCGTGCTGGGTCTTTATCCCGGAGCGTGACTCCAAAAGCGATGGGACGCCGGGGCCATCGACCGAGCAACCGACGCGGATGCGCGAATTCTTCAAGATGATGGTGCTGCTGATCGACCTGTTCGATGCCAGCCATATTTTCTGGTCGCCGGCGCGGCTGTGGTCGGACGCGCCGCAATTTCGCGCCTCGATCGCCGAAATGCTGGCCAGCGGAATGCCGCCGGTGCTGCACCTCGTCGCGTTCCGGCGCAGGGAAAATGGCACCGATGCCAGCATGGGAACGCGGGGGCTGGTGCTTTTCGCGGGGCAGGAACTGGAAGCGCGGATTCCCGTCGGCTGGACCGTCGCCGAAATGGTCCGGCGGCTGTCCCGGCTCGCGCTCGACATGATGCTCAACGGCCCGGTCCGCCATGCGCGTACGATGCGCGGGCTGGAGACGGGCGAATGGATCGACCTGTCGCCGGGCGCGAGTGGCGGAAGCCGGTGGTCGACGGTGGTTGTCGAGTTCGGCCGCGACGCTTGATACCGCGGCGGGGATGGCAGGGCGCACCGCCGCCGCAAACCGGGTTCCAGCGCCATCACCTCATCCCCATCGCCCTGTCTCAGCGCCCGCAAATGGCGGCGATGTTCGAACAACTCCATGGCGAGGGCTTTGCGCTCCAGCATTTCGGTCGCAACGGCTTGATGCTCCCCGCGTGCGAGCCGGCGGCGTTGCGGTCCGGCCACGCGCTGCACCGCGGGCCGCATCATGGCTATAGCGATGTCGTCGCGGCGCGGGTCGAGGGGATCAGGGCGCATTTTGCGCTTCACGCGCCGATCGATCCGCGACTGGCACGGCGCACCGCCGTCATGCGCCTGCGCCTGTTGCAGGACACGACGCGCCGCGCACTGACCGACCGGCACGGCGCGGGCTTCTGGCTCAACCGGCGCGACCCGATGCGGCTGTTCGTCGACCGCCCCTATCTCGACGAGGCGATCGACAAGCTGTTCGGTGCGTAGGGTGATGTCGGCAATCGGTGGTGGGTTCAACGTGTGGCGGCAACACTTTAATCTTTGGAAGAAGATGGAGTGTAGCGATGAAGCAGCGACGGCGGATATATTACACGGCCTCTCAGCGTTCGGAGATATGGGA
>NZ_JBOHHT010000087.1:0-14865 GCF_050725655.1 Sphingopyxis sp. | reverse complement strand
TCCTCCCCGCTTGCGGGGAGGGGGACCGCCGAAGGTGGTGGAGGGGGTTGGCGGCCTGAAGCGACGTTGCGGGCGGGCGCCAGCCCCCTCCGTCAGCGCTTCGCGCTGTCACCTCCCCACAAGTGGGGAGGATCGGTACGGCCGCTCTCACTCCATTCCCGCCACTCGCCGTCAATCTGGATGCTATGAGCGGAACCGACCGATAGTGGCCGTTCTTCCCCCCTCCCGCTTGCGGGAGGGGTCGGGGGTGGGCGACGACGGCGCGGTCATGCCCACCCCGCTGCGGCTAGCCAGCAAGCTGGCAAGCCTCGCTGCCCCTCCCGCTTGCGGGAGGGGAGATCATCGTCCGCTCACCACCCCAAAACCGCCGTTGCTCCGGGCAACGCTGTGCGCAACGTCACCGACAGCGGCTGGACGAGCGCGTAACAGCTGATAATCTGACACCGATCGAGGGGGAGATTGGGGCGATGCGAGAACCGACATTCCTGGCCGCGCTGTTGCTGTCCGGCACGGCCCACGCTGCGCAAGACCGTCCGGCGCTGCCGCCGGTCAGCGACCAGTTCCTACTCGATCAGCTCGAACTCGGCGAAGAAATCGAAACGCGCGCTGACGGCGACCTCAACGGCGACGGCGACGCCGACACCGTCTTCGTCGTCGCCAGTCCCGACGAGCGGCACCTCTATGTCGTGCTCAGCTATCGCGGCGAGGTCGATATCGGGCACGAACCGGGGGGTCATTTCAAGCTGGAGCCCGATCCGCTTGGCCCCGCCGGGCTGACAACCAACAAGGGCGTGCTGACGATCCGCGACCTAACGGGCGGCACCACCGCGCTGTCGGCGACCTATCGCTACCGCGCCGCCATCACGAAAGACCGGCCGCGGATGCGGCTGATCGGGCTCGATGCGACGGCGTACAGCCGTACCTATGCGCATGACGGCAACGAGATGAGCTGGAATGTTGCGACGGGCAACACGATCACCAGCCTGCTGAAGGTCGCGACAAGCGGCGACCGCGGGTACGACAAGCTGTACACGCGCAAGTTCAAACGGCCGGTGCGGACGATCTATATGGAGGACACGCCGGGCGCCGAGGAAGAACTCGTCGGCGTGACGAAGGCAAAATGAGGCTGCCTTCGATCAGGGTTGCAACAGCGCCGGGATGATCCAGATCGCCGACAGGACGATAACCACCGCGATCAACGAGAAAGCCAGCACATAGCGGACGTTGTGGCCCTTTACCCCGCCGCTCGCCTCGGTCTCGGTCACTTCGACATGGTCATCGACGACTTTCATGATGCGGTTCCCTTTCAACTGGTCCGTTTAGAACGCGGCCCGCACGCGGGCGTTCCGCGCGGGTGTTGGGGAGAGTGTTGCCAGAGGGTCTATAAGCCGGGTTCTGTCCATCCCCTTGCGGGGACTGTGCGATCATTCCTCTAGGCGAACGGTTACCCGAACGCTCAAGCAGTCAACCCGGACGGCTGGGCCGGAATCAGCCCTGGATAAATCCGTACCGTCCCTATTCGACCTTGCTCCCGGTGGGGTTTGCCGTGCCGCGCCTGTTACCAGCCGCGCGGTGCGCTCTTACCGCACCCTTTCACCTTTCGCCGGGCCGAAGCCTTTGGCGGTCTGCTCTCTGTGGCACTTTCCCTGAACCTGGCCAAAGCCCGATCCGCCGGACGTTATCCGGCACCGTGATTTCCGTGGAGCCCGGACTTTCCTCCCCCGGCGGGATACCCCACCGGCGGCGATCGCCCAACCCTCTGGCCAGCGCCTTATACGCCTCGCGGCGCGATTTGACGAGTCAATTGCCCTCGGGCTGGGGAAGCAGTAGCGCGAGCAGGATCGCGCGGCATTCGCCGTCGATCGTGCCGTCGATCAGTTCGGGGCGAAAGCGGCGCTGGAACGCGACGGTCGCGGCGAACCCATCGGTCACATCGTAACCGAAGCGCTCGAGCGCGAGCAGGAAACCCGCGTCGGTCCACAAGGGATCGGTGAGCTTCTTGGTCGGACGGGGCAGCGCGAGGCGGCGGCGCGCAAGTTCCTCCCACGGGAATAGCTCGCCCGGATCCTGCTTGCGCGTCGGGGCGATGTCCGAGTGACCAATGACGTTGCCGCGCGTGACCGAATGCCGGTCCTTGATCTGGTGGACGAGGCGCACGACCGAGGCGACCTGCGGGTCGGGGAACGGCACATAGCCCCATTCATGCCCCGGATTGACGATTTCGATCCCGACGCTCGCCGAATTAATGTCGCTGACGCCGCGCCAGTGCGACTTGCCCGCGTGCCAGGCGCGCTTGTCCTCGGGCACCATCCGGGTGATCTGCCCGTCCTCGCTGACGACATAGTGCGCCGAAACCTGGGCTTCTGGATTGGCAAGCCAATCAATGGCTTCGGCGCCGTTCTTCATACCGGTATAATGCAGCACGATCATCGAGATGGGCAGCGCGCGCTCGTCGAAATTGGGAGACCAGCGTTCGATAAAATCGCTCATGCGCTCCGGGGACCCGTCCTGTACTTGCCAAGTCGTCGATTGCGCCAGTGGCGCACAAAAAGCAAGGTCAGGCCGCAGCCGCGCGGCGCACCTGCTGATCGGCGGGCTCGTAAAGGCCGCGCAGACGCGGGCTCGCGACGAACTGATCGGTCTGGCCGAGCACGGTTTCGCCCGCGCCGAGCACGAGGAAGCTTTGCGGCGCCGCCATCGCGCGCAGCCGCGCGAACGCCTTCTGGCGCATCGGTGCCGAGAAATAGAGCAGCAGGTTGCGGCAAAAGATCAGGTCGGCGGGACTTGCCAGCGGCGGCCGGTCGGTGAGCATATTCTGCACCGAAAAATCGGCACGGCGGCGCAGATCCGCCTTGGCCAGCCATCCGCCCTCGGTCTGGTCGAACCAGCGCACCATGCGCTGCACGGGCAGCCCGCGCTGAATCTCGAACTGGCTGTAGAGGCCGACGCGCGCGCGCGAAATCGCATGATAGCTGACATCGGTGCCGACGATATCGACCTGCCACCCCGCCCATTTCGCGCCTTGCTCGGCGATCAGCATCGCGAGTGAATAGGCTTCCTGCCCGGTCGATACGCCGCAATGCCAGACGGTCAGCCGGCGGCGCAGTTTGTTGATCTCGCGAATCTGCTCAAGCGCGGTCGCAGCTATTTCGTCGAACACGCTGTATTCGCGGTAGAAATAGGTTTCGTTGTTGAGCATCGCATCGACCGTGTCGTCGAGCAATTGCCGGCTGTTCGAAGTGACGAGCGCCGCAACGAGCGCATCAAGATCGGCGATGCCGTGGCGCTGCATCACGGGTTTCAGCGACATTTCGATCCGCCAGATGCGGTTCGGCGACAGCGTCTGCCCGGTCCGCGATTCAAGCACGCCCATCAGGACGCGATAGGCCGATTCGCTGGCGCTTCCGTCCATCATGACCTGCGGCGCCCGGGAAGGAAGCTGCCGAGCATCAGCGCGATCGCGTCGGGGTTCAGCGTCGTCGCCGCTATGCCCGCCTTGGCGACGGCGCCCGGCATGCCCCAGATCACGCAGCTTTCGGGCGCCTGTGCGAAAATCGTCCCGCCGGCCTCTTTCAGCCGCGCCGCCCCGATCACCCCGTCACGGCCCATGCCGCTGAGAATCACGGCAACGCCGCCCTTGCCATAGATCTCGGCGACCGAATCGAGCATCGGATCGGCCGAGGGGCAGCAGCCATTGTCCACGACACGGTGATCGAGCGCGATTTCGCGGCGCCGGCCATTGGCGACGACGAGCAGATGCGCATCGCCCGGCGCGAGATAGATGCAGCCGCGCTCGACGGCCATTCCGGCTTCGGCAACGCGGACGCGGCGCGTCGTCATCGTCGCGATCTGCTTGGCGTAAAATTCCATGAAGGCGTCGGGCAGATGCTGGGTGAGCAGAATCGGCGCGCTGATCCTGGGATCGAGGTGCGCTAGAAAATTGGCGAAGGCGGGAATGCCGCCGGTCGATGCCGCGACCGCGATACATTCGATCGGCTGATCGGTATCGATCGCGAAGGCGGCGGGCGCCGGAGCCGAGCGCTCGGCGGCCGGGACCGTTGCAGGGAAATCGCGCTGATGGCCGAGCGTCATGATCCGCTCAGTCAGCACTTCGGCGAAACGCCCAGAGAAGCTGCCGCGCCCGGGTTTGGCCAGCGTGTCGCTCGCACCGAGAGCCAGCGCGTCGATCGCGGCCGGACCGCCCTCGACGCAGTTCGACGAGAGGATGAGGACACGGGCCTTTTCAGCGCGCTTCAATATGTGCGGCAGCGCGTCGATGCCGTTCATTCCCGGCATCTCTATATCGAGCACCACAACGTCGACGGGCTCGCGCGCCAGATAGTCGAGCGCGTCATGCGCCGAGGCTACCGAGGCGCAGATCTTGAGTCCCGGCCGCTGATCGACGATCCGCTCGAGGATGCTGCGGACGACGAGGCTGTCGTCGACGAGCATCACGCGCACCGTGCGGGCGGTGGGTTCCGGATCGGATATCAGGCGTTGTGGACGGGCCACCTAAAAAACCTCAAGCGATGCCGACGAGCTGCAGCTTTCCTTCAAGCGTTTCGCGGTCGAACGGCTTCATGACATATTCGTCCGCGCCGGCTTCGATCGCGGCGCGGATATGGTCGATGCTGTTTTCGGTCGTGCAGAAAACGACACGCGGGCGTTCTTCGCGCCCATAGTCGAGATCGTTGAATGCACCGAGGAACTCCATTCCGCTCATCACCGGCATGTTCCAGTCGAGCAGGATGACATCGGGACGATTGGCGCGGCAGAAGGTCAGCGCCTCCTGCCCGTCGGCCGCCTCTTCGACAGCGAAGGACATGCTTTCAAGGATATGGCGCGCGACCTTGCGAATGACTTTGCTGTCATCGACCACCAGACAAGATTTCGACATTCAGTTAACTCCGACCCCCGGGATTTGGGCATGTTTAAGGTGAAGGCGTGAGCAGCCCGTTAATAGACGGCCGAATTCATGCGGCTTTTAAGGCCGGCAGCGTGATAAAGTTCGACGGATCGACGACGAGCAGCGACGCGCCCCGATGTTCGATCATCGCATCGGCGACGCGCGCCCAGCCGGGGAGCAGTTTTCCGGCGATGCGCGTTTCGGCGGCGTCGATGAAACAGACATCCTCGATCTCGTCGGCGAGCAGCGCATAGCCATGCTCGGCGACGTCGACGACGATCACGCGCTGGCCCGGCGCCACCGGCACCGCGGGCAGGCCGATGACGACATGCGGATCGATGAGGGTGAAGACACGGCTGCGCAGCGCAAAGAGCCCGGCGACATGCGGCGGCGCGGCGGGCACTTCGACCGGCGTGCCGACGGTGACGACCGAATTGATCGCGCGGCTGCGCAAGGCGACGCGTGTGTCAGCGATGCGCGCGATCAGATAGAGTTTTTCCATCATGCGCTCTCTCCCCCGATTTGGCGGCGCAGCGCGTCGAGCAGCGCCTGGCGGTCATAACGATAGACGCTTTCGTCCTCCGGCCCCGCGGCCGCGATCGAGGTGGGCAGGCGGATCACCGGCACGTCGCCGTCCAGATGCCCGCAAAACTCGCCCTCTTCGGTGAGGCACAGCAAGACATCGTGCGCTTCATCCGACGCGTCGTCGCCCAGGACGACGCGGTAGCCGGCATTTCGCAGGATCGGCGCAAGGAAATTACCGCCCCAGCCGTCACGATCATCGGCAAGGCGGCAGAGCGGCTGATGCAGCGCGGGTACAGGCGCGCCCGCGGCATATTGTTCCATCAGCCAGAAGGGATCGATCAGTTCGACGGGCTCGCCGCCGACGAGCACGACGCCCGCGATCAGACCGGGCGCCGCCGACGGCTGCACGACATCGGGCAGGCGGACGATGTCGATCACCTCGGCGATCGGATAACAGAGCACCGAGCGACCATCGAACAGGCGAAGGAGCTTCAGCGTCCCTTCGCCGTCCGGCAGCGCCGCGGCATGGACGGGGAAAATATCGTCGCCGATCTGCGCCTGCACCCGGCCCGCGCTTTCGAACAGTGCCGTTGCGGGAACTTCCTCGACGCGTTCGATGACCGACAGGCGGACGCCGCGGACACGGCCGTTCATGTCGCGGAACAGCAGCAACTGCACGGCGTTGCGCGCCGCCACGGCTTCCGCCTCGGCCTCGGCCATCCGGTCGTGGCTCCGGCCCGTTTCGCTGGCGTCGATCGCCGCGGTCGCCAGTAGGCCCTGGACATCGAGCAACAGGACCGGGCGGCCGTTATCGGGCAGCGTCGTGCCGGCATAAAGCCCGGTCGCCATGATTATCGGCGCCGCGGGTTTGATCACCAGTTCCTCATGGTCGTGGATCGCCGCGACGCTCAGCGCATAGCTTTGCCCCTGCCCCGGACGGACGATGACGAGCGCACGGTCGTCACCGTCGTCGGCCTCGTCGCGCTCGCGACCCAGTATATTTTCGAGGCGGAGGAGCGGAAACTGTTCGCCGCGCACCGTCGCGAGTTCGCCGCCACCGAGCTGGTCGATGCGCACCGTATCGCCGTTTTCCAGCAGGATTTCCCGCACCGCACCGCGCGGTATCGCGAAATATTGTCCCGCCGCGCGCACCATCAGGCCCGAAATGATCGTCAGCGTCATCGGCACACGGAGCAGGATCGTCAGGCCGCGCCCCTCTTCGTTGCGCAGTTCGACGATGCCGCCGATCTTTTCGACATTCGCCTTGACGATGTCCATGCCGACGCCGCGGCCGGAGACCGAGGTAATCTTCGCCGCGGTCGAAAAGCCGGGACGAAAGATCAGGTCGAGCTTGTCCTTGGGCGCCAGCGCGCGCGCCTCGGTCGCGGTCAGGAGGCGCGAGGCGATCGCCTTCGCGGTCAGGGCGTCGGGCGACAGGCCACGGCCGTCGTCGCGCACTTCGATTTCGATCTGGTTGCCCGACTGGCGCGCCGAGACCGAGATCGTCGCGGTGATGTCCTTGCCCGCAGCGACACGGCCCTCGAGCGGCTCGATGCCATGGTCGATCGCGTTGCGGACGATGTGGATCAGCGGATCGCGGATATTCTCCATCATCTCGCGGTCGAGTTCGACTTCGCCGCCGCTCGTCTGGAAGGCGATCTTCTTACCCATGTCCTTTGCGAGATCGCGGACGATGCGCGGCAGCGGGGCGAACAGCTTGTCGATCCGCTGCATGCGCATCTGGCTGACCGACTGGCGCATTCCGGCGATCGAGTCGGAGAGACGATCGAACGACGCGATGACCGACAGATCGGCGCCCGATTCGCGGAGCATCCGCGCAAATTCATTACGCGCCAGCACGATGTCGGTAACGCCGGTCATGACGCTGTCGAGCAACGGCAGGGGGACGCGGATCGAGCGCCAGCTTTGCAGTTCGGCACTGAAATCATCGTCGCGGCGGAGGGGAACGCCCGCGACCTCGAACGGCGTATCTTCGGGAATTTCGCCAGCGAGCGCGCCGATGACATCGCGGTCGTCGCCGGCCGGCTCGATACCATTCTGGCTCAACGCCGTGCAAAGGTCGCCCAGCCGGTCGAGGATGCCGAGCACCCCGGTGACGAGCGTGGCGTTCGCCGGGCGGTTACCGCGACGTACCTGATCGAGCGCATCCTCGGCGGCATGCGACAAGGCGGTAACGCGCGGCAAGGCCAGAAAACCCGAGCTGCCCTTGATCGTGTGGACAAGCCGGAAAATCGCATCAAGCTGCGCGCGGTCCGCGGGATCCGCCTCCCACGCGACAATGGCCCCGCCCGCTTCGGCAAGGATTTCCGCCGTTTCGGCCAGAAAGTCGTTCAGCAGATCGTCCATCGCGATACCGGTGCGCCCCAAAAACTGAGGTTCGACCATGCCCGACAATGGTTAAGGGAGGCTTTACCCGCGGCCGCGGAGCACCGCGCCGACGAGCAAGGATGTCGGTGTTTCGCGCGCGAGCATCACCGTGCCGTCATTCTGCCGCGCCACCGCCTGCACCAGCACCGCGGGCGCGGTGCGCGAGGTCATCGGGCTTGCCCCCTCGCCTTCGGCAAGGATGCGTTCGACGTCGGCGTCGAGGAAGATGCGCTCGGCCTCGACATGCAACGCAATCTCGATCGCCCCCTCTTGATTGGCACCTTGCTTCTCGCAGCCGACATCGAGCCGCCCGCCGCGCACCAGTGCATCGACGAGGAGAAGCGACAGGTTGAGGATGATCTTTACCGCGGGCTTCGGCAGCGGGTCGGTCCCGATCATCCAGTTGAGTTCGATCGCGCGGTCGCCGATGATGCCCTGGATCGCCGATTTGGCCTCATCGGCCGGGACAAGCTCGCCAAACCCGCCCGCCGAGCCGAACGCCAAGCGGAAGAATTTGAGCTTGTTCGCCGACGTCCGCGCGCTTTGTTCGAGCAGTTCGAAGCAACGCTCGCGCATCGCCGGGTCTTTCTCGTCGGCGAGCAGTTCGAGGCCGTTGGCGAAGGCGCCGACGGGGCTCAGCAGGTCGTGACACAGGCGCGAGGCCAGCATCGAGGCGAAATCGACGCGATCGTCGGACATGGATGAACAGGCTCCCCAGCGCAGTGTCCGGACATTTCCGGCGTGGGCTGCTCCTACGGCACCGACCCCGTCCAGAGCAAGCGCGATACGGTAAGCTGTGACCCTTGAATTTCGGCGCCCGAAAACCACATTCCAATCAATGCAGGGGGATGACGACATTTTGACCGTGGCGCTGAACGACAGCGCGGCCGGACTGCGGCTTGACCGGGCGTTGGCCGAAGCGCTGCCCAGCCTGTCGCGCGAACGATTGAAGAGCCTGATCAAGGGCGGCCGCGTCGTCGATGCAAGTGGGACAATCCTTTGGGATCCCTCGGCAAAGGCGGCCGCCCCCGCGACGATCGAGGTTCGCCTTCCCGCCGCCACGCCCGCGCATAATGTCGCGCAGGACATGGGTCTGGTCATCGCCTATGAAGACGAGCATCTGATCGTCGTCGACAAGCCCGCGGGCATGGTCGTCCACCCCGCCGCGGGCAATCTCGACGGCACGATGGTCAACGCATTGCTCCACCATTGCGCGGGACAGCTTTCGGGGATCGGCGGCGTCGCGCGGCCTGGGATCGTCCACCGTATCGACAAGGATACGAGCGGGCTGATCGTCGCCGCCAAACACGACCGCGCGCACGAAGGTCTCGCGAAACAATTCGCCGCGCACAGCATCGACCGCCGTTATCTCGCGCTCGCGACCGGACGGCCGGTGCCGGTAAACGGGACAATCGACGCCGCGCTCGGCCGGTCGAACACCAACCGCAAGAAGATGGCGGTGGTGGCGGAGGATCGTGGGAAGCGCGCGGTGACGCACTACCGGACGATCGAGCCGTTGAAGCATGCGACTTTGGTCGAATGCAGGCTGGAAACCGGACGCACCCATCAGGTGCGCGTCCACATGGCACACATCGGCCATCCGCTGGTCGGCGATCCGGTCTATGGACGCGCCAGAAAGCCGCTGTCGGAGGTGCTGAAAGCGCGGAATTTCGTGCGGCAGGCATTGCACGCAGCCCATTTGGGCTTTATTCATCCGGTGACCGGTAACAACATCGCGCTCGACAGCGAACTCCCAAGCGACATGCGGGAACTGATCGATGAATTGCGCGTTTAGGTTTCGAATAAAAATCTATCTCGACCGCTGGAACCAACCGCGGCATATTTCTCCTCTGAAAAATTAGGGAAGACGCTACCAATGGCTAACAAAAGCAATGTTCCGGCAACGGTGCCCGCGCTCGGCGGTGAGGCGAGCCTGAACCGCTATCTGGCCGAAATCCGGAAATTCCCCCTGCTCACTCCCGAGCAGGAATATATGCTCGCGCGGCGATTCCAGGAGCATGGCGACAATGAAGCTGCGGCGCAGCTCGTCACCTCGCACCTCCGCCTCGTCGCGAAGATCGCGATGGGCTATCGCGGCTATGGCCTGCCCGTCAGCGAGCTGATCAGCGAAGGCAATATCGGCCTGATGCAGGGCGTGAAGAAGTTCGATCCCGAACGCGGCTTCCGCCTCGCGACCTATGCGATGTGGTGGATCCGCGCCTCGATCCAGGAGTTCATCCTGCGGTCGTGGAGCCTCGTGAAGATGGGAACGACCGCGGCGCAGAAGAAGCTGTTCTTCAACCTTCGCCGGATGAAGAACAACCTCGCGGCGTTCGAGGACGGCGACCTGTCGCCCGAACATCTGACCAAGATCGCGACCGACCTCGGCGTCACCGAGGAAGAGGTTACCAGCATGAACCGCCGCATGGCGATGGGCGGCGACACCTCGCTGAACGTGCCGATGGGCGAAGATGGCGACAGCCAGTGGCAGGATCTGCTCGGCGACGAGGGACCGCTCCAGGACGAGCGCGTCGCCGAGGCGCAGGAACGCGATGTGCGTCATTCGCTGCTGAATGAGGCACTGGAATCGCTCAACGAGCGCGAGCGCCACATCCTCACCGAACGCCGCCTGACCGACGACCCCAAGACGCTGGAAGATTTGAGCCAGGTTTACGACGTCAGCCGCGAACGCGTCCGCCAGATCGAAGTGCGCGCGTTCGAAAAGCTGCAGAAGGCGATGCTGAAGCTCGCCGGCGACCGGCGACTGGTGGGCGCCTGATCCGCCCCATCCTTTGTGCCCGTGATTTGACTCGCGGGCGCAAAGGACTAGCCTTTCCCTCCGGCCGATCGGAGGGGGAAATAGCATGTGGAAATGGATCCGGGTTCCCAAGGGCATCGCGCTGCTGGCTTTTTTGCTGCCGTGGATGACCGTCAGCTGCTCAGGCCAGAAACTTGTCGAGGCGAGCGGCT
Organism: Sphingopyxis sp.; assembly: GCF_050725655.1. Lineage (GTDB taxonomy): Bacteria > Pseudomonadota > Alphaproteobacteria > Sphingomonadales > Sphingomonadaceae > Sphingopyxis. Next base: position 4,076 of record NZ_JBOHHT010000087.1, on the reverse strand, counting down.
TCGGCCTCGCTTTTGGCCGCGTCACGGCGATGGGTCAGGCGTCCCAGGCGAGCGACGGCGCCTCAGTCAATATCTGGCTGATCCTCGCGCTGCTCGCCATTGCGGGCGGACTGGTCCTGCTTTTCCTGAAAGGCCGCGAGGCGGCGAAGCTGGTGCTCGGCACCTCGGTTGCCGCGATCGCGCTGATCTTTGCCGGCACCTGGCGTTACAGCAAGGACGCGATCCTCGCCGAGGCGGCCAAGGATGGGCAGAATAGCCGGATGGATGAAGCCGCGCTTGCGATGATTCAGGTCCATTGGGAAATCGGATATTGGCTGGCGCTGCTGTCGCTGATCGCCGCCGCGGTGATGGCGTGGCTGGTGATGAGCGGCAAGGAAGCCGAAGCCGAGGCGAAGATGCGCTCGCTCGCTACCGGTAGCGCGATCGATGCATCGAAGGACAAGAAGGACGACGAGCCGCCGAAGAGCTGAGGATCTCGCATCAGAAGCGGCGCACGAAACCGAAATAAAGTTCGATATCCGGGCTGTCGCGATTGAGGCCGATATTGGCGCCCAAATCCCACTGGCTGTCGGCGTCGGGTTGCCAGCCGGCTGAAAGCCCGGCGAGCGCCTCGGTTGTGTGACCGCCGGGGTCGCGATCGCGGGTCAGCGACACTTCCGCCGCCATCGAGACATCGTCGGACAGGCCGAACCCCACTCCCGCGACCGAGCCATAGGCCGTATGCCGGCCGTTGCCGTCGCTATCGACGGCGGCGTCGACATGCGGCGTGAAGCCCAGCGACAATGCGCCGATTTCGAAGCTGACCGGCACGATCATCCCCGCCCCCCAATCGCCCGCACCGACGCCCTTGCCGCCCAGCGGAAGCGTGGCATAGGGCATCAGCGCGACCGAAAAGCCCGATCCATCGGGATTGTTCAGATTCTGCCGCAACGCGAGCGTTACGTCGCCGGTTCGCGTCCAGCTGGTCGCGTCACCCGTCGCCCGGTCGCGGTCGCGCACATGGCCGAGCATCGTCCATCCCAGTTGCACCTCCAGCGACGAGGTCAGCCCGGCGCGCAGCAGCGCGTCGCCGAAGGTCCAGCTATCGCTCCGGCTGTCGGCGGTGCGATCGAGCGTCCAGTCGGCCAGGCCGATCTCGAACAGCAGCGACCCCGGCTCGACCGTGCAGGCGGGTGTGCCGAGCCCCGGCCGGTCGGGGCAAAGATCGCGGCGATCCTCGTTCGCGAAGGCTGGCGCAGCGGCCGTCGCGGCGGCTAGCAGCAAGAGGGATCGAAGCGACATGCAGGTCTTTCCTTCGCCGGACAGCAGTGTTTTTTGTTCCGCAAGATCAAGCCCGCTTGCCTGGAAATCGCAAGTGGCTAATTTGCCCCCATGGTAACTCCCTCCCGCGCAACGAAGCGCAAGCTCACGTGGTATCTCCGGCCGTTCAAATGGCTGTTCTGGTTCATTGCCGCCTCGGTGCTGTGGGTCCTGCTCTATGCCGTGGTGCCGCCGCCCGTGACGTTCACGATGCTGGCCGACAGCAGCGGGATCACCAAGGACTGGACGGGCCTGTCGGGCATCGACCGTAATATGGTGCGCGCGGTGATCGCGGCCGAGGACGGCAAATTCTGCAGCCACAATGGCTTCGACCGCGACGCGATCGAGCAGGCGATCGAGCGCAACGCCAAGGGCAAGCGCATGCGCGGCGGATCGACCGTCAGCCAGCAGACCGCGAAGAATGTCTTCCTGTGGCAAGGCACCGGCTGGACGCGTTATGTCCGCAAGGTGCCCGAAGTCTGGTTCACCTTCCTGATCGAGAAGATCTGGGGCAAGCGCCGGATCATGGAAGTTTACCTCAACGTCGCCGAGACCGGCATCGGCACCTATGGCGTCGAGGCGGGGGCGCAGCGATATTTCAACCATGGCGCGGGCAAGCTGACCCCCGCCGAGGCGGGGCGGATCGCCGCGATCCTGCCGCTGCCCAAGAAACGCGAGGCGGTGAGCCCGTCGGGCTTTACGCGCCGTTACGGCAACACGATCCGCGCGCGCATCGGCGTGGTCAAGCGCGACGGGCTGGATGCATGTGTCTATAAATAAACGGGGAATGACACCTGTGATGGCCAAATCGAATTGAGCGCTCTCTTGGGCTCATCTGCTTCCGCGATCGTGGAATGGCTGGCGGACGTCGGCGGGCGATGGGGACTGTCGGCCGACGCCTGCCGCGTCCACGGCCTCTTATATCTGATGGCAAGGCCGCTCGCGACCGAAGCCATCGCCGCCGAATTGACGCTGACGCCGGCCGCGACGGACGAAGCCCTCGCCTGGCTGGCGGCGGAAGGGCTGGTAACGGGAGATTCCGAAGGCTGGACCACCCGGGCCGATCCCTGGCTGCTGATGCTGCAGACGCTCGAGAAACGACGGCAGCGCGAACTGGCGCCCGCACTGGCGGTCCTTGGGCCTTGGCGCCAATCGGGCGGCGGCGAGGAAAATCCGCTGGTGGCGCGGCAGGCGAAACGTCTGCTCGATCTGGTCGAGGATCTCGCGGCGATCGATGCGGGAACGAGGCGCCTTTCGCCCCGCACGCTGCGGCGCGTGGTCGGCATTGGCGGGCGCGCCGCGCGCCTGTTCGGCGGCGCGGGCAATAGAGGGGGGAGTTCATGAGCGAAGCGAGCGGCGCGGCGGCGGGGGCGTTCAGGGTCAATTCGCTGACCGGCCTCGATCGGGCCGACGCGGTCGAGGGCCGCGTGCTGTGGGACGCCCCCCGGTCGATCTGGAACATGGCGATGCTGGCGATGGCGCTGGTGCTGGGTCCGCTCACCTTCAGCGGGAGCGCGCTGGCGGTGTTTCTGGTGACCTCGGCGGTGACGCTGTGCGCCGGCCATTCGGTCGGCTTTCACCGGCGGCTGATCCATCGCAGCTTCGATTGCCCGAAATGGCTCGAACGCCTTCTCGTCTGGCTTGGAACGATGGTGGGAATGGGTGGGCCGATCTGGACGATCCGCCTGCACGACAGCCGCGACTGGGCGCAGCGGCAGCCCGATTGCCACTGGTTCCTGCGGCATGCCAAGCCGCTCGCGATCGACGGTTTCTATTATCTCAACTTCCGGCTCCAGCTTGCCCGGCCGCCCGGCTTCGACCCCGGACCCGGCATCGGCGACGACCGCTTCTACCGTTTTCTCGACCGTTACTGGATGCTGCAACAGGTGCCGATCGCGCTCGTCCTCTATCTGCTCGGCGGCTGGTCGTGGGTCGTCTGGGGGGTGCCGGTGCGCGTTGCCGCCTGCACGACGATGCACTGGTTCATATCCTATTTCGCGCACACGCGCGGACCGCAGGACTGGTCGGTCGATGGCGCCGTCATCCAGGCATATAATGTGCCGGTCATGGCCATCCCGACGATGGGTGAGAGCTGGCACAGCAATCACCATGCCTTTCCAAGCTCGGCCCGGCATGGCCTCTATCCGGGCCAGATCGACCTCGGATACCGGTTCATCCAGCTGCTCGCGCTGTTCGGGCTCGCGTCGAACATCCGTCTGCCGGCCAACCTGCCCGCGCGGCCGGGGATTACTCCGCTCACCGCGCGGGCGCTGAGCGCCGCGTCGGATCGTCAGGCCGAGACGCTGGCCGCCAAGGCGCGCGATGACGGCCGGCCCTGATCCGCTCGAAATTCTGCGCGCGGCTCACGGCCTCGAACAGGCCGACGCATCGCACTGGACGTTTCGTATTGGGCGCTGGCGGTTCCGCCTGCCCAATTTCGCATGGCGGCAAGCGGCGATCGACGCGCACGACCGCCACCATCTCATCACCGGTTATCCGCTGACACTGACCGGCGAGATCCAGCTCGCGGCATGGGAATGGGGCGCCGGCCGGTATCCCGACTGGCGCGCGACGCTTTTTTGCTCGCCGCTGATCCTTGCCGGGGTCGTCGCGCTGCCGCGCCGGACCTGGCGCGCCTATGCCGCAGGACGGCAATGCGAAAGCCTCTATCAGCGGGATGAATTGGTGTAGAGCTCGGCCGGAGCACCGGCGCTACGCCGGCTTCCAGCTCTTGCGCTCTTCGGCCTGCTTCAGCACCTCGAACGCCGCCTGCCCCG
>NZ_JBOHHT010000086.1:0-3042 GCF_050725655.1 Sphingopyxis sp. | reverse complement strand
CAGGATGCCGGCGCCGTGGCAGGCGACGAAACGATCATCGTCACCGCGACGCGGCGCAGCGAGGCGCTGTCCGACGTTCCGATCGCGGTCTCGGCGGTCACCGGCGAGACGCTGGAAAAAACCGGCGCGACCGACGTGCGTGCGTTGGGACAGGTCGCGCCGTCGCTGCTCGTGTCGGGCGCGACGAGCGAGGTCAATTTCTCGGCACGCATCCGCGGCATCGGTACGGTCGGCGAAAATCCCGGCCTTGAATCGTCGGTTGGCCTGTTCATCGACGGCGTCTATCGCAGCCGGACGGGCGTCGGCCTGTCCGAACTTGGCGACATCGAGCGCGTCGAGGTGCTTCGCGGACCGCAGGGGACATTGTTCGGGCGCAACTCGACCGCGGGCCTCATCAACATCGTCACCAAGGGACCCGAACTCGGCCGCTTCGGCGCGAAGGGTTCGATATCCTATGGCAATTACGACTATTGGCGCGTCGACGGCATGATCAATGCGCCGCTGGGCGACAAGGTGGCGGCGCGGCTCGACGGCGTCTGGCAGAAGCGCGACGGTTTCATCGACAATGCGACGCCCGGCGAACCCGACATCAACGACCGCGACCGCTGGCTGGTGCGCGGGCAGTTGCTGTTCGAACCGAGCGAAACGCTGAGGTTCCGCCTGATCGCCGATTACAGCAAGCGCAACGAAAACTGCTGTGGCGGTGTCCTGCTGAACCCGGTGCGCAACCTGACGCGCGGGGCCGATGGTTTTCCGGTGGCGTCGGCGAATACGCTGCTGCCGATCCTGCAGGCATTGGGCGCGAACCATCAGGCGCCGCCAGCGGGCGCACCCTTTGTCCGGCGCCAGTCGACGACGCCCGGAGTCACCTATCGTTCGGATACCAAGGACTGGGGCGTTTCGGGCGAGCTCAACTGGGAACTCGGCGCGGCGACGTTGACGTCGATCACCGCCTATCGCGATTACAAGAATGCGCAGGGTCAGGACGCGGATTTCAGCGCGCTCGACGTGCTGCGCCGCACCGACCTCGACCGCCGGTTCCGGCTGTTCACGCAGGAAGTCCGGTTGCAGGGCGAAGCGTTCGACGGGCGGCTCGACTGGCTAGTCGGCGGTTATTATGCGAACGAGAAACTCGATGTCGACGACGACATTGTTTACGGCAACAACTACGAACAATTCGCCAACTGCCTGCTCTTCGCGAGCGCACTGCCATCGGCAGTGCTGCCCTCCAACCCCTCGTGCGTGAACGTGCCGGTGGTGCAGGGGACGATCGCGGTGCTGCCGCCCGGCGCGACGCGGACGCTGCTGCAGGCGCTGATCGCCAATCCCGCCCGCCCGGGCTTCGGCTCGCTCGCGGCGGCGCTCGGCCAGCCGGGTCTCGCGATCAATGGCACCGGCAACCAAGGATCGACCTTTGCGCAGCGCAGCCGCAACTTCGCGGTCTTTACCCACAACAGCTTCGACATCGTCCCCGATGTGCTGACCTTCACGATCGGCGCGCGCTATACGAGCGAACGCAAGACCCTCGATGCCGACGCGAATTTCAACAATGCGATCTGCCCGCTGATCGTTAATTCGCCCTTCCAGTCGCTCGCGACCTTGCCGTGCGTGATCAACAGCACCGCGCCCGACCTGCCGCGCGGCAGCGCGGGGACGAAGTTCAAGGACAATGAATGGACCGGAACCGCGGTGCTGAGCTGGAAACCTGCGCCCGAATGGCTGGTCTATGGATCGGCATCGAAGGGTTACAAGGCCGGCGGCTTCAACCTCGATTTCTCGGCGCTCGACCGGACATGCAACACGGCCTTCGACCCGCTGTGCGCGGGACGGCTTGCTCTCGCCGCCAACACTCCCGGCAACGGCCGGCCCGAGGCGAGCGACCTGCAGTTCGCGAGCGAAAAGGTCGATGCCTATGAACTCGGCGTCAAATGGGACGGCCCCGGGATCGACGTCAATGTCGCGGCTTTCTACCAGGAATATAGCAATTACCAGCTCAACACCTTCAACGGCGTCAATTTCGAGGTCACCAACATCCAGGCGTGCAAGGACGATCTGAACGGCGGCGACGCCGACGGGTTGGCGGCGACCGGCGCCTGCCCGTCCGACCGCCTGAAACCCGGCGTGCGGTCGAAGGGGGTCGAGATCGAGGCATTTCTGCGCCCCGCGCGTTATGTGTCGGTCAATATGGGGCTGACCTGGGTCGATACCCTCTATCGCCGCAATCTGGTGGGCACGGGCGGGCGGCCGCTGTCGCCAGTGCTGTTCCAGCTTCCCGGCCGCGGTGTGTCGAACGCGCCGCGCTATGTCGCGACGGCGGGGATCAGCTGGACGCCGCCGATCGGCAGTTCGGGGATGAGCGCGCTCGTCTATCTCGACACGCGCCTCCAAAGCGACACCAACACCGGGTCCGACCTCGACGTCGAAAAGATCCAGGACGGCTTTGCGGTCTTCAACGGCCGCATCGGCCTTTACGGACCCGAGCGGCGCTGGGGCATCGAGCTGTGGGGCCAGAATCTGCTCAACAAGACATATTACCAGATCGGCGCCGACATGCCGCTGCAGGGCGGCGGCACCTTCCGCGCCGTCGCAGCGCCCGCTTCTTCGGGGCTGGCGGGCACCGCGAACCAGCTGTTCGTGGGCTTTCCCGGCGAACCGCGCACCTATGGCGTGACGTTGCGCGGCCAGTTCTGACCGGTCTCTCCCCCTCCCCCGTTTTGGGGAGGGCGTAGGGAGGGCCTGTCGCGGCCGGGCACTGTCGCGTCAGGCCCTTTCCTTTGGGTGATGCGAAGGTCGGCTTTGGGGTGGGAAGCTGCCGTTGCTTTCCGTCATCCCGGGCTTGACCCGGGACCCGCCTTTTTCTTCAAGACAGGCAGGCCCCGGGTCAAGCCCGGGGTGACGTCGTTTGGGTTGGCAACGTCGGCAATCGGTGGTGGGTTCAACGTGTGGCGGCAACACTTTAATCTTTGGAAGAAGATGGAGTGTAGCGATGAAGCAGCGACGGCGGATATATTACACGGCCTCTCAGCGTTCGGAGATATGGGA
>NZ_JBOHHT010000085.1:0-69257 GCF_050725655.1 Sphingopyxis sp. | reverse complement strand
CCCCAACCCCTCCCCTGAAGGGGAGGGGCTTAAGAATTACGACCCCGCCTCCCCTCGCGCCGAATTCTTTCTCCGCCCACGCCCCTTCCTTGCGGGCGATTTCGTCACCACCGACAGCGGCACCGGGCTCGTCCATATGTCGCCCGACCATGGCGAGGATGATTTCGACCTGTGCAAGGCGAACGGCATCGACCCCGTGTTCGCTGTGGAAGGCGACGGCAAATATCGCGAGGATTGGGGCTGGCTCGGCGGTCAGGGCAGCGTCATCAACGCCAAGTTCAACGCCCCCGACGGCCCGATCTGCACCGACCTGCGCGACGCGGGCGGCCTGCTCGCGGCCTCGGCCGACTACAAGCACAGCTATCCGCACAGCTGGCGCTCGAAGGCCAAGGTCATCTATCGCTGCACCCCGCAATGGTTCGTGCCGATGGACCGGGTGATGACGCATATCGAACCCAAGACCCCGCGCGAAAAGCGCTGGGAGAATGAGGGCGGCGCGCTCAATCCCGCCGAGGAAGATCTCTGCGCCGCGCCGACGCTTCGTCAGGCCGCGATGCACGCGATCGACGACACGCGTTTCGTCCCCGAAAAGGGCCGCAACCGTATCGGATCGATGGTCAAGGATCGCCCCGACTGGGTGCTGTCGCGCCAGCGCGCATGGGGCGTGCCGATCACGCTGTTCGTCGACCGCAAGACCGGCCAGTACCTCAACGACCCGCAAGTCAACGATCGCATCGTCGCGGCGGTGAAGGCGGGCGGCGTCGACGCCTGGAACGACGCGCGCGCGCAGGAATATCTCGGCGACGCTTATGACGCCGCCGATTACGAACGCATCGTCGACATTCTCGACGTCTGGTTCGATTCGGGCTGCACCCACGCTTTCGTGCTCGAAAGCGGCCGCTGGCCCGCGCTCGTCCGCCACGACGGATCGACCCACAGCGCCGACCTCTACTTGGAAGGCAGCGACCAGCATCGCGGCTGGTTCCAGTCGAGCCTGCTCGAAAGCTGCGGCACCCGCGGGCAGGCGCCGTACAAGGCAGTGCTGACCCACGGCTTCACCATGGACAGCAAGGGTCTCAAACAGTCCAAGTCGGTCGGCAACACCACCGATCCCGTCAAGGTGATGCAAACCAACGGCGCCGACATCATCCGCCTGTGGGCGCTGAGCGTCGACTTCACCGAGGATCACCGCATCGGCGATGAAATCCTCAAGGGCGTCGCCGACCAGTATCGCAAGCTGCGCAACACCTTCCGCTACTTGCTCGGCGCGCTCGACGGCTTCGGCGAAGAAGAGCGCGTGACTGACGTGTCGGCGATGCCCGAACTCGAACGCTATATGCTCTCGCTGCTCGCCGACCTCGACAAGAAGATGCGCCAAGCGGTCGATGACTTCGACTATAACAGCTACACCCGCCTGCTCGCCGATTTCTGCAACGAGGACCTGTCGGCCTTCTATTTCGACATCCGCAAGGACGTCCTCTACTGCGACCTCGGCCCCGCCGCCCCGCTTGGCACCGACACCCGCCGCGCGTACCGCAGCGTGCTCGACACGCTGTTCCACGCGCTCGTCCGCTACGCCGCGCCGGTGCTGGTGTTCACCAGCGAAGAAGTGTGGGGCACGCGCTATCCCGAGGCCGGTTCGGTCCATCTTCTCGAATGGCCCACCCTCCCCAACCTCCCCACCCCTGATCGTCATCCCCGCGAAAGCGGGGACCCAGAGCGGGCGTCGGCTGAGGGTGCTCTGGGTTCCCGCCTTCGCGGGAATGACGATGTGGATATGAGCTGGGAAAGCTTCCGCGAACTTCGTCAGCGCGTCACCGAGGCTATCGAACCGCTGCGGCGTGAGAAAATCATCGGCTCCAGTTTGCAAGCCGAAGTCGCGTTGCCCGAAGGCGATTTCAATGAAGAACTGCTCGCAGAATTCTTCATCGTCTCGGCGGTGCATTATGGCGAAGAGTTGCAGGTGACCCCAACCGAAAACCACAAATGCGGCCGCTGCTGGCGCCATCTGCCCGAAGTCACCACCGACGGCAGCTTGTGCAATCGCTGCGACACGGTATTGGACGCAGCATGAGCAGCCCACGTTCGCCGCACCTGCGCTTCGGCCTGATCTTTGCGGCCCTCGCCTTCGTCTTCGACCAGATCACCAAATGGGTCGTCACCGTCCCGCTGTCGCTGGAACCCAAGGGGCAGATCGAGATCACGAGCTTCTTCAACCTCACCTGGGCCGAAAATTGCGGCATTTCGCTGTCGATGTTCGCCAGCTGCACCGACACGACGCGCTGGACGCTCGTCGCGGTGACGGGGGTCGTCGCCGCCGCGGTCGCCTTCTGGATGACGCGCGAACAGGCGAAGGGCGACGTGATCGCGCTCGCGATGATCCTCGGCGGGGCGCTCGGCAATATCGTCGACCGCGTGCGCTTTGGCTATGTCGTCGATTTCGCCGACCTGCATTTCGGCACCTTCCGCCCCTTCATGATCTTCAACGTCGCCGATGCGTGCATCACGATCGGCGTGCTTTTGCTGGTTGCGCGCGCGTTGCTCTTGGGCGAAAAGGCCCCAGCCGCGAGCGTTCAGCCGCCAGTCAACTAACGGGGCGCCTAGTAGCGGGGCGCATAGGAGTATGTTTAGAGTGAACCGGACCACCGCCATCCTGGCAGCCTCGATTCTTGCCACGACGCTTTCGGCCTGCGGGTCGAACAGCCTGTTCAGCCGCGACCGTCCCGACGAAATGATGGTGTCGCGTCAGGCGCCGCTCGTCGTGCCGCCCGATTTCGCACTGACCCCGCCGGCCCCCGGCACCGCGCGCCCCGGCGGCGAAACGACCGCCGAACAGACGCTCCGCGCGCTCTTCGGCGGCGCGTCGCAGCGCAGCGCGAGCGAAACGCAGATCATCGGCAGCGCCGATGGTGCGCGCGCCGACCCCGGCATCCGCAGCCAGGTCGGCAGCCCCGACACGCAGGTCGTCGACAAGGGCCTCGTCGTCCGCGACATTCTCGCCGCCCCCGAAGGCGACGGCCGCGACGCATCGGCGGCGATCCCGGGGGCGTAAGCCTTCACCCATTGATGCGTTGAGGACGGCCCGTTCATCCGGGCCGTTTTCTTTTGGCTCAGCCGAACAGCCGCGCCAGAAACGCGACCGCGATCAGGCTTTCGACCATCGCGCGCGACGCATGGCCGAACGCGCGCACGGCGCCCGAACCCAGATGCTGGCGGAACCACAAGGTCTGCAAGCTGCCGAACCACAGCAGCGCGAACAGATAGAGGAAAACGCCGGCGATCTCCGACCACGGATGCGCCAGCCGGATCAAATTTTCCGACACCCCGCTCATCAGCGCAAAGGGCGCCGCCAGATAGCATTGCGCATAAAAGGGCCCACGCAGGCTGTCGCGGTCGAGCGTCTTGCCCTGCGCCCGCACCAGCCGCGCCGCGAGCACCAGCGGGAACAGGCTGAAGGTCGCGGTGCGCAGCAGGATCAGGCTGCTGTTATCGCTGATCAGCGCCGACAGCCCGACCTTGCGCCCGACCTCGACGGCTTGCCCGACCAGCGACAACTCGATCGCATGACCGATGATCAAGGTCAGCAACAGGAACAGCGGCGGGCTCAGCGTGTCGGTATATTGCTGGTCGGCGGCGTCGCCCTGCTCGACATCCGAATAATCCATCATCCGCAGCGGATGGACGAGCGTGCGCCATAAGGTGACCGGATAGAAGATCAGCCACGACATCGCTTCGTAGAGCAGCTCGTCGAGCGATTTCAGGAGGTTGAAGAAGTTCATGCTGCCCCGTTCCCTTCGCCCGCCCAAGTGGATTTAGACCGCTGTTCGTGGCAATTGACAAGTCATACACCAGCCCATCTTGCAAAAATCGGCATTCTGCTATACATGTATAGCAAAGGAGCATTGCCATGCTTGCGATCCGCCTCGACAAAGAACTGGAAGACCGGCTGACCGATGCGGCGAAACGCGCCGGCCGGACGAAAACCGCCTTCGCACGCAAGGCGATCGAGGAATATATCGAAGATATCGAGGATATTGCCGCAGCGGAGGAAGCGATGCGGCGCCATAATCCCGACAAGACGATTTCCATCGCCGAACTGAGGAAAGAGCTTGGGCTGGACGATTGAGATCGACGATGAAGCGGCAAGAATGCTTCGTAAGATCGGCCGCGAGCAGGCCGATCGCATCACGCGCTATCTGGCCGAACTCGCCGATCTCGAAGATCCGCGCCAGCGTGGCAAGGCGCTGACCGGCGGTCTCAAGGGGCTGTGGCGATATCGGGTCGGCGACTATCGCATAGTCGGGCGCATTTATGACGGACGCATGGTCGTTCTGGTGCTGACGCTCGGCCATCGCCGCGAGATATATCGATAGCCGTCGTCGGCGAGCCACCAACCGCTCAAGCCCGCGCGCCCGCTTCCTCGACGCCCGCGCTGTTGTGCCGCAGCGCCTTCAGCACGGTATCGACGATCTGTGGTGCGTTGAGCCCCGCCTCGTCATATTGCAGTTCGGGCTTGTCCTGATCCTGGAAGACATCGGGCAGGCGCATCGTGCGCAGCTTCAGCCCCGCGTCGATCAGCCCTTCGTCGCTCGCCAGCGTCAGCACATGCGCGCCGAGCCCGCCGATGCTGCCTTCCTCGATCGTCACGCAAACCTCGTGGCCGCTAAGCGTCTTGCGGATCAGCGCCTCGTCGAGCGGCTTGGCGAAGCGCAGATCGATCACGCTCGTCGACAGCCCGCGCGCTTCCAAAATGTCGGCCGCCTTCTGCGCCTCCGCGAGCCGCGTCCCGAGCGAGAAGATCGCGACGGTCTTGCCGCTCCGCACAACGCGCCCCTTGCCGATCTCGAGCTTCACCGGAACCTCGGGCAAGGCCACCCCGGTGCCATTGCCGCGCGGATAGCGGAAGGCGATCGGGCCGTCGTCATATTCGGCGGCGGTATAGGTCATATGCACCAGTTCGGCCTCGTCGGCCGCCGCCATCACGACGAAGTTGGGCAATGTCGCAAGGTAAGTAACGTCGAACGCCCCCGCATGCGTCGACCCGTCGGCGCCGACGAGCCCCGCGCGATCGATCGCGAAACGCACCGGCAGATTCTGGATCGCGACATCGTGCACGACCTGATCATAGGCGCGCTGCAAAAACGTCGAATAGATCGCCGCGAACGGCCGCATTCCCTGCGCCGCCAATCCGGCGGCAAAGGTCACCGCATGCTGCTCGGCGATGCCGACGTCGAAGGTCCTTGTCGGATGCGCCTTGGCAAAGCGGTCGACCCCGGTCCCCGACGGCATCGCCGCGGTGATCGCGACGATGCGCTTGTCGGTCTCGGCCAGCTTCGCGAGCGTTTCGCCGAAGACATTCTGGTACGCGGGCGGGCCGGGAGGCGCCTTCGCCTGCTCGCCGGTGATCACGTCGAATTTCTGGACGCCATGATATTTGTCGGCGGCGGCTTCTGCCGGGGCATAGCCCTTGCCCTTCATCGTCACCGCGTGGATCAGCACCGGGCCATGGTCGCTGTCGCGCACATTCTCCAGCACCGGAATCAGATGCTCCAGATTATGCCCGTCGATCGGCCCGACATAATAGAAACCAAGCTCTTCGAAGAGCGTCCCGCCCATCGCCATGCCGCGCGCGAACTCGTCGGTCTTCTTCGCCGCCTTGTGCAGCGAATCGGGCAATTTGCGTGCGAAACGCCGCGCGATCTCGCGCAGTTCGATAAAGGGCCGCGACGATACCAGCTTCGCCAGATAGGCCGACAGGCCGCCGACCGGCGGCGCGATCGACATGTCGTTGTCGTTCAAGATCACGATCAGCCGGTTGCCCGCCGCGGCGGCATTGTTCATCGCCTCATAGGCCATGCCCGCCGACATCGACCCGTCGCCGATCACCGCGATCGCGCGCCCGGGTTCGTCCTTCAGCTTGTTCGCGATCGCAAAGCCCAGTGCGGCGCTGATCGAGGTCGACGAATGCGCCGCGCCGAACGGATCATATTCGCTCTCGCTGCGCTTGGTGAAGCCGCTAAGCCCGCCGCCGGTGCGCAGAGTACGGATACGGTCGCGCCGCCCGGTGATGATCTTGTGCGGATAGCATTGGTGCCCGACGTCCCACACGATCTTGTCGCGCGGCGTGTCGAACACATAATGCAGCGCAGTCGTCAGCTCGACAACGCCCAGCCCCGAGCCAAGGTGCCCGCCGGTGGTCCCGACGGCCGAAATCATCTCGTCGCGCAATTCGTCGGCGAACTGGCGGAGGTCTTCGGGCTTCAGCTTGCGGAGGTCGGCGGGGACATCCACCGTGTCGAGCAGCGGCGTATGCGGACGATCGGTCATCGCGCGGTCATACTGCCAAGCGCATGGGGTGTCGAACGAAAAGGGACCGGGGCGGCAGCCGATCCTCCGCCCTGCGAGGGCAGCGTATCAATCTTCGCCCTCTCCCTCCTCGCTCTGCTTCGCGGCATCGACCTGCGCATAAAGCCCGCGGACCATCAGGTCGGTGAACACCAGCATCACGCCGACCATGCCGAGGAAAAGCGCGACCGCAACCGCGGGCAGCGGCCCGACGCTTTCGACGCCTTCCTTCTTCATGGTCGCCGCGAGCATCGCCGCGGCCGCCATGAAGGCATAGCCGATAAAACGCGGCCCGCGACTCATGATGCGCGCTCCCGCTGGGCACCCGCCGGGGAACCAATCGCACTGCGGGGGAATATGAAAGCGACGAAGAGGCGTTGGTTCATGAAACGCACATGCAGCCGAATGCATCCTTCGGCAAGACGAAGTCATTGCAATGGCAGATTGTTTACTTACACCCCCGTAAAGAGGGGCAAGACCGTAGGATATTTGAGCGGATGACCATCGACGATTTGAGACTGTTTTTCCGCATCACCCCGTCTGCGCGCATCGTCTCGCTTCTTGCCGCCTTCGCGCTTGCCGCACCGGCGGCCGCCGACGAGGCACCGCTGCCCTACGAGATAACGGCCCCCGACACCGGTCTCGCGACCGGGATCGAGGAGGAACCGGCGCGCTATCTCCAGAACACCGATATCGACGAGAATATCCTGCTCCCCGGCGCGCGGTCCGACGACGACGACGATTCCGACCGCAAATGGTCGCGCGACTATATCGCCGTCGCGGCGGGCGTGCTGAACTCGGCCGACTATAATGGCTCGGACGACCGCCGCTTTCTGCCAGCCTTTTACGTCCGCGGCCGGTACGAGGGCTTTTCCTTCTCCACCCGCGGCACCAATTTCCAGGTCGACCTGATCCGCCATCGCCGCGGGCAGAAGATCGACTGGAAGTTCGGCCCGATCGTCAGCCTGCGCGCCGACCGCACCGGCAGCGTCAAGGATCCGCAAGTCGACCTGCTGCCCGACCGCAAGATGGCGGTCGAAATGGGCATCTTCACCGGGGTAACCAAAACCGGCGTGATCACCAGCGCCTATGATCAGCTCGGCTTTCGCCTCGTCGCGCTCAAGGATATTTCAGGCAGCCACGGCAGCTGGACCGCATCGCCGACGATCGATTACGGCACCCCGCTGTCGAAACGCGCTTTTATCGGGATCTCGGCATCGATGAACATCTATGGCAAGGGTTTCGGTCGCTATTATTTCGACATCGATCCCCTCGGCAGCGCGGCGAGCGGCCTGCCTGTCTATACCGGCGCCGGACGGAAGCCGACGATCGGCAAATATACGGTCGGGCTGGCGGGCGCCTATGCGCTGTCGGGCGACCTTCGCAAGGGCTTCGTGATGATCGGCGGCGCGCAATATGGCCGCCTCGGCCAGCGCTTCGCCGATTCGCCGATCGTGAAGGACGCCGGCAGCGCCGACCAGTGGATCTTCGGCGGGGGACTCGCCTACCAGTTCTGACCGGTATCGACCGGTTGTGAGTTTCTATCCTCCCTGTGGCCGAAGGCCATGGGGAGGGGGACCGCCGCCGCAGGCGGTGGTGGAGGGGCCGCGCGGCGCGCCATTGCCCCTCCGTCGGCGGCTATGCCGCTGCCACCTCCCCATCGCTGCGCGACAGGGAGGATCAATTGGTGTCCGCTCCCCACCCCAAAAACGTCACCCCCCAACCCTCAAGCCAACCCCGCCATTCGCATCCGCGCCTTCATCGCCGCGATGAACAGCCGCACCGCGGGCAATCCCGCGCGCGACGGTTCGAACAGCAGGTGTACCGGCAACGCGGGCGGCTGTTCGTCGGCGAGCAGCGCAATCAGCCGCCCCGCATCGACCGCCTCGATGACTTGGTAACTCAAGAGATTGGCGATCCCCAACCCCGCCTCGGCCGCCGCCAACAGGCCGTCGACGGTATTGAGCACCAGCCGCGGGCGCGGTTCGACCCGCCAGCGCCCCGACACGAACTGCCACTCGCCCGCCGCGCGCGGCCCCATCGCGGCGATCAAATCGTGCCCCGCCAGCTCCGCCACCACCCCCGGCGCGCCGCGCCGTGCCAGATAGGCGGGGCTCGCGACGAGCATCTGGCGCACCCGGCCGATGCGCACCGCCTTCAGCCCAGAATCGGCGAGCGGCCCGATGCGCACCGCGACGTCGATCCCCTCCTCGACGATCCGCACATTGCGGTCGATCAGCATCATCCGCGCGACAAGCTCGCGGTGCTGCGCCATCAGGTCGCCCACGACGGGCAACACATGCAGCCGCCCGAACATCACCGGCGCGGTCAGATGCAATTGCCCGCGCGGTTCGGCCTCGGCCCCGCGCAGCTCGCGCTCGGCACCTGCCAGCTCGGCGAGGATGCGCCGCGCCTGATCCAGAAACGCGGCGCCCGCATCGGTCAGCGCGACCGCGCGCGTCGAACGATGAAACAGGCTCGTCCCCAGCCGCGCCTCGAGCGCCGCGATCCCGCGCGTCACCGCGGGCGGCGAGCTGCCGAGCTTGCGCGCCGCGGCGGCAAACCCGCCTTCGCTCGCGACCGCGACGAACATTTCCAGCGTCAGCAACCGGTCCATCATTATTCCACTTTACGGAATTAACTTGTGCAATCTTCTCTCATTATCACCGAACTCGCAATAACCTACATCCGGTCCGGCGAACGAAGGTCAGCCCCCTCCCGGCTTTCGTTCGCTTCCTTTTGCAAAGAGGTCCGGCACGATGGCGCAAAATTACCGCCACACATTGTTCGACGATGCAGTGAAGGCCGAGCAGGAGCGCCACGGCTCACGCGCCTCCTATGTCAAAATGGATGCGGGCGCCGACGGCACCCCCGACACGCTGACGGCACGGGAAATCGCCTTCATCGAGGAGCGCGACAGCTTCTACATGGCGAGCGTCAATGCGGAGGGCTGGCCCTATATGCAGCATCGCGGCGGCCCCGCGGGGTTCCTCAAGCATATCGCGGGCAATCGCATCGGCTTCGCCGACTTTCGCGGCAACAAGCAATATATCAGCACCGCGAACCTCAAGGGCAACGACCGCGTCTCGCTGTTCCTGATGGATTATCCGAACAAGGAGCGGCTGAAGCTCGTCGGCCATGCGGTGAGCATCGAACTCGCCGACGATCCCGCCGCGGTCACCGCGCTGATGCCCGAGGGCTATCGTGCGACCCCCGAGCGCGCCTTCTTCATCGACGCGATCGGCTGGGAGTGGAATTGCTCGCAGCACATCACCCCGCGCTTCACCGAGGCCGAGATTTCCGCCGCGGTCCGCCCGATGGCGGCCGAGATCAACCAGCTGCGCGCCGAAATCGCTGCGCTTCGTTCAATGCCGCACCAGCCCGCTCCCCCACCCGACCTCCCATGACGATAAACTATTTGGGAGGTCGGGTGGGGGAGCGGGCTGGCGCGGGTCCGACGCAAGTCGGACAAGGGAAAGGGAACACCGAAATGATCACCCTCTATGGCTCGCCGCTGTCGGGCAATACGCACAAGGTCCGCATCGCGCTTGCCTTCCTCGGCCTGCCGTGGGTCGAACGATTGACCGACGCCGCGGCACGCCAGTCGGACGCTTATCGCGCGCTGACCCCGATGGCGCAGATTCCGCTGCTCATCGACGGCGATTTCACCCTGCGCGACAGTCAGGCGATCCTCGCCTGGCTCGCCGCGCGCCACCGGGCGGGCGCGTGGGACGGCCAGACGCCCGAGGAGCGCGGCAAGATTGCCCTCTGGCTCTCGCACGCCGCCAACGAGATTGCGAACGGCCCCGCCGCGCTCCGCCTCGCGCGGAGATTCGGCATATCGATCCCCCAGGATCATGCCGCCGCGGTCACTGCGCGTTTCCTGCCCATCATCGACGCGCACCTCGAACGCCGCGACTGGCTCGTCGGCGGCCGACTCACCATCGCCGACCTTGCGGCGAGTCCCTATCTGGCGTTGATGGCGGATGCCGGGATCGACCTCGCCAGCTGGCCGGCCGTCCATGCCTGGACCCGCCGGATCGCCGCGCTGCCCGGCTTTCCCGCCATGCCGGGCTGGCAACCGCCGTCGTGACGATCGACGCGGTCGAAACCGCCAATTGGGGGTTAGGCGGATTGCCGATCCTCGCCTATCGCGCTGCGCAGGCCGTCAAGGAGACCCAGCGATGACCGCGAACAATGCCGCCCCCGCCTTTGCCACGATCATGTTCCTGACCGGGGTCGGCATCCCGATCCTCGCCGCGCTCAATGGCGGGCTCGGTGCGCGGCTCGAGAGTCCGATGGCGGCGTCGGTGATCCTTTTCACCCTCGGCCTGCTCATCGCGGTCACGGGCGCGCTCGCCACCGGTTCGCTCGGGCAGGTGCGGCTGTCGTCCGGCATTCCGGCGCATTTCTATTTCGGCGGCGCCTTCATGGCCTTTTACGCCATCGCGGTGACCTTCATCGCGCCGCGCTTCGGAGTCGGCAACGCGATCTTCTTCGTGCTCGTCGGCCAGCTGATCAGTGCCGCGACGATCGATCATTTCGGCCTGTTCGGCGCGATACGCTCCGCGATCGACGCGAAGCGCCTCGCGGGGATCGCGCTGATGGTCGCGGGCGTCTGGCTCGCGCGCCGCACCGGCTGACGACTGCTTGCGACCGGTAGTGGACGTTGCCAACCCGACCGACGTCACCCCGGGCTTGAGCCGGGGCCTGCCTGTCTTGAAGAAAAAGGCGGGTCCCGGGTCAAGCCCGGGATGACGGAAAGCAACGTCCGCTTCCCACCCCAAAAGCTGCCATTTCGCAGACCGGCATCGGCCCCTCACATATGTGACGTAACCTCGGGCGGTTTCCACCAATTGTTGCCCGCGCCGTCCATATATTGCACCGGCAGCGCCGCCATGTCGGCGTGCGTCAGGTCGTCCAGGCAGGCGATCGACACCGAATAATAGGCGCCGCCGATTTCCTCGACATAACCATGACCGAACGACGCCACGCCGCACGTCTTGCAAAAGACATGATGCGCGCTGTTCGACCCGAACTGATAGTCGGACAGCGCCGCGGGATCGGTCAGCAGGCGAAAGGCGTCGGGCTTGATCTGCGCGCTCCAGCCCCGCTTCTTGGTGCAGATCGAGCAATTGCACTTGCCCGTCCCCGCCGCGAGGTCGATGTCGGCTTCGAACTTGACCGCGCCGCAGTGGCACGAGCCGTGATAGGTTTTGGTCATCGCTGAAAATCCTTGGCCTTCGCGGACGCCGATCGCCGGCCGCCCTTCACCCGGCCCGGGTTAGCCCATCCTGCTGACAGATCGTGTCAGGAGGCGGTTCGGAGAAATCCCGGTGGCGCCAGAAATCGGCCATCAACACCGCACGGCGGCGCCCGAACCCCTCGTCGCCGACCCGCGCCGACGTCACCCGGTCGATGCGAAAGCTGCGGAAATCCTGGCGCAGCAGGCACCAGGCGGCGATGATATGCTTCTCTTCATAATAGGCGAGCGCCGCGGGCCAGATCGCACGCTCGGTCGCGGCGCCGCTCGCGTCGGCATAGCCGATGTGCAGCGTCTTTTCGGCGCGCATCGCCGCGCGCACCGTCGCGAGCAACGGCGCATTGATCTCGCGCCACGCGCTGCTCACCGGCCACAACCCCGCCTCGTCGATCCGACGCCGGAGCTCGTCGGGACTCGCCGCCGCGATCTTGGCGAGCGCCAGCGCCGCCGCGCGCGACAGCGACCCGTCCTGCCGCCCCTCGACCCAGCGCGCGCCGAGCACCAATGCCTCCAGTTCGTCGGCGGTGAACATCAGCGGCGGCAGGAAGAACCCCGCGCGCAGCACATAGCCGACCCCCGCCTCGCCCTCGATCGGCGCGCCCAAGGCGACCAGCGCCTGCACGTCGCGATAGAGCGTGCGCACCGACACGCCCTGCTCCTCGGCGAGCATCTCGGCGGTCACCGGCCGGCGGCGCCGACGCAGGCTGTCGATGATCGCAAACAACCGTCCCGTCTTGTCCACTGCCGCTCCTCTTCGCTCGACCTGTTAGCGGCGCGTCAGCGGCGGCGAAAGGTCCAGCGCATCGGCTTCGACCCGTCGACCATCGAAATCGTCGCGGTCATCGTCTCGCCGTCGCGGATGTAGTGGATGCGCTGCGGATAATCGTGCGCCGCGTTTTCAAAGGTCGCGCTCGCCGCATCGCGTTGCACCAGCCGGAACGCGACCGCCGCTCCGCCGCCGGGCTGCGCGATATAGGTGGGCGTGCCATCCTCCCCCGCGACGATCCGCAGAAACTCGAATTCGCGCAAGGCATCGCCGCGCCCCGACCGGCTGTGGCCGAGCATCACGCCGCCGCGCGGGCTCGTCCAGCTTTCCTCGGTCCAGCGCTCGCCCTCCTCGCGGCTCCACTGCCCCGCCAGCCATGCCAGGTCGTCGACCGTTGTCGCCGGGCTCGCCGCCACGAGCAGCGCCGCTGCCACGCTCAGGAAAATTGCTTTCATATGCGCCTCCTCCCGCCCCTCTTCGCGCCGACTGGAACCGCCGTCTTGAACCGACACGACAATCATCGTCTAACCCGTTGCATGGAGTATCGCGAGACCCCTCCGCCGCCGCATCTCGCCGGGCTGATCAAGACCCGCTGGACGCTCGTCGGCGACGGCGCCGCCGACGCGTGGACCGAACAGCAAGCGACCCCCGACGGCTGCGTCGAGATCATCCGCCGCACGCACGGCGCCTCGCGCTGGGACGGCGACCAGCCCGCCAGCTTCGTCGTCGGCCTCGTCGCCCGCCCGCAACCTTTCGCGATCAGCGGCGACGCGGCGTTCGAGGCGCTACGTCTCTGGCCGTGGGCGTGGACCGCGATCGGCGCCATCCCCCTCGCCGCGCTGCAAGGCCGCTGGGCCGCATGGGATGCCCCCGCCTTCGACGCCATCGAGGCCCGGCTCGCCGCCGACCCCGATCTCAATGCCATCGGCGCCGCGCTCGTCGCCACCCCCTCGGTCGCCGCCATGAGCGCGGCCACCGCCATGCCGCCGCGCGCGCTCCAGCGCTGGTTCGCGCGCCACGTCGGCCTGCCTCCGCGCGTCTGGCTCCGCCTGCGCCGTTTCCAGAGCGCCTTTGAAACCCTCCCCGGCGAAGACAGCCTCGCTGGCCACGCCGCGGCGCAGGGCTATGCCGATCAGGCGCATATGGCGCGCGAATTCCGCACCCTCGCCGGCGTCCCCGCCACCGCCGCCCGCCGCCGCGCCCGCGGCCCGTTCCTCGACGGATAGCCCTTCCCCTCGGGCGTCCCACCGCCTATAACCCTCCCCATCCCCGGGGAGCCGCGTCTGTGATGGCCGGTTGAGAGCGGAAGTGACCGCGACCCGTTGAACCTGATCCGGCTAATACCGGCGGAGGGAGGGTCGGTATTCCACACAGGAAATCCGTCTTCGCTCCGAACAACAACGGAGCGACTGCACATGGCCGACATCGACGCGAAATTCGAATCCACCCCCATCGGTGTCACCACCGGCCCGATCCGCGGCAGCCGCAAGATCCATGTCGCAACGCAAACCGGCAGCGGCATCCGTGTCGCGATGCGCGAGATCGACCTCGACCCGCATTCGGGCGAGCCCCCGGTGCGCGTCTACGACACCAGCGGCCCCTACACCGACGTCAACGCCACCATCGACATCAACGCCGGCCTCCCCGAAATCCGCCGCGAGTGGATCACCGGCCGCGGCGACGTCACCACCGTCACCCAGCGCGAGGTCAAGCCCGAGGATAACGGCCAGCTCGGCCCCGACCGTTCGGGCGGCGTCGCCCCCTTCCCCAACGTCCGCCGCACGGTCCTCCGCGCCAAACCCGGCGCCAACGTCAGCCAGATGTATTACGCCCGCCAGGGCATCATCACCCCCGAGATGGAATACGTCGCCGAACGCGAAAACCTCGGCCGCGCCCGCCTGTCCGAATACAAACGCGACGGCGAAAGCTTCGGCGCCAGCATCCCCGATTATGTCACTCCTGAGTTTGTCCGCGACGAGGTCGCCCGCGGCCGCGCGATCATCCCCAACAACATCAACCACCCCGAAAGCGAGCCGATGGCGATCGGCCGCAACTTCCTCGTCAAGATCAACGCCAATATCGGCAACAGCGCGGTCGCGTCCGACGTCGCCTCCGAAGTCGACAAGATGGTCTGGTCGATCCGCTGGGGCGCCGACACCGTCATGGACCTCAGCACCGGCCGCAACATCCACGACACCCGCGAATGGATCATCCGCAACTCGCCCGTCCCGATCGGCACCGTCCCCATCTATCAGGCGCTCGAAAAGGTCGGCGGCGTCGCCGAGGATCTGACCTGGGAAATCTTCGCCGACACGCTGATCGAGCAGGCCGAGCAGGGCGTCGACTATTTCACCATCCACGCCGGCGTCCGCCTGCCCTACGTGCCCCTCGCGGCAAAGCGCATGACCGGCATCGTGTCGCGCGGCGGCAGCATCATGGCGAAATGGTGCCTCGCGCATCACAAGGAAAGCTTCCTCTACGAACGCTTCGACGAGATTACCGAGATCATGAAGGCGTATGACGTCGCCTACAGCCTCGGCGATGGTCTGCGCCCCGGCAGCATCTATGACGCGAACGACGAGGCGCAGTTCGCCGAGCTCTACACGCTGGGCGAGCTCACCAAGCGCGCCTGGGCGCAGGATGTCCAGGTGATGATCGAGGGGCCGGGCCATGTCCCGATGCACAAGATCAAGGAGAATATGGAGAAGCAGCTCGAAGCCTGCGGCGAGGCACCCTTTTACACATTGGGGCCGCTCACCACCGACATCGCGCCCGGCTATGACCATATCACCAGCGGCATCGGCGCGGCGCAGATCGGCTGGTACGGCACCGCGATGCTTTGCTACGTCACGCCGAAGGAACATCTCGGCCTGCCCGACCGCGACGATGTGAAGGTCGGCGTCGTCACCTACAAACTCGCCGCCCACGCCGCCGACCTCGCCAAGGGCCACCCCGCCGCCCAAGTCCGCGACGACGCGCTATCGAAAGCGCGCTTCGAATTCCGCTGGCGCGACCAGTTCAACCTGTCGCTCGACCCCGACACGGCGGAGCAGTACCACGACCAGACGCTCCCGGCGGAGGGCGCCAAGACCGCGCATTTCTGCAGCATGTGCGGCCCGAAATTCTGCTCGATGAAGATCAGCCAGGAAGTCCGCGAATTCGCGGCCAAGCAGAACCAACCCGCCGAAAACTTCCTCGCCGCCGAAGCCACTTCCCCCCTCCCGCAAGCGGGAGGGGCCGGGGGAGGGCCTGTCGACGCCCAAACCGCCGAAGAAGGCATGAAGCAGATGAGCGAGCTGTTTAAGGAGACGAGCAGCGAGTTGTATATGGGCCAAGGCGACCGCGAGCATGATTGAGCAGCGCCAGCAGGCTGGTCACAATAAATTTCCCCGGCGGGGTTAAATCGGCCCAATGCTGCCATCATTTACCGCTACCCGGTTGACCTGCCGGGCCGATCGGCAGATGTTGAAATAAGAAGGAGGCCATCATGAGCGAAGACTTGCAAAAGCTGATCGATGCCTCGCGCGGGCGCCCGATGTCGGACGCTGAAAAAGAGGCGCAGCGGCGGAGCTTTGCCTATGGCAACGCCCATATCGAAAATGATCGCGTAACCCGCGAAATGGTCGATGAAGCCGCCGAGAAAATCGGCAAATCGCACTGATCGATGAGCGACGGGGACCGCCACAGCATCGCTGAACAACCGTCGCTCATCGACGACCCGATCGAGGAAGCGAAACGCGAATCGGAGAACGCCGTCGCACAGTTCGACCGGGTGCTCGACCTGATTGACGAAGTCGTGCGCGACACCCGCCCGTTCCGGCTGCGGACGTCGATGATCCTCGACTTGCATCGCATCGCGCTCGATGGGCTGTCCAGCCATGCGGGCAATTTCCGCCCGGCCAACGTATCGATCGGGCAAAGCAAACACACGCCGCCGCCCGCCCATCTTGTCCCCTTGCTGATCGAGGAGATGTGCGATTTCGTGATGGACAATTTCGCCGAGGCGAAGGCGCTCCATCTCTGCGCCTATGTCATGTGGCGGCTCAACTGGATTCACCCGTTCACCGACGGCAATGGCCGGACGTCCCGCGCGCTGGCCTATTTCGTTCTCTGCGCCAAAGTCGGCTATCGCCTGCCCGGCCACCAGACGCTCCCCGAGCAGATTGCGGCGGATAAGGCGCCATACTACGAGGCGCTGGAAAAGGCCGACGAACATTGGCTGACAGATCAGCTGGATTTGGCGGCTCTTGAAAAGCTACTCGACGCCTGCCTCGCGACGCAGCTTCTGTCAGCTTACGATGATGCTAACAATCCAGAGGCCGGAATGCCGCGGGACAAAAAGCTGCATTGATTGAGGGTTTTGGGGGTTGTTGCACCTGTCAACGTAATTCCAACTTAGACAGCCTGAATTTTTACCAATCCAAGTGCAACAAACTCCGAAAGCAGCTCCATACCACGGTTACTGATTTCGCCATTTTGAAAAGTGATGTAACCGAGATCACTAAAATCGGAAGGGAAGGTAACTCCTTCTTCCCGCAATATGATATTCTTTTGCCAAAGAATGCTGGCTGCACCTAGTTCATAAACTACATTTTCGCTCGGTCGCCAAACCTCCGCAAATGATCCGTCATCTGCCTTTAGGTGAAACAGTTCATCCTTGGTGAAAATAAAAATTCCCGCGCTGCATTCTTTCATTAGTGCAGCGACTTTTGCAGAAATCGGACGCCCCGCATGCGGTTCGTCGACAGCGACTTTGAACGCGATGCCGAATTTCCCCAAAACCTTCTTCAAATCTTCAAGTGGCTTGTGATTTTTCCCGTGAGCGATGAAGAGCTGCTTGGGCAGTTCGGGTGCGGCCGGCGACATGGGCGGCGGCGGCGATGCAATCCCTTCAGGCCCCGTACCTAAAAGGCTTTCACTCTCGTCGTTCAAACGACTGTCATCTGCCGGCGTTTCAATATCTGTAATCCCGCTGACAGCAGCGGTAGCGCCATCCAATCGAACATAGGGAGATCCAGAAATAGTCTGGATTATGCCAGCAAATTTGCCATTTTCGGAAAGTCGTTCTGCGAGTTCTGCCGAATGCGCAGGGTGAACACCAAAAGACTTCTCAAGAGTGTTTTTTAGGAAGGCTGTATCTGGATATTTATTTCGATTATAATGCTCGAAAATTTTCTTCATCAAATCGGGAACGAGAACTGCACGGTTAATACCCGAAGACCGCTGCTCCGCGCTTTCCGGTTTTACAATTTGCAGCCCCAATTCCGTAGGAGCAATCGTATCCGCCTTTTCGGTTCCCGAAGTCAGCCCGTAGCGAAGTGAAGAGCTCAGTAAGGCTTTGAATTCACTACTACTAGGGGTTCTGCCCACGGCATCAGCCACCAAGAGCCGATCCATTGGCTTGCCCGCACCTTTGTCGCCGATGGCTTGGACTATGACGAGAGCCTTTTCCAAAGAATGTGCAGGAAACGGACGAACAGGTCCCTTTATTGCCATCGCATTGGCAGAATTAGGTGAGATTTTTGACATGGCCGCGCCTCCGATAAGTTGGACTAGAATCTCTTCGATAACCAAGGCATATGGCAAATGAGGAGTCAAGGCAAATTTGTTCTGCAAATGTCCCGCCGCGGCCCCGAGCTTTTTGCCTCGACGCGCGCGGCCGGCGTTTGGCCAAAAGATGCCCCTTGCCCGAGGCGACCAGCCATCAGTCGGCCCCATCCCCACACCATGCTACACCCGCACACCATGCGCGCCCGGAACCCCCTCTACGTCATGGCGAAGCCGCCGCCGGAGGTGCAGGCGCAGATCGCCGCGCTGCCGCGCAACGATCCTTCGCGCGGGGTCGACCTCCTCCATGTCACGTTGATCTCGCTCTACGACCTGCACTATGCGCCGCCCGAGTGGCTGCCCGCGACCATCGCCGCGCTGGACGGCTTCGCCGCGCCGCCTTTCGCGCTCGCCTTCGACCGGATCGAGAACCGCAAGGCGGTGACGCTGCGCACGCGCGAGCCGCTGGCCGAGGCGCGGGCGTTCCAGAAGGCGCTGGTGAGCCATCTGCTGAAAGCCAAGGCGCCGATCATGGATGGCACCACCCCCGAACCGCATATCACGATCAACTATCGCGGCGACCGGTTGGGCACGCAGACTCTGGGCAAGAAAATGCCGCCGATCGGCTGGACGGTCGACGAAATCATCCTGATGGAAAGCATCGTGGGAAAGACCACCCATGTCGAACATGGCCGCTGGCCGCTCCGCGGAGGCGCGAGCTGATGGATGCGACGACTTTGGGGCGGATTGGGGGCGGATTGGGGGCGGATTGGGGGCGCAGAGCGGACCTTCTTTATCATCGTCATTCCGGGCCTGACCCGGGACCCGCCTTCCTAGCCATGCCCGAGGACAAGGCAGGCCCCGGGTCAAGCCCGGGGTGACGGAACAGGAAAATCCTCCCTGTCGCGCAGCGATGGGGAGGGGGACCGCTTGCGAAGCAAGTGGTGGAGGGGCCGCGACGCCGGCTCGATTGCCCTCCGTCAGCGCTTCGCGCTGCCACCTCCCCATGGCTTCGCCACAGGGAGGATATGGATGCCCGCAACCGCCCGCTTGCCGATATCCGCCCCGGGGCTTACCTTTCCTCCCATGTCGCACGCCTCGAACATCGTCCACTGCACCGGCCCGACCGACCCGCACGCGCTCGACGGCATTTCGGTCCGCCATCGCACCGGTGAACTTGATTTCCGCTGCCCGGTCTGCGCGGGGCATGGCCAGTGGAACAGCCAGATCGACCTTGTCAGCCACCGCTCGATCCGCGTGCCCTGCCCCAAGTGCGACGGGCGCGGCTGGATCGAGACCGGGGCCGACATGGTGCCCTCGCACGACATCGCGCTGTCGCCGGGCGGACACCCGGTCTGGGTGGTGCGGCTCGATCCCTCCGACGACGTCGAATGACCCGCGCGCCGATCCGCTTCGCCCTGCTCCTGTCGCTGGCCGCGCCGGCGCTGCCGGCCGCCGCGCAGACCGGTGCCGCGCAGACCGCTGCCACCCATCCCGACACCGCGCCGCAATCGGCGACCGCGCCCGCCGCGCAGCCGCTCTTCGCGCTCATCCTCGCCCCCGGCCCCGCGTGGAAGCCCGGCAAGCCCTTTGCCGAACAGGGGCTGCGGCCGCATTTCGATTACTGGATGGCGCTGTTTCGCCAGGGACGCGTCGCGAGTGCGGGACCGGTCGGGGCCGACGGCGGGCTCGTCCTGCTGCGCGCCGCCGATCAGGCCGCGGCCGACGCGATCCTCGCCGCCGACCCGGCGATCGTCGCGGGCATCTTCACCGGCACCGTCCGCCGCTATGCCCCGCCGATGGTCAACGCGAACGCCCTCGCCGCGCCCAGGGAATGAAGCGGACACGCCCCGATCCTATTTCGCACAGGCCCGCTCCCGAACCCCCTTTCCTACATTCCCACGCCATGGTTCATCCTGCCGGATGAGACACGACAAACCCCAAGCCCGCCCCGCCCGGCCGCGCTCCCAGGTTTCGCAGAGCCCTGCTCCCGAAAGCCTGGCCGCCGCGCTCCCCGCCTTCACCCCCGCGCAAATGCAGCGCCCGCGCGGCAGCGGCTGGACGCCCGATCGCCAGCGCAAGTTCATCGAGGCGCTGGCGGCGTCGGCCTGCGTGACCGAGGCGGCGGCAAGCGTCGGGCTGTCGGCGACCGCCGCGTACAACCTTCGCAAGCGCCCCGATGCGCACGCCTTCCGCCTCGCATGGGATGCCGCGATCGAGTTCGGGATGCGGCGGCTGGTCGATGCCGCGCTGTCGCGCGCGGTGCACGGCGTCGCGGTGCCGATCTTCTGGAAGGGCGAACAGGTCGGCGAGCGGCGCGAATATCCCGAACGGCTCGCGATGTTCCTGATGCGCGCGCACGACCCGCATCGCTTTGGCGCGGCCCGCCTCGGCGCGCAGCATCCGGCCGCCGCACCGCTATATGACGCCCCCGGCGCACAGCTTGCGCAGGCGCTCGACGATCTGGACGAACAGGCGAAAGCCGGCGCGCCCGCCGAACCCCCACGCCTGACCGGGCCGGCGCCGGACGAAAGCGTGCCGGACGCGGCGCCCGGCGACGCCGCTGGCGCGCCGCCAAGCGCCTGATCCGAAGGGCGAACAGGTGACAAGTTTGACAAGTTTCGCACCCTCCGGCCCCGACCGGGCATCCCGCCGCAAACGCGCCGGCGCGAACCGCACGCGGCTCGACTCGCTCGCCCGGCCCCGATAGGCTGACAGCATTTACCGATATGGGAGAGTGGCGATGCGTGCACAGACTTGGCTGATCGCGGGCGTGGTGTTGGCGATCGCGGGTTGCGGCAAGGCGGAGGCCCCGGCGAAACCCGAAGCCACGGCGCCCGAAAAATCGGTGCTCGCCGACGGGCCCGCGGCCGACATCCGCGAAATCGCCGAAGCCGACCTGCCGCAGGGCGTGCGCGACGCCGTGCTCGCCAAGATGCCCGGCATGAAAATCGCCGCGGCCGAGCGCAAGGAACGGGGCGGCAAGCTCTTCTATGACGTCGAGGGGACGCGCCCCGACGGCAGCCCGGTCGAGCTCGACCTGATCGAGGAAGCGGGCAAATACCGCGTCGTCGAGATGCAGCGCGATATCGCCTGGGCCGACGCGCCCGCCCCGGTGCGGACCGCCGCCGGCGCCGCGGCCGACGCTTTCACCCCGGCGCGTGTCATCGAAAGCACGCAGGATGACGGCACGATCGTCTTCGAACTCTTCGCCCCCGGCAAGGCCGACGAGCCCGCCGCCGAGGTCGACTGGAAGGATGGCAAGGCGATGCTGCGCACCAC
Organism: Sphingopyxis sp.; assembly: GCF_050725655.1. Taxonomy (GTDB): domain Bacteria; phylum Pseudomonadota; class Alphaproteobacteria; order Sphingomonadales; family Sphingomonadaceae; genus Sphingopyxis. The sequence goes on along the minus strand of NZ_JBOHHT010000085.1, from coordinate 48,054 downwards.
ACGGAACGAATATTGACGCCGATGTCGGGCACAGCCCCCACTGACTCCGGCCCCACCGGTCCTGATATGGGCGCGACCTTTTACCACGGCACCCGCGCCGACCTGAAACCCGGCGACCTGCTCGCCGCCGGCTGGGGCAGCAATTATCAGGCCGCACCGATGTCGTGGATCTATTTCTCCGCCGCGCTGGAGTCCGCGATCTGGGGCTGCGAGCTGGCAGCCGGAGAAGGCCGCGAGCGCATTTATATCGTCGAGCCGACCGGCGACTGGTTCGATGACCCCAACCTCACCGACAAGAAATTCCCCGGCAACCCGACGCGCAGCTATCGCAGCCGCGCGCCGCTGCGCATCGTCGGCGAGGTCGAAAGCTGGACCCCGCACGCGCCCGAGGTGCTCGCCGCGATGAAGGACAATCTCGCGCGGCTGCAGGCCGAAGGCGCGCCGATCATCGACTGACCCGATCCTCCCCCACCCCGACAAGGCCAACCCACCCCGACAAGGCCAATGCCCCATCAAGGAAGCCGATCATGCCATCCCCCGTTCGCATCCTCGCCATCGCGGCGCTCTTCGCTTTCGCACCGACGGCAACATCGGCCGCCACCGCCGCACCCGCACGCGCCCCGCTGCAGCAACTCCGCATCTACGAAATCCCGCGCGCCAACGAAGGCGTGTTTCACGACCGCTTCCAGGGTCATGCGCTGCGCATCATGGCGCGCCACGGCTTCGCGGTCCGCTCGATCTGGCGCAGCGAGCATCAGGGCAAGGTCGAATTCGTCTATCTGCTCGACTGGCCCGACGCCGCGACGATGAAGGCCGCGTGGGACGCCTTCCTCGCCGACCCCGAATGGATCGCGATCAAGAAGGAGACGGGCGCGCGCCACGGCCGCTTCGTCGATGCGGTTTCGGAGCGCGCGCTCGAACCCGTCGCCTGGTCGCCCGACCGCGCGGGCGCGGCCGACTAGGACCAATCGACATTCAGCTCAGGGTGAGTCGAAAATGGTGGTTTTCCGTGACCCGGAGCGCAGCGTACATCTGGTACGTGAGCACCGGAAGCACGGGGAATTGCCATTTGCAGACCGCCATGGGCTGAATGTCGATTGGTCCTAGCGCGGCAGGGAACCCGGACCGGCTTTGGGGGGTCTATGCATCAGAGGGGCAACGCTTGCCCCGCCCGCTTGGCCCGGCACGCAACCTTGATGGAGTGATGTCGATGAACAAGTTGATGATCCTGCCCCTCGCCGCCGCGACCGCGCTGGCGGGCTGCGCCACCACCGGTGACGGTTACGCCTCGAATTATGACGACGGCGGTTACGGCTATTACGACCGCGCCTATTACGACCAGTATGGCCGCTATGATTACGACCGGCCCGACCCGCGGCATGACGGCTATTATGCCGACAACTACTACCGCAACGACCGCCGCTACCGCGAGCGCCGCTTGTCGAACAACGACCGCGTCTATCGCGGCCGCGACGACAAATATTATTGCCGCCGCAACGACGGTTCGACCGGTCTGATCGTCGGCGGCATCGCCGGCGGCGTGCTCGGCAACGTCATTGCGTCGGGCCGTTCCGAAACGCTCGGCACCGTGCTCGGCGCGATCGGCGGCGCGGCGGTCGGCACCGCGATCGACCGCGATAATGTGCGCTGCCGCTAGCCGCGCCGGCTGACGCGAAGGAGGGTGACAGGCGCAGCAGGCGCGCTAGGTTGGCCACGACAAACCAACCTTGGGAGCCGCCATGCTGACAACCCTGCTCACCCTCGCCGCCGCGACCGCAACGCCCTTACCCGCGGCATCCCCCGCCGACCTCGCCGCGATCGAGGCGACCTGCTTCGATTATGTCGACGGGCAGCTCGAGGGCGATGCCGAGCGCGTCAAACGCGCGCTCCACCCCGACCTCGCCAAGCGCCGCGTGCTGGGCGACACCCCCGACGAGCGGCTGGGGCTGCAACGGATGAGCCGCGAGGAACTCGTCGATCTCACCAAACGCGGCGCGCTCAAGACCCCGCGCGCCGAGTGGAACCGCACGTGCAGGATCCTCGACGTCGCGGGCAACGCCGCGGCGGTGCGCGTCGAAACGCCGTGGTTCGTCGACTATTTCCACATGGGCAAGTTCGGCGAGCACTGGATCATCGTCAATGCGCTCTGGCACATGAAGCCGCGGGCGGCGGCGCAATGAAGCTCGCGTTCGCCGCCGCGCTGCTGCTGACCGCGCAAACTGGACCCGCCGCCCCCGACCCGCGCCGCGCCGCCCCGACCTTCGACAGCGTCCCGCCCGACCTGCCCACGCTCACCCGCCCCGCGGTGCTCATCATCAGCAAGACCAACGGCTATCGCCACGACAGCATCGCAGAGGCGGTGCCCGCGATCGAAGCACTCGTCAAAACGCGCGGCTGGAGCAGCTTCGCGACCCAGAATGCCGCGGTGTTCAACCCCGAACAGCTCGCCCAATTCGACGTCATCGTCTTCGCCAATGCCAGCGGCGACATCTACATCCCGGATCAGCGCGCGGCGTTTCAGGCGTGGATTGCCAAGGGCGGCGGCTTCGTCGGCCTCCACAGTGCGGGCGACGGCAGCCATCCGGGCTGGTTCGTAAAGATGCGCGGCAACGGCAATTTCACTGGCCATCCGGGCGGCGGCGACCAGTTCCAGACGACCGACCTTATCCTTACAGACCGCGGCCACCCAGCGACGCGGGCGCTCCCCGAACGCTGGCGCTGGACCGACGAATATTACAGCTGGGACGCGGCCCCCGGGCCCGACGCGCGCATCCTCGCCCGCCTCGACGAGACGAAAATGCGTCTCACGCCCAAGCTCCGGATGGGCGACCACGCCCTCATCTGGTGGCGCTGCGAAGGCCGCGCGCGCATCTTCTATTCGGCGCTCGGCCACAAGGCCGAAGCTTGGGCCGATCCCGCGCATCTGAAAATGCTGGGCGGCGCGATCGGCTGAGCCGCGCGCCAGGAAGGGACGGGCTGCGGCTAGGCTTTCTTGGCCCGCGCCGGCTTTTCGAGGTTCGCCTCGACCGCGGCGCGCACCAGCGCCTTGAACGCCGCCTCGTCGACGCCGTCACCCTTGAACAGGTCGATCGCACGCCGCGTGTTGCCGTCGAGGCTCGAATTGAACAGCCCCCTCGGATCGGCAAGCGCCGCGCCTTTGGCAAAGGTCAGCTTGACCTTATCCTTATACGTCTCGCCCGTGCACAGGATGCCGGCATGTTCCCACACCGGAACGCCCGACGGGTTCGACGGCTTCTGCCACTTCACCGTCTCCTCGACGTCGGGATCGGCGGCATGGATCAGCGTGCGCAGTTTTGCCAGCGTGGCGCCGCGCCAGTCGCCGAGCCCCGCGATCTTCGCATCGATCAAGTCCGCCGCCATCCTGTTCTCCTCACATCTTCTCGCCCGGCAGCGCCGCGGCCTGTTTCGCCCAGTCCGCGAACGCCGCCTCGTCGACCGGCTCGTCTTCATGGATATGGAAATAACGCGTGTCGCCGCTCTTCGACGCGACCGGCGGCACCGGATCGAGCGACTGGCCGCGAAAAAAGGCGACCTTGATATATTTGTCGAAGCAATGGATGCTCAGGAACCAGTGCGTCGGCTCGGCGCCCTGCCCCGGCGGACCATAGAGCGGCGAGTTCCATTTGACCGCCTTCGCAACCCCCGGAACGGTCTTCTCGATCAGCTTGTCGATCCGCGCCCAGGCGCCCGACTTCCACCCCGGCATCGCGGCGATATAGGCTTGCACCGGCGCGTCGCCATAGCCTTTCGCGATCTGTGGATTGCCGCCGGACAACAGCACGGGTACTTTTTCGGCCATGGACTCGCGCTCCCTTCTTTCGCTGCCAAAAGAACGCGATAGCCGCGGCGAGTCAAGCTAGCCTGCGATCTCCGCCGTCGCGGCGCGCTCGATCGCCGCGCGCCAGTGACGCTGCACCGGCAACAGGAAAATCTCCGACAGCGTCCGTTCGATCTCGTCGGCGGTCAGATAGCGCCGGTCGATGCGCCCGTCGGTCAGCCGCGTCGTCAGCCGGTTGTCGCGCAAGCCATAGCGCGCCTCGGCGGTCGTGCGCGCCACGCTCAGCTGGTGCCGGAAATGCGAGTCCGGATGCGTCGACGTGTACCAATTGCCGATCTCGTAATCGATCGCGGGCGGGGGCGTGTCGTCGATCCGGTACAACGTCCGCCATTCGCGCTCGATCAGCGCCGCAACCTGCCACACATCGCCGTGCCGCACGATGCGATACGTCTCATGCCGCGTCGGCTGGGGCTCCTCGCTGTCCATCGCGAGCGGTGCGGGCGGCACCGTCGCGCCGAAACCGACGTCGGTCAGCCACGGCCGGCCATCGAGCCGCACTCGCACCACCATATGCGTGCGCGGGGTCGGCGGCGCATCGTCGGGCAGCATCCAGCGCACGCGGCCGATCAGCCCCTCGGCCGCGAACCCGATCGTCTGCAACACGCGCAGGAACAGGCCATTTTGTTCGAAACAATATCCGCCGCGCCGCTGGCCGATCAGCTTTGCGTCGACGGCGTCGGCGCCAATATCGACCCCAGCGCCGGTCAACGCGTCGATCGCCTCGAACGGGATCGCGGCGATATGCGCCGCTTGCAACGCCGCAAGCACCTCCATCGTCGGCGCCACCGGTCCGCGGTAGCCGATCCGCGCGAGGTAGCGCGGCAGGAACGCCGCGGCGGGCGCATCACTATCGGAATCGTCGGGGTCGGAAGGCGTGGCAGCGGGATAGTGCAACATGGACAAGGCTCCGTTCGCGAATCATCTGTCCCGCCCTTATGAAAGCTCAAGCCCGGTTGAGGTCAAGCGCGGATCGACAAGGGGTTCGCTGTCCCGCAAAACACCACCATCTTGGTAACTTAGTCATTGCGGGCGGCCGCGAGCTGCGGCAGACGCATCACACAACATAAGTCGCATAACATAAACATCTCAGGGAGCCCCTCATGCGCACCACGACTTATTCGCGTCTCGCCGCCGCGTTCGCGCCGGCCGCTATCCTCCTCACCATGGGCGCCGCCAACGCCGCGACCTGCGAGGAAGCCTTCGTCAAAAAGGGCAACCCGATTACCGGGCTGCGCTTCACCGCGGCGGTGACCGTCGCCGACCTGCCACCCGCGGTCGCGATCGGCCAGATGCGCGGGCTCGTCGCTGCCAAGGGCTATGACATCATGGCCGACGAGGCCGAATATGGATCGATGCTGATCGAACAGCCGATGACCGGAACCGTGCGCGCCTTTCCGATCCAGATCACCGCGACCCAGACCGGCGGGATCGGTACGGTGGTCATGGAAGCCAAGCTGCGCGCCGGACAGGCGACCAAGGCCGATGCGGCGATGGCCGAAATGTGCGGCATGCTGAATCAGGTCAAGGGCGGCAAGGCGGGCGCCGTGGCGGCCAAGAAGGGCGCGACCGCGACGACCGTCGCCGCCGCGCCGGTGAAGATGAATTCGCTGAGCTTCTCGCAGCAGGTGTCGAAAGACACCGAGCGCAATTCCGCGGGCATCCTCACCCGCTACAAGGGCAAGCAATTCACGATCGACGGGCTCGTCGACTATGTGACCAAGGACGGCAAGGATTTCCGCGTCGGCTACAAGATCCCCCAGCCCTATGAACAGGCGATCCGCCTCCCGAACCAGGCGCCGTTCAAGACCGACATCGTTTGTTACATGGCGCCGGGTCAGGCCGCCTATTCGCTCCAGCTCAAGCCGAACAAGAGCATCAAACTGACCGGCACCGTCGAAGACTTCGACGAATATAAGCATGTCATCTGGTTGAAGGACTGCCGTCCGGCGCAGTAACCGGACGGCATGGCAATGAGAGGGGGCGCCATGCGCGGAATGATAGCGGCGGTACTGGCTTTCGGCATGGGCGCGCCCGCCGCGGCCGCCGACGCGCCCGCGAGCGAGATTGCCGAGCTCAGCGCCTTTGCCGATGCCTTCGACGCGGCACAGATCGCGCAGGATCGCGCCGCGCTCGAACGCATGGTCGCCGACGATCTCGTCTTTATCGACGGCAGCGGGAAGCGGTATGGAAAGGCGTTTTTCATCGACGGCTGGACCGGCGCCGACGACGATTATGACCCCGTCACGCTTCGCGATCGCGTGATCCTGCCGCTCGGCGAGGGTACGGGTCTCGCGAGCGCCGAGACGGTCCTGTCGGGCCGCTCGGCAGGCAAACCCTTTCGCGTCCGGATCCGCTTTACCGATATTTTCAAGCGCCAAGGCGACAGCTGGCAGGCAGTCTATATCCATGTGACGCGGATGGCGATCGAGAGCGAATAGCGAGAAGGATTCGACTCTCACCACCGATGAGAACATAACAGGAACATTGATCCGATTCGGAGGAATGGATGATGGATCCGATGTTCCGCTATTTCCTGGGTTTTCAGGTAACCGCCGACCGCGCCGGTTGGCTCGCGCGCCAATTGCCGCCCATTTCGGGCGACCTGTTTGCGGGCGTCAAACCCCAGCTTTACCATCTGACGCTCTGCACGATTGCCGAGACGATCGAACCGCAACCCTTCTTGCGCGGCCAGGTCGCCAAGGCGTTCGACGCCGGCCTTCCGGCCGCAGCCCCGATCCCCTTCGGCCGCATCGTCTCGCGCGGCGCTGGCGCCGAACTCGTCACCGCCGGCAGCGTGGTCGCGATCCGCCAGATCTATGACGCAATCGTCGCACGCCTTGCGATGCAGGGCATCGAACCGATGCATCGCAAATCCGGCCTCCGCCCGCACATCACGCTTGGCTATGGGACATGCGAATTTGACCCCGTCCCGATCGCATGGGGCTGGGCGCCGCAGGGCCTCGTGCTCATCGAAAGCCATATCGGCCATCGCCGCCACCGCGTGCTGCAAAGCTGGACATTGGAGCCCCCGGCGCAAGGCAGTTTCGGCTTCATCGCCGACGAACTGCCCGCACCGCTGCGCCGCGCCGCTTAGCTTTCGAGACTATGCTCGAGCGTGATCTCGCAATCGAGCAGCTTCGACACCGGGCAATTCTTCTCCGCCTCCTCGGCGATCTTCGCGAACTCGTCGGCGCCGATCCCCGGCACCTTGCCGGTCAGCGTCAGCGCCGATTTGGTGATCGTAAAGCCGCCGTCCTGCTGCTCCAGCGTCACCGCCGCGCTCGTTTCGAGTGTGTCGCCCGAATAGCCCGCGCGCGCGAGCCCGAACGACAGCGCCATCGTGAAGCACGCCGCATGCGCCGCCGCGATCAGCTCCTCGGGGTTCGTCCCCGGCTGCCCTTCGAAGCGCGTCCCGAAACCATAGGGCTGTTTGTCGAGCACCCCCGACTTGGTCGTGATCGATCCCTTGCCTTCCTTGCCGAAGCCTTCGTACCGGGCCGATGCGCGATTGACGGTCATGATCATATCTCCTTGGTTGGTTAGAGGAGTCAGCGGAAAAGCGGCCCGGAGACTCGCGTCTCAGGCGGGCAGCAGCTTACGCCGCGCGCCCACGCGCTTCCACGCCTTTTCGTGGAAGAAGAATGCGACAGCATTGATACAGGGCTCGATGACCGCGATCCCGCCCGCCAGCGCGACCGATCCGGTCATCACATAAGCGACGCTGAATCCGATCGTCAGGTGGATCGTGAGATAGGTGAAGGTCTTGATCAGGTCGGTGGGCATGGCCCGTCTCCAGCAAATGCGAACCCGACCAAGTTAAGAATGATTCGCAACAAACGCCAGAGGGTGCCTTCGGTCAGTCTGATCGATTTTCCCGCGATACGCCTATCCCTTACTTCGCCATCCCCGCGAAAGCGGGGATGACGAAAAACAGGATCAACGCCTGACGCCGGCCTTGTCGAGCTCAGGTCCCAGCCGCCCGCTCAGCCACATCGCCCACATTTTGAAATCGGCCGCGAGGCTCCACAGCGGATAGGTGAAGGTCGCCGGCCGGTTCTTTTCGACCCCGAAATGCGCGACCCACGCGAAGAAATAACCCGCGACCGGCAAGGCGACCAGCCAGCCCCAGCGGCCTGCCACCAACGCCGCGATCGCGATCAGCACGACGAGGCTGGTCCCGACATAATGCAGCGCCCGCGTCGGCGCCTTGCTGTGCTCACGCAGGTAAAAGGGCCAGAATTCGGCAAAGGTCGTATAGTGGCGCGCCATCGCCCGATGCTGCCCTTCGCCGCGGCGCGGGTCAACTACAGGCTGCGCGCCGCCTCGTCGATCAGCGCCGCGACTTCGGCCGGCCGCGAGGCGAGCGAGGCATGCCCCGCGTCGAGCGTGATGATCTTGCGCGCACCGAGCCGGTCCGACATCGCCTTCTGGTTCGCGGGGTCGATCATCCGGTCTTCGCTCGAAATCTGATACCAGCTCGGCTTCAACCGCCACGCCGGATCGCCGATCGCCTCGCCAAAAGTCGACGCGAGCGGCGCCTTTTGCGTCACCGCCATCACCAGCGCCTCGTCGGCGCTCACATCCTGGCAAAAGCTTTCGTGGAACTTGTCGGGCTTGACCCACAGATAGCCGTCGGCGTCGGGCGCCAGGTTCGCCGCGCCCGACGGCGGATGCTGCTGCGTCAGCGCGCCCGGGCTCTCGCCCGCATCGGGCGCGAAGGCCGCGATATAGACCAGCCCCGCGACATTCGGCGCGGTCCCCGCCTCGGTGATCACTGCGCCGCCATAGCTATGCCCGACCAGCAACACCGGCCCGTCGACCTGCGCCGCGATCTGCCGCGTCCGCGCGGCATCGCCCGCGAGCGAGGTCAGCGGCAGCTCGACCGCGCGCATGCCCTTGTGCCCCAGCTTGTCGAGCTCGACGATCGCCTTCGCCCAATGCGCCGCGCCGCCCCAGAAACCGTGAACGAGAATGATCGTAGGTAGCGCTGCCATGGTCCCGACTCCTGTAGAATTTCGTGAGACCCAAAGCTAACATGCCCAACCAATAGCCGACAGCGAAGAACGTTGGCGGGATTTCGGGGGAGGAATTTTCATGAAAAAATCGACGCGCGCGCTGCTTGGGCTGGTCCTGCTCGACCTCATCGTCGTCGCCGGCGCCTGGTGGATGATCGAGCGGACGCAAAGCGGGGCGTGGAATTCGAACGATCCCGCAGGTTCGATCACGATGGTCACGACCACCGCGGGCATGATGGTCGGGGTGATCTCGGTCGTCCTGCTGCTCGCCTTCGTCATGCACCGCCGCGCCGGGAATTGACCGGTCCGCGGCTATTCGCTGCGATCGACGATCACATCCCAATGCTCCTCGACGAGGGCGAAACGCTTCGCTTCCTCGGCCTTGAATTTTGCAAGGTCGGGAAACAGCCGCGCGCCGACCTCTTCGGCAGCCGCGCTATAGCCCGTGCCGTCGCCGACGGCGTCCTCGGCGCCGCGATAGGTGATGGTGACGCGCAAATCCCAGCGCGCCGCGCCGACCATGTGGATGAAGGGCATCGCCGTTTCGATCCGCGTGACGAAACCGCGCCGCTTCATATCGTCGAGGATCGGCTGGTGGTTCTTGGCATAGAGCGCGCGGAACTCGTCCATCCCGCCCCAGCGGATGCGGTAATAATATTCGATCGTCACCGGCGTCATCACCGGCGCGGCAGGCGCAGCTTTTTCCGCGGGCAGCGCGGCTTCGGGTGCAGCAGCGGCCAGAAGCAAAGGCAATATGGAAAGCATGACCCCTTCCCCTTCGCGCCGAAATCTACGCGCGATATGGCGGCCGTTCAAGACGCCGGATTCAAGACAGCCCTCCCGCCTGGGTCGCAGGGGCGGGAGGGCTGTGTTCCGGACCGGCGTGGTGGGCGGGCCCGGAGACGAAAATCGGGATGCCGGTTCAGCGCGCCGCGGCTTCGCGGACCTTCTGCACCGCAGGGAGCAGCAAGCCGATCAGGATCTGCACCGGGTTCGACGTCACCGTCATGCCGCCCTGTGCAGGCTGCGCCGACTGCGCCATCGCCGGGGTGGCCGAAAGGGCAATGGTGAGCGCGAGCACGGGGGCAAGGATCGTCTTCTTGGTCATGGTCATTTCCTTTTCAAAGCGGTTCGGTGTGTTTCGAATTTGGTTCGGGGCGCTCCCGATGCCCCGCTTATGCCGCGCAGCCGCGGAGCCGACCGTGATCGCCATCACTCGCCCGAAAAAATTTCCCAAAATATTGAAAAGAAACGAAAGAAAAACTCTATCCGCGCTTCAGCCGCACCAGCGCGCTATCGAGCGCCTGCAGGAATTGCGAGCGATCGGCCTTCGAGAAGGGCGGCGGACCGCCCATCCCGTCGCTCATCCCCGACCGCAGGTCGGCCATGATCGCGCGCGTCGCGATCGCGGGGCCGATCGACGCCATGGTGAAGGGCTTGCCGTTGGGGCCAAGCACCGTCGCCCCCGCCTTCAATGCACGGTCGGCGAGCAAGATGTCGGCGGTGATCACGACGCTCTGCACATTCGCCGCCTCGGCGATCCAGTCGTCGGCAGCGTCGAAGCCGTCCGAAACGACGATCCTTTCGACCAGCGGATGTTCGGGCACGCGCAGCCGACTGTTGCTCACGACCTTGACCGGCACCTCGTGCCGCCACGCGACGCGATAGATTTCGTCCTTCACCGGACAAGCGTCGGCATCGACAAGGATCTGGACAGTCGTGGGCATGGGCGAAAGCGGTCAGCCGACCTCGACGCCCTTCCAGAAGGCGATGCGATCCTTGATCGCCGCCGCCGCGTCCTTGGGATCGGGATAATACCAGGCAGCGTCGGCATTCACCTGTCCGCCCACAGTGACATGATGATAGTGCGCCAAGCCCTTCCACGGACAGACACTCGTCGTTGCGCTGTCCGTCAACAATGCCGCATCGACCGCCTCGCGCGGGAAATAATGATTGCCCTCGACGACGACGGTGTCGTCGCTGTCGGCGATCACCGCGCCGTTCCATCGTGCCTGCACCATGTCATCCTCGCTTGCCGCGCGCGGCGGGCTTATTTCTTCATATTGTCGAGCCCGGCGACCACGCCGACCTTGGTTGAAGGATTGCTCGCATTTTGCTTCTTGGGCTTTTCGGCCTTGGGCTTGCGAACTTCGCGGCTCGATTTCTTCTGGCTCTTGGCCATGGTCAATACCTTGAAACGCGGCGGACGCCTGTGCCCGCCGGAAGCAGCCTACGCCCTTTGCCCTGCTACGTCGCCTGTTATCCCGCCAGCCCGTCCCACATCAGCTTCGCGCCGAGCAGCACCATCAGCAGATAGATAAGAACATAGAAGCGCGCGCCGTCGATCCGTTTCAACCAGCGCACCGTGAGCAAAGTCGAGACGATCGCAAGCGGCATCAGCAACACCGCAGCGACAAGCACCTCGCGCGGGAAGGCGCCGAGCGCGATATAGGCGGGCACCTTCATCCAGTTGATCGCCGCGAACAGGATCGAACTGGTGCCGACAAAGACGAGGTGCGGCAGCCGGCGCGGCGTCACCCACATCTGGAACGGCGGGCCGCCGGCATGCGCGATCTGGCTGGTAAAGCCCGTCGCGACGCCGAACAGGCTGCCGACCCAACCCGGCGAGGTCGACGCCGCGACGACGCGCCCGCCGCGCTCGACCCACAGGCGATAAAGACCGAACGCCAGCGTGATCGCGCCCAGCGCCGCCATCAGCTTCGCCTCGTCGACGCGCTCGGCATAAAAATAGCCCGCGGCGATGCCGATGGCGGCGCCGGGGAGCATCCATGCAATCACCCAGCCGTCCCACGTCTTGCGGAACGACCAGACGCTAACGACGTCCTGCACGATCAGGATGGGGAGCAGCAGCGCCGCGGCGATCGTCGGCGGCAATATCAGTGCCACGAGCGGCGTCGCCAGCGCCCCGACCCCCGACAAGCCGCCCTTGGCAAGCCCGAGCAGGATCACCGCGATGGCGAGCACCAGCAGCGTCAGAGGATCGGCGAGCAGGCTCATTCGGCGGCGATGCCCGATACTTCTGGCGGCTGATCGGGCAGCCGCCAGTCGATCGCCCCGCGGCCCTGCGCCTCGAGAAACGCGTTCGCCTGACTGAACGGCCGCGACCCGAAAAAGCCGTTGTGCGCCGACAAGGGCGAGGGATGCGGCGCGCGCAGGATCAGGTGCGGACTGCCCGCCCCCAGCCCCGCGACATTCGCCGCCTTCTTCTGCGCATGGCTGCCCCACAGGATAAACACCTTCGGTGCCGGATCGGCGGCAACCGCCGCAACGACCGCATCGGTGAACTTTTCCCATCCCTTGCCCTGATGCGACGCCGCCTGTCCCGCCTCGACCGTCAGGCAATTGTTGAGCAGCAGCACGCCCTGTTCGGCCCAATGCTTGAGGTATCCGTGCGACGCGCGCGGAATGCCGAGGTCGCTCTGCATTTCCTTGTAGATGTTGACGAGGCTCGGCGGAGTGCGCACCCCCGGCTGGACCGAGAAGCACAACCCGTGCGCCTGTCCCGGTCCGTGATAGGGATCCTGCCCGAGGATGACGACGCGCACATCCTGCGGCGGCGTCGCGTCGAGCGCCGCGAACCAGTCGCGCGGGCGCGGATAGATCGCCTTGCCCTTCTCGCGCTCGGCACCGAGAAACGCCTTGAGCGCCGCCATATAGGGCTGCTCGAACTCGCCGCCGATGCGCGCGAGCCAGTCGGGATGCAGTTTGACCTCGGCCATGCCCGCGCTTCACCAGAGCAGCGCAGGCTTGTCCAGAGGCTTACAGGCTGCCGCGCACGCTCAGGAAGAAACGGCGGCCGAGATAGTCGTACTGCGTGCCGAATGCCGGCGCCTGCCCGATGACCGGCGGCGTCGCGGTGACGACGGTCGAGACACGCGGCGGCGGCGTGTCGAACAGGTTCGCGACCCCCAGCGTGATGCGGAACCGCTCGGCGACGTCGCGGCTCAGCGACAGCGAATGATAAAAGGTCGCGGGCACGCTGACGTCGGGGCAGAAACGCCCGCCCGGGCGGAAGCTCGACGTACGGCAAGCGTCGCCGCCCTGCGCGCGGAGCAGGTCTTCTTCGTTCGACGCCGCCCCGGTGACATCGAGGCCGTAAAACAGCGTCCAGCCGTCCTTCATCCAGCCGAGGTTGAAATCGCCCACCCATTTCGGATTGCCGATCTTGCCATTGTCGTCGACCTCGGTGCCGGGGAAGAGCGAAACCTTGTCCTTCACCTGCCACGTCATCTGCGCGCGAAACGCGAGCGAGCCGAGGTTGCCGAGATCCTGATCGATCGCGAGCGACAGGTCGACACCGCGGTTCCGCTGGCGGCTTATGTTGACATAGCGGTCGGTGACGATCGCGACGCTCTGTGCATCGGGGCCCGCGGCGGTGCGCGTAAAGAGGCCGCACAGCGGCTCATCGGCGATCTCGGAGTCATAGCAGCCGCGCAGGATATTGCCCGCGCCGAGCAGGGTGATCTCGTCCTTCACCTCGATGTCGAAATAATCGACCGCAAGGCGTGTCTTGAGACCGCCCCACAGCGCGCCCGACACATCGGGGGTCAGGATCACCGACACCGTCTTCGCGGTCGAGGTTTCGGGTTTGAGCTGACCGATGCCGCCCCCCGATACGATTGTCGCGGGACCAATGCCGCCGGCAAAGGCGGGGCCGACGCCGTCGGCGGCGCAATTGTCGAAGATGCGCTGGCTGATCGCGCCCGCCGCAAGCCGTGCCGCGGTCTGGATGCACGGATCGATCGCCTGCTGGCCCAAAAAGCCCGTCTGGTTTTCGAGGAAGAGCTCGAACAGCGCGGGCGCGCGGAACGAGGTGCCCCAGGTGCCGCGGAAGCGCAGCCAGTCGGTCACCGCCCAGTCGGCGCCGACCTTCCATGTCGTGTCGCTGAACTTGTCCTGCACCCCGTCGAGGCGCGTCGCCTCGACATGCGTATAGCGCGCCGCGCCCGACAGCGTCAGCCGCTCGATCATCGGCACGCCTTCGAGCAGCGGCACCTCGATCTCGCCGAACAACTCCTTCGACACGGTGCGCCCCGCGGTGATGCCCGACGTCGTGAAATTGGCGACATTGCTGGCAAGCGTTGCCTCGCCCGGCGTGTCGTTGATTTCGTCGCGGCGGATATTCGCGCCGATCGCCGCGCCCACCGACCCTGCAGGCAGGTTGAACAGCTTGCCCGTCACCAACGCCTCGGCCGACGTTTGCTTGAACAGGGTGCGGCCCGTCTCGCGGCCCATCAGGAAGGCGCGCTCGGCAGGCGTAAAGTCGCCGCGCAGCACGCGCGGGTCGGTGAAGTCGATGTCGATGCACGGCACGCCGCGGATCGCCGTCGAGGTGCCGACGCACGAGCGCGTGCGCAAAGTCTGCGACGCCAGCGCGTCCTGATAAATGACGTCCTGCGTATAGCTCGCGTCGGAACGGCTATGCTGGCCGTGGACGTCCCACTTCCAACCGCCGCCAATCTCGCCGCGCAGCCCCAACACGCCGCGGTAATAATCGACGTCGGCTTCGCTTTCGGACTTAACCAGCACGCGCGGACGCAGGATGATGTTGCCGCCGAACTCGCTGTTGAGCGGATCGCCCATGTCGTTGGGGTTGCAATTATACGCCGTCGGATCGCAGAGGAAGAAAGGCAGCATCGAGGCGCCGGTGAATTGCTGGAGCTCGATCCGCTGAAAGCCATCATTGTGCGACTTGCGGTTGCTGAACAGGAACTCGCCATAGGCGGTGATGCCGCCCGTCACGTCATAGGCGCCCTCGACAAAGGCGCTGACCCGGCTCAGGCCCGAAAACACGTCCGAATCCTGCTCGACCGGTTCGAACTGGTTGAGCGCGCCGGTCGACGGGCCGTCGAAATTGACCCCGAAGAAATTGGCGGGGCCGAACACCCCGATCGGGTTATACGCATTGATCGGGATGCCGACCGCCGCAAACTCGCTGCCATATTGACCCGATAGGATCGCTTGCCCGTTCGGTGCGATCAGCCCGGGACCAAAGGTCGGGAAGCCGTTTTGGTCGACCCCCGAAAAGTCGCTGAAGACGATCTGGTTGCCTTGCGTGCTGCTGCACGCGGGGCGTCCGGTACGGAAATCGACGATGTCGGCGCGGCTGCCGTCAGCCTCGCGCTTCAGATATTCCTCGGAGCAGAAAAGGAAGCCGCGGTCGCGGCGGGTGAGGTTCTGCTGGCGGAAATAGTCGACCGTCGCAAAGACATGGCCGCGGTCGAACGTCTTGCCGAAGCTCGCATCGACGCCATAGCTTTCGCCGCCGCCATGCTCGGTAATCGACGAGAAACCGCCGCCCTCGAAGCCGTTGAGGTCGTTACGGGTCAGGATGTTGACCACCCCCGCGACCGCGTCCGAGCCATAGATCGAAGAGGCGCCGGTCTTCAGCACCTCGACCTGGCGCACTACCGACAGCGGCAGGACGTTGAGGTCGAACGGCGCGACCGAACCGCGGATGCCCGCCGGCCCCGCGCGCCGGCCGTTGATCAGCACGAGCGTTCGCTCGGCGCCGAGCCCGCGGAGCGAAACCGTCTGAACATCGTTGCCGCCATTGGCGACGAAGCGGTTCGAAATCGCCGAGGTGATCTGGATCGATCCCTGCGCCGCCGGCGTCGACTGCAGCACATCAGCAAGCTGGACCTGCCCCTGCAGCTTCGCATTCTCGGGGTCGATGACCTGAATCGGATCGGCGCTGGTGAACTCACTCTTGGCAATGCGCGAGCCGGTGACGACGATCTCCTCGCCGCTTTGCGCCGCCGCGGGAGTCGCCACGAGCGCAATCGCCGAGGCCGTTGTTGCCAGAAACACTTGGGTGCCCATTTTCATAATCTTCGTCCGATTTAGAAAGTTGATCTCGCCCCCCGGCGCGTCGGAAATTAGGCCAAAAGGCGTTTCAATATGGTTTACGCGGCGGTAAGTTTTTGCAGTCCCGCTGCCCCGCTTGTCGGGACGGCGCGGCGCGGCTAGGCACGCTGTCGACAGGTCGGGGTAAAAGGATCGCGCGATGAGCAAGGCAATGGGCGAAACGTTGGGACGGCTGGAAGCGGTCATCCACGACCGGCTCGCGGCGGGCGAGGCAGAAGCCTCCTATGTGGCGAGCCTCGCGGCAAAAGGCCGAGGCAAAATCGCACAAAAGCTCGGCGAGGAAGCCGTCGAGGCGGTGATCGCGGCGGTCAGCGAGGACGATTCCGCGCTGGTCGGCGAGGCCAGCGACCTCGTCTTCCACCTCTCGATCCTGATCGCCGAGCGCGGGCTGACGTGGGACATGATCGCCGCCGAACTGGGTCGCCGCCACGGCACCTCGGGCCACGACGAAAAAGCCAGCCGACAATAAGGAACGCTCCCATGCCGATCGACGCGACCCTTCCCTATGACGAGACCAACATCTTCGCGCGCATCCTCCGCGGCGAACTGCCGTCGAAGACCGTCTATGAGGACGAGTTCGCGCTCGCCTTCCACGACATCAACCCGCAAGCGCCGCTCCACATCCTCGTGATCCCCAAGGGTTCGTACGTCAGCTGGGACGATTTTTCCGAACGCGCGAGCGACGCCGAGATCGCGGGCTTTGTCCGCGCGGTCGGCAAGGTCGCGCGCGATGCCGGCCTCGTCGCCCCCGGCTACCGCCTGCTCGCCAACGTCGGCCTCGACAGCCACCAGGAGATCGCGCACCTCCACGTCCATATCTTCGCGGGCCAGCCGCTCGGCCCGATGCTCGCGCGCTGATATTCGGGCGCCGCCTATGACGGCCGTCACAGCAATTTCGCCAGCCACGATTAACCGTGCGCAATACGCGGCGACGGGTGGACTCTGTTCCCTGTTTCCAGCAGGATAGATGTTCGGACCGAACGGGGAGTTGACGATGGGCAAGGGATGGCGCGCGCTGGCTACGGCATTGGTCGGCAAGGCAAAACTGGCGCTGATCATCCCTCTCGGCCTCGCGATGGCCGCGACCGCCGCCGACACGGTGCCGCAGGTGACGCTCGCGACGCCGGGCAGTTCGGGCACCGGCGACGGCACGATCACGCGCTTCACGCTGCGCTTTTCCGAAGACATGGTCCCGCTCGGCGATCCCCGTGCCGCAGCGCCCGCGACCAACGACTGCAGACTCCCTTCGTCGGGCCGCTGGGTCGATACCCGCACCTGGGTGCTCGAATTCGAGCGTCCGCTCCCCGGCGGGCTCGCCTGTCATGTCGAACTGCGCGATGGGCTCAAGACCGCGCGCGGCGTCTCGGTGGTCGGCAACAGCCGCTTCGCGCTCGACACCGGCGGCCCCTCGGCGCGCGCCGTGCTCGCGGGCGGCATTTCCGACGGGATCGAGGAGGACCAGATCTTCCTCGTCGCGACCAATGTCGCCGCCGACCGCGCTTCGGTCGGCCGTTTCGGCTATTGCGCCGTCGACGGCATCGGCGAGAAGATCCCGCTCGACGTCCTGCCGCGCGAAACCGCGACCGAAATCCTCACCGGTCTCGGCGAGAATAATTGGTCGCGCCAGTCCTTCACCTCCGACGCCGGCCTGCCGCAGCGCTTCCCAGCCGCGGGCGCCGACCGCGAGGCCGCGCTCGACCGCATCGTCCCCGTCAAATGCCGCCGCCCGCTGCCGCCGGGCCGCGAGATGGCGCTCGTCTGGGACGCGCGCATTTCACAAGCGGGCGTCCCCGGCCGCACCGCCGGGCGCGACCAGCGTTTCGACCATGACGTCCGCCCCGCCTTCACCGCCAAAATGTCGTGCAGCCGGATCAATCCGCAGGCGGGCTGCAACCCGATCAAGGATGTCGTCCTCAGCTTCGCCTCGCCCGTGGCGCGAGAGAGCGTTCTCGCCGCGACGCTCAACACCGCCGACGGCAAGAAACTGACGCCGAAAATCGACGACGACGACAAGAATGACGCCTGGCTGACGACCGTCCGCTTCACCGGCCCGCTGCCGCAGAATGTCGACGCGACGCTCGTCCTGCCCGCCGACGTCACCGACCAGAGCGGCCGCAAGCTCCAGAACCAGTCGAACTTCCCGCTGAAATTCCACATCGACCGCGCCCCGCCTTTGGTCAAATTCGCCGCCGAATTCGGCATCCTCGAAGCTGGTGAGGGCGGTATCCTTCCCGTCACCGTGCGCGGGGTCGAAAGCTCGCTCGTCCAGGCAAACCTCAAAATGCCCGCGACTGCGCTCAAGGTCGGCGATGATGATGCCGCGATCGCGCGCTGGCTGAAGCGCGTCGACGACGCCGACGACACCGATTATCGCGAGGAAAAGGACCGCACCGGCAAAGAGGTCACGGTCAACTACACCGGCACCAAATCGGTGTTCGCGGACGCGCCGTCGGGCGGCGAACGCCGCGACATGCAGCTCTCGCCCCCCGGCGGCGGCAAGGAATTCGAGGTCGTCGGCATCCCGCTCACCGAAAAGGGCTTCCACGTCGTCGAGATCGCTAGCCCCGAACTCGGCGCCGCGTTGCTCGGCCGCAAATCGACGCGCTACGTCGCGACCGCCGCGCTCGTCACCAACATGGCGGTGCATTTCAAATGGGGCCGCGAAGGCTCGCTCGCCTGGGTGACCGCACTCGACACCGGCCTGCCGGTCGCGGGCGCCGAAATCCGTGTTTCGGACAGTTGCACCGGGCGCCTGCTCGCGCGCGGCACCGCCGACAAGGCCGGCCGCCTCGCCTTCGCTGGCGGCTTGCCCCAGCCCGAAACCTATTCGAGCTGCGAAGAAACCCCCGACCCCGCGACCAGCGAAGGCCATGCCTTGATGGTCTCTGCGCGCGCGGCCGACGATTTCAGCTTCACGCTCACCGACTGGGGCGACGGCATCCGCCCCTATGATTTCGACCTCCCTTACGGTTGGTCGGAACGCAACGACATCCTCCACACCGTCTTCGACCGCGCGCTCGTGAAAGCGGGCGAGACCGTCCATATGAAGCATCTGCTCCGCCGCCCCGTCGGCACCGGCTTCATGACGCCGCAGCCGCTCGCGGGCAAATTGCGCCTCGTCCACCGCGGTTCGGACACCGAATTCGAAATGCCCTTCGCAATTCCCGCGACCGGCAGCGGCGAGACAATCTGGAACGTCCCCGCCTCGGCGCCGATGGGCGATTATGAGCTCGTGTTTGTCACCAAGGACAAGGATGGCGAGGACAAGACGATCTGGTCGGGCCAGTCGGTCAAGGTCGACGAATATCGCCTGCCGACGATGAAGGCGACGGTCACCGGGCCGAAGACCGCGCTCGTGCGTCCGGCCGCGGTGCCGCTGTCGCTCTTCGTCGGCTATCTGTCGGGCGGCCCCGCCCCCAATATCCCCGTCGAGCTGCGCACAAATTTCCAGTCGAGCTGGTCGCCGCCCGAGGATTACAGAGATTGGGATTTCGACGGCCAGCCGGTCAAGGAAGGCACCGTCCAGCTCGACGACAGCGGCGACGAACCCACCGCCGAACTGCCGCTCGCGCGCTCGGTCCCGCTCAAGCTCGACGCCAATGGCAGCGCCACGACCAGCGTCGCGGTCGACCAGCCGATCACCGAACCAACGCTGATGGCGGTCGAAATGGATTATGAGGATGCCAATGGCGAGACATTGACGTCGAGCCGCCGCATCACGCTTTACCCGTCCGCCGTCCGCCTCGGGCTCAAGACCGACGGCTGGCTGATGCGCGACAACGACCTCAAGCTCAATTTCATCGCGCTCGACTTGGACGGCAAGCCGATTGCGGGCCAGCGCATCGCGGTCGCGCTCTACAACCGCGAGATCATCACCGCGCGCCGCCGCCTGATCGGCGGCTTCTACGCCTATGACAACCAGATGCGCACGACCAAACTCGGCGCCAATTGCACCGCGACGACCGACAAGCTCGGCCGCGCGAGCTGCGCCATGGCCCCCGGCGTCTCGGGCGAGGTGACTGCGGTCGCGACAACGCAAGACGCCGACGGCAACGAAGCGCGCGCCGTCCGCTCGGTGTGGCTCGCAGGCGACAACGACTGGTGGTTCGGCGGCGACAATGGCGACCGCATGGACGTGATCGCCGAAAAGCCGCGCTATGCCGCGGGCGACACCGCGAGCTTCCAGGTCCGCATGCCGTTCCGTGAAGCGACCGCGCTCGTCACCGTCGAACGCGAAGGTGTGCTGTCGAGCTTCGTTGTGCCCTTGAAGGGCACCAACCCCGTCGTGAAGGTCAAGCTCCCCGCCACTTATGCCCCCGACGTCTATGTCTCGGTGATGGCAGTGCGCGGGCGCGTCACCGGCGGCGAGAGCTGGTTCCGCAAGATGAAGCGCGCGGTCGGCTTCAAGATCGAGAATAGCGAGGGCGCCCCGCCCACCGCCTTGGTCGACCTCGCCAAGCCGAGCTATCGCATGGGCATCGCGCGCATCAAGGTCGGCTGGGAAGGCCATCAGCTCGGCGTCAAGGTCAAGGCCGACAAGGAGACATATTCGGTCCGCGAAACCGCCAAGGTTGCGATCGAGGTCAAGACCCCGGGCGGCAAGGCGCCGAAAAACGCCGACGTCGCTTTCGCCGCGGTCGACGAAGCGTTGCTCCAGCTCGCCCCCAACGAAAGCTGGGAAGTGCTGAACGCGATGATGGGCGAACGCACGCTCGACGTGCTCACCTCGACCGCGCAGATGCAGGTCGTCGGCAAGCGACATTACGGCCGGAAAGCGCTCGAACCCGGCGGCGGCGGCGGCGGCGACCTCTCGGGCCTGACCCGCGAGGACTTCCGCCCGGTGCTGCTGTGGAAGGGCAATGTCCCGCTCGACAGTAAAGGCCGCGCGACGATCGACGTGCCGCTGTCCGACAATCTGTCGGGCTTCCGCCTCGTCGCGATCGCGACCGACGGATCGCAATATTTCGGCACCGGCGAAACCACCGTCCGCACCGTGCAGGATCTCGGCGTCTTCGCCGGCATGCCCGAACTGGTGCGCACCGGTGACACCTATGATGCGCGCTTCACGCTGCGCAACGGCACCGACAAGCCAATGGAGGTCACCGCGACCCCGACGCTGTCGCCCGCCGTCGCGACCGCGCCGCCGCTGACCGTCACCATTCCGGCGGGCGGCGCGGTGCCGATTAGCTGGTCGATGACCGCCCCCGAGGCCACCGGCCCGATCGAATGGACGGTCGAGGCGGTCGCCAAGGGCGGCAAGCAGCGCGACCGGCTGGTCTTCCAGCAGCAGGTCGAACCCGCGATCCCGGTCGAAACCTGGGCCGCCAGCCTGTTCCGCGTCGGTCCGAATACGACGCTGCCGATCGCCATTCCGGCGGGCGCGCTGCCCGGCGGCTATGTCGACGTCGCGCTCGCGGGCACGCTCGCGCCGCCGCTGTCGGGGGTGCGCGACTATATGAGCGCCTATCCGTACAATTGCTTCGAACAATCGACGTCGCGCGCAATCGCGCTCGGCGATCTCGGGCGCTGGCAGGCGCTCGCCGGGGCGATGCCGACCTATCTCGATAACGACGGCCTGCTGCGTTACTGGCCCAACGAGCGCATGGAAGGCTCGATCGAGCTCACCGCCTATGTGCTGAGCGTGACCGCCGCGAACGGCTTCGCGATCCCCGAGGCGCCGAAGGCCAAGATGGTCAAGGCGCTGCAGGCGGTCGTCGACGGGCGCCTCACGCGCAAGGGTTATGGCCCCTACGACATCCGCCCCGTCCGCATCGCGGCGCTTGCGGCGCTCGCACGCAACAATGCGTCGAGCCCGCAACTCGTCGCCGCGATCGATGTCGCGCCGACCGACATGGCAACCGGCACGCTCGCCGACTGGCTCGTCGCGATCGAGCGCACGCCGAGTGTGCGCAATGCCGCAGGGCTGCGCACCGCAGCCGAGGCGGAGCTCCGCAAGCGTCTCGTCTATGAAGGCACGCGCCTCGACCTCGTCGACGACGCGAAAGCGCCATGGTGGATGATGACCAGCGGCGACGAGATGGCGATCAAGGCGCTTGAAGCCGTGCTCGGCCGCAAGGGCTGGGAGGATGACGCGGGCAAGCTGATGGTCGGCGTCGCGCAGCGCCAGCGCAAAGGCCATTGGGACACCACCCCCGCCAACGCCTGGGGCGCGGTCACCGTCCGCCGCTTCGCCGAGCTGTATCCGGCGAGCGCGATCACCGGCGTCACCAACATCGGCCTTGCGGGCGGCACCGCCTCGCAAAGCTGGCCGCTCCCCGCCGAACCCGTATCGCCGCTCCGCGTCGCGCTGGCCGCGGCCACGATGAGCCTGAAGCATGAGGGCACCGGCGCGCCGTGGGCCACGGTCAGCGTCAAAGCCGCGGTCCCGCTCAAGGAGCCGCTCAACGCGGGCTATCGGATCAAGCGCTCGGTCAGCATCGTCAAGGCGGCGAACAAGGACCGGCTGACACGCGGCGACGTGATCAAGGTGCGGATCGAGGTCGTCGCGGCCGCGGGCCGGACCTGGGTCGTGATCAACGATCCGATCGCGCCCGGCGCGACGATCGTCGGCAACCTCGGCGGCCAGTCCGAAATGCTCGCCGATCAGGCGGGCGGGTCGGGCGCGCAGCCGAGCGATGTCGAGCGCGGCAAGGACAGCTGGCGCGGCTATTTCGGCTGGATGCCCGCGGGCACCCACGCAGTCGAATATGTCGTGCGCCTCAACGGCTCGGGCCGCTTCACCCTGCCACCGACGCGCGTCGAGGCGATGTATTCGCCCGCGATCCGCGGCCAGT
This sequence comes from Sphingopyxis sp., assembly GCF_050725655.1. Classification (GTDB taxonomy): domain Bacteria; phylum Pseudomonadota; class Alphaproteobacteria; order Sphingomonadales; family Sphingomonadaceae; genus Sphingopyxis. Next base: position 25,498 of record NZ_JBOHHT010000085.1, on the reverse strand, counting down.
GGCCGAACGCTCCGTTGACGGTGGCGAGCGTCGGACAGTGATAGACGTCTAACCCCTCCCCTTCAGGGGAGGGGCAGCGAGACTTGGTCCGGCGAAGCCGGGCCTTTAGTCGAGCGGGGTGGGGGCCATCGCCCTTGCGCCACGCCGATAGCCCCCACCCCAACCCCTCCCCTGAAGGGGAGGGGTTTATGTGAGTGACGAGCATTAATCCGAAGCCCGACCAAAAGATGGAAATCCCTCGCAAATCCCGCTGGCGCGACAGTCTCGCATGGGCCGCCCTCGCCCTGCTCATCCTCGTCACAGCCGCTCATCTCCTGACGCGTCCGCCCGCAATGCCGGACTATGAAAGCGTCCGCGCCAAATGGCAGCCGAGCGAAGCGTGGCTCTATGATCGCGACGGGCAATTGCTCGACAGCGAGCGCGTCAATTTCGAACGCCGCCGCCTCGCGTGGGTGCCGCTCAAAGAGATCAGCCCGGCGGTCCGCGATGCTGTGGTGCAAAGCGAGGACCGGCGTTTCTGGTCGCACGGCGGGGTCGACTGGCTCGCCATCGCCAGCGCGGTCCGCGCGCGCCTGACGATGGGGCGGACCGGCGATCGCTCGCGCGGCGCCTCGACGCTGCCGATGCAGCTTGCCGCCTTTCTCGACCCCAGCCTCGCCCAGCCGGGCAAACGCGACTGGCGCACCAAGCTTCGCCAGATGCGCGCCGGACAGGCGCTCGCGGCAGACTGGTCGCACGAGCAAATGCTCGATGCCTATTTCAACCTCGTGCCGCTGCGCGGCGAGGCGCAGGGCATCGGCGCGGGCGCGCAAAGCCTGTTCGGCAAAAAACCCGCCGAACTGAACCGCACCGATGCCGCGCTCTTCGCCGGTCTCCTCCCCAACCCTGCCGCGGGCGCCAAAGCCCTCGGCACGCGCGCGTGCCGTGTTGCACAGGCAAAGGATTGCACCGCGATCCGTGCCGCCGCCGCGACGCTCGTCTCTGGCGAGCACGCCGCGCGCTTCGACCCCGCGCTCGCCCCCCACCTCGCGGTGCGCCTGCTCGACAAGCCCGGCAAGCGCGTCACCACCACCATCGACCGCCGCATCCAGACCGCCGCGATCGTCGCGCTGCGCCGCCAGCTCGCCGGCCTCGGTTCGGACCGCGTCCGCGACGGCGCGGTCGTCGTGCTCGACAATGCGAGCGGTGAGGTGCTCGCATATGTCGGCGGCGTCGGCCTCAAATCGACTGCCGCCGCGGTTGACGGCGCCAACGCGCGGCGGCAGGCGGGTTCGACGCTGAAACCGCATCTCTATGCGCAGGTGATCGAACATGGCTGGCTCACCGCCGCGTCGATCCTCGACGACAGCCCCGTCCAGCTCGACACCGCCTCGGGCCTCTATGTCCCCAAGAATTACGACCACAGCTTCAAAGGCCCGGTCAGCGTCCGCCACGCGCTCGCCAGCTCGCTCAACGTCCCCGCCGTCCGCGCGCTCGTTATCGACGACGTCCAGCAATTCCGCGACCGCCTCTGGGCGCTCGGCTACCACGGCCTTGTCGAAGACGGCGAATATTACGGCTTCAGCCTCGCGCTCGGCTCGGCTGAAGTGTCGCTCGTCGAACAGGCGAACGCCTTCCGCACCTTCGCCAATCAGGGGCGCTACGCCCCCGTCCATTTCATGCGCGGCGCAAAACCCGAAGGCGCGCGCCAGATTGTCAACCCCGCCGCCGCCTTCATCGTCGGCGACATCCTCGCCGACGCCTCGGCGCGCACCGACGCCTTCGGCGCCGATAGCGCGCTCCGCCTGCCCTTCTGGGCGGCCGCCAAGACGGGCACCTCGAAAGGCATGCGCGACAATTGGTGCATCGGCTGGTCCGACCGCTTCACCGTCGCCGTGTGGGTCGGCAATCTCGAGGGAGATTCGATGCGCGCCGTCTCGGGCACCTCGGGCGCCGCGCCCGTCTGGCGCGACGTGATGCTCGCGCTCCACGCCGGCAGCCCCGGCAAGCCGCCCGCGATGCCCGTCGGCGTCGAGGCACGTCAGATCGCGCTGCCGGGCACCCGTGAACCGCCCCGCCGCGAATATTTCCTGCGCGGCACCGCGCAAAGTGAAATGGCGGCCGCGCCGCAAGCCGCGCGCCGCCCGCGCATCACCAGCCCGGTCAGCGGCAGCGTCTATGCGCTCGATCCCGACATCCCGATCGATCGCCAACGGCTGGCGGTCATCGTCAGTGGTTCCGTGGCGGGATACCGCCTGATCCTCGACAAAAAGCCGCTTGGCGACGCCGATGCGGGGCAACAGATATTGCCCCGACCTGGCGTCCACATGCTCACGCTTGTTGATCCAGGCGACCGAATGATTGATCGCGTGCGCTTTACCGTACGGTAAGCGACGTTGGTCTCCACCCAAACCTGCCCTCGGCCCCATGAAATTAAGTTGCGCTGACGCGCGGAGCGGCTAGTCTGCGCCGCCATGAGACGGGCGGCAGTTCAGCCGCTCCCAAGGGGAAGATTATGCTATTTGACCGCGTAAAGTCGTTGGATGCCATTTTGGCGACAGCGGAAAAAAAGTCGCTTACGCGCACGCTCGGCGCTTTCCAGCTCACCATGCTGGGGATCGGCGCCGTGATCGGGACCGGAATTTTCGTGCTGACCGCCGAAGCCGCACAAAAGGCCGGCCCCGGCATGATGATCAGCTTCATCATCGCCGGCTTCGTCTGCGCCTTTGCCGCGCTTTGCTACGCCGAAATGGCCTCAATGGTCCCCGTATCGGGCTCGGCTTACACCTATAGCTATGCCGTGATGGGCGAGCTGATCGCCTGGATGGTCGGTTGGGCGCTGATCCTCGAATATGCCGTTGCGGCGGGCGCCGTCTCGGTCGGCTGGTCGGGCTATGTCGTTGGTTTAATTGAGCATAGTTTCGGCATAGACATACCTGCCAAATTCGTACTCGGGCCGTTCGACGGCGGCTTGATCAACCTGCCCGCGATGTTCATCGCCGGACTGGTCACCATGCTCCTCGTGATCGGCACACGCGAATCCGCGACGATCAATGCCTTTCTCGTCGTCATCAAGGTCGCCGCGCTCACGCTCTTCATCGTCCTCGCCGTTCCAGTGATGAACATGGAGAATTTCGAGCCGTTTGCGCCGCTCGGCTTTGCAGGAATCGGTGCGGCCGCGGCGTCGATCTTCTTCGCCTATGTCGGCTTCGACGCGGTCTCGACCGCGGCTGAGGAAACCAAAAATCCACAGCGCAACATGCCGATCGGCCTCATCGGCAGCCTTGCCATCTGCACCATCTTCTACCTTCTCGTCGCCGCTGGCGTCATCGGCTCGGTTGGCGCGCAGCCGGTCGGCATCGATGCCGCTGCCAAGCATGCGCTCGAACCCGGCAGCCGCGAACTCGCCGCCGCGTGCGGCGCGATCGGCGATCAGGCTGTGGTCTGCTCGAAGGAAGCCCTAGCCTGGACGATGCGTGAAATCGGCTGGCCGCAGGTCGGCAATCTGATCGGCCTCGCCGCTGGCCTCGCACTGCCTTCGGTCATCCTGATGATGATGTTCGGTCAGACCCGCATCTTCTTTGTCATGAGCCGCGACGGCCTGCTTCCGAAAGCCTTCTCGAAGATCCACCCGAAGTTCAACACGCCGCACGTGATTACGATCATCACGGGCATCGCGGTCGCGCTGTTCGCCGCCTTCTTCCCCGTCGGGCAGCTGGCGAACATCTCGAACTCGGGCACGCTCTTTGCCTTTGCCGCGGTGTCGATCGCGGTGATGGTGATCCGCAAGACCGACCCTAGCCGCCACCGTCCGTTCAAGACGCCGCTGATCTATATCACGGCGCCGATCGCGATCCTTGGCTGCCTCTACCTCTTCTTCAACCTCGATCAGAAGAGCATCAACCTCTTCCTGATCTGGGCGGGTATCGGCCTCGTCGTCTACTTCGCCTACAGCCGCTCGCGCAGCCATGTGGGTCAGGGACATATCGAGGTGCACGAGGACGACGCGGACGCACCGCCGCCGCCGGTCCCGCCGGCACCGTCCTTCAACTGACGGTTCGAGCTATCAAGAGAAAGGGGGCTTCGGCCCCCTTTCTCTTGGCCGGCGCATCAAATGGGCTCGCCGCAGCAATCGACCGATTGCGGACGTTGCCAACCCAAACGACGTCACCCCGGGCTTGACCCGGGGCCTGCCTGTCTTGAACAAAAAGGCGGGTCCCGGGTCAAGCCCGGGATGACGGAAAGGAACGTCCGCTTCCCACCCCGAAACAGCCTTTCAGGCCGCGAGCCGACAGCGCAATTAATAGGGGCTTTTCGGCGCAGTTCCCGGCCGGGTGAACAGCTTGCCGCGCTCGGCCCAGAAGACAAGCGCAAGGCCGACCACCGCACTGATCAGAAAGGCATAGGCCAGCGGCAGCGTGGTGCCGTCATATTGCTGTCCGATCGTCGCGCCGACGGTCGCCGCAAGCAGCGTCTTGGCAAAGCTCTGATACGACGACGCGACGCCGGCCATATGGCCGAAATCCTCCATCGCGATCGACCCGAAATTGCTGCCGATAAAGCCCACGAGGCCGACGTTGACCATCATCAGCGCGGTGAACATCCAAAGCGTCTCGACCCCGCTCAGCGCCGCGACGATCTGCAGGATCGACGTCGCCATAAAGGCAAAGACCGCCGACTGCGACACGCGGCGCGCGCCGAACCGCTCGACGATCGCGGCGTTCGAGAAGTTGGCGATCGCGATGCCGACAGCGACACAGGCGAAAATCAGCGGGAACAGGGGCCGGGCGCCGAACACTTCTCCAATGATCTGCTCGCTACTGTTGAGATAGCCGTAGAGCGCGCCCTGCATCATCCCCGAGGCGATCATATAGCCCGCGGCGCGGCGATGCCGCGTCACCGTCGCCCAGCCCGCGATCATTGTGCGCAGGTCGAGCGGGCGAACATCGGCGGGGTCGAGCGTCTCGGGAAGCCGGCGAAGCCAGAAGAGCATGACGATCGACATCACCGCCAGCACGACGAAGATCGCGCGCCAGCCCGCGACCGCAGCGATCCCTGCACCGATCGTCGGTGCGATGATCGGCACGATCATGAAGACAAGGAAGATCAGCGACAGCCGCTTCGCCATCGCATCTCCGGAAAAAAGATCGCGGATCACCGCGACGACGATCACCCCCAACGCGGCGCTGACCAGCCCGTGGATGAAACGCAGCACGAGCAGCATGGCGAAACTCGTCGCCAGCCCGCATCCGATCGCGAGCGCGAGATAGGCAAACAGCGCGGGGACGAGCACACCCTTGCGCCCGAAGCGGTCCGACAGCGGTCCATAGAGCAGCGAACCAAAGCCGATGCCTAGCAGATAGATCGAGATGATATGCTGGCGGTCATTGGCGACCGTGACGCCCAGCGCCTCGCCGATCGTCGGCAGCGCGGGCAGCATCGAATCGATGGCGAGCGCGTTGAGCGCCATGACCATCGCCATCATGACCACCATTTCGCGGTCGCCCGGCAGGCTCCGCTGGGGGGATTGGGCCAGCTTGTGCATGGCGGCAGCCTATGCGCCCATGCCGACGCTTTGGATAGTCCCCGAATGGCCGCAAACCCAAAGGGCATTGCTATGCAAAGCAAAAAGGCCGCCTCGGCGAGACGGCCCTTCGCTTGTGGTGAGGCGTGGCTCAGCCCTGGCGGGTGCCGGTCATCGCCATCGATCCGAACGCACCGGCCTTGATCGTGCCGGTCAGCGCGTCGCCGTCGATCGTCGCTTCGCATTCGAGCGTCATCGGCATCGGCACCTTCATGTTCATGGTCCACGTCAGCTTGTTGCCGTCGACCTTGCCATTTTCGACATCGAGCGAACCCATCGCGCCGGCATTCTGGCCGGTGAAGCTGCCGCCGTCGCTGCTGACGGTGAAAACCGACTTCTGGTCGCCCATCGGCGACTTGGTTACGCAATCATAGCTGCCATCGACTTGGGACATATGGGCTCTCCTTACTGAAACTGATGTTAGTTATCGAGGGACACCGTTTCCACCGGCAAACCCAATCCGTCAAGCTGCGGTTTAACCATCGCGGCATCGCCGACGACAACATAGACCAGACCGTCGGCGCTGAGCGCCTTTCGCGCCGCCGCATCGATTGCGGCCGCGGTCATCGCTTCATAGGTCGCGGGCAGCGTCTCGTAATAATTGTCGGGACGGGCGAACTTGACGATCTGCCGGATTCCCTCGAGCACGTCGCCCGAGGTTTCGAAGCTGCCGGGCAGTTCGCGGACGCTACCGTTGATCGTGCGCTCCAGTTCTTCCTTCGTCACGCCCTTGTCGCCGAGGAAGCTCTTGAGGTCGCTCTGCAGTTCCTTGATCGAATCGCCCGTGCGGTCGGCCTGCACCGGCGCCGCGGCAACCCAGGTCAGCCGGTCCTGGTCGCCCGAGATACGGCTGCGCACGCCATAGGACCAGCCCTTGGTCTCGCGCAGATTGGTGTTGAAGCGCGACAGGAAATTGCCGCCGAAAATATCGTTCGCCGACCGCAGCACTTCGAGTTCGTCGCCGCCCTTGGCATCGAGGACCTTGCCCGCGAGGATCACCGACTGCGGCGATTTGGGGCGGTCGAACAACAGGATGCGCGGCTTCGGCGCCGGGATCGCGATGTCGAAATGCTTGACCGGCTTCGCGCTCGCCGGCGCCTTCCACTGCCCCAGCGTCGCATCGAGCTGGCTCTTCACCTCGGCCAGCGTCGTATCGCCGACGACGAAGACGCGCGCATTGTCGGGACGGATCCACGCCGAATGGAAAGCCGCAAGCTGGTCACGCGTCACCGCCGCCACCGATTTCGCATTGCCCAGGCCCGACGGCGGGATGCCATAGGGATGATCGGCGCCGTACAGCACCGGCGTCAATATACGCGAAGCGATCGCGTTCGGGTTGTTGAGTTCGGCCTTGAGCCGGTTCAGCTGCTGCGCGCGAACGCGATCGAGCTCCTTGGCATCGAACGCCGGGTTGCGGATATAGTCGGCAAGCAAGCTCAGCGAAGCGCCGAGGTTCGGTTTCAGCGCGAACAGGCTGAACACCGTTTCGTCGGCATTGGCGGTCGCGTCGATCTGCGCGCCGAGCCGCTCCTTCGCTTCGGCAAAGGCGATTGAATCGAGGCTCGTCGTGCCTTCATCCATCAGGCTGAGCATCAGCGACTGGGTGCCCAGCGCGCTGTGCGGATCGGCGGCATAGCCCGCATCGAAGCTGACCGCGACATTGACCGTTGGCACCGTCGTGCGCCGCGCGAAAACGACCTCGACACCGTTTTTGAGCTTGGTGCGTTCGATCGCCGGAAAGTCGAGCGCCTTGAGGTCGGCAACCGCCGGCAGCTGCGAACGGTCGGCGAACGACGATGCGCCGCCCATATCGGGACCGACATCGCCGAGTGCTTCATTCCAGTAGCGGTCGGGCTGGACCGGTGCGGTCACCTTGCCGTCGGTCACCGCGCCGCCGCGATTTTCGCCGCCTTCGGTGCGCTCGCCGGGGGTATAGGTCAGCGAGAAGGCCGGGCGCGACAGCCACTTTTGCGCGACCGCCTTGACCTGCGCGGGGGTCGCCTTCGCCATGCGGTCGAGCTCGACCTTATAATAGGCCGGATTGTTCGAATAGAGCGCGCCCTCGGCCAGCGTCACCGCCTTGCCGCCGAAACCGCCGACCGATTCGAGCCCGGAGATCGTGCCCGCCAGATAGCTGGCGGCGGTGCGCTGCAACTCGTCCGCGGTCGGTCCGCTGGCGAGGAAGCTCGCGATTTCCGCGTCGAGCCGCGATGCGACGAGCTTCGCGTCGACACCCGGCTTTACATCGGCCTGCACCAGCAGGATACCGGCATCCTCGAACGGCTGCGCGACCGCCGAAACGCCCACCGCGACCGGATCCTTGCGCACCAGCGCATTGTCGAGGCGCGACGACGACAGGCCGCCGAGCACGCCCATCGCCATCTGCAACGGCACCGCCTCGGGATCGTTGAGGCCGGGGATCGCCCACATGCGATAGATGCGCGTCGTCGGGACCAGGTCCTTGACCTCTTTCGCCAGCGTCGCGGGCAGCGACGGGATCGACGTCGCCGGGGCCTTCACTTCGGGGCCGCGGGGGATGTCGCCGAACCAATCCTGCACCTTGGCTTTCGCAGTGGCGACATTCACGTCGCCCGCGAGCACCAGCACCGCATTGTTCGGGCCGTAATTGTCGCTGAACCACTTCTTCACGTCGCCGAGGCTTGCCGCATCGAGATCGCCCATCGAACCGATGGTGCTGTGGTGATAGGGGTGCCCCGTCGGAAAGAGATTCTCGAAAATCTCGTAGCGCAGCAGGCCATAGGGATTGTTGTCGCCCTGGCGCTTTTCGTTCTGGACGACGTCGCGCTGGTTATCGAGCTTTTCCTGCGTCACCGCGCCGAGCAGATGCCCCATGCGGTCGCTTTCGAGGAACAGCGCACGGTCGAGCGCGCCGGTCGGCACCGTTTCGAAATAATTGGTGCGGTCGACGTTGGTCGTGCCGTTGCTGTCGGTCGCGCCGACCTGTTGCAGCGGCTCGAAGAAATCGCCCGGCGAATTTTCGGACCCGTTGAACATCAGATGTTCGAAGAGATGCGCAAAACCGGTCTTGCCCTTGGGCTCATGCTTCGACCCGACACGATACCACACCGATACCGCGACGACGGGCGCCTTGCGGTCCTCGTGCACGATCACGCGCAGGCCATTGTCGAGCATGAATGCCTCGTAGGGAATATCGACCGCCTTCACGAGGTCCGCGATCGGCGCGGGGTTGGCGGACTTCGCCTTGGCGAGCACGGGACCCACGGCGACAAGCGACGTGGTGACCGCCAGAGCAAGGGCGAAACGATGAAAACGGGGCATGAAAATCCTCTTGTACGGAGGCAGGCTTGATCCGCCTGCTTGCGACCGGGTGCCGGACGGCACTGTATCAATGGTTTATGACAGCGCTTCCCGGCTTTCAAGGCCGATAGAAGCGCGCCCCGCTCGCCTTCAGCGCCGCGGGATCGAACAGCACGGGTTTGAGCTTGTGCGCCACGAACAGCGGCGCCTGATCATTATAATGCGGGCTGCCCGGCCGCGTCGTCGCCGATCCGAAGGGCTGGATCGATTCGGACCGGACCCGTCCCTGCGCATCCCACGTCACGAACATGATGAAGCTGTCGCCGTGGCGCACTTTCAGCCGCCCGTCGGGTTCGGCGTCCCACAAAGTCGAGGCGCGTACCGTGTCGTTGCCACCATCGAGCGGCAGGTCGACGCGGTTCGCTCCCTCACCATGCCGCAATCGCAATACGGTCCCGAGCTTGGGATCGAGCCCGTTGAAATGCTCCTGAAGATGCGCGACCGTCTCTTTCAGCACAGTGCGCGGATCGGGCGCGGCGCGACGCTGGTAATGGCTTCCGTTCGCGGGGCGGAGTAGCATCAGCGCCAGCGCATCGCCCTTCCCCTTACCGTCGAGGTTCCAGTCCCATTCGCGCAGCAGCTTTTGCGCCTGCGCCAGTGCCGGATCGCCCTTCGTGTCGAGCGCGAGCAAACGGTTCATCCACGCCTTCGCATAGCCCGTCTTCGCATAGGCGGTGTCATATTTGATCGCCTTCAGCCGCGCCGCGTCGATCTGCCCCGACGCCTCGAACAATTCGATCAGCCGCACCCCGCGATTGGTCATATCGTCCTCGATGCCGAGCAGCGGCGAAAAGGCCGCGGCATCGAGCTCGTCGCCCGGCCCCGCCGCGATCCACGGCGTGTTGTTCGCGTTCATCACATAACCCGAGCGCGGGTTGACGAGCGCCGGCACGCGGTCGAACGGCAGCGTCTGCGTCCACAAATCCGCCGACGTGTCGCCGGGTAGCACCCCGCGCCAGTTGAACCCCGGCTGCCGGTCGGGGAACATCGCGTTATAGAAGAGCCCGATATTACCCTTGCCATCGGCATAGATGAAATTGGTCGCGGGCACGCCCTGCCCCGCCATCGCGGCGCGCCATTCGGCGAAGCTCTTCGCCTTGTTCAGCCTATAATATTGGGTGACCATATTCGCCTGGTCGATGCCCGCGTAGCGGATCGCGAACGCGCCCTTTCCATTCTTCACCACCGGCCCGTGGACCGAGCGATAGATGGTGCGCGGAACGGGCAGCACGAACGGCCCGACCTTGACCTTCAGCCAGATGCGCTTCTTTTCGAGCGGCCGCCACTGGCCGTCGAAGCGGTAGTTCTCGCCGCTGTCGTCGAGCACCAGCTGGTAGACGTCGATCAGATCGGGCCGGTTCACCGTGTTGGTCCAGCCGAGATATTTATTGTGCCCGAGGAAGGGATAGGGCGAGCCGGGGAAGTTCGCACCGGCGAAATCCCAGCCCTCTTCCGAATGGACGACCAGTTCGTACCAGGCGACGCCGCCGGTCCACGGCTGATGCGAGTTCGACACGAGCCGCGTCGCGCCGTCGGTCGAGCGCGCCGGCGCGACCGCGATGCCGTTCGATCCATTGTCGGCGGGATCGGTCCCGACCGGGGTCAGCTCGCGCGGGACCAGCTTGCCCGCCCGGTCGAGCGCCGGGCCACCTTCGCGGCCGATCGGCTTGTCCTCGACCAGAGAGCCGAGCACCGAATCGAGCCCGAAGAAAAAGGGCGAACGCAGCACGAAACCCGCGACGACATCCTCGCCGGTCGCGGGGAACAGCCCCGACAGGCGTACTTCGCCCGGATGCTTTTCGGCATAATGGTTGAGCCCCGCGGCATAGGCGGTGAACAGCGCCCTGACATCGGCGGGCAGCCGCGGCCAGTCGCGCGCGGTGGTCGCGCGGACGCCGAGTAACGCCTCGGCATAGTCGATCTTCGCGCCATCCTCGCCCAGCATCGCCCCCGCCCGGCCGCGCGTCATTGCCAGCACTTCCTGCAGTGTCGAAAAATCATCTTCGGCGTGGGCATAGGCAACACCATAAGCAACGTCGGCGTCGGTCTTGCCGAAGATATGCGGGACGCCGAACTTGTCGCGCGCGATGCGGACGTCGGTGGGCTTGAAAGCCGGGGCATTCGGCGCTTCGGCGGTCAGCGGCTCCCAGAGCGCGAGCGATGCGGCGGTGAGCACCAGCAGCAGCAGGAACCCCAGCAAAATCCGTCGCAGCATCGTTGGTCCTCATTTCGCACTTGGTCCGGCGCATCTGTGGCGGCCATGTCGTCCGATGGCAAGCGACTGTCGTTCGTCGAGGCGGATTTGCGGGCACGCGGCACGCGGCTATGCAAGGTGCAGGTCATTGAACAACGGGGAATATCGAACCATGCGCATGAAAAGCCTGCTCCTTTCCGCTTGCCTGTCGCTCACCCTCGCGCCCGCCGCGATGGCGCAGTCTGTCACGGGTTCGGGCGTCGTGCCCGCGACCGCTGCAAACAGCGCCGAGCGGGCCATCGGCTTTTCGGCAAATGCGCCCGCAGGCGCCGCGCTCGTCGTCGTGATGACCGACGCAAGCTTGCCGCCACTCGACGGCGTCGCGCTGGGCGCTGCCGAGCGCACTGCGGTCACCGCCGCCATCGCTGCGGCGAGCTTCGATGGCAAGACCGGCTCGACATTGTCGCTGCGCGGAATCGGCGCGTACCCGCGCATCCTGCTCGTCGGCGCCGGCGCGACGCCCTCTTCGCTCGCGCTCGCCGAAGCGGGCGGCAAGGCCGCACAGGAACTCAAGAGCGAAGCGCAGCCGGTGGCGATCGCGGGTGCGTTCGGCGACGTCTCGGCCGCCGATGTCGCCTATGGCTTCGCGCTCGGCCAGTATCGCTTCGACCGCTACAAGACCGTCGACAAAAAGGGCGGCGCCAACGGGCGCGGTGACTTTTGTCGGCGCCAATCCGTCAGGCGCCGAAGCCGCCTTTACGGGCCGCTGGAAGCCACTCGTCGAAGGTGTGCGCCTGTCGCGCGATCTCGCCAACGAGCCCGCGAACGTCATCTATCCCGAAAGCTTCGTCGCGCGCGTGCGCGAAACGCTGGTCGGCACGCCGGGCGTGAGCATCGAGGTGCTCGACGAAGCGGCGATGCGCAAGCTCGGCATGGGGACGCTCGTCGGCGTTGGCCAGGGCAGCCCGCGCGGGTCGCGGCTGCTGCTCATCCGCTATCGCGGCGTCGGCTCGCCCGACGCGCCGACGGCGTTCGTCGGCAAGGGCATCACCTTCGATTCGGGCGGCCTGTCGCTGAAACCCGGCGCCGGAATGGGCAATATGAAGGGCGATATGTCGGGCGCCGCATCGGTGATGGGCGCGGTCGTCTCGCTCGCCAAATCGCGTGCGCCGGTGCATGTCGTCGGCGTCGCCGCGCTTGCCGAGAATATGCCCGACGGCAACGCCCAGCGTCCCGGCGACGTCACCCGCACCATGTCGGGCAAGACGATCGAGATGGTCAACGCCGATGCCGAAGGCCGCCTCGTCCTCGCCGATGCCAATGAATATGTCGCCAAAGCCTATCGGCCCAAGGCGATCGTCAACATCGCGACGCTGACCGGCGCGGTCGTCGGCGCGCTCGACAACAGCTATGCGGGCCTCTTCGCGCGCGACGAGGCGCTGGCCGCGCGCCTGATCGCCGCCGGCACTACGAGCGGCGAGGAATTGTGGCGCCTGCCGCTCCACAAGGATTATGCCGAGCGGATGAAGTCGGACATCGCCGACATCCGCAACTCCGCGACGGGGCAGGGACCAGGCGCGAGCCTCGGCGCGCATTTCATCGGCTTCTTTGTCGACGAGGCTACGCCGTGGGCGCATCTCGACATCGCCGGGGTCAACCGCTCCGAGAAGGCCACCTCGCTCGTCCCCAAGGGGATGACGGGCTTCGGCGTGCGGCTGCTCGACCAGCTCGCGCGGAGCGAATAGAGTTTTGCGGAACCCTGGAACGCCCCTTGTGTTGCACAATGGCAACACTATCTTGCTCGGCAAGAAAGGGGCTTATCCAGAATGAACCTCGAGAAATTTACCGACCGCGCCAAGGGCTTCCTGCAGGCGGCGCAGACGATCGCAATCCGCATGAACCACCAGCGGATTTCGCCCGAGCATATCGCCAAGGCGCTGCTCGAAGATAATGGAGGCATGGCCGCTGGCCTGATCGCGAAGAGCGGCGGCGACGCCGCGCGCGCGGTCGCGGGCATAGACGCGCTGCTCGCCAAGGTTCCCGCCGTGTCGGGTTCGGGCGCGCAGGCAACCCCCGGCCTCGACAATGACGCGGTGCGCCTGCTCGACCAGGCCGAACAGGTCGCGACCAAGGCGGGCGACGGCTATGTCACCGTCGAACGCTTGCTGCTTGCGATGGTGCTTTCGGCCGCTACGCCGGTGGGCAAGGCGTTCGCCGACGCCGGCGTGAAGGCCGATGCGCTCAACGCCGCGATCAACGACCTGCGTGGCGGCCGCAGCGCCGACACCGCGAGCAGCGAAGACCGCTATGAAGCGCTGAAGAAATTCGCCCGCGACCTCACCGAAGTCGCGCGCGAAGGCAAGCTCGATCCCGTGATCGGCCGCGACGAGGAAATCCGCCGCACGATCCAGATTCTCGCGCGCCGGACCAAGAACAACCCCGTGCTGATCGGCGAGCCCGGCGTCGGCAAGACCGCGATCGCCGAGGGTCTCGCGCTGCGCATCGTCAATGGCGACGTCCCCGACAGTTTGAAGGACCGCCGCCTGCTGTCGCTCGACATGGGTTCGCTGATCGCGGGCGCCAAATATCGCGGCGAATTCGAAGAGCGCCTCAAGGGCGTGCTCGACGATGTGAAGGCGGCCGAGGGCGAGATCATCCTGTTCATCGACGAGATGCATACGCTCGTCGGCGCGGGCAAGGGCGAGGGCGCGATGGACGCGTCGAACCTGCTCAAGCCCGCGCTCGCGCGCGGCGAACTCCATTGTATCGGCGCGACGACGCTCGACGAATATCGCAAGCATGTCGAAAAAGACCCCGCGCTCCAGCGGCGCTTCCAGCCGGTGTTCGTCGGCGAACCGACGGTCGAGGATTCGATCTCGATCCTGCGCGGGCTCAAGGAGAAATACGAGCTGCACCACGGCGTGCGGATCACCGACGGCGCGATCGTCGCCGCCGCGACGCTGTCGAACCGCTATATCTCCGACCGCTTCCTGCCCGACAAGGCGATCGACCTGATGGACGAGGCCGCGAGCCGCATCCGCATGGAAGTCGAATCGAAGCCCGAAGAGATCGAGACGCTCGACCGCCGCATCATCCAGATGAAGATCGAGGAATCGGCGCTGTCGAAAGAGACCGACGCCGCGTCGAAGGACCGGCTCAGGGCCTTGCGGGCCGAACTCGCCAATCAGGAGCAGCAATCGGCGGGCCTCACCCAAAAGTGGAAGGCCGAAAAGGACAAGATCCACGCCGAAGCCAAGATCAAGGAAGAACTCGACGCCGCACGCTCGGCGCTCGACCAGGCGCAGCGCGCCGGCGACCTCGCGAAGGCGGGTGAACTCAGCTACGGCACAATCCCCGGGCTCGAAAAACAGCTCGCCGACGCCGAAGCCGCGGCGGGCAATGCGATGTTGCGCGAGGAAGTCACCGCCGACGACATCGCCGCGGTGGTCAGCAAATGGACCGGCATCCCTGTCGACCGGATGATGGAAGGCGAGCGCGAGAAATTGCTCGGCATGGAAGGCACGCTGACGCAGCGCGTGATCGGGCAGGAGGAGGCCGTCCGTGCGGTCTCGACCGCCGTCCGCCGCGCGCGCGCCGGGCTGCAGGATCCGAACCGTCCGCTGGGGTCGTTCCTTTTCCTCGGCCCGACGGGCGTCGGCAAGACCGAACTCACCAAGGCGCTCGCGCGTTTCCTGTTCGACGACGACAATGCGATGGTCCGCATCGACATGTCCGAATTCATGGAAAAGCACAGCGTCGCGCGGCTCGTCGGCGCACCGCCGGGCTATGTCGGCTATGAAGAGGGCGGCACGCTCACCGAAGCGGTGCGGCGCCGGCCGTATCAGGTCGTGTTGTTCGACGAGGTCGAGAAAGCGCATCCCGACGTCTTCAACATCCTGCTTCAGGTGCTCGACGACGGGCGGCTGACCGATGGACAGGGCCGCACGGTCGATTTCACCAACACGCTGATCATCCTGACCTCGAACCTCGGCAGCCAGGCGATCGCCGCACTGCCCGACGACGCGCCGGTCGAGCAGGCCGAACCCGCGGTGATGGAGGTTGTGCGCGGGCATTTCCGCCCCGAATTCCTCAACCGGCTCGACGAGATCATACTCTTCAATCGCCTCGCGCAGCAGCATATGGGCGGCATCGTCGACATCCAGGTCGCCCGTGTCCAGAAGCTGCTTACCGACCGCAAGGTCACCCTCGACCTCACCGATGCCGCGCGTGCGTGGCTGGGCCGGGTCGGTTATGATCCGGTCTATGGCGCAAGGCCGCTGAAGCGCGCGGTGCAGAAATATCTGCAGGACCCGCTCGCCGACCTGATCCTGAAGGGTGAGGTGAAGGACGGATCGACGATCAAGGTCGACGAAGGCGACGGGGCGCTGAAACTGACCTCCGCGTAACGGTCGGCCGACTTCCGGAAGAATATCGCCGCGACAGCAAGGGCACAGAGAGAGGGCCACGGATAGCGAAGGCGCCGATGCGACGCCCCGCCAGAAGGGAGGGGCGGGCGCAGCCGCCCGTGTATTCAGTTGCCGCTTGGTGGGCGGCCCCGGCGGTCCTCGACAAAGCGATTCATCGTGTCCTGCAGTTCAGACGTCGACTTGCTCCATTCCGCCTTGGTTTTACAAACCTTGCGCTTGCGGGCAAGCGACCCCGTTTCGTCAAAGCGCTTGCAGATTACAGGATCGGCGGCCGGCGCAGCCGCGGGCAGCGGAGCTTCCGTGCCGGAACCAAGAACAAGAAGCGCAATAATGAGGTGGGACATCGGTCAACTCTTTGTTGGTGCCATCAGAATTATAATAACGACGCGATCTCGTCCGTCAATCATCGATGCCGCCGCCGCCATCAAGACCAAAATCGATCATTTCCTGAAACATCCCGCGCAACATATCACGTTCCGAGTTGCAGAGGTGCGGATTCCAGACGTCGAAGATGAGTACCGCGCGTAGCGCATCGCTTTTATTCCAGGCTTCATGCTCGATCGTGTCATCGAAAACAAAAGCACGCCCCTCTTCCCACCGACGCGTTTCACCGCCGACGCGAAAACCGCACCCCTGCGGCACGACGAGCGGCAAATGAACGACACTGCGTACATTGGTCACGCCGGTGTGAGGCGGAATATGGGCGCCCGGGCGAAGCAGCGAAAAGAAAACGCTCGGCGAACGCCCTGGAATATCGGACATGGGCAATGTCTGCAGCAATGCAGCGGTCTGCGGACAACGCGCACAGGCATCTTTCTGACGCACTCCATGTTTCCAAAGAAAATAGGCGCTCCAATCGAGCGAATTGTCCAGTCCGGTCCATTTGTTGGGTGCGGTCCCTGGCTCCTGGCGAACGTAGGGCTCCAGTCCTTCGCTCCTGGCGCCGAGTAGCGCCAGCAACTCGCCGCGAATGATATCAGTCTGCTCCTCCAGCCGTTCGATCCATGGAAAATGGCTGCGATCGAAAAATTCATCGGCGGGGAGAAAGGGGTAATGCAAGCCATGGCATTCATTGGTGTAAACGCGCCGCCGACCGAGCACCCCCCCGACGCATGCCTCGAAGCGCCGCAGAGCAAGGGGGCTGGTTTCGCTATTGCGAAACGTCGTCAAACGCGGTGAAAAGCTTTCTTCGAAGCCCTCGGCGACCTTGGCGATATATCGGCGTGCGTGCGCCAGCATCTGGTCAAGCGACGCATTGGCCTGCCCGCTCGCCTCTGCAAGTGCGATGACCCCCGACCAGCGGTGCATCGCACCGGCCACCTCACCGCGCTTCTCATGAAGCTCGGCACGACGAACATTCGCCATGAAGTGGCGTTGATCGATCGCCAGCGCCTGATCGAGACTCGCGGCTTCCTTCCCTTCGTCACTCGCGAACCGCTGCGCCGTGGCAAGGTTCATCCACAGGTCCGGGGCCGATGCATCGGCTTTGATTGCTCGTTCGAAATAATCGCCGGCTTCCAGGAATTTCCCCTCGTCCAACCTCATCATTCCGATGCTGTTGAGTACCGCCGGATTGTCCGGTGCGCGCGAGAGCGCCGCCTGCAGGTGATCGGCGGCCCGCCGAATATCGCCTCCGCGCCGCGCTTGCGCCGCCGCGCTGAGAAGGCTCGCTATGTCCGAATTGCTCATGTCGCGGCGATAACCGACACCCGACGATGAGGCAAAAAAAAAGGCGGGCACAAGGCCCGCCTTTCCCTTTTTCTTAAAAAATCGATTAGAACTTCAGACGAGCACCAACCGCGTAGCGACGACCGATCGCGTCGTACGTCGACGGATAGGTGTTACCGCTGTTGAAGGTGGTCGAACCAATGTTCGAACCAACCGTCGGCGGATCCTTGTCGAGCAGGTTGATGACCGACAGCGTCAATTCGAAATTGTCGGTGACGCTGGCGCGGGTCGTCAGATCGAACCAGTTATAGGCCTTGATCTTGCGGAACGCCGGGAAAGCAGGTCCATTGGTGCCGAACTGCGTCTCGTCGGCATCGAAGGGTTCCTGCTTGGTTCCCGAGATGTGGCGCCACAGGAGCGAGACGTCCACGTCGCCGAACGACACCGTGGTGCGCTGGTTGAACGAGAATTTAGGCAGGATCGAACCGCCCGAGAGGTCAGAACCGGTCGGCGTACAGTTGATGCTGTAATAGCCCGTGCATTCACGATTCAGACCGCCCGGTTTGGAGCGGAACTTCGAATTGAGGGTGTAGTTACCAGCAAAGTTCAGCGACAGCGAGATGTCGTCGCTCAAGTCGGTCTTCCAGCTCGCCGACACGTCGATGCCGTCCGTCGCCAGGCGACCGCTATTGGTCAGCGCCAAGGGAACACCCGGAGTGCTGCTGGCGTCGCCATCGAGGCCACCCGTTGCCGGATCACGGCGGATCGTCGTGCAGGCCGCCGACGTGGCGCTCGTTGCGCTCAGATTGGCGAAGCAATCTCCGAGAACATCGCCGACCCCGGGGAACGACAACGCGTCGTTGATGATGATGTTGTAGTAATCGACCGACAGCGTCAGGTTCGGAACAAAGTCAGGCTGGAATACTGCGCCAACCGTGAATGTATCGGCCTTTTCCGGCTTGAGATTGGCCGAATAGTCGAACGATGCGTTGATCTGACCAGCCGAAGGCGGGTCGAATGCGGAGATGAAGCCGGCACCGTTGACCGGAGCGCCCTGCCCCGCGCAAACCCGACCGAGATTCGAGGTGGCGAGGATCGTGGCACCATTGCTCTGGCAAGGGTCACGCTTCAAATTGACGAGACCGACCGAGTTCGGCGTGAACAATTCGCCGATGTTCGGGGCTCGCACCGCGCGCTGATAGTTACCGCGCAGCTTGAGGCTGTCGATCTCCCAGGTCAGACCAGCTTTATAGGTCCAGGTGCTGTACTTCTGCTTGTCTGCCGCATCGACCTTATAGTCGGAATAGCGTGCGCCAGCCTCAAGCGTCAGACCCGCGAAAAGCGGGGCAACCACTTCACCGAACACTTCGCGAACGTCGTAGCCGCCCTTGACTGGAACGGTTGCACCGCCGGCGCCACCCAGCGCGCCGGGATCCTGCGCGAGCTGGTCGGCAAAGACCTCTGCGGTATATTTCCGATACTCGGTGCCAACAGCAAAGGACACCGGCTCGGCGTCTTCCGACACGGAGAATAATTCACCTGAAATCAGGCCGCGAACCTGTGCCAGCGACGCGCGGTTGCCCGACGTGGCGGGAACGAGCAGGAAGCCCACCTGGTCAGGAGAAATGCTGCCGCTGGGGCCGAACACATTCACCGGAACGCAGCCGCCCGACGTGTCCTGGCAAGTCGTCGTGTTGGTCGAGCGCAGCGCCTGCTGAAGGCGCGGGATCGAGACATAGTTGAGAATGGTTTGCGTGTTCTCGCTCTGACCATAGTTGCCCGACACTTCATAACGCAGCGTATCGGTAATCCCACCGCGCACACCAGCCATGAAGTCGAAGATCTGCGTCTTGTAGCTGCTGATACGACCACCGGCTTCGACCAGGCGACGGCCCAGGTTCGTCGAAACTTCCTGATAGTTCGGATCATTGGGGTCGGTCGCGGTTGCCGCCGCGTTACACTGCGCGACCGACAACGTCTGGACGCCCGCCGTGTTCCGGTCGAAGTCGTTGTTGGCGCAGAACGTGCTGCGCGCGCCGGCCGTCATATACGGGTTGCTGAGCGGAATGAAGACCGGGCTGCTGAACGCACCCGACGGTGCGATAATGGTCTTGACGGTGTTCTGCGAGAACAGACCGCGCGCGAACACTTCAACCGAATCGCTGACCTCGTAGCGCGCCGACGTGAACATGTTGTAACGTTCGAACGGCGTCTGGAAGATGTTGAAAGGGTTGAAGTTGAACAGCGCGAATTGCGGCACCAAATTGCCCGTAGCAGGGTCGATCTGCCGGTTGCCGACGCCATTGATCGAGAATCGCGATGGCGACGCGGTGCCCGACGCACCCGCGCCCGTACCGTCGAACGAATCGACGGTCAGATCCGAAAGCGGGCGCTCGCCGCCGAAGTACACCGGATCGGCTTGCTGATAGCCGATGCTGAGAACCGCATTACCGCGGCCATCATCGAAATTCGCACCGATTGTAAGGTCGGCACGGAAAATATTGCCATCGCCGCGCTCGGTGAGCTGCTGACCGACCGTCAGGTCGACACCGGCAAAATCACGCTTGGTGATAAAGTTGACGACGCCCGAAACAGCGTCGGCGCCGTATGTGGTGCTCGCACCACCGGTCAGCACGTCCACGCGCTCGACGAGGGCAAGCGGGATGTTGTTAAGATCGACATTACCGCCAAGGTCGGCAGGGACGATCCGCTGGCTGTCGAGCAGCACGATGTTGCGGTTCGGGCCAAGGCCGCGAAGATCGACGAACGAAGCGCCGCCATTGCCGTTGTTGACCGACGAGCCGACGTTGGCGGCCACACCGGGAACGTCGCGCAGAATATCTTCGGCAACGTTCGACTGGCGAAGCGAGATTTCATCGGCAGAGGTCACGTTAACCGGGCTGGACGATGCCAGATTGGGGTTGCGGACCAGCGTGCCGGTCACGACGATTTCCGAGTTGGCTGCGGCGCCTTCTTCGGCGGAATCCTGCGCAAAGGCGGGAGCCGAAACCAGGGCGACGCTCAATACGAGCGGCGCAGCGCCTAGCCTCAGCTTGGAATATTGGGTTTTCTTCACAGTGCAGTCCCTTGCTACTGGTGGATTGAATTACCTGGGCCCCCGACGCGCCGACGCAAAGCCGGCACGCAAATGCCCCGATAGCGTGCGGGATGACCTTTCGTTCATGGCGAGTAAAGGGAATTCCCGGCGCAATCGGCGGTTTCAAAGGGCATTGTGACGTATTTGCAACAAACGCGGGAATCGGCGAAATACAATATGCTGCATCGCGTCATTTACGACATTTTGTTTCAATGGTTACGAATTCGCAGATGCGACGAGCCGAAGCTCAACCGCCGATCGAGCCCGCGAGCTTGCCGGGGTCGAGGCGTGCGTCGCGCCATTTCATCCCCCAGTGCATATGCGGCCCCGTCGCGCGGCCGGTCCGCCCAACCGTTCCGAGCACCTGCCCCTGCACGACCCGGTCGCCGACCTTCACGTCGAGCCGCTGGCAATGGAGGAAGGCGCTGCTGAGACCCATGCCATGATCGACGATCAGCAGATTGCCTTCGAGCGTGAAGGGCGTGGCTGCCGCAAGCACGACGACGCCGTCGGCGGGTGCGACGAAGGGCGTTCCGGCCGGGACCGCGACATCGGTGCCGCTGTGATAGGTGCCGGGCTTGCCCTGATAGACGCGCTGCGACCCGAAGAAGCCCGACAGGCGCCCCGTCACCGGCCAGCGGAATGTCTGCCGCCATCCATCGGAGACGACCTGCATATTTCGCGCCGCGGCGATCTGCGCGAGTTCGGCGGGGCGGCGGCGTTCGAAATCGGCGTCGCTCGCCGCGCTGCCGCGATAGGGCGCGTTGATATGTTCGAGCCGCCAGCTGCCGGCGGCGACGGCGATGATGCGTTCCACAGAGCGCCCATCGGCGAGCGTCGCGACCAGCCGCGCGCTTGACCCGGCATCGCGGTCGAATGCGATCAGGAAGCGTCCGTCGGCGGCGAGCGGGATGGCCTTGCCGTCGAGGGTCAGCATGCGCGTGTCGCTGGGCGCCTGCCCGATCATCGCCGCACCCTGTTCGGGAACCCCGGTCAGGATGAAATCGCTACGCGCCGGCGCGCGCGGCGGCGCGGGCGCGGGTGCGGGAATCGGCTGCGCGGCAGGCGGCGGTGCAGGTCTGGCTTCGGTCTCGGCCGGGGGCACACAACCGGCAGCGACGATCAACAGCGTCAGCGCCGCGCCATGCCGCGGCCAGTTCTTGCCGAACCTCATGCGCCGCGCGCGTGATCCTGTTCGGCCTGCACCGAAATCGCGGCGGAGGCATAGGGTTCCTGCCGCGCGACCGACCAATAGCGCAGCTCGTCGAGCCCAATCGGCGCGCCGCTCACCGCGCACAACACATGATCGCCGGGCGCGAGGACGCGAAATCCGTTCGGTCCGTACTGGAGGCGGGCAAGACGGTTGCGGCTGGCGATCAACATGATTCTCTATCCATTCGGCGACAAGTCAGGCCGCAACTATACCAGCATCGCGCCGCGCGGCCACCCCTGCCGGTCTCAGAAGAGCTCGCCCTGCCCCCGTTTGGGCTCCGCCGGTGCCGCCTTGCGCGCGGGCTTAGCTGCTGTGGGCGGCGGCGTTTCGCTCCCGCCGACCTGCACCGGAACGTCGCCGTCGGCGAATTGCAGCCGGAGATGGCCGGCATCCTGCGCCTTGGCGGCGGTCGTGACGATCGCGCCGCCGGCATCGCGCACCATCGCATAGCCGCGCGACAACAGCGCGCGCGGGTCGAGGCTGTCGAGCAATCGCCCCAACCCTTCAAGCAGCGCCCGATCGCGGTCCCAGCGCCGCGCGAGCAGCGCGGGACGCAGCGCCGCACCGCGCGTCGCGAGCCGCTCCGAAATCACCGTCAATCGGTGGCGCTGGCTGCGGTCGAGCCGCCCTTGCGCATCGTCGAGCCGCTGGCGCTGCGGCGCATAGAGCGCATCACGCTTGGGCAGGTGCCGCGCGAGTGCGGTCAGCCGCTCGCTCGCCAGCGACTGATGCCGGTTCGCGGCGCCGATGATGCGGCCGTTCCAGGTCGCGAGCTGCGCCTGCAGTTCGGCGCGCACCGGCACCGCCATCTCGGCCGCCGCGGTCGGCGTCGGCGCGCGGACGTCGGCGGCATAGTCGGCCAATGTCACGTCGGTCTCGTGCCCTACCGCGCTGATCGTCGGGATGCGGCAATCGGCGATCGCCCGCACGACCACCTCCTCGTTGAACGCCCACAGATCCTCGATCGACCCGCCACCGCGCGCGACAATCACCAGGTCGGGACGCGGCACGGGTCCGCCGGGTTCGATGGCGTCGAAGCCGCGGATCGCATTGGCGACCTGCGCCGCCGCGCCGTCGCCCTGCACCAGCACCGGCCAG
This sequence comes from Sphingopyxis sp., assembly GCF_050725655.1. Taxonomy (GTDB): domain Bacteria; phylum Pseudomonadota; class Alphaproteobacteria; order Sphingomonadales; family Sphingomonadaceae; genus Sphingopyxis. Next base: position 2,899 of record NZ_JBOHHT010000085.1, on the reverse strand, counting down.
ACGATCACATGCGTCGGGCAGCGGTCGGCCAACCGGTGGAGAATATCGCGGATCACCGCCCCGGTCGGCGAGGTTACCACGCCGATCGTGCGCGGCAGATAGGGGAGCCGCTCATATTTCCGCTCGCGGTCGAACAGTCCCTCGGCGCCGAGGCGCGCCTTGAGCTTTTCGAAGAGCAGCATCAGCGCGCCTTCGCCCGCCACCTCGAGCGTATCGACAACGAGCTGGTACTTCGACCGCCCCGGATAGGTGGTGAGCTTGCCGGTCGCGATCACCTCGATCCCGTCCTCGGGCCGGAACGCCAGCCGTCCCGCCTGCCCCTTCCACATCACCATGTCGATCAGCGCATTATCGTCCTTCAGCGCCGCATAAAAATGCCCCGACGCCGCGCGTTTCGTCCCCGACAATTCACCCCGCACGCGCACGCGCGCGAAGCCGTCCTCGACCGTCCGCTTGATCGCCGCCGACAATTGGCTGACCGACAGCGGCGGCACATTGTCGCCGGGCGCCGCCTCGGCTAACAGCCGCGCTTCGGTGCCATCGTCGGACGCCGTATCGGGAAAAGGGACTGCCATGAATATCCTGCTGGTCGGATCGGGGGGCCGCGAACATGCGCTCAGCTGGCAGTTGGCACAATCGCCAAGCTGCGCCAAGCTCTATGCCGCACCGGGCAACCCGGGGATCGAGGCGCATGCCGAATGTGTCGCGATTGCCGCCGATGACATCGACGGCCTGATCGCGTTCGTGAAGGCGCATGCGATCGATTTTGTCGTCGTCGGCCCCGAAGCCCCGCTCGTCGCGGGACTCGGCGACCGGCTGCGCGGCCTTGGCGTTGCGGTCTTCGGCCCCGGCGCTGCTGCGGCGCGGCTCGAAGGGTCAAAGGGCTTTACCAAGGATTTGTGCGCGCGCGCCGGCATTCCCACGGCCGCTTATGTTCGCTGCACCAGCGCCGACGAAGCGCTCGCCGTCCTCGAAGGCTTTTCGATCCCCGTCGTGATCAAGGCCGACGGCCTCGCCGCCGGCAAGGGCGTGATCATCGCCGAAACGCAGGCCGAGGCCGAAGCGGCGATCGACGATATGTTCGACGGCGCGTTCGGCGGCGCGGGCGCCGAGGTGGTGATCGAGGAGTTTATGACCGGCGAAGAGGCGAGCTTCTTCGCGCTCTCCGACGGCACCGGCGTGATGGCGTTCGGCAGCGCACAGGATCACAAGCGCGTCGGCGACGGCGACGTCGGGCCGAACACCGGCGGCATGGGCGCGTACAGCCCCGCCCCCGTCCTCACCGCCGATCTCGAAGCCGCCGTGATGGACCGCATCATCCGCCCGACGGTTGCGACGCTCGCGGCCGAGGGCACCCCCTATGTCGGCGTGCTGTTCGCGGGCCTCATGCTCACCGATGCCGGGCCGAAGCTGATCGAATATAACGCCCGCTTCGGCGATCCCGAATGCCAGGTGCTGATGATGCGCTATGCCGGCGACCTCGCCGCGCTGCTCCACGCCGCGTCGACCGGCGCGCTTGCGGACGCCACCCCACCGGCCTTTGCCAGCGACTATGCGCTGACGGTGGTGATGGCAGCGAACGGCTATCCCGCCACCCCCGAAAAGGGCGGCGCGATCCACGGCATCGCCGACGCCGAAACCGGCGGGGTGCGCGTTTTCCACGCCGGCACCGTGCGCGGGGGCGGCCAGATCGTCGCCGCGGGTGGCCGCGTCCTCAACGTCACCGCGACCGGACGCACCGTCACCGAGGCACAGGCGCGCGCCTACGCCGCGGTCGACAAGCTCGATTTTCCTAGCGGCTTCTGCCGCCGCGACATCGGCTGGCGCGAAGTCGCACGCGAAGCCGAGTAACGCCCCTATCCCGTCATTCCCGGGAACGCGGGAATGACGGGGAAATTCATGGTGGCCCGTTCGTTAAGGTAGACCCGGCACACAAGCCCGCATAGGCTGACCGAAAATCACAAGCGGAGAAGATCATGATTTGGCTTCAGGAAAACTGGATTATCGCGGTCGTCGGTCTCGTCGTTGCCGTCGTGCTGCTTCGGTGGCTGTTCGGACGCTCGAAGCCTGAAGACATCGCGCGCCCGACCGTCGAACCGACGAAACCCGCGAAGCCGCTCGAACCGGTAAAGCCCGAAATCATCGCCGCCGAACCGGCACGCTTCAAGCCGATCGAGCCGAAGCCACAGCCCGTCGCACCCGCAACCCCGCCGCCCGCGCCCGAACCGGTGGCCAAGGCCGCTCCGCCGCCCCCTGAGCCCGCACCCGCTCCAGAGCCCAAGCCCACCGCCAAGTCGGCGGCCGAAGCCGCGCCCCCGGCACCCAAACCTGCTGCGAAGCCGAAGGCCGCTGCAAAACCTGCCGCGAAGAAGACCGCGGCGAAGGAACCGGTCGCAAAACCAGCCGCAAAGCCCCCAACAAAAGCGGCGGCCAAGCCCGCCGCCAAAAAGGCCACCAAGCCGGCGCCCGCAAAGGCGGCGTCCGCCATTCCCGAAGAGCCGACCGTTCCGCCCCCGCCCGCCGCAAAGCCCGCCCCGGCGGCGCCCAAAACCGGCGCCGACAATCTGCAATTGCTGAAGGGCGTCGGCCCCAAGCTCGTCGTGCTGCTGAACGGCCTCGGCGTCACCAGCTTCCAGCAAATCGCCGACTGGACCGACGCCGACATCGCGCGCATCGATCCGCAGCTCGGCACCTTCCAGGGCCGCATCGCGCGCGACAATATCGTCGACCAGGCCGGCTATCTCGCCCGCAGCGACAAGGCCGGCTTCGAAGCGAAATATGGGGCGCTCGGCGGCGAGCTCTAGGGACGGCTAGCGACCAAAAGTCGCGCTCATAAGCCGTTCGCATCGAGCGAAGTCGAGATGCCCCTCGGCGCAGCGCACGCTCGAGGGGCATCTCG
>NZ_JBOHHT010000084.1:0-47438 GCF_050725655.1 Sphingopyxis sp. | reverse complement strand
GCTCATCCCTGCTGACCTCCGTACCAGCCAGCAGCTTGAATCAGAAAATCGCCCGCGCGGGAATCCCCTTTCGATTCATTCAAACAAGATCACGCTCTAGGCGCGGAAGCTTTTGGGGTCGATCCCGAGCTTCTGCATCTTGTCGTAGAGCGTTTTTCGGGGAAGCCCCAGCCGCGCCATCGTTTCGGCGATATTGCCGCGCGTCTGCGCCATCGTGTCGTGGATGATCGTCGCCTCGAACCGGCGCACCCGCTCGGCGAGCGGCGCGTCGGCGGGCATCGCCGACAGGCCGGGGTCAGACGGCAGGTCGAGCACGACGCTATAGGCGAAATTCTTGAGCTCGCGGACGTTGCCCGGCCAGTCATGCTCGACGAGGTGGCGGCGGATGCCGTCGTCGATCTGGAACCCCGCCATCCCCATCTTCGCCGCGGCTTCGTCGAGGAAGAAGGCGAAGGTTTGCGGAATGTCCGAGCGACGTTCGCGGAGCGGCGGGATGCGCAGCTTCACGACGTGCAGCCGGTAATAGAGATCCTCGCGGAAGTCGCCGCCGCGCACCGCATCCATCAGGTCGGTCTTGGTCGCCGCGACGACGCGCAGGTCGACAGGCTCGGGCGCGCTGGCACCGATCGGCTGCACCTCGCGTTCCTCGATCACGCGCAGCAATTTCGCCTGCACCGACGGGTGCATCGTGTCGATCTCGTCCAGGAACAATGTGCCGCGATGCGCGCTACGGATACGGCCCGCCTGACCAAGCTTGCCGCTGCTCCGGTCGACCAGATCGCTGCCGAACAGCTCGGCCTCGGCCAGCTCGTGCGGCAGCGCCGCGCAGTTCACCGCGACCAATGAGGCAGGGCTCCGCCGGCTCTGGCGGTGGAGCATATGCGCGACCAGTTCCTTGCCCGTCCCCGTCTCGCCTTCGATCAGCACATCGATGTCGGCTTGCGCCAGCTGCGTGATCGTCTCGCGCAGCCGCAGCATCGCAGCGCTTTCGCCGATCAGCGGACTATCGATCGCCGCTGCCGCCGCGGTCAGCCGCCGGTTGTCGAGGATCAGCGCGCGGTGCGCGAGCGCGCGGCGCGCGATGCCGACGAGGTGATCCGCGGCAAAAGGCTTGGCGAGGAAATCGAAAGCGCCGTCGTGGAGCGCGCGCACCGCCATTGCGACATCGGCGTGGCCGGTGATCAGGATGACGGGGATGTCGGGATCGATTGCGTGGATCGCCGCGCGCAGTTCGAGCCCGTCCATCCCAGGCATGCGGATGTCGGTGACGACGATCCCGGAGAAGCCCGCTTCGATGCGCGGCAACACGCTCTGCGCATCGGGAAAGGCTTCGACCGCCAAGCCCGCAAGGTCGAGCGTCTGGACATTCGCTTCGCGCAGCGCCGCATCGTCGTCGACGAAAAAGATCGTCTGCTCGCCGGTGAAAAAGCTCATGCCGGCCTCAACGTCAGGCGGAACCCCGCGCCGCCGAGCGGCGAGGGGACCAGGGTCAGCGTACCGCCGAATTCGGCCATGATATCGCTCGCGATCGCAAGTCCGAGCCCGAGCCCGTCGGGCCGCCCGGTGACGAAGGGGGTGAAAAGCTGTGGCAATAGCTCGGCAGGAACGCCGGGGCCGTTATCGCAGACGTCGATATGGACCGGGTCGCTGCCGTACGCATGCAGCGTGATGCGCGCATTTTTTTCCCCATGCACCGCGTCAACCGCATTTTGCAGCAGGTTGACGAGCACCTGCTCGAGCCGGACGCGGTCGGCGTGCACCGTCGCCGCGGGATTTTCGATTTCGACGTCGAGCGCGATGCCTTGCGCGCGTAGCCGGTCGCCGATCAACAGCAGCGTCCCGTCGACCGCTGATTGCACCGCCACGGGCCCCAGCGAGGTGGGCTTGCGGCGCGCAAAATTGCGCAGCTCGTTGGTGATCGCCCCGACGCGTGCCGTCAGTTCGACGATGGTATCGAGGTTGCCGCGTGCCTTGTCGGGCTGCGCCCGTTCCAGATAGCGTAGGCTGTTCTCCGCAAACGTCCGGATCGCGGCGATCGGCTGGTTGATCTCGTGCGCGACGCCCGCGGTGATCTGGCCGATCGATCCCAAACGGCTCGCCTGCGCCAGCTCCTCGCGCGCGGCGCGATAGCGGCGATCGGTTTCGCTCTGCCGTTCGGACGCCAGCCGCAGTTCGTCGTTCGCAGTGCGCAGGTCGCGCGTACGCGCGGCGACTTCGCGTTCGAGCGCTTCGTGCGCGGCCTGGCGCAGCGTCTGCCGCTCGACGACGCGCAGCAGCGTGATGATGGCCGCGCCGACAAGGATCAGCAGGACGAGGAAGGCCACGCGCGCGGTGGCATTGGCGCTGGCGCGTGCTGGCTCGGCGGGCTGGAGCAGGCGGAGCGTACCGCCGGGGAAGGACACGCGCTCGTCGGCTTCGCGGAACAGGTCCGCGCCGACGCGAATGCCATCCCCGGCGCGGCTGACCGGCAATGGATCGAGCCGCGCCTCGCCATAGCTGCGCGTCGCGCGAAGCCGCTGCTGCGCCGCGGCCGAAATCGGGGCGAAGGAGCGGAAGCGCCAGCGCGGCTCGCTGCTCATCACGATGATCCCCGCTGCATCGGTGACGAGCGTTGCCGCCGCCGAATCCGCCCACCGCGATTCCAGTTTGTCAAACTCGACCTTGAGCACGATCACGCCAAGCTGGCGCCCGCCGACATCGACACGGCGCGCGAGGTAGAGCCCGGGGCGTCCGCTGACCGTGCCCAGCGCGAACAGCTCGGCCTCGCCGCTCTGCATTGCGCCTTGGAAATAGGGTCGGAAGCGGTAATTCTCGCCGACGAAGCTCGTCGGCGCGCGCCAGTTGCTTGCCGCGATCGTCATTCCGCTGGCGTCGATGACATAGATCACCGTGGCGTCGGTGCGCGCCGCAAGCTGTTCGAGTTCGCGATCGAGCCGCCGCGATGCGGCATCGCTCTTGTCGGCGAGCGCGGCACGCACGTCGGGGAATTCGGTGAGTACGCGCGGCAGCAGGCGGAATTTCTGCAACTCGCTTTCGAGCAGGCTTGCGTGCGCCCGTGCATTCTGCCGTGCCTCGACGTCGGCTTGTGCGCTGGCACGGCCCGCGGCCCATTGCGCGAGGCCGAGCCCCGCGACGAGCAGGATCGCCAGCCCCGCCGCCACTGCGACGAACAGGCGTCGGCGGCTGGCATGGGGTCCGATCGGGGGCGAATCGCTTTGCACGGACATGTGCGGATTATTGCACAAATGCTTGAGAGCGTATGCGGTATTTCGCACAAGTTTGATGCTTTGCAGCGTGGTACGTTCACTATTTTATAATAAAAACAATAGGTTGGTTAGATTTCCCGTGGCGTTTGACGATGATTCCATGTCGCCTCTATTTTTAGCCAAAGGCCGGGAACACCCTGGTCCGCGTCGAGCCGGACGCAAAATATGGGGAGAGGCTGGTGGCAGCCACGATCGACATGAACGCGGTGCACACGCCGGCCAAGTCCGGGCCATGGTGGTCGCATCTCTATGTGCAGGTGCTCGCGGCGATTGCCGGCGGTGTCCTGCTCGGCCATTTATGGCCCGACGTCGGCGTCCAGCTCCAGCCGCTTGGCAAGGGCTTCATCGACCTCGTCAAGATGATCATCGCGCCGGTGATCTTCCTCACAGTTTCGACCGGCATCGCATCGGTCGGCAGCGGCAAGACGCTCGGGCGCCTGACGGCGAAGACCTTCGCCTATTTCCTCTTCTTCTCGACGCTCGCGCTGATCATCGGGCTGATCGTGGCCAATGTGGTGCAACCCGGCGCGGGGATGAATATCGACCCCAGCACGCTCGATCCGGGCGCGATCGCGAAAATCGCCGAATATGACGCCAAGGCGCACGACACCTCGCTCGTCGGTTTCCTGCTCGCGATCATTCCGACGACCTTCGTCTCGGCGCTGACCTCGGGGTCGATCCTGCAGGCGCTGTTCGCGGCGATCCTGTTCGGCATCGCGCTGTCGCACACCGGCGCCGCCGGCGCGCAGGTGCTCGGCATGCTCGAAAAGCTGTCGAGCGTCTTCTTCTACCTCGTCGGCATGTTGATGCGCTTTGCGCCGATCGGCGCATTCGGCGCGATGGCGTTCACCATCGGCGAATATGGGGTTGAATCGCTCGTCAATCTCGGCGCGCTGATCGCGACTTTCTATCTGACCTCGATCCTGTTCGTGGTCGTCGTCCTTGGCGGGATGGCACGGCTCTGCGGCTTTTCGATCTTCCGGCTGATCGCCTACCTCAAAGCCGAACTCCTGCTCGTACTCGGCACCTCGTCGTCCGAAGCCGCGCTGCCCAGCCTGATGGAAAAGCTCGAGAAGGCAGGCTGTGCCAAATCCGTCGTCGGCATGGTCGTGCCGACCGGTTACAGCTTCAACCTCGACGGCACCAATATCTATATGACGCTCGCGGCGCTGTTCGTCGCGCAGGCAACAGGTATCGACCTCAGCCTCGGTGACCAGGTTGCGCTGCTGCTCGTCGCGATGGTGAGTTCGAAGGGTGCGGCAGGGGTCACCGGCGCGGGCTTCATCACGCTCGCCGCGACGCTTACCGCCGTGCCGACGGTGCCCGTCGCGGGGCTGGCGCTGATCCTCGGCATCGACCGCTTCATGAGCGAGTGCCGCGCGCTGACCAACTTCATCGGCAACGCACTCGCCGCGATCGTCGTCGCCATGTGGGAAAATGCGCTCGACCGCGATGCCCTCAACCGCGCGCTGAACGGTGAGCCCGCACCGCTCGCGGCGCCGCCGGTCGAGACCGACAGCGATTGAGATCAACAAGATATAGAAATTCAAACAATAAAATTGGGGAGAATGATGATGAGGCGCAGTTTTGGAACAATGCTTCTGGCGAGCACGGCGATCTGCCTTCTCGCGGGCGCACCCGCACAGGCCCAAACCGTCGAAGCCGATCCGGCCGCCGAGGCAACCGATGCCGCCGAGCCGCAGCCCGATGGCGAAACCGTCGGCGATATCGTCGTCGTCGGTTCGCGCATCGAGGGCGCGCGCGTCACCGAGGCGCTGCCCGTGGTGGTCGTCGGCCAGGACAGGCTCGACGCGATCGGCGCGGTCAGCGGCGATGAACTGATCCGCAACATCCCGCAGATGGGCGACGTCAGTTTCAACCCCGGCAACAATGCGCAGACCAGCAACGCCGCGCGCGGCGACGTCGGCTCGGTCAATTTGCGTTCGCTCGGCGTCGGCAACACGCTGGTGCTGCTCAATGGCCGCCGCATCGTCACCCATCCGGCGAGCCAGGGGCTGTCGGACACCGGCACCGTCCCGGTGCTGAGCTACAACTCGAACGCGATCCCGACGACGGGGCTGCAGCGGCTCGAAGTGCTCCTCGATGGCGCCGCCGCGCTTTACGGCTCGGATGCCGTCGCGGGCGTCGTCAACACGGTGCTCAAGGATAATTACGACGGCCTCAGGATGCAGGCGCAATATGGCGGCGCCGAGGGCACGCATCTGCGCGAATTCCAGGGCAATATCCTCGCCGGCAAGAGTTTCGACCGCGGCAATATCACCCTCTCGTTCGAATATACCGACCGCTCGGCGCTGCGCGCAGAAGATCAGGATTTCACTGCGTCGGCGAACCTTCGGCCGCTGTTTGCGGATGATCCCGACTTCGCCGACTCGCAGACCCCCGACGCCCGCGCGACGCGCGGGGCGTGGCCGGCGTTGCAGGTTCCCGTCACCGGCGGCCGTCCGCGCCGCGGCACGACGAACCTGACCACCGCAGCCGGCGCATTCACGGTTCGTCCGACGCGGTTGGGCGGCTGCACGCAAGCGCTCACCGCCGATCTGTGTCTGGTGAACACCGCGCTCGCGACCAACAACGCGTTTCGCGACCTGCGTTACGACACCGCGGTAGGGACCACCGTGATGCCCAGCGTGAAGCGCTACAACGCATTCGTGAATGGCCACTACGACGTCACCGACGATCTGACTTTGTTTGGCGAATTCGGCTATTACCGCTCGAACACGACCCGCATCCAGCCGCCGGTGATCAACCTCAACCAGATCTGGATTCCCGCCAGCAACTATTACAATCCGTTCGGTGCGACGACGGTGGGCGGCCAGCCCAATCCCAACCGCATTGCGAACCTGACCAATGTGCCCGCCGCCGGCCTGCCGGTGCTGCTGACCACCTACCGCTTCGTCGATACCGGGCCGCAGGCGGTGAAAGTCTCCGGCGAGCAGCTGCGCGGCCTGATCGGCGTCCGCGGCGAGGTTGCGGGCTTCAAATGGGACAGCGCCTTCGTCTATTCCGAAGCCTCGGCGGTCGACAGCAGCCTTGCGGTTCGCAGCTCGGCGCTCCAGCAGAGCCTCGCGCTCGCGACCCCCGACGCCTATAACCCGTTCAACGGCGGCTGCATCGACAGCCTGAGCTCGGGCGATTGCACCCCGAGCTCGCAGGCGGCGATCGACGCGATTACCTTCCAGCTTCGGCGCCGGTCGAAAACCACACTGACGATGGGCGACTTCCGCGCCTCGCGCCCGGACCTGTTCGCCTTGCCCGGCGGCGATGTCGGCGTTGCCTTCGGCCTCGAGGTGCGGCGCGAGACGCAGCGCGACGATCGCGATTCCGCCGTCGACGGATCGAGCCCCTTCATCGATGCCGTGTCGGGCGCGGTGACGATCAGCGACGCCGCAGCGGTCAGCGACAACCCCGACACCTATGGCAAAAGGACGGTCGCGGCCGGCTATGCCGAACTCGCGGTGCCGCTCGTGTCGGAGGAGATGAACATCCCCCTCGTCCGTCGTTTCGACGTCCAGCTTGCCGGCCGCTACGAACATTACAGCGATTTCGGCAGCGTCGCGCGGCCGAAAATTGCCGCGGCGTGGGACGTCGTCGACGGTATTCGTTTCCGTGGCTCCTTCTCGCAGGGTTTCCGCGCGCCGAACCTCGAACAGGTCAACGCGGTCGAATATGCGCGCCTTGCGACCAGCCAGGATTTCCTGCGCTGCGAGGTCGATCTGCGCGCCGGGCGGATTCCCAATTTCACCGCTTGCGGCAACAATGTCGGCTATTCGCGCCGCGTCTCGGGCAATCCCGATCTGAAGCCCGAAAAGAGCACCAACTATAATCTGGGTGCGGTGTTCGAGCCGACCTTCCTGTCGCCCGACCTCGGGCGGATAACCTTCACGGTCGATTATTGGTCGATCAAGCAAAAGGGCATCGTCGGCATCCTCGGCAACGATACCGCCGTCGCGCTCGACTATCTGCTGCGCCTGCAGGGATCGTCGAACCCCAACGTCATTCGCGACGCCGCCAACGCCGACGATATCGCGGCTTTCGCGGGAACGGGCATTACGCCGGTAGGGCGGATCAACACGGTCCGCGACCAGTTCGTCAACCTGTTGCCGCAGACCGTCCGCGGGCTTGATTTCGCTTTCTATTGGCAATCGCCGAAGACCGATGTCGGCAAGTTCGATTTTTCGGTCAACGCGACGCGGCTGCTCAAATTCTCGCGCGCGCCGGGCGATGCGGTCGACATGCTGGTCGCGGCTGCCGAAGCCGGCGAGATCAACCCCGCGACGCCGCTGCCCGAGACCCAGAATCTGATCGAGGCCAATGGCCGCCCGAAATGGCGCGGCACCGCGTCGCTCACCTGGTCGCTCGGGCAGTTCCAGATCGGCGCCTTCGCGCGCTACACCGGAGCGGTCGATGAAACCGCCTTCGTCGATGCCGATGGCAACCCGTGGCGCGTCAAGTCGCAGGTCACCGGCAATCTTTATGCGCAGGTGCGCGTCAAGGACGCCGACGGTCTGGGCGGCGACATGCGCTGGCGTGTCGGGGTGCGTAACATCACGAACGAAAAGCCGCCGCTTTCGTCCGAGGGCTATCTGGGGTCGCTCTACAACCCCTCTGGCCGTTATTGGTACACCTCGGTCACCACGGAGTTTTGATATGACATACGGGCACGGCATCTGGTTTCTGATCGGCGCTGCCGCGCTCGCCGTCGCGCCGGCGGCAACGGCAAAGGAGAGCGCGCCCGCGCCGACCGCCGCCGGCGCGACCCCATCCGTCACCCCGAAGGCGGCGCCGAAGACGATCCTGTTTATCGGCAACAGCTTCACGCAGGGGGCGCATTCGGCGGCGCGCAACTGGCGCGCGGGGTCGGTTACCGATCTCAACAACGCCGACTATGGCGGCGTGCCGGCGTTGTTCAAGCTCTTCGCCGAGCAGGCGGGGCTCGACTATCGGGTCAGCCTCGAAACACAGGGCGGCAAATCCCTGGGCTTCCATTTTGACGAGCGGCGCCAGCTCTTCGACCGGCCGTGGGATGTTGTCGTGTTGCAGGAATTCAGCACGCTCGACCGTGACAAACCGGGCGATCCGGCGGATTATATGCGCAACGTCGACCGGCTCGCCGCGCTGTTCAAGGCGCGCAATCCCGCCGTCGACATCCGCCTCGCCGCGACATGGACGCGCGCCGACCAGATCTACAAATCCGGGGGGCATTGGTACGGAAAGCCGGTGACGGCGATGGCCGATGACCTCCGCGCCGCGGCCGACCGCGCACGATCCGCCACCCCGTCCGTGGCGGGTATCGTGCCGGTCGGCCAGGCATGGAACCGCGCGATGACCGAAGGCGTGGCGGACCCCAATCCCTATGACGGGATCGGCTACGGCCAGCTCGATCTGTGGGCGTACGACCATTATCACGCCAGCGTCGCGGGCTATTATCTCTCGGCGCTCGTTACCTTCGGCGCGATCACCGGCGTCGATCCGACGACGCTGGGCGCAAAGGAGAAGGGCGCCGACGAACTGGGGCTCTCGGACGCACAGGCGGCGGCGTTGCAACGCGTCGCGCGCGATACGCTCGCGAACGGGTAATCGGCCTTCGGGAAAAAGGGAGCCGGACAGGTAGGATGCTCGCCTGCCAATTCGTTGGCCGCAGGGAGAAAACGGAAAAATCCCTGCGTTCATCATCTCTGTCGCGTCCGATTAACACGGCTCCACAAAGTTCACAACGTTGTGCCGATGCGGTCGAGACGAGCCGTGCAGGGAGGGGGAGGGTGCGCGATCCGTCTCGATGGAGTTATTGGAGCAGGGCGATCCCTGCCCGATAAGGTCCGAGATTGGACCGCCTGATTGTACCAACGCATCACAAAGACCAGATGGTACACTGGCTTTCGCACCTCTCAGGTCTCCAGCCCGCGCGGCCGCTCGGCTACTTCCAATGCAAGGGACGCAACCGCGTCGAAGCACTGGAAGGGCAAGTGTCATGAAGATCGTCGTGATCGGGGGAACCGGGCTTATCGGTTCAAAGGTCGTCAGCAAACTGAACGCACTCGGGCATCAGGCCGTCGCCGCCGCGCCCAACACCGGCGTCAACACGCTGACCGGCGAAGGGCTTGCCGAAGTCCTGACAGGCGCCGAGGTGGTCGTCGATCTCGCCAACTCGCCGACCTTCGACGAGGCCGCGATCGATTTCTTCAAGACCGCCGGCAAGAATGTCGCCGAGGCCGAAAAAGCGGCGGGTGTCGGCCATCATGTCGCGCTGTCGGTCGTCGGCACCGAAAAAATGGGCGGCAGCCCCTATTTCGTCGCGAAGCAGGCGCAGGAAGAACTGATCCGGGGTAGCGGTATTCCCTACACGATCATCCACGCGACGCAGTTTATGGAATTCCTTCGCGGCATCGGCCAATCGGCGGTCGTCGGCGACGAAATCCACCTCTCGCACGCCTACATTCAGCCGATGGCGGCCGAGGATGTGGCCGATGCGGTGACCGCGGTCGCGCTCGCCGAACCCGCGGGCGGGACCGTCGAGGTCGGCGGACCCGAAAAATTCCACCTCGACGAAGTCGTCGGCAAGGTGATGGCATTCGACGGCGATACGCGCCCGATCGTGGTCGACCCCGAGGCGCGCTATTTCGGCCTGCGGCTCGAGGATGACTCGCTGATCCCCGGCCCCGATGCCAAGCTCGGTTCCACGCGCTTCGACTGGTGGCTCGAAAACGTCCCGCCGCCGCCGAAGAAATAAATATCATCGATCACAAGGGGAGATCATCATGCTCAAGACGATTTGTATCTGGACGGCCGTGATCCTCGGCATCGGCGCCGAAGCGAATGGGCTGTTCATGCTCTGGTCGCCCGCCGACTGGTATCTCGCGGTTCCCGGCGTCACGACGACCGGCCCGTTCAACCAGCATTTCATCCGTGACATCGGGCTGATCTTCCTGTTCGTCGGAACCGCGCTCCTCGTCGGCGCCTTCCGCCCGCAATATCGCGTGCTGCTGTGGACCGCCGCGAGCCTTTGGCTCTGGGGCCACGCGCTGTTCCACTTCTGGGAAGTCGCCGTCGGCATCTGCGGGCCGGATGCGCTCGCGCGCGATTTTGGCGCGGTGACCTTGCCCGCGATCCTCACGGCGCTGCTCTCGATATGGGCCGTCGCCGACGCCCGGAAGGCACCGTCGCGCTCCGCCTCTACGCTGTAATTCACCCCGAAGAATAAGGAGAATATCGATGACCCCGCGTATGAATATTTTCCAGGCCGCCCCCGATGCAATGAAGGCGATGCTCGCCGTCGAAGCGACGTTCGAAAATTCGGGCGTCGAACATAGCCTGCTCGAACTGGTGAAGCTGCGCGCATCGCAGATCAACGGCTGCGCTTTCTGCATTCACATGCACGTCACCGACGCGGTGAAGCATGGCGAAAGCCACATGCGCATTCACCTGCTCGACGCCTGGCGTGAATCGCCGCTCTACACCGACCGCGAGCGCGCCGCGCTGAACTGGACGGAATCGCTGACCGGCATCGCCGAAACGGGTGCGCCAGACGAGGATTATGAGCTGCTGAAGGCGCATTTCGACGACAAGCAAATCGCCTATCTGACCGTCGCGATCGCCGCGATCAATTTCTGGAACACCGTCCAGATCAGCCTGCGTGCCGTCCATCCGGTCGAACAGGCGGCCGCAGCCTAACGAGCCCCCGAGGTGCTGGGCTTGCCGACCCTGCCGTTCAGCACCGACCCCGGCCGCTGGGGCACCGCCCTCCCGGTGTCCCAGCGGCTCCCCGTCAGGAGATGATCGATGAAACTCTATTATTGCCCCTGGGCCTGCAGCCTGGCCGCCCATATCGCGCTCCACGAGGCCGGCACACCGTTCGAGAATGAGAGCGTCGACATCAAGACGAAGATCACCGCGAGCGGCGCCGATTTCAACGGCGTCACGCGCAAGGGTTATGTTCCCGCGTTGCAACTCGACAATAGCGAGGTCTTGACCGAGAATATCGCCGTTCTCGATTATCTGGCGGGCGTCTATCCGCAATATGGCGTCGAAGGCCCGCTCGGCCGCACGCGGCTCGTCGAGGCGCTCGCCTATATTTCGACCGAACTCCACAAAAGCTTCAAGCCCTATTGGCACAATGGAACCGATGAACAAAAGGCCGTCGCGAGCGCCTATATCACCGCGCGGATGCGCTATCTCGGCGACACGCTCAAGGGCGACTATCTGTTCGGCGACCAGCCGACCGTCGCCGATTTCTATCTGTTCGTGAACACGCGTTGGGCCGAACGTTTCGGCGTCGAAATTCCTCCCGCGATCGCCGCGATCCATCACCGGCTGAACGCGCGTCCCGCCGTGCAGGCGACACTCCAGGCCGAGGGGCTCGCTTAACTGCGGGTGCCTTGGCGGTTCCTGCATCCGCACGCTTTCTGTTATGCGTAGGTTGGTCAGCCGCCGCGATTCCGGAGAACATCATGCCGACGCGCCCTTTCGATTTTCACAATGCCGCCGGCGATCGCCTGTCGGGTCGCCTCGAGCTGCCGGTCGGTTCGACCAAGGCATGGGCGCTGTTCGCGCATTGCTTCACGTGCGGGAAGGACAATAAGGCCGCGGTGCGAATATCGCGCCGCCTGGCCGGTGCCGGCATCGGCGTCCTGCGCTTCGACTTTACCGGGCTCGGCGCCAGCGAAGGAGAATTCGGCGCGTCGGGTTTCAGCCATAATGTGAAGGACCTGGTCGACGCAGCAGGCGCGATGGCGGATGCGGGGATGCCGCCAATGCTGCTTGTCGGACACAGCCTGGGGGGCGCGGCCGTCATCGCGGCAATGGGATCGCTGCCCGGCATCCACGCCGTCGCGACGATCGCGGCGCCCTTCGACGTCGAACATGCGCTCCACCAGTTCGACCCCGAAGGGTTGGAGACGATCGAGCGCGAAGGAAGCGGCGTCGTGGCGATTGGCAGCCGCCCCTTCACCGTCCGCAAGGAGTTCGTCGCCAGTCTGCGCGAACAGGATCAGGGCGCGCGCCTCGCAAAGCTGAAGCGGCCCCTGCTGCTGCTCCATTCGCCGATCGATCAGGTGGTCGGGATCGAAAATGTCACCAGCATGTACCTCGCCGCCAAACATCCCAAGAGCTTCGTCTCGCTCGACGGCGCCGACCATCTTTTGACCAATGCCCGCGATGCCGATTTCGCCGCCGACATGATTTCGGCCTGGGCCAGCCGCTACCTGCCGGCAACGCCGCCGACCGCGGCCAGCCAGTTCGACGCGGAGGCAGAGGAAACGCGGCTCGGCAAATTCCAGCTCGCGATGCGCGCGGGCAAGGCCGCCTTCATCGCCGACGAGCCCGAAAGCGCTGGTGGTCTCGGTTCGGGGCCGACCCCGTTCAACCTTCTCTCGTCCGCACTCGCCGCCTGCACGACAATGACCTTGCGCCTTTATGCGGACCGCAAGGGCTGGCCGGTCGACCGGATCCGCACCGGCGTGACCCACCGGAAGGAAAAGGGCGCGGACAAGCCCGACATCTTCAGCCGCCGCGTCGAGATCGAAGGCACGCTCGACGACGCGCAGCACGCCGAGCTGATCGCCGTCGCCGATCGCTGCCCCGTGCATCGCACGCTAGAGGCGGGGTCGCGCTTCGAGGCGACCGAGGCCGGATGGGAGGAGCCCTTGGTGCCGGGGGACGAAACGCCCGCTTAGTGCAGGGCGATTGTCGACTCTCGGTTCTGCCATGACCACGCCCGCCGGGTTAAATTGCTGAAACAGCAATCGTATCGCTCCATTCGTTCGGCGGCGCTCGCCGCATTATTCTTCTCGGGTATCGCAACCGCTCAGGCCGCCGAAGATGCGGCGAAGCCGACCGTCGTACTGGTTCACGGCGCTTTCGCGGACTCCTCCGGCTGGAACGACGTGATCGCCCGTCTCGAAAAGGACGGTTATCCTGTGATCGCCGCAGCGAACCCGCTGCGCAGCGTTGCGAGCGATGCCGAAAGCGTCGCCGCGGTCGTGCGCTCGATCCCGGGCGGCGTGATCCTCGTCGGGCACAGCTATGGCGGCGTCGTCATTACCGAAGCCGCAAAGGGCAATGCCAATGTGAAGGCGCTCGTCTATGTCGCCGGCTTCCTGCCCGACACGGGTGAATCGGCGCTGACGCTCTCGGCTAAATTCCCGGGCAGCACGCTGGGCGATGCCCTTTCGCCAGTGCGCCTGCCGGACGGCGGAACCGATCTTTATATCCAGCCCGCCAAATTCCACGGCCAGTTCGCCGCCGACCTGCCCGCGGCGCAGGCGACGCTGATGGCCGCGACGCAGCGGCCGGTGACGCAGGCGGCGCTGACCGACGCATCGCAGGCCGCGACGTGGAAGAGCCTGCCGACCTATGTGATCTATGGTGCCGAGGACCGGAACATCCCCGCCGCGACGATGAAATTCATGGCCGACCGCGCCCATGCGCGCAAAACCGTCGGCGTCGCAAACGGCTCGCACGCGCTGATGGTCTCGCATCCCGTCGAGGTCGCCGAGCTGATCGAGAATGCAGCGACCGACCGACCGCTAGGGCAGCGGAACGAACCGCCGCGCCAAGCGTCCAATAGGCGCCCGTCTGCCAACGCAGACGGGCGCCTTCGGTCATTGCGGCCGCGGGGCATTTGCGATCCGGCTGGAGGATTGGATGCAGGCGCTGGAGGGACTTGACGCCAAGCCATCGCAACGCCCGTGGGACCGGCACGCCAGCCCGATCTCGATCCTCATTCTCGGCGGCCTGTTGCTGGCAGCGGCGCTCGGCTTCACCGGCGGGCAGCCAAGCACGCCGCGCACAGCCGATCTGGGCGATGTGCGCCTGACGGTCAAGACGCCGACGACCATTCGCAACGGCGAGTTTTTTGAAACCGACATCACAGTGAGGGCCGAGGTTCCGCTCGACGACGCCGTGGTCGCCATATCGCCCGCGCTCTGGCATGACATGACCGTCAACACGATGATCCCGGCGCCCGCCGAAGAGAGTTTCGAGGACGGCCGTTTCCATTTTTCTTACGGCCCGCTCGCCGCTGGGGACAGTCTCCACATCAAGGTCGACGGACAGATCAATCCGCCGCTGTTCGCAGGCACGCGAGGCGAAATCGCGGTCCTTGACGGCAGCCGGCGCATCGGTGCGAT
Source organism: Sphingopyxis sp. (assembly GCF_050725655.1). GTDB lineage: Bacteria > Pseudomonadota > Alphaproteobacteria > Sphingomonadales > Sphingomonadaceae > Sphingopyxis. The sequence goes on along the minus strand of NZ_JBOHHT010000084.1, from coordinate 33,028 downwards.
GCCGCTTCGCATCAAAGTGCTGCCCTGATGGATATTGTCCTTCGCGCCACGGTGATGTTCTTCATCCTGTTCCTGCTCATCCGGCTGCTCGGCAAGCGCGAACTCGGCCAGATGACGCCGTTCGAATTCGTCGTGCTCGTCGTGCTCGTCGTGCTCGGCGACCTGATCCAGCAGGGCGTGACGCACAACGACTTCAGCCTGACCGGCGCGACGCTCGCCATCTGCACCTTCGCCTTTTGGGCGCTGGTGCTCAGCTGGACCGCCTATCTGTTTCCGCGCGCCAAGGATCTGCTCGAGGGCGCGCCGCGCGTGATCGTGCGCGACGGCGAGATCGTGACCGAAAATCTGCGGCGCGATCGGCTGACGCGCGACGAGATCCTGTCCGAAATGCGGCTCGCGGGGATCGGGCGGATGTCCGAGGTCGCGTGGGCGATCCTCGAGCCGCAAGGGAAGATGAGCTTCATCAAGAAGGACGATCAGGCGGCGCAGCAGCAGGACCGCGACGATCCCGTCAGCTAATAGATCGGGGTGATCTGCATCTGGGGCAGCGGCCGCGGCGTCCCGTCGCTGAGGTCGGGGCCAAGGTCGTCCCACTCCTCGCCGCGCGACACCAGGTCGGCGAACAGCGTCTGCGCGGCACCTTGGGCTTCGGCCGACCGGAACTTATACGAAACCGGCGGCGGCGCTCCCGTGCGCACCGTCGCAAAGGCGGCCGCATAAGCCGGGATCGGCGGAACGACCTTCGCGCTCGCCGCAATCCGGATCGTATAGCGCTGGAGGCCCGAGGCGACGTTCCGCCATCGCACCCAATAATGATTGTCGAACGAGAATTGGTACAGCCGTTCGCCGGCGACCGTGCCTTTCAATGAAATGCTGTCCAATATGGCCTGCGACATGTCGAGGTTCATGCCGCCCTCGACCTTGTCGAGCGCGACGTGGACGATCCGGTCGCGCTGCCCCGGCGCCCGCGACTGCAACAGGTCGCGCCAGTTCTGCATCGTGCTGATGATCCCGAACACGAAGCCGGACACCTCGGCCAGCGCGAGCGGCCGGGCGATCGAGCTATAGCTGCGTTGCCAGCCGCGATTGTTGTGCAGCGGAAGCCACACCGCGGCCTCGGCCTTGTCCTGCGCACTTTGAGGCTCGGGGTTCTCGGCCGCCGCATCGTCGTCGCTTTGGGGATAGACGAGATTGATTGCAAACGTCGGCCAGCGCGGCAGCGGCGCGTCGAACAGGTGGAGCGGAAAATTGCTCGACACGCCGCCATCCGAAAACCAGCAGATGCGGAAACCCTCGATCACGGAGAGGGGCGCCTCGCCGCCGGTCGCGAGACTATCGGTACTCTGGCTCAGCGTCGCCTCCTTGGCATCCTCGCCGTCATCGAGTGCGTCTCCCTCCGTCTCGCCGCGGAGTGTCCGCCTCCCGACGGGCTCGTGGAGCGGCACCGCGCTGATCAGCAGCGGAAAGCTGAGGCTCATGCGCATCGCCACCAGCACGGGCATCCGGCCCTTGCCGGGCAGGCGGTAATAATCCTTCTCCCCGACCCGATCGGGCGACCCCGCCATCGCCACCATCGCATCGACCACCGGCTTGGGGAACAGCAGGTCGAATTCTTCGCGCAGGAACCAGAAGGACGCGTCGGTAAAGGGCAGCGTCCGCGGTTCGTGATGCGAGACGCCCGTCGTGATCATCTGCAGCGAGATCGCCGTTTCGGTGTTCGGCTCGCCAGCGTAGCGCGGCGCGTCCCACAGATCGTCGAACAGCAGCGGCTCTGAAATCGCCTTGCCCGACAAGGATTGCAGGACGTCGTGCAGCCATTCGGTCAGCGCGGGTTTCGCGGCATCCCTGTGTACGCTCAGGCCCGAGCAAAGCCCGAGCAGATTGCGCCGCGTAACGCGCGCAACGCGCAAAACTGCGGCAATCGCGGCGCCAAGATAGGAGCAGATCACCGACGGCAACAGCACGGCGACAACTCCGTGCGGCCCCGCGAGCCAGTAACCTCCCACGAGGAACAGGCCGAGCAAAAGCAGCGCTTCGAGCGGCGCGATCGCCACAACCGCAACTGCGGCGACCAAGGTCTTGCGCAGCACGCTCGCGTTCCCGGCGAGGGTGACGATCAATCGATAGGCATTTCGTCCGCCGCGCGCCGGCTGGAACAGGCTGAAGATGAAGCCCTGCGACGAAAGCTGCGCCGCGATGCGTTCGAGACCGGCGAAGCCAAGCCTCGCGGGGCAGGGGGCGGTCGATCCCGATGCGACATGCTTGCGGTCGCCCAAGGCGGCCGCCGCGGTGGCGGCCGCGGCGATCGCGCCCGCCGACGTTCCGCCGATATTCTTGAACCGGAAATCGCGCGCGAGCGCCAGAACGGCGTTCGGATAAACGATGCCGCTCGTGATGCCGCCCTTCATCACCAGGTCGCAATAGCGCGTGGCTGTATCGCTCATGTCATCGCTCTCCGGATGTGCAGGGCTTTTTCTTTTCTTATCCCGCGGCGCCGATCAAGTCGCTGTCCTTCTTGATGAAGTGGGCCAATCCGACCATCATATAACGCAATTGCTTATGCTGTGTTGGGGCTGTAATACGGGCGCTGCGCATGAAATGGTTCCGTAAACCCGAAGGCCCCGATCCCACCCTCGCCGCGACGCCGGGTGGCCCGTTCGCCGATATAGCAGCGCCGCCGCCGCCCATCGTGTCCGAGACGCGCGGGCGCAAATGGATGCGCCGTATTTCGCGCGGTTTTGCGATCTTCTGCGTGATTTTCATCCTGCTCGTCGGCTGGCTCGCGCTCACCGCACCGCTCTCGAAATCGCTCGAACCGATCGCGCCGCCGCAGATCACCTTGCTCGCCTCGGACGGCACGCCGATCGCGCGCATCGGGGCGATCGTCGATACGCCGGTGAAGGCGGCGGATCTGCCGAAACATGTGACCGGCGCCTTCCTCGCGATCGAGGACCGGCGCTTCTACACCCATTGGGGCGTCGACCCGCGCAGCATCGCGCGCGCGGTCTGGAGCAATGTCACCGGCGGACGCACGCAGGGCGGCAGCACGATCACCCAGCAGCTCGCGAAATTCACCTTCCTCACGCCCAAACGCACCCTCGGCCGCAAGGCGCGCGAGGCGCTGATCGCCTTCTGGCTGGAAGCTTGGCTCAGCAAGGACGAGATTCTCGAACGCTATCTTTCGAACGCCTATTTCGGCGACAACACCTATGGCCTGCGCGCCGCATCGCTCCATTATTTCTATCGCCAGCCCGAGAAGCTGACCCCGGCGCAGGCGGCGATGCTCGCTGGGCTGGTACAGGCGCCGTCGCGCCTCGCCCCCACCAAAAACCCTGACCTCGCCGAAAAACGCATGAAGCTGGTGCTGAATGCGATGGTCGCGACCGGCTATCTCACCGAGCAGGAGCGGGGGGCGCTCCGTACCCCGCGCATCGATGTGCGCAGCCGGAACACATTGCCGACCGGCACCTATTTCGCCGACTGGGCGCTGCCCGAGGCGCGCAAATTGAGCGATGTCGGCTATTCGCGTCAGACGATCGCGACGACGCTCGATGCGCGGTTGCAGGGCGTCGCGCGCCGCGTGACGGGGCGCGCGGGGCTGGGCAAGGCGCAGGTCGCGCTCGTCGCGATGCGCCCGAATGGCGAGGTCGTCGCGATGATCGGCGGCAAGGATTATGCCGCATCGCCCTTCAACCGCGCGACGCAGGCGCGGCGCCAGCCGGGTTCGACCTTCAAGCTGTTCGTCTATCTCGCCGCGCTCCGCGCCGGCTGGGACCCCGACGACATGATCGACAACAGCGCGATCGAGACCGGCTCCTATCGTCCCAAAAATTCGGGCGGCGCCTATTCAAAGGAAATCAGCCTCGAAGACGCGTTCGCCTCGTCGAGCAATGTCGCCGCGGTGCGGCTGCTCCGCGAAATTGGCGACGACAAGGTCATCGACATGGCGCGTGACCTCGGCGTCACCGCGCCGATGGCCAAGGGCGATCCCAGCCTCGCGCTCGGCACGTCGAGCATGACCCTGCTCGAACTTACCGCCGCCTATGCCGCGGTCGCGGCGAACAGCTATCCGGTCGAGCCGCACGCGTTCGAGACCGACGAAAAGGGCTGGTTCGAGAATCTGATCTCAGGCCCATCGAGTTTCGGGTCGAGCGAGCATGAGGACATCGAACAAATGCTGCGCGCCGCGGTCAATCGTGGCACCGGCCGCGCCGCGCGGCTGCCGCAGGCGAATTTCGGCAAGACCGGCACCAGCCAGGACAATCGCGACGCGCTGTTCGTCGGCTATGCCAACGGCCTCGTCGTCGGCGTGTGGATCGGAAACGACGACAATACGCCGCTTCAGGGCGTGTCGGGCGGCGGGTTGCCGGCGCGCATCTGGCGCGACTTCATGACCGAGGTATCGGGCAAGAAGGCCGCGCCGCGGCCGAAGAAGGTGGTCGATCCGACCGGCCCCGTCGAGCCGCTGGATATTCCCGACATCGGTGACATTCCGATCGGCGACCGGACGCGCATCGGGATCGAGGGCGGCGATGCGGTCATAACGACCGAGATCAACGGCAGCCGGATCGACCTGCGTCTGCCGATGTCGGAGGGGCGTCCGCCGCCCGAGGTCACGGCCGAGCCGCCACAACCCGTGCCTCCACGCTAGGTCGGTTGTGGGCCGGAGGTCAGTCCGTCGGCAAAATATCGAATGCGGCGGTTGCCATCATCTGGCCATTGACGATCAACTCGACCTCATGCCGACCCGGATGATGTCGCCGCGTGCTGAAATCGCGGATCGTCTGTCTGATGGCGAGCGGCGCTGTCTCCCCAGCCGCGAGTTCGAACGTCTTGAGTTTGAAGACCTTGGCAGCACTTTTTCCGCCCGCGCGGGCGTAATGGACGCGATAATCGACCACCAGCCGCTGATCGTCGGCTGAGGCCGACGCGAGATCGGCGGTGATGGCTATCCGGTCGCCGAGGCGAACGGTTGCTGGCGAAATTCCGAAATTGCGCACGCTTACTGCGGCGCCATGGCCAACACCGATAAGCGCGAGAGCGGCGGGATCGCCCTTCTTGATCAGCGTGCGCAGCGCATGGCGGATGATCCAGGCCGTGCGCGCGTCGTCCTGCGGCCACGCCGCTAGGCGGCCCAGCAGCCAGTCGGGCCGGTCCTTGGCGATATCGTTCAGATGATTCGCGACCGATTTGCGGACGTACAGGCTCGGATCGGCCTTCAGCATTTCGAGGATCGGCGCCGCTAGCGTCGGATCGGCCTTCAGCGCCGGGACGCGTGCCGCCCAAGGCAGGCGCGGCCGCGCACCCTCGCTCGCGAGCCGGCGGACATGCTCGTCCGCGCTGCCGGTCCATCGCATCATGACGGCCAGCGCGCGTGACGTATCCGCGGCCAGAAACGGACGGATCGCAAACTCGGCCGAGCCGAAGCGCGTCAGGTCGGCGAGCGCATCCATCGACCGGTCGAAATCATCGAGGCCATAGCGCGCGACATATTCGGTAACCGCCATCGCCTGAAACCCATGGGTGAGCCGCGGCGCCATCGCGCGGACGACATCGAGCGCCGCTGCATAATCACCGGGCAGCGCCGCATGGAGCGCGTCGGCGATATGGCGCACGCGTTCCATGATCGACAGTGCATCCAGCCCGCCCGATGCCGCAGACAAAAAGGCGGCGCGATCGAAGCGTGGCGACGCCGCCGTCCCCGCATCACCGATCGTCTGCATTGCTTGCGGGCCCAGAATATCCTTGAGCAGGGCGGGGGTTTCTTGGGTCATTGCGGCTTTGGTCCCGACGCCTTAGCGGCGCTCGACCAATCCGCCACCCAGCGCGACATAAAGCGTCACCAGATTGTCGACCTGCGCACGCCTCAGCTCGATCAGCGCCTGTTCGGCGGCGAACAGATTGCGTTCGGCATCGAGCACTTCGAGATAGGTCGAGACCCCCTCGCGATACCGCTTGCGCGCGAGGTCGGCGATCTGCCGGGTCGCGAGCGTGCCGCGTTCCTGCGCCTCGACCTGTTCGGCGAGGTAGCGGCGGCCAGCGAGCGCATCGGCGACTTCGCGGAACGCGCCCTGGACGGTCCGCTCATAGGTTGCGACGGCGATATTCTCGCGCGCCTCGGCGACGGTCAGATTGCCCTTGTTGCGCCCGAAATCGAAGATTGGAAGGCTGATCGACGGGCCAAAACTCCAGCCGAAACCGTCGTTGCTGAACAGGTTGTCGAGCGAACCCGAAGCGAAGCCAAGGTTGCCGGTCAGCGAGATCGACGGGAAGAAGGCGGCGCGCGCGGCGCCGACATTGGCGCGTGCGGCGCGCAATCGTTCTTCGGCCGCCACCACGTCGGGCCGCGCGACGAGCAGGTCCGACGGCAGGCCGGCGGTCAGCGTCGGCGACTGGCCCTGCGCGACGAGCGGCAGCGGTGCGGGCAGGGGGCCGGCAACCGGTCCACCGGTCAGCACGGCGAGGAAATTATCGGCCTGCGCCTTGCCGAGCTTCAGGCTCGCAAGTTGCGTCTCGGCCTGCGTCAGCAGCGTTTCGGACTGGCGATAGTCGAGCGCCGACGTGACCCCCGCATCGAGGCGGCGCTTCGCGATCCGCAGCCCTTCCTTGCGGCTCGTCACCGTGGCTTCGGCAAGCTTGATCTGCTCCTCGGCGCCGCGCGACGAGAAATAGGTCGAGGCGACGTCGCGGACGAGCGTGAGGCGGAAGGCGCGCTCGGCCTGCTCGGTCGCGAGATACTGGCTGCGCGCCGCTTCGGACAGATTCTTGACGCGCCCCCAGAAATCGAGCTCGAACGAGGTCACGCCGACGCCGACCGAATAGCGATTGGAAGTGTCGGTCCCGGGTCCGGTCAGCGAAGCGCCACGCGTGCGTGTGGCGGCGGCGCTGGCGCCGACCGTCGGCAGACGGTCGGCATCCTGGATACGGTACAGGCCGCGCGCTTCCTCGATCTGCGCAACCGCGACGGCGAGGTCGCGGTTGCGCTCGATTGCCTGCGCGATCAGGACCTCGAGCTGGGGATCGGCAAAGAAGTCCTGCCAGTTGACCTCGGTTGCCCGCTGCCCGAGCGTCACATCGCCGGCGAATTCGGCCGGATAGGCAGGCGCGGTGGGCAGCGCCGGGCGCTCATGTTTCGGCGCCATATTGACGCATCCGGCGAGCGTCGTCGCTGCGAGCAGCGCGATCAGGTTACGCATGACCGGGTTCCTCATGATGTCCTTTTTCGGCGGGGGCGGGCGGCCGCTTGCGGCTGATCCACTTGCGTACCGATAGATAGAAGAGCGGGATGAAAAAGATGCCCAGCAAAGTGGCCGCGATCATCCCGCCCATCACGCCCGATCCGACCGCGATGCGGCTGGCGGCGCCGGCTCCGCTCGCGATGACGAGCGGCACCATGCCCAGAATGAAGGCGAGGCTGGTCATGATGATCGGCCGCAGGCGCAGCTTCACCGCTTCCATCACCGCGTCGAGCGCCGATTTGCCTTCGGCCTCCTGCTCGATCGCGAACTCGACGATCAGAATCGCATTCTTCGCCGCAAGCCCGATGATCGTGATCAGCCCGACATTGAAATAAATGTCGGCGGAAAGGCCGCGGAACATCGAGAAGAGCACCGCGCCGAGCACGCCCAAGGGCACCACCAGCAGCACCGCCACCGGCACCGCCCAGCTTTCATAAAGCGCCGCGAGCAGAAGGAAGACGACGACCAGCGACAGCCCGAGCAGCATGCCGATCTGGCCCGCCGACTGCTTCTCTTCATAGGAGATGCCCGTCCATTCGAAAGAGAAGCCCGCCGGCAGTGTCTGCGCCAGCCGCTCCATCTCGGCCATCGCCTCGCCGGTCGACTGGCCGGGCGCGGGTTCACCCGAAATCGTCATCGCGGGATAGCCGTTATAGCGCTGAAGCTGCGGAGCCTCGGCAGACCACTCGGCCTTGCTGAACGATCCGAAGGGCACCATGTCGCCGTTCGCGCTGCGCACGCGCAGTTCGAGCACGTCCTGCGGCGTCATCCGGCTCGCGGCATCGGCCTGCAACAGCACGCGCAGCACGCGGCCTTCGCGGGTGAAGTCGTTGGCGTAGGCGCTGCCGAAGCTGATCGCGAGCGTCGCATTGACGTCGCCGATCGACAGGCCGAGCGCGCGTGCCTGGATCCGGTCGATGTCGACCTTCAGCACGGGCGCATCCTCCTGCCCCTCGGGGCGGACGTTGGCGAGCAGCTTGCTCTGCATTGCACCGCCCAGAATCTGGTTGCGCGCGGCGATCAGCGCGTCGCGCCCGTTGCCGCCGCGGTCCTGTAGCTTGAAGGTGAAGCCGCTCGACGTCCCGAGTTCGGGGATCGACGGCGGGCTCAGCGAGAAGGCGAAAGCCTCCTTGATGTTCGCATAGGCGCCCATCGCCTTGCCCGCGATCGCGTCGGCGCTGTCGCCGTCGCCCTTGCGCTCGTCCCACGGTTTCAGCGGGGTGAACATGATCGCGTTCGCCTGGCCTTGGCCAAAGAAGCTGAAGCCGTTGACCAACACGACATTGGCGACCTGCGGCTGTTCGGCGAAGAAGGCTTTCACCTGCTTGGTCGCCTCGTTGGTGCGCTGCGTCGTCGCGCCGGGTGGCGCCTGGATCACGGTCACCAGATAGCCCTGATCTTCCTGCGGCAGGAACGAGCCCGGCAGGCGCGTGAAGAGCAATGCGGTGATCGCGACCATCAGCGCGAACACGCCGAGCCAGCGCAGCGGCGTCGCCAGCATCTTGCCGACGCCGCCCTGATAGCGGTCGGTCGTGCGCTCGAACCAGCGGTTGAAGCCGCCGAAGAAGCGGTCAAAGAATGCGCCGATGCGGCCCTTGCGCTCGGTCTGGTCGTGCGGCTTCAGCAGCGTCGCGCAGAGGGCAGGCGTCAGCGTCAGCGCGAGCAGCGCCGAGAAGGCGATCGAGATCGCGAGCGTCATCGAGAATTGGCGATAGATGCCGCCCGTCGATCCGGGGAAGAAAGCCATCGGGATGAACACCGCGATCAGCACCAGCGTGATGCCGATGATCGCCGAAGTGATCTGGCTCATCGCCTTCACCGTCGCGTCATAGGGCGACAGATGCTCCTCGTTCATGATGCGCTCGACATTCTCGATCACGACGATCGCGTCGTCGACGAGGATGCCGATCGCGAGCACCATGCCGAACAGGGTCAGCACGTTGATCGAAAAGCCGAACATCCAGAGGCCGAGGCACGCACCCGCGAGCGCGATGGGAACCACGACGGTGGGGATGACGGTCGCGCGCCAGTTCTGGAGGAACAGGAACATCACGAGGAAGACGAGCAGCATCGCTTCGCCCAGCGTGATCACCACCTCTTCGATCGAAAGGCTGATGAAGGGCGTCGTGTCGTACGGGATCGACCAGGTGACGTCAGGCGGGAAGCCCTTCGACAGTTCGGCCATCCGATCGCGGATGCCCGTCGCGGTCGACAGCGCATTGGCGCCAGGGGTGAGCTGGACCGCAAGGCCGGCCATCGGCTTGCCGTTGAGTTCGGACGAGAAAAGATAGCTCGCCGCGCCCAGCTCGACCCGGCCGACGTCGCCCAGCGTCACCGCCGACCCGTCGGGGTTCGCGCGCAGGATGATGCTTTCGAACTGTTCGGGCTTGGTGAAGCGGCCCTGCGTCGTGATGACGGCGTTGAGCTGCGCGCCCTTGGCGAGCGGCTGGTCGCCGAGCTGGCCGCCCGGCGTCTGGCTGTTCTGTTCCTGCACCGCGCCGAGCGCTTCTGCCGGCGACAGATTGTGCGAGGCCAGCTTTTGCGGGTCGAGCCAGATGCGCATCGCATATTCCGGCGCAAATGCCTGGACGTTGCCGACGCCGTTCACACGCCGCAGCTCGTCGAGCACGCGCGTATTGGCGAAGTTGTTGACCTCCATCGGGTCGGTGTTGCCGCTCTTCGAGGTGATCGCGACGATCAGCAGAAAGCCCGAATTGGCCTCGGTGACCGAAATGCCTTGGCGGCGCACATCCTCGGGCAAACGCTGCTCGACGCGGCGCAGGCGGTTTTGCACCTCCATCTGCGCATTATCGATGTCGGTCCCCGCCTCGAAGGTCAGGGTGATCGATGCGGTGCCGTTCGATTCGCTGGTCGAGGCCATGTAGAGGAAACCCTCGACCCCGTTCAGCTCCTGCTCGATGACCTGCGTCACATTCTGTTCGAGCGTGCTCGCGTCGGCGCCCGGATAGGTGACGCCGATCGTCAGCGATGGCGGCGCCACCGACGGATATTGCTCCACGGGAAGCCCGCGCAGCGCGATGATGCCCGACAACAGGATGCCGATGGCGATGACCCAGGAGAAGATGGGCCGGTCGATGAAGAAGCGGGGTGTCATGTCAGGTCAGCGCTTCGCCGCGGGGGTCGATGCCGTTCCCTTGGGCTGCGCGACGCGCACCGGTTGCCCCGGCTGCACCTTTTGCAGCCCGTCGACGATCACCCGGTCGCCGGGTTTCAGCCCGTCGAGGATCGCCCACTGACCGGCGACCATCGTGCCGAGCTTCACCGGGCGCGGGGTCGCGATATTCTTGGCGTCGAGCACCATCACGCTCGCCTCGTCGGCGGCCAGCTTGACCGCGCGCTGGGGTATCAGGACGCCATCCGACCGGTTGCCCGCGAAGATGCGGGCACGGACGAACTGTCCGGGCAGCAGCGCCGAATTCGGGTTCGGGAATTCGGCGCGCAGCGCGGCGGTGCCCGTCGCCTCGTCGATCGACAGATCGAGGAAGTCGAGGTGGCCGACGACCGGAAAGGCGGTGCCGTCCTCGAGGATCAGCTGCACTTCGACGCGGTCGAATTGGGGCGCGGTGACCTTGCCGGATCCCATGTCGCGGCGGTTCGCTAGCAGGTCCGAACTCGATTGCCCGAAATTGACATAGACGCGGTCGATCTGCTCGATCGTCGTGAGCAAGGTGCCGGCCCCCGCGTTGACGAGCGCGCCCTCGGTCACTTCGGCGCGCCGCGCGCGGCCCGATATGGGGGCGGTAACCATCGAATAGCCAAGGTTCAGCCGCGCCGATTCCAGATTGGCCTGCGCCGCCTGCACATCGGCCTCGGCGGTACGCTGCCCGGCGACCGCGGCGTCATATTCCTGCTTGCCGATCGCTTGGTCGGCGAGCAGCGGCTGATAGCGGCCGACCACCTGCCGCGCGTTGGCGGCGGTCGCCTGTGCACGCGCAAGCTGCGCGCGCGCCGCATTGGCGGTTGCAGTCAACTCGCGCGGGTCGATCCGGAACAGCGGCGTCCCGGCACGGACGTAGCTGCCTTCGTTGAACAGCCGGCGCTCGACGATGCCATTGACCCGAGCGCGGACTTCGGAAGTGCGAAATGCCTGAACGCGGCCAGGCAATTCGATCACATTCGGTACTGCCTGCGTGCGGATCGTGACGATATTGACCTCGGGCGGCGGCGGAGCGGGGGGCGCTTCCGACGAGCAGGAAGCCAGCACCAGAGCCAGCGCAGCGCCGGCGGCGCAGCCAAGAGGACGAAAGCGACTCATATGGACCCCTGAAAAATCGCAGTTGTGCGGGATTTGTTTATACGCAAAAGCTTGCGTTGAGGCGCTCTGTAATTTAAATTACAAAAAAGCGCAAGGGAGGAGGAAAAATTTGAGCATGTCGGAATCGGCCTTATGTCAAATGGATAGGCCATCGCCACGCGAACGTCGGCAGAGCGCAATCCTCGATGCCGCCGAGGCGCTGTTCCTCGAACAGGGGTATGAGCGCACCAGCCTCGCCGAAATCGTCAAGCGTTCGGGCGGCTCGCTCGCGACGCTCTATGAGTTGTTCGGCAACAAGCAGGGGCTGCTTCGCGCGATCGCAACGCGCTGGTGCGACGAAGCGATGCTGCGGTCGCTTGACGACGACGCCACGCGGGGATTGTCGACCGTCGAAATCCTCAAGAGCTACGCGCATCGCCAAAGCGAGCTAATGGAATCGCCGCACGCGGTCGCGCTGATGCGCATGTTGATTTCCGAGAGTTTGCGCGACCACGAATTCGCGATGCAGATTTACCGCGACCTGCACGTGCCCGCGCTCGAGGAACTGATCGAGCTGTTCGCGGAATGGGCGGCAACCGGCAAGGCCGACATCGACCGCCCGGAGGCGGCAGCGCGCCTGTTTTTTGATATTGTCGTCGGCGATTCAATGCTGAGCACGCTGATGGGGATCGAGGACGAATGGCTCGACCCGGAAGAGATCGACTGGCGGCTCCAGCCTTTCCTGTCGCATTTCAATATCCGTTAGCGCGACCCTTCGGGGCGCCGCGATCTGTTGACAGGGTTGTCAATAACTGAAAATGTGCCGGCTCCTGCTTCGGGAGCGTCGTGCCTTGGCCAGTACTGCCCTGCCTTCGGCCGCCCGCGCCGACGAAACCCCGGTATTGCGCCCGCGGACGGTCGCCGCCTATGCCGCGACGGCGGGGCCGACGGTGATCCTCGGCCTGCCGTTCAGCGTCTATCTGCCGCCTTATATCGCCGAGGGCGGCGTCATTTCGGTGGCGCTGGTCGGGCTGCTCTTTTCGCTCACCACGATATGGGACGGCGTCGTCGACCCGCTGATCGGGACGATGGTCGACCGTGTGCGCACCGGGCTCGGCGCGCACCGGCGCTGGATGCTGCTCGCGATCGTGCCGCTGTTTCTGCTGCTGCTCGCGCTGGTCACGGTCGGCGACCGGCTGCCCTTTGCGGCGCTCTTCCTGATGATGATATTCTTTTATTCGAGCTACAGCCTTTATGAGGTCGCGCAGCTGTCGTGGGGCTCGGCGCTGGTGCGCACCCCGGCCGACAGCGCGCTGCTTTACGGGATGCGCGACTGGTTCGCGAAGATCGCTCTGATCCTCGCCTTTGCCGCGCCTGCGGCGGCGCAGCTCCTGATCCCAGGGATCAGCTTGCAGGGGCGGATCATGGCCTATGCCAGCCTCTTCCTGCTCATGGTGCCAGTCGCGCTTTTCGCGATCCGCCTCGTCCCGCCGCGTGCGGTTGTGGCAGAGGCGGGCATCGGCTGGCGGCACGAGATACGCGCGTCCTTCTCCTTCCCGCCGCTGATGCTGCTGCTTGGCGTGCAGTTTCTCAACAGCTTCGCCTTCGGATCGCTGACCTCGCTGTTCGTCTTCTTCGCCGCCGCGGTGCTCGATCTCGACGCGCAGAGCGCGGTGCTGCTCTTCGCAAGCTTCATTGGCGGGGCCTTCGCGTCGCCCGTGTGGACCTTTCTCGCGCGCCGGTTCGGCAAGCCGCCGATGATGATGGCGATGGGGCTCCTGATCTCCAGCCTGCTCGTTGCGACCTTGTTCCAGAAACCGCAGGGCCTGGAGCAGGCGGTGGGTTTCTCGCTGATGCTCGGGACCGGGTTCGTCGGATTGCTCTTCACTTACTCGATGCTCGCCGACTTGATTCCGCAGGATGCCGGCCGCTGCGGCCGCAATCGGTCGGCTTTTCTCTTCGCGCTCTTGAACCTGATGCAGAAGTTCGGCGTCGCCGCCGCGATCGCGGTCAGCTATCTTCTCCTCGACCTCGTCGGCTTCGACCCGCAGAACGGCAAGGCCGCGGCGCGCGAACTGCACCTGCTGTTCGCGCTCCAACCGACCGTCAGCTGGATTGTCATGGCCGGGCTGCTGATCTGGATGCAGCGCGCGCTTGCCCGCCTTTGACTTGCAATCGCCGCAGGGCCCAAGTAAAGGCCGCTTTCATTCGGACAGATGCGCCGTTTTCCTTCCGCCTTTCGCCGATTTGATCGGGGAGGGTGGGCGGACTATTGCCCCAAGCGCGCTTGACGCGCGGGGGGCGGCAACCCATCTGGCCCGGATCATTGACGCAAAAAGACAGGACGATCGACATGGCGAAGACCAGCCCGGCTGAGTTCATCAATCAGGTACGCGCCGAAGCCCGCAAGATCGTGTGGCCCACCAGCCGCGAAACGGTACAGACGACGATCATGGTGATCATCATGACGACGATCCTTGCGCTGTTCTTTTTCGGCGTCGACACGGTTTTCAACGCGATCGTCAGCTGGCTGACGTCGCTCGCGCGCTAACGCCCGCGGTTTCAGGGACAGGATACGGATAAACATGGCGCGCTGGTACATCATTCACGCCTATTCGGGTTTCGAGAACAAGGTTCGCGATTCGGTGCTTTCCGAAGCCGAACGCATGGGCCTGACCGACTTCGTCGAAGCCGTCGAAGTGCCCGTTGAAACCGTCACCGAGGTGAAGCGCGGCAAAAAGGTCCAGGCCGAACGTAAATTCTTCCCGGGCTACGTCCTCGCCAAACTCACGATGACCGACGATGTCTATCACCTCGTCAAGAACACGCCGAAGGTCACGGGCTTCCTCGGTTCGATGGGCAAGCCGCAGGCGATCAGCGAAGCCGAAGCCGCACGCATCCTGAACAGCAAGGAAGAGGCAGCGGCCCGTCCGAAGCAGGAAATCCGCGTCGATTACGAAATCGGCGATCAGGTCAAGGTGCTCGACGGTCCCTTCGCCAGCTTCAACGGGCTGGTCGAGGAACTCGATTTCGAAAAGGCGCGCGTCAAGGTGTCGGTGTCGATCTTCGGTCGCGCCACCCCGGTCGAACTCGACTTCGAACAGGTCGAACGCTTCAAATAACATCGCAGCGCGCCTCTGGGCGCGCGCGAAATCCGCTGAATGGAACGCGCCATGAGCCTCACTCCCGAAGAGATGCAGGCTCGTGCCGACCATGCGCGCGAAATCTACACCAGCGTCGATCGCGAACGGCTCGTCCGGCATATCGTCCACCTCTTCGATCTCGAAGCGGCGGACGAGCCCGACGAATTCACTTACCCCGCCTTCACCAAGCCGCGCCGCCAGCGCATCTTCGGCGGGCAGGTGATCGCGCAGGCGATGGTCGCCGCGGCGCGCACCGTCGATCCCGGCAAGAGCGTCCATTCGCTCCACGCCTATTTCCTGCGCGGCGGCGACGAAGCGAAGCCGCTCCACTTCCGCGTTCACCGCGATTTCGACGGGCGCAGCTTCGCCAACCGCCGCGTTGTGGTGCGTCAGGACGGCAAGGTGATCTTCAACCTCACCGCCTCGTTCCAGGCGCCCGAGAAAGGTCTGTCGCATCAGATCCCGATGACGGGTATCCTGCCGCCCGAGGAATGCTGGGACTTCGCCGATTTTATCGCCGTCGACCCCAAGATCAGCGACCGGCGCATCGAACATATGGCGCGCATGCACCCGTTCGAGGTTCGCGCCTTTCGCCCGCCGCCGTCCGAAAAGGCGACGATGCAATATGAATGGTTCCGCATTTCCTCGCCTGTCGGCGACGATCCGCTGATCCATCGCGCACTGCTTGCCTATGCCTCGGACATGGGGCTGCTCTCGACGACGCTGATGCCGCACGCGATGACCTGGGACACGCCGGGCCTGTTCTCGACCAGCCTCGACCATGCGATGTGGTTTCACGACGATATTCGCGTCGACGAATGGTTCGTCTATGTCATGGACAGCGACTGGAGCGGCGGCGGCCGCGGGATCAACCGCGGGCGCATCTATCGCCGCGACGGCACGCTGATCGCCTCGGCGGTACAGGAAGGGCTGATCCGCTACGATCCGGCCGCGACCCAGTAATTAGAGTCGTCATTGCGAGGAGCGAAGCGACGCGGCAATCCAGAGTTTGCGTAAACCGCTCTGGATTGCTTCGCTCTGCTCGCAATGACGGTCGAAAAAGCAGGCGGTCGGCTTGCCTTTTTTGGCTTTTACGTCTAACGGCGCCGCTTCGCGTCAGACAAGGGCGTGATTCCGCGCGGGAGGAAGGGGTGATGCCCTTCTGTTCGACCGCTAATTTTGAGCCTCGGATCAAGTCCGGGGCGACAGAAAGATAGGAGGCCATCATGGCTAAGAAGATCAGCGGCTACATCAAGCTGCAAGTTCCGGCAGGGACCGCAAACCCCTCGCCGCCGCTCGGGCCGGCACTCGGCCAGCGCGGTGTCAACATCATGGAATTCTGCAAGGCGTTCAACGCCGCAACCGATTCCATGGAAAAGGGCACCCCGACCCCGACCATCATCACCGTCTTTGCCGACAAGAGCTTTACCTTCGTCACGAAGACGCCGCCGGCAACCTACCTGATCAAGAAGGCCGCGAACCTCAAGGCGGGCTCGAAAGAACCCGGCAAGATCAGCGGCGGCAAGATCGCGCGCTCGAAGCTCGCCGAAATCGCCGAGATCAAGATGAAGGATCTCAACGCCAACGACATCGAACAGGCAACGAAGATCATCGAGGGCAGCGCGCGCTCGATGGGCCTCGAAGTGACGGAGGGCTGATCCGATGACCAAGCTGACCAAAAAGCAGAAGGCCCTCGAGGGCAAGGTTGATGCGCTGAAGCTGCACACCGTCGACGAAGCGCTGAAGACCGTTCGCGAGCTGGCCTCGGCCAAGTTCGACGAAACGCTCGAAATCGCGATGAACCTGGGTGTCGATCCGCGCCACGCCGACCAGATGGTCCGCGGCGTCGTGACGCTCCCCGCCGGCACCGGCAAGGACGTCAAGGTTGCCGTGTTTGCGCGCGGCGACAACGCCGACAAGGCGCTGGCCGCCGGCGCCGACAAGGTTGGCGCCGAGGACCTGATGGAAGACATGCTCGCGGGCAACCTCGACTATGGCCGCGTCATCGCGACGCCGGACATGATGGGCATCGTCGGCCGCCTCGGCAAGACGCTGGGTCCGAAGGGCCTGATGCCGAACCCGAAGCTGGGCACCGTGACCCCGAACGTCGCCGAAGCCGTGAAGGCCGCCAAGGGCGGTCAGATCGAATTCCGCGTCGAAAAGGTCGGCATCATCCACGCCGGCCTCGGCAAGCTGTCGTTCGGCGAGGAAAAGCTCCGCCAGAACTTCGACGCCTTCGTCGACGCGATCGTCAAGGCCCGCCCGGCCGGCGCGAAGGGCAAATATGTCAAGAAGATCGCGCTGTCGTCGTCGATGGGCCCGGGCGTGAAGGTCGATACGGCCGACGTGACCGGCGCCTGACAGGCACGCAATGATTTAGGGAAGGGCCGGGGGAAACTCCGGCCCTTTTCTTATGCCTGCTTTGGGTTGGGAAGCGGACGTTCCTCGCCTTCGTCACCCCGGATCAAGTCCGGAGTGACGATGAGGGACTATCCTCCCTGTGCCGCAGGCATGGGGAGGTGGCCGCGCGAAGCGCTGACGGAGCGGCTTATGGCGCGACGTTGCGGCCCCTCCACCCCCGCTTCGCGGCGGTCCCCCTCCCCACGGCTGCGCCGCAGGGAGGATCAATGTCCACAATTGGTCGAATCCCGCCTTTCCCCCGGTCAGGCCGGTTTGCGAAACTCGATCAGGTCCCATTTGTTTCCATAAAGGTCGAGGAAGACCGCGACCGTGCCATATTCGGCCTCCATCGGCTCGCGCTCGATGCGAACCCTCTTGTCGAGCAAGCGCTGATAGTCGCGCGCGAAATCGTCGGTCTGCAGGAACAGGAAGACGCGCCCGCCGGCTTGGTCGCCGATGAATTTTGCTTGTTCTTCATTGGAGGCGCGCGCCAGCAGGATCGTCGCCCCGTCCGGCGGATTGCCGGGCGGCGCGACGAGCACCCAGCGCTTGTCCTGCGCGGGCTGGTAGTCGTCGGCAACCAGCGTGAAACCGAGCGTCCCAACATAAAAGTCGATCGCCTCGTCATAATCGCGGACGACGAGCGCAATATGCGCGAGCGATTGCCGCGTCATTCGCGCAAGCCCCGTAGCGCCGCGCCGGCCGCAAATGGCCCGATCACTGTCAGCAGCAGGCTCGTCGCCGCCAGCAGCTTCATCGCCCCGCGCCCCGACGGGTCGAGCATGCCCGCGCCGAAAATCAGCATTGGCACCGCGAGCGGGAGGACGAGCAGCCCGCCGATCGCGCTGCCCCCCTTGTGGTTCGCGGTCAACGACGCACTCAGCACTGCCAGCGAGGCAAGCGCGGGAATAGCGATGGCGATTCCCGTCGCGAGCAGCTGCGTCCGCGCGCCATCCTGCGCCAGCAACGCCGCCGCCGGGAATAACGCGATCATCAGCGGCAGGCCGAAAGCGATCATGTGCGCCGCGATCTTGACGGCCGCGACAACTTCGTCGGCCATCCCGCGCACCGCGAGCTGATCCAGCACGCCGGTATCGCGGTCGGGGCGCACCAGCCGGTCGATGGGAAGGAGCGCGGCGAGCAGCGCCGCGACCCAAACCATCCCGCCGCCCGCGCGCCGCAATAGCGGAGCATCGGGGCCAACGGCGAACGGGAAGGCGGTCGCAACGAGCAGGAAAAACAGCACCGGCAGCCATAGCGCCCCGCTGCCCCACGCGCGGCGGAGGTCGCGCCAGAAGAGGGCGATGAGCGCGGTCATGCGACCGGGTCCATATCGAGTTCCGCCAGATCGGCGATGGCGAGCGCGAAGTGCGAAGCGAGCAGCAACGCGCCGCCGTTGCTCCGATGCTTTGCGATGGCGGCGACCAGCCGTGCCTGCGCCGCATCGTCCATGCCGTTCGCGGGCTCGTCGAGCAGCCAGATCGGCGCGCCCGATGCGATCACGCGCACCATCGCCGCGCGCTTGCGCTGCCCGGTCGAGAGCATCGCAACGGGAACCTCAGCGAGGGAGCCAAGCGCCATGTCGTCCATCGCGCGGTCGACACTGTGTCCGTCGACGGTGTCGATCCGCGCCCAGAAATCGAGCGCGCGGCGCAGCGGCAGCTCGGCATCGAGCGCCGATGCCTCGTCGATCAGCGCGACACGCTCGCGGCGCTCGATGGTCCCTGCGGCAGGGCGCAGCAGTCCGGCAGCGAGGCGGATCAGGCTCGATTTGCCCGCACCGTTCGGGCCGCGCAGCCACAGCGCGTCGGCGCGGCCAAGCGAGAGCGACAGATTTTCGAAGAGCAGCCGATCGCCGCGGATGCACGCAACCTGGTTCAGCCCCAGCAACGCCGTCACGCCATATCTTCCAGCGCGTGCATATCATCATCCGAAAAACCGAAATGATGCCCGATTTCGTGGATCAGTACATGGCGTACCAGCGTGTCGAGCCGTTCGCCGGTCTCGATCCATTCGACGAGGATCGGGATGCGATAGAGGGTGACGCGATCGGGCATGCCGCCGCTCTGGTCGATGCTGCGCTCGGTCAGCGGGCGGCCTTCGTAGAGCCCGGTGAGTTCATAAGGATGCTCGATGTCGAGCGAGGCGAGCATCTCGTCATCGGCGAATTCCTCGATCGAGACGACGACCCCCTCGATATGCGGGGCAAATACCGCGGGCATCGTCGCCAGCGCCGTCTCGGCCATCGCGAACAGCGCATCGGCATCGGGCGCGCCGCCGGTCCATCCAGCAGGCAAATCGGGCAGGGCAGGCTTGTCGCTCATCGCGCCCTTCCTTATGGCGGCGGCACGATATTGACCAGCGGGAGAAAGAAGATGGTGCAGAAACTCGACGATGCAGAGCGCGGCGCGCTCCTGGCGCGCTTTCCCGAATGGACGCACGAACCGGTGCGCGACGCGATCACACGCCAGTTCAAATTTGCCGATTTCGCGCAAGCCTTTGGCTTCATGGCGAGCGTCGCGATCATTGCCGAGAAGATGGACCATCATCCCGAATGGTCGAATGTCTACAACCGCGTCGACATTTTGCTGACCACGCACGACGCCGATGGCCTGTCGGAACGCGACGCGAAGCTCGCCGAGGCGATCGAGGCGCTGCTCTGACCGCTAACGACCGATAGTTGCCGTTCTTCTCCCCTCCCGCTGGCGGGAGGGGTCGGGGATGGGCAGCGACGTTGCGATGGCCCACCCCGCTGCGGCTAGCCAGCAAGCTGGCAAGCCTCGCTGCCCCTCCCGCTTGCGGGAGGGGATACCCGCGCACCCACTCTTACGGCCGCTTCACACCCCAAAGCCGCCGCTAGTGCCGATCTTCATCGCTTGACTTGCGCTGCTCGACGACCCCCTTACAAGCAGCGCAAAGCACAGCAAACGCCCCAGGGGAGCCCACCGCATGACCGACAGCCTGTTCCGCCGCAAACCGATCGTTCCGGAACGGCGGGAGGGCGAGCAGACGCTGGCGCGGACGCTGGGCTGGCCGCATCTGATCGCGCTCGGCGTCGGGGCAATCGTGGGCACGGGTATTCTGACGCTGATCGGGGTCGGTGCCGACAAGGCGGGGCCTGCGGTCATCCTGTCCTTCGGCATCGCGGGGTTGATCTGCGCTTGTGCCGCGCTCGCCTATGCCGAAATGGCGACGATGATCCCGGCATCCGGTAGCGCCTATACCTACTCCTATGTCGTGATCGGCGAACTGCTCGCCTGGGTCGTGGGGTGGAGCCTGATCCTCGAATATTCGCTTGTCGTCAGCGCGGTCGCGGTCGGCTGGTCGGGCTATGCCGCGCCGTTGCTGGAAGCATGGGCAGGCGTCCCGATGGCGCTGATGCAGGGCCCCGAACTCGGCGGCATCGTCAACCTGCCCGCGATCGCGATCATCGCGGTCGTTGCGGGGCTGCTGCTCGTCGGCACGCGTGAAAGCGCGACGCTCAACGCGATCCTTGTGCTCGTCAAAATCGTCGCGCTTATCGTGTTCGTCGCGGTCGCGCTGCCTGCGTTCAACGCGGCCAATCTCGAACCCTTCAGTCCCTTTGGCTTTGCCAAGCATATGGGGCCCGATGGCGTCGAACGCGGCGTGATGGCTGCGGCGGCGATCATCTTTTTCGCCTTCTATGGCTTCGACGCGATCGCAACCGCGGCTGAGGAAACCAAGAATCCTGACCGTGACCTCAAGATCGGCATCGTCGGGTCGATGTTCGCGTGTGTGATTATCTATATTGCCGTCGCGGTCGCCGCCGTGGGCGCCATCGCCTACACGCGTTTCGCCAACAGCCCCGAACCGCTGGCACTGATCCTGCGCGAACTCGGCAGCCCGCTCGCGGCGCAATATCTCGCGGTCTCGGCGATCATCGCGCTGCCGACGGTCATTCTCGCCTTTTTCTATGGTCAGAGCCGCATCTTCTTCACGATGGCGCGCGACGGGCTGCTGCCCGCCAGCCTTGCCAGGCTGTCGTCGCGCGGGACGCCGGTGCGCATCACGATCTTCACTGCGCTCGTCGTCGCGGTGCTCGCGGGCTTCATCCCGCTCGGCGAGCTTGCCGCGCTCGCCAATGCCGGCACGCTCGCGGCGTTCACCGCGGTGTCGATCTGCATGCTGATCATGCGCCGCCGCGCGCCCGATGCGCCGCGTACCTTCCGTACGCCGCTGCCTTGGGTCGTCGGCGGCATCGCGGTGCTCGGCTGCATCTATCTCTTCTTCAGCCTGCCGGCGCAGACGCAGTTATGGTTCCTCGTGTGGAATGTCGGCGGACTGGGCGTCTATTTCCTTTATGCCCGCCGACACGCCGTCGTCGGTTCGTCCTAGTCGAACAACTCGCTCAGGAAGCTCTTCTTGTAATTCTTCTTGTACGGCTTGCCGTGGTGGCGGTCGTCATAGCCGCGCTCGCGATATTCGGGCTGCTGCTGTGGCGGCGGGGGAGGAGCAGATGCGCGCGGCGCGGGCGCGGAGGTGCTGGCGGCTTCGCTGCGCTCGATGATCTTGTCGAGTTCGCCGCGATCGAGCCAGACGCCGCGGCATTGGGGGCAATAGTCGATCTCGATTCCCTGCCGTTCCGACATGGTCAGGTTCACGCGGCAGGTCGGGCAAAGCAGCCCCTGGGCATCGGACACGAAGTTTCCTTTCAAGGCAAAGGCGACCCGACGGGCCGCCATGTCCCTAACGTGGCACGGCCAACTTGCGTTCCGCAAACAGAAAAGGTCCCGCTCCGACCGGGGAGGCGGAGCGGGGCCGAGTTTCGCCGTGCTCTGTTCAGCTGTCGGCTTCGAAAGCCAGCAAGTCGCCGGGCTGGCATTCGAGTTCGATGCAGATCGCCTCGAGCGTCGAGAAGCGCATCGCCTTTGCCTTGCCGGTCTTGAGGATCGACAAATTGGCCAGCGTGATGCCGATGCGGTCGGACAGATCGGTCAGCGTCATCCGCTTCGCGTTGAGCAGGTCATCCAGTTTCACGACGATCGCCATCACACGGTTCCTTCCAGCTCGTCGCGCATCGCGGTGCCCTGTTCGAACACCGCCGCGAGGACGAAGGCGAGGAGGATCGCGAGCAGGCTGCCGAGCGAAATGCCCCCCATGTCCGCAAAATCGCTGCCCGCTTTCGCAATGCTGCCGGCGGCCCACTGCAGCGGGATCGCCAGCAACTGCGTGACGACCAGCGCCCAGCCGATCCGGCGCAGCCGTCCGGCATTGGCGGGAATGAAGGGATCGCGCGCCGCGCTCGCCACGAGGGCCTGAAACTGGCGGATCATATAGGCTGCGGCGGCAAGGATGGCGAAGAGCAGCAACATCAGTACGCTGACCGGGAAACGCAGCGTCGTGACGTCGATGAATTCGGGGCTGCCGCGGAAGCCCTCCATTACCTCGGGCCAGGCGACGATCAGCGCGATTGCGACACCGATGACGAGCAGCGCGGACGCCACGATCAATCCGAGGATCAGCCAAAGCAGCCCGCGCGTCGCGCCGAGAAGGGTGTTGTTGGGAACAGGCATATCGTTCTCCGATGGTTTGCTTATCGAAGAACGATATATTTCCAGCTTTTCTTATCGTCAATCGATAATATCGAAAAACGATAATCAGTCGCCTCGGCGGCCGCCGGCACGTGCCCCTATCGTCACCCCGGACTTGAACGGGATTCCATGACTGCATGCGCGGTGCTTCGATCGAGGGCGTTATGAATCCCGGATCAAGTCCGGGATGACAAGGGGAAGGGGGTCAAGCCGCCTGCCAGTCGAACGTCAGCGGCGCCTCGCGAAAGGCGAAGCGGTCGAGGTGGCGCGCCACCACGTCCCTCATCGCGTCCACATGCTCGGCGCTGCTAGCGTCTATGCGGACCGACAGCGCGTCGGCTCCGGCATCGAACGTCACCAGCGCATCGCCGGTCCATGTCGCGCTGCGCGCGTCCTTGGGGAAGATCACGGTGCCGTGGTCGGGCGTGAATTCGACCGCGAGATTATGCTGCCAGTGCTTGCAAAGCTGCTGGAGATATTTGCTCGCGTGCGCCGTGGGCACGTTGGCGACAGCGCTAACCATCACAGCCGCTCGATCTTTTGCGCCGCCTCGTCGATCAGCGCGACGATGTCGTGCAGCGCCGCATTGTCGAGGTCGCGGTCGCCGAGGCGGTTCATCAGCACCTGGCGCAGATTGCCCATCGCGCGGCGCACCGACGCCGAGTCCGTGCGCTGCGTTTCCTCACCGACCGCGGTCAGGCGGGTGATCGCGGCGTCGACGATCTCGCTATTGGCTTCGAGTTCGGCGCGTCCCGCGTCGGTGATCGCGAACAGCTTTTTCGCGCCGTCGCTCTGCTGCGCTTCGATCTGCCCCATGTCGTCGAGCATCGTCAGCGTTGGATAGATGACGCCGGGGCTCGGCGCATAGCTGCCGCCGGTCAGTTCCTCGATCTGGCGGATCAGGTCGTAGCCGTGGCGCGGTTCGTCGGCGATCAGTTTCAAGAGCACGAGCCGAAGCTCGCCGCCGTCGAACATCCGCCGCCGCTCGCCGCGCTCGCCCCGGCCTCCGCCACGACGACCGCCGCCGCCGAAGCCGTGCCCGAACCCGTGGCCAAAGCCGCGGCCGCCGCGATGCATCGCGTGCCGCCCGCCGCATCCGCGACCATCCATTTTCGCATAGAATATCATTTTTCGTTCCTTAGAGTGATTCTAGATGCGTCTAAGATATATCTTAAGATAAAATGTGCAAGGGCTTCTGGATAAATTCTCGATGGTATGCGGGGCGATCAGCTTCGCGGCGCGAAGCGCAAGTGAATCAACGGATAGGCGCGGCCTTGGCCATCGCGCTCTGATCGGCTGGTCGGCACGAAACCCAGGCGCTCGTAGAAACCGACGGCCTGCTTGTTCTGCTCGTTCACTTCGGTCGTAAGCGTCGGATGGCATTCCAGCGCATGCGCGACCAGCGCACGCCCGACCCCGCCTCCGCGATGTGCGGGATCGATGAACAACGCCTCCATGCTCGATCCGTCGAGCAGCATGAAGCCGATCGGCCGGTCATCGGCGTCGACTGCCAGCCACAGTGGCGCTGCGGGCAGGAAGGATTGGACTTCGGCTTCGATCGCGGCGCGATCTTCGGCTGCCAGAAAGTCGTGCGTCGCATCAACGGCGTCGCGCCATATCTCGACGACGCGCGCGCCGTCGGCGGGTGTCGATTGTCGGATCCGTATCATGAAGGGCCTTTAGTCGATCGCGACAGGGCTCGCCAACCCGGAAGGCCACCGAAATCCCGCGATCGGCCTTGACTTTGCACCCATCGACGCTATTAGCGCCCCCGTGTTGCCGCGGGTTCGCGCTATGTGGACTTGGGGCAATTCCGTCCGAGACAGTTGGTGAAGGGGATTTGCCCTTCTTAATTTCCAGCCGAGACGGGGAACAGTCTTTTTCGGTCGCCCGCCTGTTTGATCAGGCGACGCGTCTTGACCGACCCCATCGGACATCGTTGCGCAAATGCAGGCGAGCCTTGGCTCGCGTCTGTCTTTGCGTGTGTTAGCCGCCCGGCGGCGTGTGCGTTTCGGCGCGCGCGGTTCCGGGCAGATGAGTGGAGTATAGGCATGGATCGTACGGAAAAGGCCGAAGCCGTATCCTCGCTGAACGCTACGCTGGCATCAGCTGCCTCGGTTGTGGTCGTCCGCAACCTTGGCATGACCGTCGCTCAGTCGACGGTGCTGCGCCAGCAAATGCGTGATGCAGGGGCCGACTTTCGCGTCACGAAGAACCGTCTTGCCAAAATCGCGCTCGATGGCACGTCCTACACCGGTATCGGCGAACTGCTGACCGGTCCCACCGCACTTGCAACCTCGACCGATCCGGTCTCGGCTGCAAAGATCGCGGTGGAATTTGCCAAGACCAACGACAAGCTTGAAATCGTTGGTGGCGGCATGGGCGACGTGGTCCTCGACGTGAATGGCGTCAAAGCGCTGGCTTCGCTTCCCTCGCTCGACGAGCTCCGCGCCCGGATCATTGGTCTGGTGCAGGCTCCGGCCACCAAGGTTGCGCAAATTGCCGCAGCCCCGGCGGGCCAGTTGGCGCGGGTTTTTGGCGCATATGTCGCCAAAGAAGCAGCGTGATTTCGAACTGAACTGAAACTTACTGCCGGGACATCCCGGTTCTGATGGAGAATGAACATGGCTGATCTTGCAAAGATCGTTGAAGAACTGTCGACGCTGACCGTCCTCGAAGCGGCTGACCTGTCGAAGCTGCTCGAAGAAAAGTGGGGCGTTTCGGCTGCTGCTGCTGTTGCTGCCGCTCCGGCCGCTGCCGCTGCTGGCCCGGCTGCTGAAGAGCAGACCGAATTCGACGTCATCCTGACGGGTGACGGCGGCAACAAGATCAACGTCATCAAGGAAGTCCGCGCGATCACCGGCCTGGGTCTTGGCGAAGCCAAGGCACTCGTCGAAGGCGCGCCCAAGGCGATCAAGGAAGGCGTGAACAAGGCGGAAGCTGAAGAGCTGAAGGCCAAGATTCTTGCTGCCGGCGGCACCGTCGAACTGAAGTAATTCGGTTGGATGGGTTCCGGCCGGTTGATCCGACCGGGGTCCAGCGAAAAGAAAAAGGGCGGCGCCGCGAGGCACCGCCCTTTTTTTATGCGGTGAGGGGACCACCGCGAATTGTCGGGCCTAGTTGTTCGAATAGCCCGGACGGAAGGTGGTCGAGGTGCGGACACGCGCGGGTTCGGGGCGGCGCACGTCCTGTTCCTGCGTCGCAGGGGCAGGGCGCTGGGCGATTTCCCATGCGCTCACCGGCTTGCGAGTCATGTCCTTCTGCGCGCCGAGTGTCTCGTCATAGACGGTGCGTTCTTGGCGATCGAGGAAACGCGCACGCTTCAACCGCTTGCTCAGCGTCGCAAAGGGGTTGTCGTCGGTGGGCCCGGCCATCGCCATCGCCTCGTGACGACCCATGCTGCCACTTGGCGCCGCGGCGAAGGCGGGAACTGTCCGCGGAGCGACCTCTTCGCGCGGGGCATAGGCGGGCGTGATCCACGGCTGCGTTTCGCCGGTCACCGGCTCGGCCGCAGCGTCGGGCGCGGGCTCATATTCATACGCCGTGGCTTCCGCGCCGGCCACGCGGCGGCGGCGGGCGAAGGCCAATCCGGCGCCGCCGATGATCAGCAGCGCGGCTGCGCCGCCGGCGATCTCCCAAGGAAATTCATTGCCGGTCGTGCTGGCCGTTTCAGCGGGCAGCGATGCCGGCTCGGCGATCGGCTCGGCCGGCGCTGCCATCGGGGTGGCGATCGGCGTAGCTTCCTCGATTGCCGGAGCCTCGGCCGCCGGCGTCGCGGCCGGCGTGGCCGTCGCTGCTACGGGCGCCGCCGAGCGCGCACGCGGTGCTGCGCGTTCGGCGCGCGCCGGGGCGGGCGCTGCGGCGCGCTGCGCTGCCTTGGGTGCGGGAGCAGTCTTTTCGACCGGGATATCCAGCGGGACGCGGATAACCGGGGCCGGTGCGGCGGGCTGCGCGGTTGCGACTGCGGCGGTGGTGCTCGGTTCGGGCACCGTGGGCGGGGTCTGCGGTGTTGGCGCCGCGACTGGCGGGGTCATCGTAACAGTCGGGGCTTCCTGCGCAAAAGCGCCGGGGGTGGAAAGAACCAGGAACGCGGCAATCGCGCTCATGGCGGGGCGGGAGAGGGCGATATTTCTTGTCATAGTGAAGGACGAACGAGCCACCTGCCGAAAATGCTGCTTGGGCAGCCCGGTTTCCGGGATGAGCCGTGGCTGCCGAACGGCGCGGCGAGGATTCATGTGCGGCTGGTCGTGCCGTCATACCATTTTTGCGATCGGTCGGACCGGCCCGATGATCGCCCGGGGCGGTTCAGGGAGCACGCATTTGCAAGGACATGCGCTTCATTATGACAGGGATTTTGCGTTTTGGTGTCGGGCGGGTCACCAATTCGTCATTCCGGCGCAACCTGGGCGTGATCAAAGCCGCGCATGAAAACCACCGACCTTGCCCCGACCCGGCTGCCGAACCAGCTGTGCGAGACGCAGCGGCTCCTCTTCATCGCCAAGCATGCCCGCTGGACCGGTGGGCTACATGCCGATGACGGCAATCACGCGCTCTATCACCGCGAAATGCGCGAAACGCTCGAAGGGATCGGCATCGAGCTGCTGATCGCCGACAGCTATGCCGCGCTGTTCGACCGACCCGCCGCCGATTTCGTCTTCCCGTTGCTCAATCGCGGCGGCTTCTTCAATTCCGAAATGCTGCTGCCCTTGCTCTGCAACCAGCACGGGCTGCCCTATCTTGGCGCCTCGCCGATCGTGCGCGGCTTGTCCGACGACAAGCATCTGACCAAGCTCGAGGCCGCGGCGCGCGGCGTGCCGACCGCGTCTTGGGCGCTGTTTCGCCGCGGCGCTCCGGTTGACGTGTCGCGCTGCCCACCGGCGCGGCGCTGGGTGATCAAGCCGAACAACAGCTCGGCCTCCTGGGGTGTTCGCGACGCGCACGACCGCGTCGAGCTCGCGCGCTCGGTCGCCGAAATCCACGCGCTCGATCATGACGCGCTCGTCGAACCCTTCATCGACGGCAGCGATATCGAGGTGCCCGTGATCACGCTCGATGGCGAACCCGCGATGCTGCCGATGATGATTTTCGAGCAGGACGATCCGGCCCAGCTTCGGACCTATCAGGAAAAGCGCGATCTGGTCGGCAATGTCGGGTACAGTATCAAGCGGTTCGACGATCCTGCGATCAGCGAGCAGATCATCGACTACACGAACCGCATGGCGGACATATTCCGCCCGTTCGACTACGGCCGGTTCGAGTTTCGCGTCGATCACACGACCGGCGATGTCCGTCTGCTCGAGGTCAATCTCAACTGCAATCTCTGGTCCGAAAAGCTGTTCTCGCGCTCGGCGGTGGCGGCGGGCTTCACTCACGCGACGCTAATTGAAACGATCGTCGCCGAAAGCATGCTTCGCCAGATCGCGCCGGCCGCGGCGCGGCGGAGCGCCGCATGAGCGGTTCGATCCTGATCCTTGCCGGCCGCCGCGACGGTGCCGTCGATGCGCTGGCCGAGGCGTATGGTGTCGGCGACAAATGCCTTGTGCCGGTCGCCGGCAGGCCGATGATCGCGCATGTTCTCGAAAGCGCGGCCGATAGCAGCGCCCGGCAGGTGTTCGTTTCGACGCATCACGCGGTGCTGCTCGCCGAGTTGAACGACCCGGTGGTCGATCTGCTCGGTGACCGGCTGATCATTGTACCTGCGGCCGACAATCTGGCGGATTCGGTTCTCGCTGTCGCGGGGATTGCCAGCTTCCCGCTGCTCGTTACGACCGCAGACAATTGCCTGCTGACCCCCGCGACGATCGCCGAAATCGAAGCCGAAGCGGAACGGCTCGGCGCGGATGCCGGGGTTGCGCTGGCGCGGCGCGAGGATGTGCTGGCGGTTCATCCCGAAGGCCAGCGGCGCTTTTACGAGTTTTCCGACGTCGCGGTGTCGAACTGCAACGCGTATTGGCTCGGGCACCCGAACGCGTTGAGGGCGGCGGAGGCGTTTCGCGGCGGCGGCCAGTTCGTCAAGAAGCCGTTCCGCGTGATGCAGGCGTTCGGCCTGATCAACCTGCTCCGTTTCCGCTTCGGGCTCGGTCCGATCCACCACATCTTCCAGCGAATTTCGCGCCATCTGGACGTCGAGATCGCCCCGCTGCTGGTCAGCAACGGGGCGACGGCAATCGATGTCGACAATGAAAGGTCGCGGCGCGTGACCGAGGCGCTGATGAAGCGCCCCGACATCGTCAATCCGCGACCCAGTTCCCGTGGAAGCCGGGGGGCACCCGATGCGGAAGATGCACGACAGCTTGCGGTGACCCGGTAAAGTCGTCGGCGTTGAGGATGACGAGCGCGGTCGTCTCGTCATTCATGTCGACCACCAGGCCGATCAGCCAGCCGTCGTCCTCGCCGCCGCTTTCGCTGCGCGGGACGAAAACGAACTCGCCGGGATGCCGGCCGGGGCCGAAATCGTGGATGGCGGTCGTGCCCTTGTCGAGGTCGTGCTTGAACAGGCGCGTGTCCGCGAGCGCCCATTCAGCCGACACGCCGTCGGGGATCGCGATCGTATAGGCAAAGCGATAGGGTTTCGTGGTCAATCGTTCGTCATAGCGCGGGAATTCCTGCGCATGATCGTGGATGACCGTGCGAACCGTGGTGCCCGCCGCCGGATCGATCGTCCAGCGTTCCATCCGCGATTTCTCGCTGTCGGGACCACGTTTCGAACTCGCGAACATCGTTTCGTGCGCGACAACGTCGACGATCACCTTGCCGTCGCCGGTTTCATAAGCGTTGGCGGCGTGAAAGACATAGCAGGGCTCGACCGGCGCCCAGATGATGTTGTCGCCGCTGCCTTTCCTGGGGAGGAGGCCGACGCGTGCCGGATGTGCGTCGTTCCACGCATAAGGGAAGCGATAGCCGCCAAGCAGCATCTTCATCGAGAAGGTGACGGGCAGGTCGAAGACGAGCACATAATTCTCGGTGATCGCGCAATCGTGGATCGACGGACCGTCGCTGACCGCGATCGCCTCCTCGCGAATGACATGCGCTTGCCTGTCGAGCACGACGTGCCAGACCTTGTTCGGCTCGTCGCCGCGATAGGTGATCGCGTGCATCTCGTCGGTCACCGGATCGTGATGCGGGTGCGCGGTATAGGAGCCGACGAGGGTGCCGTCGAACGGGTTATGCGCGATGGTATTGAGTTCGTAACCGAGCTCGACAGGCTTGCCGCCGGCTTCGACGATGGCGAAGGTGCGGCCGGCGAGGCCGACGACATTGGTGTTCGGCGCGTCATTGCCGTCGGCGCGCGGGCCGGGAGGGAGCTCCTCGCCGAGCACTTCGCAGGCTTCCGAGCCGCGGACCCAGCGGTTACGATACCAGTCGGCCTTGCCGCCTTCGATACGGATGCCGTGGACCATGCCGGCGCCGGTGAACCAGTGATAGCTGGCGGGATCGGGGGCGGCTGCGGGGTTCGGCCCGTTGCGCAGGTAACGGCCGGTCAGCGCGGTGGGGATCTCGCCCTCGACGCTGAGTTTCTCCAGCGTGACCTCTTCGGTCATCGGCTTGTGGATGCCCGTCAGGAACGGGTGCGCGTCGGTGGGGCGGGGGAGGCGCTTGCGGTTGAAGTCGGCGACCTTGCCGATGCCTTTCGCGACCGCGCCGCGGATCAGGGTTTCGACGTTGCTTGCCATGATATTGCTCCTTACGGATGTTGGCGAAAGTGCCGCCCCTCGGCTGGCCGGGAGGCCGGCCGCTCGGGATAAATTGCCCCTCGGGCAGCGGGGGGCTTGTGCGGGCGACTCGATATGTTTACAGTGACAACATGATGACGAACAAAGATAACAGTGTCAACATAAAAAGCGACGGCGCGAAGGCGGCGGGCGCTTATCATCATGGCGACCTGCGCGCGGCGGTGATCGCTGCGGGGCTGAAGCGGCTGGAGGACGCCAACGGCGCCGAGCTCGGGCTGCGCGCGCTGGCGCGCGACGTCGGCGTGAGCGCGACCGCGCTGTACCGGCATTTCCCCGACAAGGAGGCGCTGCTCGACGCGCTCGCCGACGAAGGGCTGCGGCGCCTCGGTGCGCTCCAGGCGCAGGCGTGGTTGAAGGCGGGCGGCGCAGTTGCGGGCTTCAAGGCGACGGGCATCGCCTATGTTCGCTTCGCCCACGACGAGCCCG
Organism: Sphingopyxis sp.; assembly: GCF_050725655.1. GTDB lineage: Bacteria > Pseudomonadota > Alphaproteobacteria > Sphingomonadales > Sphingomonadaceae > Sphingopyxis. The sequence goes on along the minus strand of NZ_JBOHHT010000084.1, from coordinate 2,281 downwards.
CTCTGTTCCGGCTGAGCTTCACGCGCCAGATGTCCGAACGCTGTCCCGACGGCAGCAGCGATGGCGGCGAGGTCGCGTATAATCTGCTCCGCGCGGGGGTCGGGGAGGCGCTTCCCGGCGTCGAAGACCCCGATACCGCGGCGCTCCACGCCTGGGCACTGGTGCATGGCCTCGCGATGCTGATCCTCGACCGGCGCATCGAATGGGACGAAGCGAAGGTCGCGGAAGTTGTCGGGCTAACCTTTGGCGGGGTTGGCTGAGGCCCGCACGAAAGCGCCGCGCGTGGGTATTATTATTAGCGGTTTATTTTCCCCTTTTCGGTTAACTGATCGCATGACCCAGTCGCTGTCCCCCAGAGTCGAAGCGGTCTTTTGGTTCCTGCTGACCGCAACGGGATATTTCCTGCTTGCCAGCCTGTCGTTGCACGCCACCAAGGGCGCCGACAATATCGCGGCGGTATGGCCGGCCAGCGGATACCTCCTCGCGCTGCTCCTCCTGATGCCCGCATCCGCGCGTGTCGTGGCGTTCGCCGGGATGGTGGCGGCCAGCCTGGCGGCGAACATCCACGGCGGTGCGCCGCTCTGGTCGAGCCTTGCCTTCACTTTTTCGAACGGCTGCGAAGCCGCGCTTGCGCTGTGGATATTGCGTCGCCGCGAGCCGGGCGAACTTTCGTTCATGGTGCCGCGGTCGGTCATCAGCTTTTGCATCGCGGCGTTCACGGCGAGCACGGTCAGCGCCGTCCTTGCGTGGGGGCTCGCTGGAAAGGGGCTCGATTTCCTCCTTTCGTGGCTGACGACGGTGTTGCTGGGCATGCTGATCGTGACTCCGCCGATCGTGATGCTCGCCCGGATGGTCGGCACGAATGCGCTGGCCAACGCGTCCACGCGGATGAAAGCCGAAGCGACCGCGATCCTGACGGCCACCGGCCTCGTTACCATCGCGTGCTTTTCCCAGGCGCAATTTCCCGTGACCTTCCTGCCGTGCATCGCGGTGGTCGCGGCGGCGTATCGCCTCGGCCCCTTTGGTGCGGCGACGGGGATGCTGATCGTGACGCTCATCGCCTCGCTCGTGACGGGGCAGGGCTATGGACCGATCGCGGCGATCGAAGGCTCGCAAAAGGTCCGGGTGCTGTTCCTGCAATTCTATCTGCTGGTGCTGTTGTTCACGACCTTGCCGCTCGCGGCGTTGCTGATCGGGCGCCAGCGGCTCGCCAAGCGGCTGGAGCAAAGCAACCGCTGGCTGCTGCAGGCGGAGGCGGCGGCGCTGGTCGGGCATTGGCGCGTCGACCTTATCGGCTGGACGATCACATGGTCCGACCAGAGCTATCGCATCCACGGATTGGAACCCGGAATGCCGGTCGACGTCGATTATAGCGTAAAACAATATGTCGCCGAGGACCGGCTGGCGGTGCGAAAGATTCTGGCCGACGCGGTTCGCACCGGCCAGCCGTTCGAATTTCAGGGGCGGATATTGCGCGCCGACGGCGAGATACGGCATGTCAAATCGCACGGATCGATCGAGATGGGCCGCGGCGGCAAAGCCGTCGGCATTTTCGGGACCGTCCAGGACGTGACCGAGACGGTCGAGAATGCCCGGATCCTCGAGGCGGCGCGAAGCGCGGCAGAGCGCGTCGCCAACACCGACATGCTCACCGGCCTGCCCAATCGCCGCCATACGCTGGCCTTCCTCGAAAAGGCGCTGGCGGGCGCCCGCGACCATGGCGCGCCGCTTGCGGTCGCGATCTTCGACATCGATCATTTCAAGCGGATCAACGACACGCACGGCCATGCGGTGGGCGATCAGGTGATCCGCCGGGTCGCGCAGCGCGCCAACGCGGCGCTCCGCGACGAGGACATGCTCGGCCGCATCGGCGGCGAGGAGTTCGTCTGCATCCTCCAGCGATCGAGCGCGCAGGCGGCCGAAATCGTCGCCGAGCGCGTCCGCAAGGCGGTCGAGGTCGGCACCGCCGCGGAAGACGACCTGCCGAACGCGACGATCAGCGTCGGCCTGGCTGTCTATGACGGCGAGGCCGACGTCGAGGAGCTGCTGCACCGGGCCGACAAGGCGCTCTATGTCGCCAAGCGCGAAGGACGGAACCGGCTGCGCATGGCCGCGTGAGGCGGCCGAATGACGCCTTTCGACCGATAGTTGCCGTTCTTCTCCCCTCCCGCAGGCGGGAGGGGTCGGGGGTGGGCAGCGACGTTGCTATGGCCCACCCCGCTGCGGCTAGCCAGCAAGCTGGCAAGCCTCGCTGCCCCTCCCGCTTGCGGGAGGGGATACC
>NZ_JBOHHT010000083.1:0-35285 GCF_050725655.1 Sphingopyxis sp. | reverse complement strand
CTCCCTGTCGCGAAGCGATGGGGAGGGGGACCGCCGCTAAGCGGTGGTGGAGGGGCCGCGACATCGCGCCATTAGCCCCCTCCGTCATCGGCTGCGCCGCTGCCACCTCCCCATCGCTTCGCGACAGGGAGGATCGAAGCTATTTCGACTGTTCTTCCAGATACAGGATCAGCGCCTTGCGATCGGCTTCATCGGGAATGCCGGCGAACGCCATACGCGTCCCCGGTACGGCCATCATCGGTTGCTTGAGATAGGCGTCGAGCGCCGCGTCGTCCCAGACGCCGCCCTTGGCCTTCATTGCGCCCGAATAGGCGAAAACGGGGTGCGCCGCGACGCCGCGGCCAACGACGCCGTGCAGATTGGGGCCGATGCCGTTCGCGCCGCCCTTGTCGACCGTGTGGCACGCGACGCAGCGCCGGAAGACCTGTTCGCCCATCGCTGCAGTGGGTTCGACCATCGGTGCCTCGACGCCGGGTTCGCCGGTCGCCGGGGCTTCGGCCGGCGTTTCGCTTTTGCCGCAACCGGCGAGCGCCAGCGCGCCCGCCAGCAGGACGGGCGCGAGCCGCATTATTTCTTGGCTTCGGCCGGAGCGGGGGTTGCAGCGGCGGGGGCGCCGGCTGCCGGAGCGGCTGCGGTATCTTCAGCCGGTGCAGCGGCTGCGCCCTCCGCCATAGCGGGGGCCGCTTCGGCGGCAGGCAGCGGCAGGTTCGAGCCCTGCGCATTCAGATACACGATCAGATTGGCGCGATCTTCGGCGCTCGACAGGCCCGCGAAGGACATTTTGGTGCCCGGGGCAAATTTGCGCGGGCTGGACAGCCACGCGTTCATCTTTTCGAAGTCCCAGCTGCCGCCCATTCCGGCGAGCGCGGTCGAGAAAGCGAAGCCATGCTTACCATGGCCGATTTCTTCGCCCATCGTGCCGAACAGATTCGGGCCGATGCCGTTGGCGCCGCCCGAAGCGACCGTATGGCACGCGGCGCATTTCGCGAACACCGCTTCGCCCTTCGCCGGATCGGCGGCGGCGAGCAGGTTAGCGAGCGGCACGGCCGATTCGCCGCCACCAGCGCCGGCTTCGGCGTCTTCGATCGGATAACCGGGCTTTTCGGGATTGTGGCTGGCGAACAACATGCTCGACCCGACGGTTAGGCCCAGCGCGCAAATGCCGGCAAACAGCACCCAGCCGGCAATAGTATTGTTGCGATTGTCCATGCTCTAGCAGCCCCGTTTACGGACGCCCGCTTGCCGGGCGCATATTTGATTTGGACGCTCCCTTACTGGTGCGACGACGGCGGCGCAAGGGGATGAAATCGCCCGGGGGAACAGCGCGAGCGCCGGTTGCGTGCTCGCGGCCGGGCGGCTATGCGCCGCCGCTCCAGCTTGGGAAGGCAATCATGGGCAGTTATTCGGCTTCGGCACAGCATCTGGTCGACGAAATGCGCACAGCGGCGCTCGCCGAACCCGCGCGCGGGCTGGCGTTTCAGGGCGCGCCGGGTGCGAACAGCGACCTTGCTGCACGCGAATATGACCCGAATTCGCTGCCGCTGCCCTGCTATGCGTTTCAGGACGCGATCGATGCGGTGCGCGACGGCCGCGTCGACCGCGCGATCATCCCGATCGAAAACAGCCTGCACGGCCGCGTGGCCGACATCCACTTCCTGCTGCCCGAATCCGGTTTGTCGATCGTCGGCGAGCATTTCCTGCCGATCCGATACGGCCTGATGAGCCGGGACCTTGGCCCGGTGACGCGCGCGATGAGCCATGAGCAGGCGCTCGGCCAATGCCGCCACTGGCTGCGCGCCAACAACATCGCCCCGGTCGCGCACAGCGATACCGCTGGTGCCGCCGCGTGGGTCGCCGACAGCGACGAGGTCGGCCTCGCCGCGCTCGCGCCGCCGCACGCCGCCGAACTCTACGGGCTGACGCTCCACGGCACGGGGATGGAGGACGCCGATCACAACACGACGCGCTTCGTCATCCTCGCGCGCGAACCGCTGGCCGACCGCGCTGCGATCGAAGGCCCGGTGATGACCACGTTCATGTTCGAGGTGAAGAATGTCCCCGCCGCGCTCTACAAGGCGCTCGGCGGCTTTGCGACTAACGGCGTCAACATGACCAAGCTCGAAAGCTATCAGACGGGCGACAGCTTCGCCGCGACGCAATTTTATGCCGATATCGTCGGTGCGCCGGGCGAGGAACGGATCGACCGCGCGCTCGAGGAGCTGGACTTCCAGACCAAGTCGTTGCGCCTTCTCGGCACCTATGCGCAGGCGCGCGTACGCCCCTAAATCCGTTAGCCGCCGCGGCGGCGGAGCATTCGTGCAGTGGCCGACGTCTGGACGATGAACAGCGTCACGAGGATGCTCGAGACGACAAGCGCGAACAGGTCGAAGGCCGAAAAATTGGTGCCGTGGATGTCGCCGCCACCGATGATCGGCATCGAAATCGTCATCGCCATCAGCATCAGGCGCAGTTCGGTCGGGCCGCCCGCCATATAGGACAGGCGGAATTCGCCGACGACCTTGGCCGCGATGAAGGTGTGGATCGACAGCAGGAAATAGCCGATCACCGCCATCAGCGCGACGTCGAGCCGCATATAGGGACTCATCCCGATCGCGCTGATCATCAGCAATGTCGCGAGCGCGTCGACGCTATGGTCGACGAAATAGCCATAGTTGGGGCGCTCGATACCGCGCCAGCGCGCTAGGCTGCCGTCAAGCGAATCGCCGAACCAGTTGACGATATAGCCAAGGAGCGAGAGGCCGAGCCATTCGCTGTCGAACCAGCTGAGCACATAACCCGCCGCGACGAGCACCGCGCCGGCAAAGCCGAGCGTGGTGAGCTGATCGGGGGTGACCCAGCCCGGAAGGCGCGCGCACAGCCAGTTGAGAAGACGGCGTTCGCTGCGCGCGAGGATATTCTGCTGGATGCGGACCGGCGCCTTGGCGACGGGTTCGAACTTGCTCATGAGGACCCTTTATTGCCGGCTGTCACAAAAGTGCCGGCCGGATGTCATCGCGGCGTCATAGAGGCAAAGTCGCGTTTGCGAAAGGGCAGGGTGGTCGGTGTGCCGCGTGTGTGCGACGATCAGTCCTGCCAGGGACCGATTTCGCCCACATCGCCGACTGCGCGATAGCGTACCGCGTCGTCGACCCAGGCAACCTCCCACATCGGCGCCGGGCGCGCCCATTCGCCGATCACGAACAGGGGCAGCTTGTTCGCGGCGACGAACGCAAGGTCATCGGGGGTGGGGCCGGGGAGGGTGGTTTCGTACCGCTGGTGAATGCGGATGACCGCAAGCGTCGTCGCGGGGGGTGCCGGAAGCGACTTGCGCACCGGAAAGCCGATGCTGGCGGCGACGACCGGATAGCCTTTGTCGTCGCGTGCGATCAGCAACACCTTGTCGGCGTTCGCATAGGGTCCGCCGACCGCACGGCCGACGACCTTGCGCCCCGCTATCGCGGCGAATTCGCGCAGGTCGGTGTCGGCAATCGGCGACGGGCGCGCGGGCGCTGAAGCGACGGCGGCTTCGGGAGGCGCGGGGGCGGGATCGGCGGCGAGCGCCGCAACGAACAGCAGCGCGGCGATCAATGCGCTTCGCCCCAACTCTTGCCGGTGCCGACCTCGACTTCGAGCGGGACCGAGAGTTTGAGCGCGGGTTCGGCGGCGCCCGACATCACTGCGCGGATCACTGCGCCCGCGGCATCGGCCTTGTCCTCGGGCGCCTCGAACACGAGTTCGTCGTGGACCTGCAGCAGCATCTTGACGTCGGAGAGCCCGGCGTCGGCGAGCGCTTTCGGCATCCGCGCCATCGCGCGCTTGATCAGGTCGGCGCTGGTGCCCTGGATCGGCGCGTTGATCGCGGCGCGCTCGCTGCCCGCGCGTTCGTTCTGGTTCGCCGCCTTGATGCGCGGGAACCAGGTTTTGCGGCCGAACAACGTCTCGGTATAGCCTTTCGCGCGGACGCCTTCGAGCGTGTCGGTGATATAGTCCGAAATGCCGGGGAAGCGCTCGAAATAACGCGCGATCAGCGCCTGCGCCTCGTCGGGCGTAACTTCGAGCCGGCCCGCAAGACCCCAGCGCGAAATGCCATAGAGGATCGAGAAGTTGACCGTCTTTGCCTTGCCGCGCGTGTCGCGGTTGACCTCGCCGAACAATTCGATCGCGGTTGCGCTGTGAATGTCGTCGCCGCGGGCAAAGGCTTCCTTGAGTTCGGGGACGTCGGCCATATGCGCCGCGAGCCGCAGTTCGATCTGGCTATAGTCGGCTGCGATCAGCACATGGCCGGGCGCCGCGATGAAGGCATCGCGAATCTGGCGCCCGGTCTCGGTGCGGATCGGGATATTCTGCAGGTTCGGGTCGGTCGACGACAGCCGCCCCGTCTGCGCGCCGACAAGGCTGTAGCTCGTATGGACGCGCCCGGTCGTGACGTTGATCTGCTGCTGCAGCGCGTCGGTATAGGTCGACTTCAGCTTCGCAAGCTGGCGCCACTCCAGTATCTTGCGCGCAATCGGTACGCCGTCGCGTTCCAATCGTTCGAGCTCGCTCTGATCGGTCGACCAGTCGCCCGACTTGCCCTTGCGCCCGCCTTTCAGGCCAAGCTTGTCGAAGAGGATCTCGCCGAGCTGCTTGGGGCTGCCGATCGCGAAGGGCTGGCCGGCGAGGGCGTGAATCTCGCCCTCGATACGCAGCATTTCGGTCGCGAACTCACCCGACAATCTGGCAAGATATTCGCGGTCGACCATGATGCCGGCGCGCTCCATCCCTTCGACGATCGAGGCGAGCGGGCGGTCGACCATCTCGTAGACGCGGGTGCCGCCCTCGATCGGCAGGCGCAGCTTGAGCAATTTCCACAGGCGCAGCGCGACGTCGGCATCTTCGGCGGCATATTCGGTTGCGCGGTCGAGTTGCACTTCGGCAAAGCTGATCTGCGATTTGCCGGTGCCGCACATTTCCTTGAAGGTCAGGCAGGTGTGGTCGAGGTGGAGCTTCGCCAGTTCATCGAGCCCGTGCTGATGCTTGCCCGCGTCGAGCGCAAAGCTCATCACCAGCGTGTCGTCATAGGGCGCGATGGTGACCCCGTGCTGCGCGAGCACGCCGATGTCATATTTGAGGTTGTGCCCGACCTTCAGCACCGCGTCGTCGGCGAACAGCGCGTGGAGGCGCCCGATCGCGACATCCATTGCGATCTGCTCGGGCTTTTCGGCGAACATGTCGGTGCCGCCGTGGCCGAGCGGGATATAACAGGCGCGGCCCGGCGCGGTCGCCATGCTGACGCCGACGAGGCGGCCGGTGACGCTATCGAGGCTCGCGGTTTCGGTGTCGACCCCGACGACATGCGCGGCGCGCGCTTCGGCGATCCAGCGGTCGAGCGCCTCGACCGTCGTGACGCATTCATAGGCGGACCGGTCGATGGGCGGCATGGCGGGCAGCGTCGGCGTCGACGGCCCGGCGGGCGCGACAACGGGCGCGGCGTTCGCGCGCGGGAAGGTCGGCGGCCCGCCCGGCGTCGCGCCAAGGTCGAGCTTCGCCGATAGCGAACGGAAACCATGCTCGTCGAGGAAGAGCTTGAGCGGTTCGGGCGGGATCGAACCCAGCTTCAGATCATCCAGCGCGTCGATCAGCGGAATGTCGCGCTTGAGTTCGACCAAGACGCGCGACAGTTCGGCCATCGCGCGATGCTCGATCAGATTGTCGCGCAGCTTCGACGCCTTCATCGTTTCGGCACCGTCGAGTGCGCCGATCAGGTCGCCATATTCCTGGATCAGCTTGGTCGCCGTCTTCGGCCCGACGCCGCGGACGCCGGGGACATTGTCGACGCTGTCGCCCATCAGCGCGAGCACGTCGCCGACGAGGTCGGGTACGACGCCGAACTTCTCGTCGACCGCCTCCAGCCCGAGGCGGACATTCTTCATCGTGTCGAGCATGTCGACCTGCGGGCCCTCGGCTGGCTCGCGGATCAACTGCATCAAATCCTTGTCGCTGCTGACGATCGTCACGTCCCAGCCCGCGGCGACCGCAGCCTCGGTATAGCTCGCGATCAGATCGTCGGCCTCGAAACCCGCCATTTCGATGCACGGCAGCGAGAAAGCGCGCGTCGCGTCGCGGATCAGCGGGAATTGCGGGCGCAGATCCTCGGGCGGCTCGGGGCGGTTCGCCTTATATTGATCGTAGATCTCGTTGCGGAACGACTGGCTGCTATGATCGAGGATCACCGCAAGATGCGTCGGCCCATCGGCGTCGTGCAGATCCTTGGCGAGCTTCCACAGCATCGTCGTGTAGCCATAGACCGCACCGACAGGCACCCCCTTGGGGTTCGTCAGCGGCGGCAGACGGTGATAGGCGCGGAAGATGTAGCTGGAGCCATCGACCAGATAGAGATGATTCTTCTCGGACATGGCGGGGATGTAGCGCGGCCTAAGGGCGCGGTCGAGGTGGCAGGTCGAAATGCATCACATCCTCGCGCGCGCCGAGCTTGGTGTAGAGCGCGACCGCCGGATCGTCACCATAGTCGGCCTGGACGAAGACCGCCCACGCGCCCGTGGTCGTGGCGATATGCTGCAGCTCCGCGATCAGCGCGATGGCGATGCCGCGGCGGCGATGGGCTTCGTCTACCGCGAGGTCGTAGAGATAGATTTCGCTGCGCGCCTGTTCGAGCTTGGGGAGTTCATAGGCGGTGAGACCGCCGACGATGCGGCCGTCGGTTTCGGCGACGAGGACGATGATCGCATCCTTGCCGAGCTGACGCGCGAGCCATTCGTCGTCGGGGCGGTCACAGCGATAGGTTGGCGCGTCCCCGAATGCCTCGGCATAGAGCGCGTTGAGCGCGCGCATCGTGGCGATGTCGGCGGTGCCAAGGCGGCGGACGCGATGATCCATCATGTTAGTCCCTTGGCTTTAGCGATATTCGATCCGGAGCTTTGCCGCCGCCACGACCGCCGCGGCGCGCGCATCGTCGGTGGTTCCGCCGACAACCTTCGCCAGCGCGACCCCCATGCGGCGATAGGGGCGCGTGACGGGCTTGCCAAAGATGCGCGCGTCGATCGACGTTTCGGCATTTGGCGACGTCAGCGCGTCGGCGAGACCGGTGATCGCGAAATCCGCGGCGTCGCGGTCGGCGAGCAGGACCGCACTCGCGCTCGCATCGGGAACGGCAATGGCAGGAATCGGCAGTCCGAGGATCGCGCGCGCGTGGAGGTCGAATTCGGAGAGCGGCTGCGAGATCAGCGTCACCATGCCCGTGTCGTGCGGGCGCGGGCTGAGTTCCGAAAAGATCACCTCGTCGCCCTTCACGAAATATTCGACGCCGAAGATGCCATGGCCGCCGAGCGAATCGACGACCTTGGTCGCCATCTCCTGCGCTGCGACGAGCGCGGCGTCGGACATCGCGGCGGGCTGCCAGCTTTCGCGATAATCGCCGCGTTCCTGCCGGTGGCCGATCGGCGGACAGAAGCTGACGCCATCCTTGTGACGAACGGTGAGCAAGGTGATCTCGTAATCGAAATCGATAAAGGCCTCGGCAATCACGCGCAGCCGGTCGCCGCGCATCCCCGCCGCGGCATAGTCCCACGCGGCGTCGATGCCGCTCGCGTCCTTGACCGTGCTCTGGCCCTTGCCCGACGACGACATGACGGGTTTGACGACGAGCGGAAAGCCGATGCGTGCCGCCGCCGCGGCCAGCTCTTCGCGGCTCGTCGCATATTCAAAGGTCGAGGTTTTGAGGCCGAGTTCGCTCGCCGCGAGGTCGCGGATCGCGTCGCGGTTCATCGTTAGTTGCGCCGCGCGCGCCGAGGGGACAACATGGAAACCCTCGACTTCGACTTCGGCGAGGATTTCGGTGCGGATCGCCTCGACCTCGGGCACAATATGGTCGGGCCGATGCTTTTCGATCGTGGCGCGAAGCGCGTCGCCGTCGAGCATCGAAAACACTTCATATCCGTCGGCGACCTGCATCGCGGGCGCGCCTTCATAGCTGTCGCACGCGATCACGCGGCATCCGAGCCGCTTCGCCGAAATCACGAACTCGCGCCCGAGTTCGCCCGAGCCGAGGAGAAGGATGGTGGCGGTGGGGGTCATGTCAAACTTTCCATCGATGTTGGGCGCAAGATTCGGGACGCATCGCTGTGCAGCCTCCGCCATATGAATTTCAGCATCAAAGTGCGACAGCGAATGACATCCAAAGGAACGATCCCGTGACCTATTTTTCCAAAACCATCTGGTCGCCGGTCGGCGAATTGACCCTCGTCGCCGACGACCACGGCCTGGCCGCCATCCTGTGGGATGATGACAAGCCCGATCGGGTTCGGCTCGGTGCGTTGCGCGAAAAGGCGGACCATCCGATATTGCTCGAAACCGAGCGGCAGCTCGCGCAATATTTCGCCGGCGAACGCCGCACCTTCGACGTGCCCCTGTCCTTCGCCGGGACCGATTTCCAGAAGCGCGTCTGGGCCGCCTTGCTCGCAATCCCGTTCGGCGAGACGCGCAGCTATGGCGAGATCGCGGATCAGCTCGGCGCCCCCGGAGCTTCGCGCGCGGTGGGTGCCGCCAACGGCCGCAATCCCATTTCGATCATCGCGCCGTGCCACCGCGTCGTCGGGTCGACCGGAAAGTTGACCGGCTTTGCCGGCGGGCTCGAGGCGAAGCGGTTTCTACTCGACCTCGAACAAGTGGCTTAAAGATCGACCGTACGGATTTCGGGGATCATCTTCCACCACAGTAAAGCCCCCAGCATCGATAGCGCGGCCGCCGTCGCAAAGGCATAGCCATAGCCGCCGAGATAATCGACGATCAGTCCCGTGACGATCGGCCCGACGATGCCCGAAATATTGCCGAGCGCATTCTGCACCCCGATCCAGCTGCCCGCCGCGCGTGGCCCCGCGAAAATCTGGCCGACGGCGAAGATGTTCGTGGCGATCAGCCCGGCGCCGAAGCCCGCGACCGCCAGCCACACCGCGAGCATCGCATAGCCGTCGGCGATCGCGATGCCGGCGATCGCCGTGCCGATGGCGAACTGCCCCGCGACCATCAGCCAGCGGCGAACCTCGCCTTCATTGGCGCCCTTCGCGACCATCCGGTCGGACAGCCAGCCGCCCGCGAGCGCGACGACACCTTGCGTCGTGAAGCTCAGCGTCGTGAGCACGGTCATTTCGCCGATCGAATAACCGCGCGTATTGACGAGGTAGAGCGGCAGCCAGGCGAGCAGGAAGTAAAAGCCGTAGTTAGACAGGAAATGGACGACGCTCATCTTCCACAGCGCCGGCACGCGGAGCAGGCGGCGGATCGAAACCCTCTCGCTCGCCGGAGCCGCTTGTGCGCGTGCCCGCATCGATGCCGCGGCGAATTGCCAGGGAATAAGCCACAGCAGCGTCACGGCGCCGAAAATCCAGAAAACCGGTCGCCACCCCCATTCGCCGAGGATCGCGCCGCCAGCGAGCACGCCAATTGCCGGGCCAAAGGCGATGGCCGCGGAAACCGATGCATTCGCGATGCCGCGCCGTTCGATCGGCACCTCGGCGGCGAAAATCTTGCTGCTACCCGGAAAAGCGATGCTCTCGCCCAGCCCGAGGAACAGCCGCAGGACAATCAGCGATATCAGCCCGCCCGCGAAACCGGTCAGCGCGGTGCTGATCGCCCAGATCGCGACCCCCAGTGCAAAGACGCGGTAAACGCAAAAACGGTCGCAGAGCCAGCCGACGAACAGGCAGGCGGGCGCATAGACCCAGAAGAAGGCCGAAACCGCGAAGCCGAATCCCGTCGCCGACAGCCCCAGCTCTTCCTTCATCAGCGGCGCTGCGACGCCGATCGCGCCGCGATCGACATAGTTGAGGAGCACCGACAGCGCGATCAGGACGACGACCCACGTCACGCGTTTTCCGCCAGCCCGGCCTTCGATCGACTGTGTCGCCATATTCCAGCGCTCCCCTGCCCGGGGACAGGGCTATCAGATGGAGGGCCGCGCGCCAGCGAAAATTGGCGCACGTTTGTTCAACGCGTTCGCCAACCGGCCCGCTAATCTTCCCCGTGACAGCATGGGAGAAAGCATATGGCCGCCACCGCACAAATCGAACGCCCCCTTTCCGTTGCCGCCCTGTTCGACCGTTATCATGTCGGCTGGGAAACGAAGGATCCCGACCTGATCGCCTCGCTCCATTCGCAGGACACGGTCTTCGCGCTCCACGACGGCACCGAACCCGTGACGGGGCGCGAACGGCTGCGCGAACATTGCCGGCAATTGTTCGCGACCTTCGATTTCTCGCAGGAAATGGGACGGCGGCTCTACGACGACGATCATTGGGTGTTCGAATGGACGATGCTGCTCGCGCTGACCGAACCGGGCGGCGCGCCTTTCACCGCGCGCGTCGGGATGCTCGACGTCGTCACCCTGAACGATGCGGGCGAAGTGGTACGCAAGGACGTCTATCCGAACGGGCGCGAGATGTACGGTGCCTTCGTGCGCGCCGGGATCGAGCGTTAGCGCGGCGCTTGCGCCCGGCGCCCGACCGGCAGATAATCCCAGCGATGTCCGAGCCGCTCTCCCCTTTCCGGAATTCGCTGCTGCCGGTTGACGTCGCCTCGCTTGCGCCGCACGCCAACCCGGTCACCGGGATATTGATGGGGCGCGGCGGCCCGCTGCGGCTGACGCTGGACGGGGTGGCGGTCGAGGGCGACATGCTGCTGATCCGCCCCGGCGTCGTGCATGGCATCGCCTTGCCCGCGCGCGGCGCCGACATCCTCTATCTCGATGGTCTCGCCTTTCCGTTCGACGTTCCGCTGGCGCGCGCGCTGGACGGGAAGCTGGCCGAATTGGCGGGCGCGGTGCTGGATGGCGCGGCCGATGCCGCCGACGAACTGCGCGGGCGGTTGACCGCCGCTGCGGCCCCGCCGTTGCTGTGCGTCGCCGATGCCGTGCGCGCGATTTACGCCGACCCGATGCGGCGCATGCCGCAGGACGAGCTGGCGCAGCGGCTCGGCATGGAACGCACGCGGGCGTTGCGCCACTTCAGGGCGGCGACCGGACAGGGCTTTCGCGAATTCAAGCGCTGGTCGGCGATGCAATTTGCCGCGCAGCAGATGAAGCAGGGCGCGCTCGTTCGCACCGCGGCGATGGACGCCGGCTTTGCCGACACCGCACATCTGTCGCGCGTCTTTCGCGAAACCTTCGGCCTCACGCCCAGCGCGGCGATCGGCGCGCTCCGGGCTTAGGGATCAGGCAGGCCAGCGGTCGGTGTCGTGGTCCGGATGCTGGTGGTTGCTCGCCTTGATCGCGCCGACAAGGTTGCTCATCACGTCTTCGGTGGTGCCCTCGGCCTTGATCGGCAGATCCTCGAACAGCGACAGCTGGCCTTCGATCCCGAACTGGACTTGCGGCGGGAACGCCGACGGATCGTCGAACGACCCGGTCGTCAGGTTGACATGCTTGCTCCCGGCATAGTCATAAGTGAGCGGCGTCCCGCAGTCGCGGCAGAAACCGCGCGCCGCCTTGTCCGAACTGTTGAAGGTAGCGGGCGCGCCGCGCGTCCATGTGATCGCATCACGCGGCACGCCGATCAGTGCGATGAAGAAATTGCCCGCCGCCTTCTGGCACATCCGGCAATGACAGATGTGCGAGCTGTCGAGCACCGCGGTGACATGATAGCGCACTGCGCCGCACTGGCAGCCGCCCGACGCTTCGGTTTCGATCCTGTCCATGGCGCCTTGCTATCAAAGGTGGCGGGCACTCACAATCTCGCAAGCGGGGAAGCGGTGCGCGGCGGCGCCGCGCCGCGCATCCGCCCCATCAGGCACCGTAACGCTCGATCACTTCGGCGAGCGGGATATGGCCGAGGCAGAGGCCGCCCCCCGGCGCCGTCTCGCCGCTTTCGAGCGCGGTGGCATAGGCGACGCCCGGATCGGCCTCCAGCCTTGCGCGCAGCGCCGCGAGCTTTGGCCAGCGAACGGGCTCGGCGACCTCGTGAAACTCCAGCCAGCGCGCGACCCCGATGAACAGCGCATCGGCCAGCGTCGGCCGGTCGCCGACCAGATAGGGACCGTCGCCGACCATTTCTTCCAGCCGGTCGTGGCGTCCGATCACCGCTTCCTTGCCCCATTCGCGGAGCGACGCTTGCAGGGCGGGGCGCGGCGGGTCCATTTCGAGTGCGACCCAAAGCGGGGTAAAAGCCCCCGTGAAGCCGGTGTTGATGAACGCCATGACCTGCCGCATCCGGTCGCCCTCGGGCGACAGCGGATCGGGGCTGATCCGCCGTTCGTCGTCGCGCCCCGCGAGCCAGTGGGCGATCGCCATCGTCTCGGTCAGCGACGCGCCCTGGTCCGTAACCAGCGCAGGCGTCTCGTGCCGTGCGTTGATACGGGCATAGGTCGGCTCGCGCATTTCGCCGAGCATGTCGACGCGGCACAGGCGATAAGGTTTGCCCAGCCATTCGAGGGCCGCGACAAGGCCCATGGAACTTCCCAGCGGGAAGCCATAGATAAGGATCGGTTCCAATGTATTACTCCATCTTCTTGAGGGGGAGCTGCGCAGCGAAACCAGATATAGGGCGCGCCGTCCGCGCGTAAATTACGCACCTTTTTGTAACCATGAGGCATTGATGAAAAATCTGGTTTCGCGCTGTCCGATCGAGGAAGTGATGCAGGTGCTGAGCGGCCGCTGGCCGACGCTGCTGATCTATTATCTCAGCGACGGGACAAAACGCTTCGGCGACCTGCGCCGCGACAATCCGACGATTTCGCACAAGATGCTGACGCTCGAACTGCGCAAGCTCGAGGATGCCGGGATCGTCCAGCGTACCGAGTTCGAGGGCTATCCCCGGCGGGTCGAGTATGATCTGACCCCCGACGGCGAACGGCTCGTGCCGCTGATCGATGCGCTCGGCGACTGGTGGGATGCGTCGGCGGGCGGGGTCGATGCCGACGACACTATCGTCACCGCGGGCGACGGCTGAGACCGCCTCGCGGCGGCGTCACTTCGCTTTTTGGGGGTGAAAAGTCTCGCCGCGCTTCAGCATCGCGACAAGGTCGACAATCTTCTTTTTCCGGCCGACGTCGGTCTTGATATTACCCAGGCGAAAGATCAGCGCGAAGCGGTTCTGCGCGGTGAGCTTTTCCAGCATGGCCTTGGCCTCGGGTTCGGGATCGATCGCCGCCTGCAGGTCGCCCGGAATTTCCGATCCCTTGACGCGATAGGCACGATCCCAGCGGCCATCGGCCTTCGCGGCCTCGACCTGTTTCAGCCCATGCCCGGTCATCCGACCCTCGGCGGTCAGCCGCGCGACATTGTCGATGTTGATCTGGCTCCAGACGCTTTTCGGGGCGCGCGACGTATAGCGTTGGAGGAAGCTTTTTTCGTCGAAGGATTTGCGGATGGCGTCGATCCATCCCCAGCACAGCGCCGCATGGATCGCCTGTTCGGCGGTGATCGACGCGAGGCCCGACTTGACCTTGTGGATCTTGATCCACACCTCGCGTTCGGTGGCGTGATGCGCGGCCAGCCAGTCATAGAAACCGTCCATGTCCACAAATTCGTGAACCTTGTCGGGGTCTACTTGGACGGCCGCCATGCCCCTATTCCCACTCGATCGTGCCCGGCGGTTTCGACGTATAGTCGTACACCACGCGGTTGATGCCCTGCACCTCGTTGATGATGCGCGTCGCGCAGCGGCTGAGGAAGCTCGCGTCGAAGGGATAGATGTCGGCGGTCATGCCATCGGTCGAGGTCACCGCACGCAGCGCGCAAACCTGGTCGTAGGTGCGGTAGTCGCCCATCACCCCGACTGTGCGGACGGGAAGGAGCACCGCAAATGCCTGCCAGATCTCGTCATAGAGGCCGGCGTTCCGGATTTCCTCGAGATAGATGGCGTCGGCCTTGCGCAATATGTCGCAGCTTGCCTTCGTCACTTCGCCCGGAATGCGGATCGCGAGACCGGGGCCGGGGAAAGGGTGGCGACCGACGAAGACGTCGGGGAGGCCGAGTTCCTTGCCGAGCAGGCGGACTTCGTCCTTGAACAGTTCGCGCAGCGGTTCGACGAGCGCCATTTTCATGCGTTCGGGCAAGCCGCCGACATTGTGGTGACTCTTGATCGTCACGCTCGGTCCGCCGGTGAAGCTGACGCTCTCGATCACGTCGGGATATAGCGTGCCCTGTGCGAGGAAATCGGCGCCGCCCAGTTTTTTGGCTTCTTCGTCGAAGACATCGATGAAGGTCTTGCCGATGAACTTGCGCTTGGCTTCGGGATCGGAAACGCCGGCCAGCCCCGTCATGAAGCGTTCCTCGGCATCGACGACGACCAGCGGGATATTATAATGGTCGCGGAACAGGCGCTCGACCTGTTCGCGTTCGTTGAGGCGGAGCAGGCCATGATCGACGAACACGCAGGTCAGTTGATGCCCGATGGCTTCGTGGAGCAGCACCGCGGCAACCGCGCTGTCGACCCCGCCCGACAGGCCGCAGAGCACGCGCTGGTCGCCGACCTGGGCGCGGATGTCGGCAATCTTGTTGGCGCGGAATTCAGCCATCGTCCAGTCGCCGGCGAGCCCGCAGATCTTGTGGACGAAATTGGACAAAAGCTTTGCCCCGTCGGGGGTATGAACCACCTCGGGGTGAAACATCGTCGTGTAATAGCGCTTCGTCTCGTTGACGCAGATCGCGAACGGCGCATTGGGCGAGGTGCCGACAATCTCGAACCCCTCGGGTGCCTCGGTGACGCGGTCGCCATGGCTCATCCACACCGGATATTTGCTGCCCACTTCCCAAAAGCCGTCGAACAGAGGGCTCGCTTTCAGGATTTCGACGTCGGCGCGCCCAAACTCCGCGGCGTGGCCGCCTTCGACCGTGCCGCCCAACTGGACGCACAAAGTCTGCTGGCCGTAACAGATTGCAAGGATCGGCAGCCCGCTGTCGATAATGACCTGCGGCGCGCGAGGACTGCCTTCATCGGTGACCGAGGCCGGGCCGCCCGAGAAGATCACCCCTTTGGGCTGCATCCGTTCGAACGCCTCGGCGGCGCTGTTGAACGGCGCGATCTCGCTATAGACGCCGGCTTCGCGGACGCGGCGGGCGATGAGCTGGGTCACCTGGCTGCCGAAATCGACGATCAGGATGGATTCGCCAATATCGGCTTTGGACGGAGCGGAAGAGACTGGAGTCGGCATGGGTGGCCGATAAGGGCGAAGGCTCATGCTGTCCAGCGGTCGATATGGACGGCCCGTCGAACCGGCATGGCCTCGACACATTGTTGCGACAATTGCGCGACATAGATGAACCGCGAACAAAGCGCGGCGTCAGCGGGCGTTAAGCGCTGGCATGCAAATAAAACACGAAGACAGAAAAGAAACAAAGGCTCTCCCTCCAATGAATAGCATCCGCCTTCCCATTTCCGCACGCGCTGCCTTGCTGGCGGCCGGGGCTTCGTTCGCGCTGCCGGCGATGGCCGAAGCGCCGATCGGCCCGCCCGCGGCTGCCGCCGTGGCCGAACAGCCCGCCGAGCCCGCCGCAGCTGCGCCCGAAACGGTCGAGGACGCTTATGACGATTACAGCGACGACGAGATCGTCGTCACCGCGCCGCGCCTCGCGGGTCAGCTCGACACCGACATCAAGGCCGAGGCCGAACTCGATGAGGCGGCGATCGCGAGCTATGGCGTGTCGAACGTCTCCGAACTGCTCGACGCGCTCGCCCCCCAGACGCGTTCGGGGCGTGGGCGCGGTGGCGGGCGGCCGATCATTCTCGTCAACGGCCGCCGCATCGGCGGCTTCGGCGAAGTGCGCAACCTGCCCCCCGAAGCGATCGCCAAGGTCGAGGTCTTCCCCGAGGAAGTCGCGCTGCAATATGGCTATTCGGCCGACGAGCGCGTCGTCAACATGGTGCTCAAACCCAATTTCCGTCAGGTCGCGATCGAGGGAGAGGGCGGCATCCCGACGCAGGGCGGGCGCTTCCAGAGCGAGATTCAGCCGAGCTTCCTGATGATCGGCGAAAATGGACGCCTCAACGTCAACGCCGGCTGGGAACATAAATCGATGCTGCTCGAAAGCGAGCGGAACCTCGATTATGCTTCCGACGAGGCTGGCCAAGCCCTGGCCGCGAGCGCTGCGGCACGCAGCCTGCTCGGCGCGTCGGACGAATATTCGGTCGACGCCACGATCCAGCGCAGCCTGAACAAGCTCACCGACGCGTCGGTCAATGTGCGCTTCGACCAGACCGACAGCCTGTCGCTGCTCGGTCCCGGCGTCGGCGGTGTCGACGATCCGCTCGAACGCGACAGCCGCAGCCGCAATCTCACCACCACCGCCAGCGTCAACGGTATGCTCGGCGACTGGCGCTGGTCGGTGTCGGGCAATTATGCCGACGCCGATCAACTCACTTTCACCGACCGCATCAGCGGCACCCGCGACCGCTTCGAGAGCAGCCAGCAGACGTTCGGCGGCAACGCCAATCTGTCGGGCACGGTGACCGACGGCTGGGCGGGGCCGATCCGCCTGTCGATGACCGGCAGCTATTCGGGTCTGCGTTTCGACAGCCAGTCGGACAATGCGAACGCCATCACGAACACCTACCTTGCGCGCGACCTGCCGGGTGTGTTCGGCTCGCTGACGGTGCCGCTGCTCGACCCCGAATATGAGGTCGGCAATATCGGCCGCGTCTCGCTGACGCTGAGCGGACAGGTGCAGAATCCCAGCGACTTTGATGCGCTCAAAAGCTGGGGCGCGAACCTCAACTGGGGCGTCACCGACAATCTCTCGCTGATCGCGAGCTTCAACCAGGACGAGGCGGCGCCCGGCATCCAGCAACTCGGTGCCGCGCCGTTGGTAACCCCCGCAGTTACCTATTACGACTTTTCGACCGGGCAGACGGTGCAGATCACGACAACGACGGGGGGCAATCCCTTCCTGCTCGCCGAAACGCGCCGCGACCTGAAACTCGGCCTCAACTGGTCGCCGCCGATGGTCGAGGGGCTGAATTTCTCGGTCAACTACAACCGGAACAAGAGCAACGACACGGCCAACTCGTTCCCGTTACTCACGCCCGAGATCGAAGCCGCTTTTCCCGATCGCGTCACGCGCGACGAAAATGGCGTGCTGATCGCGCTCGACCAGCGGCCGGTCAATTTCGACCAGTCCGAAAATTCGCAGATCCGCTGGGGCCTCAACTTTGGCAAGAGTTTTGGCCAGCAGCAAGAGCGCGGTCCCGGTGCGCGCGGTCCCGGTGGTGGACGTCCCGACGGCGCAGGCGCGCGCGAAGGCGGCGGACGGGGCGACGGTGCAGGCCGTCAGCGTAGGGGCGGCGGTGGCGGCCCGCGCATGGGCGGCCGCGGTGGCGGCGGCCCCGGCGGCATGTTCGGTGGTCCGCAGGGCGGGCGTTGGCAGGTATCGCTCTACCACACGATCAAACTGACCGATAAAGTCCTGATCCGTCCGGGCGTTCCCGAACTCGACCTGCTCAATGGCTCGGCGACGGGCAGCGGCGGCGGCAGCAACCGTCATCTGTTCGAGCTCGACGGCGGGCTGTTCAACAAGGGCATGGGCGTGCGGCTCAGCGCCAAATATGACAGCGGCAGTACGGTGACGGGCGGCACCGCGGGCGATCTGAAGTTCGGCGACCTCGCGACCTTCAATCTGCGCTTCTTCGTCGACCTGAACCAGAAGGCGAAGCTGACCGAGAAGCTGCCATTCCTCAAGGGATCGCGCCTGCGTCTTGCGGTCGACAATATCTTCGACGCCCAGCGCAAGATCACCGACGCGAACGGCCGTGTGCCGCTCAACTACCAGCCGGGCTATATCGACCCGCTTGGCCGCTATATCGAACTGGAGTGGCGCAAGACCTTCTAGGCGGCGAGCCGCGCGCCGGCGATGGCTTCGCGCGGCGGTTCCGATGGGACAAAGGTCAGCGCTTTTGCGAACTGCGCGGTGCAGCTCGTCCAGTTGTACCGTGCACCCAGCGCTTCGGCGTCGGCACGGCTGCACGCGAGCGCCATGTCGATCGCGCGGCCAAGATCCTCGTTGAGCGCGCCGGCGCCGCCCGTCACGATGTCGCCCGGACCCGGCACGGGATAGGCGGCGACGGGTGTGCCGCAGCTCATGGCCTCGATGATGACGAGGCCGAAGGTGTCGGTGCGGCTGGGAAAGACGAAGACGTCGGCGCCCGCATAGGCCGAGGCCAGTGCTTCGCCGCCAAGCTTGCCGAGGAACAGCGCGTCCGGATGCTGCGCTCTGAGGTCGGCGAGCGCGGGCCCTTCGCCGACGATGACTTTCGTGCCCGGCCGGTCGGTCGCCAGAAAGGCGCCGATGTTCTTTTCGACCGCCACGCGGCCGACGTAAAGCTGGATCGGCCGCGCCAGCTTTTCATAGGCCGGATGCGGCGCGCGATCGGGGCGGAACAGGTCGTGGTCGACCCCGCGTTCCCACATCATCGTCTGACCCAGCCCCTGGTCGGCGAGTTCGCGCGCCAGGCTGCGCGTCGCGACCATGATGTGCCGCGCCGGGCGGTGGAACCAGCGGATGAAGCGCCAGACAAAGGTGGGCGAGACCGGCAGCCGCGCCGCGACATATTCGGGAAAGCGCGTGTGATAGGCGGTGGTGAAGGGGAATTTATTCTTCAGGCACCAGCGCCGCGCTGCCATGCCGAGCGGCCCTTCGGTCGAGATATGGATCGCCTGCGGTGCGAAGGCGCGAATATGCCGCGCGACCTTGCGCCGGCCCGCCAGCGCGAGCCGGATTTCGGGATAGGAGGGGCAGGGGAAGGAGCGGAACAGGTCGGGCGAAACGATCCCGACCTCATGCCCCGCGGCGCGCAGTTCGGCGACCGTCGCCTGCAATGTGCGGACGACGCCGTTGACCTGCGGCTCCCACGCGTCGGTGACGATTATTATCCGCATGCGGGCAATATCCTTACGCTGCACGGGCCGGGGCGGGCAGTTCCAGCGGCGTAGGCGCGACACGGCTTGCGACCTCTTCGGCCCAGTGCAGGATTTCCATAGTGCCGTCGTGATGTTCGACCAGCGCAGTGCAGCCTTCGACCCAGTCGCCATCGTTATAATATTCGGTGCCCTCGATCTCGCGCATCTCGGCGCTGTGGATATGCCCGCACACGACGCCGTCGACCCCGCGCGAGCGTGCCGCGTGGGCGACGACTTCTTCGTAGCGGCCGATGAACTGGACGGCGTTCTTGACCTTGTGCTTGGCGACCATCGACAGCGACCAATAGGGCAGGCCGAATGCGCTGCGGATGCGGTTCACGACCACATTGCACTTCATCAGCGCGGTGTAGGCGGCGTCGCCGACGAAGGCGAGCCAACGGTGCGCCAGCATCACGGCGTCGAATTCGTCGCCATGGACGACGAGCAATTTGCGCCCGTCGGCGGTTTCGTGGACCGCCTCGCGGCGGATCTCGACCCCGCCGAAATCGAAACCGTCGAACGGCTTGCACATCTCGTCATGATTGCCGGGGACATAGACGACGCGGGTGCCGCGCTTCGCGCGCTTCAGCACGCGCCAGACGACGTCATTATGCTCGGGCGGCCAGAAATGGCGCTTCTTGAGCCGCCAGCCGTCGATGATGTCGCCGACGAGGTAGAGCGTCTCGCAATCGACATGGTCGAAGAAGTCGATCAGCATCGCGGCGTTGCACCCGCGTGTGCCGAGGTGAATATCGCTGACCCATACCGTGCGATAGCTCCGCCGCTCGCCGATCACGCGTTCGGGGATATGCGGGTCGCTGGTGAACGGGTCGGGAAAACGCGCGGGGATGGGCAGGGTCGAAATCGTGGCCATGTCACACTCCGTAAGCAGCCTCTGGCTGCCCACGGCCTAGACAGGAGTTTTGTTACAGCGTGCGAATCAAAGCCGCGACAGTTTGAAGAAAGTTCGGGGACGGTTGTGTGACGTTGCCTATTTGACACATATACGGTTAACCATGATCCAATCAGGTTCGCCGGATCACCAGGTTCCTGATTTCGCTCATATCTTCCATCGCGAACCGAACGCCTTCGCGCCCCAGCCCGCTGTCCTTCACCCCGCCATAGGGCATATTGTCGACGCGATAGGAGGACACGTCGTTGACGACAATGCCGCCGACGTCGAGATGATCCCATGCGTCGAGGATCTTGTGGATGTCGCGCGTGAACAGCCCGGCTTGCAGTCCGAATTTGCTGTCGTTGACTTCGGCCAGCGCGGCTTCCCACTCGGTGAATCTCGACAGGATGACGACCGGCCCGAACGCTTCCTCGCGCACGACATCGGTGTCGCCGGGGACATCCTCCAGCAGCGTCGCCTCCATCATATTCCCCGCACAACCCCCACCCGCGAGCAAGGTCGCGCCCGCGGTCACCGCGTCGTCGATCCAGCCCTTCAGCCGCTGCGCTTCCTTGACCGAAATCATCGGGCCGATGAAGGTGTCGCGCAGCTTGGGATCGCCCGATTTCAGCGTCTTGACCTTCGCGGTGAGCATGTCGCGGAATTTGTCGTAGATCTCCGCATGGATGATCACGCGCTGCACATGGATGCAGCTTTGCCCCGACTGGTAATAGCCGCCGAAGATGATGCGCGCGAGCGCATGGTCGAGGTCGGCGTCCTTGTCGACGACGACCGCAGCGTTGCCGCCGAGTTCGAGCACGACCTTTTTCTTGCCCGCCTTGCTTTTCAGATCCCATCCGACGCCCGGCGATCCGGTGAACGACAGCAGTTTCAGCCGCTCGTCGGTGGTGAACAGGTCGGCGCCCGCGCGGGTCGCGGGCAAGATGCTGAACGCACCCTCGGGCAATATGTCGCATTCGGCGAGCACCTCGCCCATGATGATCGCGCCCAATGGCGTCAGCGACGCGGGTTTCATCACGAACGGACACCCCATCGCGATCGCGGGCGCGATCTTGTGCGCCGCGAGGTTGAGCGGGAAGTTGAATGGCGAGATGAAGCTGCACGGACCGATCGGCACGCGCTTCCACATCCCCATATAACCCTTGGCGCGCGCCGAAACGTCGAGCGGCTGGACCTCGCCATAATTGCGCGTCGCTTCCTCGGCGGCGATGCGAAAGGTATCGATCAGGCGGCTGACTTCGCCCTCGCTGTCGGCGATCGGCTTGCCCGCCTCGACGCACAAGGCATAGGCCAGCTCGTCGAACCGCTCCTGAAAGCGCCCGACGCAATGGGTGAGCACGTCGCGCTTCTCGAAACTCGCGAGCCGCGCCATCGGCTCGGCGGCGCGGACGGCGCCCGCGATCGCCTCGTCGATGATGTCCGGGGTCGCAAGCGCGGTGCGGAACGCGACTTCGCCGGTGAACTTGTCGATCACCTCGAGGTCGGTGTTCGGCTGCACCGCCTTGTTGTTGAGATAGAGCGGGTAGACGTCTTTCAACTTCACAATCATTCTCCAACAATGTCATCCCCGCGAAAGCGGGGACCCAGGAGTTGCGCAATCAACCGTTGAGCCGATCATATAGGTCGAGCCATTGCGGATTGCCCTGTTCGATCAATTCCAGTTTCCACGCCCGGCGCCATTTCTTGATCGCCTTTTCCCGTGCGATCGCCTCGCTGACGTCAGCGAAGGCTTCGGCATGGACCAAGCGATGACGCCATAGCGTTCGGTGAACTGCGATCCTTGTCCATTGCGATGCTGGCTGCAACGGGCCGCCAAATCTCCCGTTACCCTGGTATAAAGCGTGCCGTTGCGTCCGCTGGCGAGGATGTAGACGTGATAGGTCGGTTCCATTTCGCTCCTGGGTCCCCGCTTTCGCGGGGATGACAAGAAACAAACAGCAGCTCGGTTTTCTTACAGATCCTTCGACAATCTCTTGATGTCATTGTTCAAAATCTGGTCATTCTCGGAATAATCGACCGGACAGTCGATCAGATGCACCCCCGGCGTGCTCAGCGTATGCGCCAGCAATTCCTTCAGATGCGCCGCGCTTTCGACCCGGTGACCGTGCGCGCCATAGGCCTCGGCATATTTGACGAAATCGGGGTTGCCATAGGTCAGCCCCCAATCCTTGAAGCCCATGTTCGCCTGTTTCCAGCGGATCATGCCGTAACTGTTGTCGTTCAAAATCAGCACCGTGATGTTGAGCTCCAGGCGGACCGCGGTCTCCATCTCCTGGCTGTTCATCATGAAGCCGCCGTCGCCGCAGATCGCCATGACCTTGCGCCCCGGATAGACCATCGCCGACATCATCGCGCTGGGCAGCCCCGCGCCCATCGTCGCGAGCGCATTGTCCAGCAGCACCGTGTTCGGGCGATAGGCGGTGTAGCCGCGCGCGAACCAGATTTTGTACACGCCGTTGTCGAGACAGATGATTCCGTCGTCGGGCATCGCCTCGCGGATCTGCTGAACCGCATAGGGCGGGAAGATCGGGAAGCGCGCATCCTCGGCGAGCGGGGTGGTATGTTCGACCTCGGCCTGGCGATAGGCGAGCAGGTGATCGAACTTCCAGCTTCCATTGGGGACAATGTCTTCCTTCATCTGCCACACGGCGTTGGCGATGTCGCCGATGACCTCGATGTCGGGGAAATAGACCGGATCGACTTCGGCGGTCTTGCTCGACACATGGATGACGGTCGGGCCACCGCGCTGCATGAAGAAGGGGGGCTTTTCGATCACATCATGGCCGAGGTTCACGATGCAGTCCGACGCCTCGACCGCGCGGTGGACGAAATCGCCCGATGACAGCGCCGCGCAACCGAGGAATTTCGGATGCCGCTCGTCGATCACGCCCTTGCCGAGCTGCGTGGTCAGGAACGGGATCCCGGTTTTCTCGATGAACTGCAGCAGCATCCGGCCGGTCATCGTCCGGTTCGCGCCCGCGCCGATCACGAGCACGGGCGAAGTCGCATTTTCGAGCGCCTTCACCGCCTCGCGGATCGATTTGACGTCGGCGGTCGGCCGGCGCGAGTGGCTGCGCTTCAGCGGCAGGCTGTCGGTATGTTCGTCGGCGATGTCCTCGGGCAGCTCGATATGCACCGCGCCGGGCTTTTCCTCCTCGGCGAGGCGAAAGGCTTCGCGCACCCGGCTCGGGATATTGTCCGACGACGCCATCTGGTGCGTATATTTGGTAATCGGCCCCATCATCGCGACGACGTCGAGGATCTGGAAACGTCCTTGTTTGGATTTCTTGATCGGCTTTTGCCCGGTGATCATCATCATCGGCATGCCGCCCAATTGCGCATAGGCGGCCGCGGTGACGAAGTTCGTCGCGCCGGGGCCGAGCGTGGCAAGGCAGACGCCGGTCTTGCCGGTGTGGCGTCCGTAGGTGGCGGCCATGAAGCCCGCGCCCTGTTCGTGCCGCGTCAGGATCAGCTGGATCTTGGTCGATCGCGACAGGCTGTCGAGGAAATCCAGATTCTCTTCACCCGGAACGCCAAAAATATATTCGACGCCTTCTTCTTCCAGGCACTCGATGAACAGGTCGGATGCTTTTTTCATGCTACAGTCGCCCCCTCAGCCTCGCACCCCATCGGTGCGGCCCCAAGTCATGCCGGCGACCCTTCAGCACAAATGTCGTTGCAGCGGCGCTCGTCATAGGCCGCGAGTCCCTGCTGCATCGGAAGGGTTTGTAACGAGGGGCAAAGGGGTTGTCACCCTGCGCGCCGGGGGCCGCGCCCGGTCAGCGCCGGTCGATCCATAGATCGCGGTCGAGGCGCCCTGAAACTTCGGCTCCGGCGGCGATTTCGGCGCTCCGCCCCGTCGGGAGGAAGGGCAGGGCAAGGAAAGCGGCGGCGGTCGCCGCAGTGTCGCCTGCGTCTTTTTTGCCGCGCGCTTCGATCGTGCCGCTCACCCGCAGCGGTCCGCCGGGCATTTCGGCATAGAGCAATTGCACGTCGAGCTTGCCCGACCGCCCAAAGGCGCCGCGCTTTTCGGCCCGCGTCAGCTGGGCGACGACGACGGTGTCGGCGGGGATCGCGGTCACGCCCTCGACGACCACGGGCGCCGCGACCTTCAGATAGAGAAGATCGCCTTTTTCATTCTTCTTCGTCGAGATGGCGTCGCGGGTGACAAGATCGATCAGCGTGCCCGACGGCACCAGCAGGCGCGCCGGTACGGCTGCTGCTGCGGGCTCTTCCGCCGTGGCCGGGCTGGCCAGCGCCAGTCCGATCGCGACCAGCAGGGTGCGACCCGTTGTCACGGCGCGGCGGATTTCGGGCGCGGGATTGCAGTGTCCTGCTCGACAAAGCCGGTCATCAGTTCGCCGGCCTTGATCTTCGCGTTATTGCCCTTGGCGAGCAGGCCGAGCGGCCCCAGCGCTATAATGCCGAGCGCGGTCTCGGCGCCGCCGCCCGCGCCCTTGGCCTCGTTGTTGCCGCTGATCGGCACGCGATACCCCTCGACATCGACATAGAGCAGCCGCGCTTCCAGCGATCCCGACTTGCCGGCGTTGCCGCTCTTCTTCGCGGCGAGCACTTCGCCCCACGCGATCGTACCGACAGGCAGCGCCAGGACGCCGTCGACAAAGACCGGCTTGTCGACGCGCAGCCTGAACCGATGTCCCTGGGTGTGGGTCTTTGTCGTCACCTCCGACACCACCATGAAATGAACGGGCGTGTCGCGTTTCAGGACGAGCGGAGCGATTGCGGGCTCGACGGCGCTCGCCGGGACGGCCTCAGTCGGCGGGTTCGTTTCGACGGCGGCCGCGGATTGTGACGATGCCGCAAGTAAAGCGGCCACTGCCGCGCCAAATATCAATGCCATTATCTGCCCCCTGCAACCCCGCATCAGATAGGCCATGAATAGGCGAAGTTGCCAAGCCAGAATCTTGTTGACCCGGCTGAAAAGGAGAGGGAATTGTTGCGAGTTAATCAGGGGGAGCAGACGATGAAATACGCACAGATTCTGGCGGCGGTGAGTATCGCCGCAATGGTGATTTCGACGCCCGCGATGGCGAAGAAAAAGGACGTCGCGCATGTGATGGTCAACGAAGAAATGGGTGTGCCCGTTTTCCCCTATGACATCACCGACAAGCCGTACAAGATCGTCGGTGTGGTCACCGCCGGCGTGCGCAAGGCGACGATTTTCAGCAAAGAGCCGTCGCAGAAGAAAATCTATGACGAAATCTGGGAACGCGGCGAAAAGCTGGGTGCGGACGCCGTGATCGGTGCCAAATATGGCGACAGCCACATCACCGCGCTAAGCTGGGGCAACACCAAGGCTGGCGGTGTCGCGATCAAATTCCTGACCGCCGAGGAAATCGCGGCCGGGACCAAGGGCGACACGCTCGAAGGGTTCGATCCCGAGGCGTGGACCGGCAAGACGAAATAGGCGTCCGCATAACGAAACAGTGAGGGGAGCGGCATTGCCGTTCCCCTTTTTGCGGCCGTCAATCGATGTCGAACAATCCCGCGAGCTGTTCGACCATCGTCCCACCCAGCTGCTCGGCGTCCATGATCGTCACCGCGCGGCTGTAATAACGCGTCACGTCGTGCCCGATGCCGATCGCGCACAGTTCGACCGGCGAGCGGTTCTCGATCCATTCGATCACCTGACGCAGATGCTGGTCGAGATAGGCGCCGTGATTGACCGACAGCGTGCTGTCGTCGACCGGCGCACCGTCGCTGATTACCATCAAGATCTTGCGTTCTTCGGGGCGGCCGATGATGCGGCTGTGTGCCCATGTCAGCGCCTCGCCGTCGATATTTTCCTTCAGCAGCCCCTCGCGCATCATCAGCCCGAGCGACTTGCGCGCGCGGCGATAGGGTTCGTCGGCGGGCTTGTAGATGATGTGGCGGAGGTCATTGAGGCGGCCGGGATGCGCGGGTCGCCCCGCGGCGAGCCAGTCCTCGCGGCTCTGCCCGCCCTTCCACGTCCGCGTCGTGAAGCCGAGGATTTCGGTCTTCACGCCGCAGCGCTCGAGCGTGCGCGCGAGGATGTCGGCGCTGATCGCGGCAATGCTGATCGGCCGCCCGCGCATCGATCCCGAATTGTCGATCAGCAAGGTGACGACGGTATCGCGGAAATCGGTATCGCGCTCGATCTTGTAGCTGAGCGACTGGCCGGGCGAGACGATGACGCGCGCGAGCCGCGCGGCGTCGAGCTGGCCTTCCTCCTGATCGAAATCCCACGCGCGGTTCTGCTGCGCCATCAACCGGCGCTGCAGCCGGTTGGCAAGTTTGGTCACCGCGCCCTGCAAATGCTGCATCTGCGTGTCGAGATAGGCGCGCAGCCGCGTCAGCTCGTCGGCATCGCACAGTTCGGTCGCGAGGATGATCTCGTCATGCTTTTCGGTGAAGCGCAGATAGTTGAAATCGGGGATGTCGCTCGGCAGGCGGTTGGGGCGCACCGGCAGCATGCCCTCATCGCCTTCGCCGCCCATTTCGGGTTCGCCGTCGGCTTCCATTTCCTGCGCGTCGGGGTCGCTGTCGCCATCGTCCGCCTGATCGCCCGCCATTTCGGCGCGCGCATCGACCTGCGATTCACCGGCGCCGCCGTCTTCGCTTTCCTGCTCTTCCGGCGAGTCCTCGGCTTCGCTCTCGTCCTGCTCGCCGCCGTCTTCGGCGCCTTCTTCCAGCGGCTCGTCGCTCTGGATGAGGTCGAGGTGGCGGAGCGCCAGTTTCGCGGTCTCGGCAAAGGCGACCTGATCGTCGAGCAGCATCGACAGCGCGGTCAGGTCGCCGCCGGCCTCGTTGGTGATCCATTCGCGCACCAGCGACAGCCCGGTCTCGGTTCCCTGCGGCGCCCGGTCGCCGGTCAGCGCCTCGCGCAGCATCAGTTCGAGCGCGCTCGAAATCGGTACGTCCTCGCGTCCTTGCGCGCGGCTGATCGGGTCGCTGCGCATCCGCATCGCGAGGCTGGCGGCGAGATTACCGCGCATGCCGTTCATGTGGCGCGCGCCGAGCGCTTCAATGCGCGCGCGCTCCATCGCGTCGAACGCGGCGGCGGCGATCGGTTCGGCGGGGCGCGCCGCGGCGTGCAGTTTCTCGCTGTGATGCTTCATGCGCAGCGCATAGCTGTCGGCGAATCCCCGTGCCTCGGCGACCTGATCGGCGGGCAGGGTGCGCGACGGCGTCGGAACCTTGATCGCCTTGCCGATCTGCGCCGGGGCGTCGGCGGTAAAGCCGACTTCGACCTCGGCATCGCGGGTCACCGCGCGCGCGACGCTCGACAGCGCGGCCTTGAAATCGTCGAGGGGAGATTGGGTCGTCATGGTGCGGTGCGGTCTTCTAAAGCCCTCCCACTTGATGGGGGAGGGTTGGGTGGGGGTGAACTCTCGGTCAAAGCTTTCGCCAAAAGTGTAGCGACACCATCGATATTCGAAAGCACGTCATTGTTCCAGAACCGGATTACGCGATAACCGTCGGCTTCGATGATCGCCGCGCGCGGCGTGTCAATTTCCTCATTATGCTGTCCGCCGTCGATTTCGATTGCCAGCCGCGCGCGATGGCTGGCGAAATCGGCGATATATTGGCGGATCGGCACTTGGCGGCGAAAACGCCAATCGGGAAAGGCGGTGCGCAACAGCGTCCAGACTTTCCGCTCGGCGTCGGTCATTTCGGCACGCAACTTGCGCGCCCGCAGGGTCGAGCCATCCGGCGGCGTTCGTTTCATGGCGCAACCACACCCCTACCGCTGCGACTAGCGAACAAGTTCGCAAGTCTCGCTGCCTCCCCCATCAAGGGGGAGGGCCTCGCTTCGCTACCCGCCTTTTTGTCTGGTGGGAATATAGCTATGCTCGCTTGACCCGAACCGGCCGCTGGAGCATCCGCGGCATATGTCCTCCCCCATGAAAAGCCCTTGGATCGTCATCGCCTGCGCGGCCTTCATCGTCACGCTCGCGATGGGCGTGCGCCAGTCGTTCGGTCTGTTCCTGCCGCAGATGAGCGTCGATATCGGCATCAGTCGCTCCGACTTCGGGCTTGCGATGGCGCTCCAGAACCTGCTGTTCGGGCTGGTCCAGCCCTTCGTCGGCGCGCTTGCCGACAAGCATGGCGCGGGGCGCGTCGTACTCGGCGGGGCGCTGCTCTATGCGCTCGGACTGATCGGCGCGGCGTTCGCGACCGACGCGATCGGGCTGCATATCAGCTTTGGCTTGCTCATCGGCATGGCGCAGTCGGCGACGACCTTCGTCGTCGTGCTCGGCGCGGTCGGCCGCGTTGTCAGCCCCGAAAAGCGCAGCAGCGCCTTTGGTATCGTCACCGCGGGCGGCTCGCTCGGCCAGTTCCTCGTCGTGCCGCTCGCCTCGATGCTGCTCGGCAATATCGGCTATCATCAGACCTTGTGGATCATGGCGGGGCTCGTCGCGCTGTGCGGATTGCTCGCGATTGGCGTTTCCGGCCGCGCCGACACACCCGGAACGCTCGCGGCCGAAGAACAGAGTGCGCGTGAAGCGCTGCGCGAAGCCGCGGTCCACCGCGGTTACTGGCTGCTCAATGCGGGTTTCTTCGTCTGCGGCTTCCACATCGCCTTCATCGCGACGCATTTGCCCGCCTACCTCGACGACAAGGGGCTGGGGATCGAGATCGGTGCGCAGGTGCTTGCGCTCGTCGGGCTGTTCAACATCCTCGGTTCGTATGTCTTCGGCCGCGCCGGCGATCTGCTGCGTCAGAAATATGTGCTGTCGGCGCTCTACACCGCGCGTTCGGCGGTGATCGCGCTCTTCCTTTTCGTTCCCCTCAGCCATGCAAGCGCGCTCGTTTTCGCCGGCGCGATGGGTTTCCTGTGGCTCGGGACCGTGCCGCTCACCAGCGGCATCGTCGGGCGCGTCTTCGGCGTTCGCCACCTTTCGATGCTCTATGGCATCGTGTTCCTCAGCCATCAGGTGGGCAGCTTCTTCGGTGCGTGGATGGCGGGGCTGATCTTCGACGCGACGGGCAGCTATAATATCGCGTGGGGATTCTCGATTGCGCTCGGGCTGTTCGCGGGGCTCGTCCACCTGCCGATCGCCGACGCGCCGGTCAAACGGCTGCAACCGGTGTGAAGATAGCGCGGCAGGACTGGATCGCGCTCGCGTTGTTCGCCCTGATTGCCGTCGG
The DNA here is from genome assembly GCF_050725655.1 of Sphingopyxis sp. Lineage (GTDB taxonomy): Bacteria > Pseudomonadota > Alphaproteobacteria > Sphingomonadales > Sphingomonadaceae > Sphingopyxis. The sequence continues at coordinate 6,355 of NZ_JBOHHT010000083.1, read as the reverse complement.
CGGTCTCTGGCTGTGGACGGGCGAGGGGCCGGTGGTCTGGCTCACCAATTTCGCGATCATGTGCGGCTTCTAAAGCCCTACTGCGGCTCTTCGACTTCGGGTGTGCGGTGGCAGATCGCATCGTCGCCACCCTTCGGCACCGCCGGATCGGGAAGCAACCGGAACACATGCGCCCATTGCGTCGCGACGCGCTCGGGACGCGCGCGCTTGTTCGCGACGACATCGATGAAGTCCCAGCATGCAACCGCGCTGCGCAGGAAATTGCTGTGCCCTGTCGATCCGCGTGAAACATCGGTCGTGTCGATGACGGTCAGCCCCGGGCGCGTGGCGGGGTAGCAACGCTCGGGCAATCCCTTGGCTTTCAGCTCGGCGGCTTCGAACGGATCGAAGCAATAGGGGGAACCGAGCCGCGGATAGCCGTGGAGCGCGCGCGAGGCGGCGAGCGCCTTGTCGGCGCGCGACGTATAGACGGTCATTCGGCGATTGTTGGCGACGCGCCGCGCCGACAATGCCTCTTCCTCGATATCGCGCTCGAACGTCTCGCGGTCGATGTCGGGCGAGGCGAGAATGATGTTCGAGATATTGCTGCTGTCGGCGCTGCTCGACGTGCGGTCGACATAGGAAATCGCCGGGATCACCAGGCGCGCGCCGAGCGAGTGCGAGACGATCACGATCTCCTTGACCCATGTCTGTTCGGCAAGCGTCTTCAGGAAATCGCGGAAATTGCGGACGTCGTGATACATGTTTGTCTCGTCGACGACATAGCTCAGGACCTTGCCCTGCGACGGCCAGCTATATTCGATGATCGGCCCGTCGAATCCCGTCATGCGCGCGATCTGCGCCGCATCTTTCGAGGTCGTCGAAAAATTCTCGCGGTAACCGTGGATATAGAGCAGCACGCGGCCCTGCTTGCGATCGGTCTCGGCCTGCAGCGCGCGCCACCAGTCGGCCGACGTCTGGAAGGCGAGCGGTGCGATCAGTTTCTTCTTCTTGCCGACAATCACCTCGCGCGGTGCGTTGAAACGACCGTACCGGACATGGTCTCCACGATGGCGGAGCAGCTCGATCTCGGGCGTTCGGCAATCGGGGAGGCGGCTTGTCGCGAAGAAATAGGGCAGCGCCTCGCCGTCGATCATCGCGCCCGGCTGCGCGGTGCAGCGCGGGTCGGCGACATAGTCGGCGTGGCGGATCTTGCCATAATCGACCGCCGCGATGCTGCACCCCGACAGCGGAACAAGGAGGAGGGCGACCGACAGGCGTATCATTCGCACGGCGGATTCATCCTTGAAAAGCCTGACACATTAGCCGACGCTGGCAGAGGATGGCGGGCTTTGGAAGCGAGAAATCGATCCGGCAGACGCGCCGGCGCTCGGGTCGCTTACTTGCCGACCACGCTCTCGGGCAGATCCTCGCCGAACACGCGCTGATAATATTCGGCGACGATCATCCGCTCGGCCTCGTCGCACTTGTTGAGGAAGGTCAGGCGGAAGGCGAAGCCGATATTGTTGAAGATCGCGGTGTTCTGCGCCCAGCTGATCACGGTGCGCGGGCTCATCACGGTCGAAATGTCGCCGCCGATAAAGCCCTGGCGTGTCAAATCGGCGACCTTGACCATATTGGCGACGGTCGTCTCGTCGGTGTTCGGCACCTTGGCGAGGATGATCGCACTTTCGGTCGCCGCAGGCAGATAGTTCAGCGTGACGACGATGTTCCAGCGGTCCATCTGGCCCTGGTTGATCTGCTGCGTCCCGTGATACAGCCCGCTTGTATCGCCGAGCCCGACGGTGTTCGCGGTCGAGAACAGGCGGAAATGCGGGTTCGGGCGGATCACGCGGTTCTGGTCGAGCAGGGTCAGCTTGCCCTCGGTCTCGAGCACGCGCTGGATCACGAACATCACGTCGGGGCGGCCCGCGTCATATTCGTCAAAGACGAGCGCGGTCGGGGTCTGCAGCGCCCAAGGGAGCAGGCCCTCGCGAAATTCGGTGACCTGCTGGCCGTCGCGCAGCACGATCGCGTCGCGGCCGACGAGGTCGATACGGCTGATGTGCGCGTCGAGGTTGACGCGGATGCACGGCCATTTCAGCCGCGCCGCAACCTGTTCGATATGCGTCGACTTGCCGGTGCCATGATAGCCCTGCACCATCACGCGGCGGTTATATTTGAAACCCGCAAGGATCGCGAGCGTCGTGTCGCCGTCGAAGACATAGGCCGGGTCGAGGTCGGGGACGCGCTCGTCGGCCTCGCTGAACGCCGGAACCTTCATCTCCACATCGACCCCGAAAACCTCGCGTGCATCGACCTCGACATCGGGCGCCGAAAGGAGCGTCGAGCCGTGGTGGTCGGGGAGGCTGTTCGGGATATCGGTCATGGCAAAGATCCAGCAAGGCAAACGGGGAGAGTCGCCGCCGAACGGCGCTTCGCCAGCGCGGTATCGTCATGGGTTGCGGCTTGCAACGCCTTTTCAGAACAAACCAAGCGCCTTCATCACCGCCGACTGGTCATAATAGGGACGCTCGCAGACGATCTTGTCGCTGCCCGCCGCGAATTCGAAGCTTGCGGCCATACGAATGCGAAACGCCTTGCCCGTCGGCTCGACCGTCCTGAGGCCAAGCTTCAGCGGGCCGAGATGCGTGCCGGTCAGCCAGAATTCGACGAGCACCGTGTTCGTGCCCGCATCGGCGGCGATCGCGATGACCTCGTTCGCCTGATCGGGAAAGGGTTCGCGCGACGTGGCGAAATAGGACCGTACCGCCGCTTCGCCATCGAAGATCGTGCCGGGCCCCATCAATTCGTATCGCGGGTGGTCGAAGGTCGCGAGGACGCCGTCCCAATCGTGCGTGATCTCGAGCGCCATGTGCCGGCGCACCACTTCGATCCGTGCTTCGTCGAGGTCGGTCATTGTGCGTCTCCCTATGCGAAAGCCTTCGTCTTCCTCAGCAATTGATACGCCTGGACTACCTCACCCAGCCTTGCTTCGAAACTGCGATCGCCGCCATTCCGGTCGGGATGATATTTGCGGACCAGCTCGCTGTAGCGCCGCCGCAGCGCCGCGCGGTCGGCGCCGGCGGGCAGCGCGAGCAATTGCATCGCGGCATGCTCCTCGCGCGACAGGCCGGGATTCGCCGCTTCGCGCCGCGCCTCGTCCATCCGCTGGCGGAACCGCGCGCCCAGCGCGTCGATCGGATCCCTGAAATCGGCCCAGCGCGGCGGCAGGTCGGCACTGCCGGCGGAACGGAAGGTGCGGCTTTCGGTTTCCCAGCCCGCGGTCGGCGACTGCGCTTCCATGATCTGGTCGGCGCTCATGCCTTCGAAAAAATTATAGCCTGCGTTGAATTCGCGCACATGGTCGAGGCACAGCCAGCGATATTGCGGCGGACCGTCGGGCGAGCGCGTCCATGCCATCGGCGCGCGGAACTCGCCGGGTTCGCCGCATCCCGGCGCGACGCATGGCTCTTCGCGGGGGACGCGGCCATGAAAACGGGAAGGGCGTGCAGAAGAGGGCACAACAGGCTTTCGAGAGGCGTTGGAGGTCTTATAATTTGGCGACGAAGCGCTTATGGTCAACCCCATGAGCAACAAAGGCCCCGCACAGCAAGAGATGGAAAGCCTGCTCACCGCAGCCTTTCCCGACGCCAATTTCATCCTGAACAACGACAGCGCCAGTCATCACGGCCATATGGGCGACGACGGCAGCGGCGAGTCGCATTTCAGCCTGACGATCGAGTGGGCGGGCTTCGCCGGCCAGAACCGCGTCGCACGCCAGCGCGCGGTGAACAAGGCGCTCGGGGATATGCCGGGACAGCGCGTCCACGCGCTCGCGATCAAGGCGACCGCACCGGGAGAATGACGATGCCGGACAAGGTGAACCTCGCCGAAGCCTTCGCAACCTTCCACGATCACTGGAACCCGCGCGTCGCGGGCGACATCAACAATTTTCAGGTCAAGCTGGTGAAGTTCGCCGGCAAATTCGACTGGCATCATCATGACGCCGAGGATGAATTGTTCCTCGTCGTCGCGGGGCGGATGAAGATGGGTTTTCGCGATCGCGATGTGATCGTGGAACCCGGCGAATTCATCATCGTGCCGCACGGCACCGAACATTGCCCCGAGGCGCTGGACGGCGAATGCCAGGTGCTCCTCCTCGAACCAAACTCGACGCTGAACACGGGCAATGTCGAAACCGAAAAGACCAAGAAAACACTGGAAAGGCTCGATTGATGTTCGACATCATCACTCCCTCGACTCACGATCTCGGTGCCTTCGAAGTGCGCCGCACGCTGCCGAACAAGGCGCGGACGATGGTCGGCCCCTTCATCTTCGTCGACCAGTTCGGCCCGGCGCATTTCGACATCGGCCGCGGCATGGACGTGCGGCCGCATCCGCATATCAATCTCGCGACGGTCACCTATTTGTTCGAAGGCGCGATCGACCATCGCGACAGCATCGGCACCTTCGCGACGATCCGACCCGGCGCGTGCAACCTGATGACCGCGGGCAGCGGCATCGTCCATTCGGAGCGCACGCCCGCCGCCGAGCGCGCGACCGGATCGGGCATCTCGGGAATGCAGACCTGGCTCGCGCTGCCCGACGGCAAGGAAGAGATCGACGCGGCGTTCGAGCATGTCGCAAAGGACGATCTGCCGCTGATCGAGGACGGCAATGTGTCGGCGCGCGTCATCATGGGCAGCCTGTGGGGCGCGACCTCGCCGATCACCCAGCACGCGGCGACGATCTACGCCGACATCTTGATGAACGCCGGCGGGACGATCCCGATCGATGCCGAGGCCGACGAGCGCGCCGTGCTGGTGGCCTTGGGCGACGCGAGCCTCGATGGCGAGGGGCTCGACCGTTACAGCCTCTATATATTGAAACCCGGACAGGCGATGACGCTCCGCGCGACAAGTGATGCGCGCGTGATGCTGCTCGGCGGCGAGGCGTTCAAGACGCCGCGCCATGTGTTCTGGAATTTCGTGAGCTCCAGCCGCGACCGCATCAACCAGGCGAAGCACGACTGGAAAGAGCGCAAATTCCCGCTCGTCCCCGGCGACAGCGAAGAGTTCATCCCGATTCCCGAAGTGCCGAAGACGGTAAGTTATCCTTAGAGGTCCGCTTTCGGCCGAAGGCAGATAATATATGACTCGTCACCCCGGACTTGATCCGGGGTCCACAGCTACCGTCGCGCTGATGGATCCCGGATCAAGTCCGGGATGACGAAAGGAAGAAGGCGGCTTCTTCCTACCCCAAAGCGGATGATCCTCCGTCCCGCCGGCCATGCACATGCCAAGGCGTGCCCACTTGCCACCGCTCTCAATCCCCGCCAGATTGGTTTTGAAACGAAACCAAAGGAGCCTGGAGAGCCATGTCGATGATCGGCGATTTCGAACAACAGCGCGTGAAGCTTTCGACCGGAGTCGAACTTGACGTCGTCGACATGGGGCCGCGTGACGCGCCGGTGCTGATGTTCCTCCACGGCTTTCCCGAATCGCACCGCACCTGGCGCTATCAGCTGCCGCATTTCGCGGATCGCTTTCGCTGCATCGCGCCCGACCAGCGCGGCTATCGCGGCTCGTCGAAGCCGCAGGACGCCGAATCCTACACCCCGGACAAGCTGATCGCCGACATCTTCGCGCTCGCCGATGCGCTCGGCGTCGGCGAGTTCACGGTCGTCGGCCACGATTGGGGCGGGGCGATCGCTTGGGGTGTCGCGCTCGGCGGCCAGCCGGGCGGGCTGCATCCGGCGTGGGCGGGGCGGGTCACCCGTGCGGTGATCGCGAATGCGCCGCATCCCGCTATTTTCCAGCGCCTTCTGGCGACGAACGCCGACCAGCGCGCGGCGAGCCAATATATCCGCACCTTCCGCGACCCGGCGAGCGATACGATCATCGAGGAGCATGGTATCGCGGGCATCCTCGCCCATGCCTTTGCCGGACGCGTGCCGAGCGGCGGCGTCCAGCCCCCCGACGAGATCGCCCGGCTGCTCAAGGATTGGGAGGATCGCGACACCTGCCGCGCGATGATCAACTGGTATCGCGGTTCGACGATCAATGTGCCCGCGATGGACGAGCCCTATGCCGAGTCGCCTGCGCCGCCGTTTCCCAAACTCGACATTCCGACGCTTGTCATCTGGGCGCTCGACGATGTTGCGCTGCCGCCGTGCAATCTCGACGGGATGGAGGAACTGGTTCCGAATGCGACAATCGTCCACGTCCCCGATTGCGGCCACTTCGTGCCATGGGATGCGCCCGATGCGGTCAATCGGGCGATGGATGAATTTCTCGCAGGAAACTAAATAAGACTATCGTTTCGCCAGAGAAAAAGTGGCGGGCGGCCGTCCCCGCGCCCGCCGGCGGGGGGG